>DATKOP010000105.1:0-55245 GCA_035524595.1 Steroidobacteraceae bacterium | reverse complement strand
CTGGTCGTACGCCTTGAACTCGCCACCGTGCTTCTCGGCCATCACCTTGGTCAGCGCCGCCGTCAGCGTCGTCTTCCCATGGTCCACGTGCCCAATCGTCCCCACGTTCACGTGCGGCTTCGTACGCTGGAATTTTTCCTTAGACACGGCAGCTTCTCCTTCTAGGGGGCCCTTCGCCCCGTCTCAACGCCGCCCCCGCGCGGCGGGGACGGTCTTCGTGAATGAACCCTTCTCAACCCTCGCCAGCGTCGGCGCCCGGCGTCATCTGGTGCCCACGTCCGGGATCGAACCGGAGACCTCGTCCTTACCAAGGACGCACTCTACCGACTGAGCTACGTGGGCTTAAGTCTCTGTCCCAACGGGGTTTTTACCCTGCCCGCCAATCCGTCCCCTGCCACTGCGATCACCCGCGGTCCAAGGCCCTGGGCGCTGGAGCGGGTGATGGGAATCGAACCCACACCATCAGCTTGGAAGGCTGAGGTTCTACCATTGAACTACACCCGCCTCGACCAACCTGCCGATCCGACCGCGCCGGCCCGCCCGCCTATATATAAGAGGCTCCGCGACCCCCCGGGACCCGGCCCAGCACCGCCTGAGCGGCCACCCTCGGCCCGGAATCTGGTGGAGGGGGAAGGATTCGAACCTTCGAAGGCATAAGCCGGCAGATTTACAGTCTGCTCCCGTTGGCCGCTTGGGTACCCCTCCGGCAAATGAGCCGCGTATTTTCGGGTCCGAGTCGACCCGTGTCAACGTTTTCCGAGCAACGGGACCCCGCCGGGGCACCGCAACGGGTTGGGGCCGGCGTCCGGGGGGGCGCCGGGGGCGGTCGGGGGTCCCGCGAGGGACCCGGAGGGCCTCAGCCGGCCTTGCGCTGGCCGTGCACCAGGCTGACGAGGTCGGCCTCGCCGCGGCTCAGGCCGAAATGCGTCACCAGCCGCTCGGCATCCGCGCCGTGGCGGACCATCGCGATCGCGTGGTCATAGGGACGGCCGTCGCCGCGGACCTCCAGCTGGCCCAGGCGGTCGCTGAGCTGGGCGCCGACCTGTTCCAGGCGCCGCACGCGCTCGCCGACCCGGCTGCCGATCCCGGACGCCGCCTTCACCTCGGCCCGCAGCGCCGCGATCTCGGCCTCGAGGGCCTCGAAGCGCTCGCCGCGGCGCCGGGCCCGGCCGGCGAGGGTCATCCCGCACAGGGCCGCCACCACGAAGGCGCCGCCCGAGAGCGCCGCCACCAGCCAAGCCGTGTCGATCATCATGTCGGATCCTTCCCCGCGTTGTTGTCACGTTGCACGAGCACAGTCGGCCCTTCGTGGCCCTGCGCGACCGTCGCCTTGATCGCCTCGTCGACCGGGTCCTGGCCGCCGTCGGGCACCTTCTGCTCGAGGACCACGATCACGACGCGCCGGTTGGAGTTGCGCCCGTCGGCGCTGTCGTTCGGCGCCACCGGCCGGAACTCGCCGAGCCCGAGCACCTCCATGCGCAGCGGGTCGACGCCCGCCTTGCTGAACAGCTGCACGACGTTGGCCGCGCGCGCCGCCGACAGCTCCCAGTTGGACGGGAACACCGAGGTGCTGATCGGCCGGTTGTCGGTGTGGCCCTCCACCCGGATCGCGTTCGGGAAGGGCTTCAGGATCTCCGCGATCTTGGTCAGCACCGGCAGCGCGCCGGGCGAGACCGCGGCGACGCCGCTCGGGAACAGGATGTCGGTCTTGATCTCTACCTCGAGCGAGAACGCGGTCTGGCGGACGTTCACGACCTTCTGGTCGATCAGCCCCTGCAGCGCCTTGCGCACGTCGTCCGCCATCTTGAACAGCGCGTACTTGGGGTCGGTGCCGCCGCCCTGGGCGTGGCCCTGGGCATCCTTGGCCGCGGTCGCGCCGAGCTCGGCGGTGCGCTCCATGCCGGGCAGCGTCGGCCGCGGGTCGCGCAGCTTCATCAGCGCGGTCGGGCGCACGCCCGTCAGGTGCTGGTCGCCGCCCTTGCCGCTCGAGGCCTTCTCGACCGTGATCGGAGTCGTGGTCTTGGGCGCGCCGCGGAAGGCCGCGACCAGCGAGTCGGACAGCACCCGGTACTTGCCCTCGTTGACCGAGGACATCGCGTACATCACGGTGAACAGCGCGAACAGCAGCGTCACGAGGTCGCCGTAGGGGATCGCCCACGCCTCGTGGTTCAGGTGCTCCTCGTGCTTCTTCTTGCGCGCCATGCGGTCCGGCGCCTAGTGGTGCACGTAGGACTTGAGCTTCGCCTCGATGTTGCGCGGGTTCTCGCCCTGCGCGATCGAGATGATGCCCTCGATGCACATCTGCCGCACCTGGGTCTGGCCGTGCACCACCGACTTGAGCTTGGCCGCCATCGGCAGGAAGAACAGGTTTGCGAGCCCGATGCCGTAGATCGTCGCGATGAACGCGGCCGCGATGCCGTGGCCGAGCTTGGAGGGGTCGGCCAGGTTCTGCATCACGGCCATCAGGCCCATGACCGCGCCGATGATGCCGAGCGTCGGCGAGTAGATGCCCATGCCCTCGAACACCTTGGCCGCCGCGTTGTCGGCGTGCTCGCGCACCTCGAGCTCGATCTCGAGCAGGTTGCGGATCGCGTCCGGCTCGCCGCCGTCGACCAGCGCCTGCAAGCCCTTCTTCATGAACTCGTCCTTCTCGGTCTCGACCGCGGACTCGAGACCGAGCAGGCCCTGCTTGCGGGCGATGTTGCTCCACTCGACGATCTTGGCGATGGTCGCGTCCGGGTTCATCGTCGGCGGCCTGAAGACCCAGCCGATGATCCTGAGCGCGCGCTTGAAAGTGCTGATCGGCGTCTGCACGAAGATCGCGGCGACCGTGCCGACGACGACGATCACGAAGGCCGCCGCCCCGAGCAGCGCCTTGACGCCGCTGCCCTTGAGGATGCTGCCGCCGATGATCGACACGAAGGCGAGCACGATGCCGACGACGCTCAGGATGTCCATGGCTCAGCCGCGCGGCGGGCTCAACGCCCCTGCCGCCAGTCCTCCATGCGGGCCCGCAGGCGCACCAGCGCCTGACCGTGGATCTGGCAGACGCGGGACTCGCTGACGTCGAGCACCGCGCCGATCTCGCGCAGGTTGAGCTCGTCGTCGTAGTACAGCGACAGCACCAGTTTCTCGCGCTCCGGCAGTCCCTCGATCGCGCCGGCCAGCGCCTTGCGGAAGTCCTCCTCCTCGAGGTCGTCCTGCGGGCCGGGGCTGTCGTCGCGGGCGTGGGCCACCGGCCCGTCGTCGTCGCTCGAGCCCATCTGGTCGAAGCTGAACAGGCGGCAGCTGGCGGCGTCGGCGATCGCGCGGTGGTACTCCTCGACGCTGACGCCGAGCGCTGCGGCGACGTCGCCGGCGCGCGCCTCGCGGCCGGTCTCGTTCTCGATGCGGCGCACGACCTCGCTCATCTCGCGCACCGTGCGGTGCACCGAGCGCGGCGTCCAGTCCGACTTGCGCACCTCGTCGAGCATCGCGCCGCGGATGCGGATGCCGGCGTAGGTCTCGAAGTTCGCGCCCTTGCTGGCGGTGTAGTGGCGCGCGGCGTCGAGCAGGCCGATCATGCCGGCCTGGATCAGGTCGTCGACTTCGACGTTCGGCGGCATGCGGCTGACGAGGTGGTACGCGATCCGTTTGACCAAATCGGCATGACGCAGGACGAGTTCGTCCTGCGGAATGTCGGCCGGGCCGGACCCCGTCGCGGGGCGCGCGGCCTCGGCGTACTGCTGTCTTGCTCTCATTGCAAAGCGCCTACGCCTGTGTTCGCCATGACCAGGCGTTCGACGAAGAACTCCAGGTGGCCCCGTGCTCCGCCGGGCACGGCCCATGTATCGGCCTTGCTGGCCAGTTTCTTGAATCCCTGGGCCGCGACCGAGCCCGGGAAGGCCTCGACCACCGCCGACTGGCGCTGCACCGCGCGGCGCAGGAACTCGTCGTACGGCACCGACCCCGCGTACTCGAGCGTGACATCGAGAAACCGGTCACAGACGCGCGCCAGCTTTTCGTACAGGTCCCGGCCCTCGCCCGGGCTGCGCGTCTGGTTCGCCAGCACGCGAAAGTGCTGCACGCGGTGCTCCCGGCTCAGCACCTTGATCAGCGCGTAGGCGTCGGTCAGCGAGGCCGGCTCGTCGCAGACCACGACCAGCACGTGGTGGGCCGCCCGGGCGAAGGTCGTGACGCTCTCGTGCAGGCCGGCCGCGGTGTCGATCAGCATGACGTCGACCCGCTGGCCGAGGTCGCTGAAGGCGCGGATCAGCCCGGCGTGCTCGAGCGGGCCGAGGTTCGCCATCTGCCGGATCCCGGAGCTGGCCGGCACGATGCGGATGCCGCGCGGCCCCTCGACGATGACCTCCTCGAGCGCGCGCTCGCCGGACAGCACGTGGCTCAGGTTCCAGCGCGGCTGCAGGCCGAGCACGACGTCGACGTTGGCGAGGCCGAGGTCGGCGTCGAGCACCAGCACCGACTGGCCGCGCTCGGCGAGCGCGACCGCGAGATTGGCGGTGACGTTGGTCTTGCCCACGCCACCCTTGCCGCCGGTGACGGCAATGACCTTGACGGGGCGGCTGGCGGCCGGCCGCGGCGGATCGAAGGGTTTCCAGTTAGCCATGTTGCGCAACCTTGCCGAAATGAGATGCCAGATACGCTTCATCGACGGCGTCGACGGCACCGCTGCCCGACGCCAGCTCGATGGCCTTCTTGATCAGCCACGCGAGCTTCTGCGCGGCCGGGTGCAGGTCGTCCGGAATGCACTGTCCGTCGGCGAGCCAGGCGAGCGGAAGCGCGTGCCGGATCGCGACCGACAGCACGCCGCCGAGGCTCGCCGCCTCGTCGAGCTTGGTCAGCACCAGCGCCTCGGGGCGCACCGCGGCGTACGAGCGCACGACCTCGTCGAGCGCGCTCTGCTCGCTGTTGGCGGCGAGCGTCAGCAGCGTGCGGATCTTCCGGCCCGGGCCGAGCAGCGTCGCGAACTGCTCGGTGAGCCGCTTGTCGTGCGGGCTCATGCCGGCGGTGTCGATCAGCACCAGGCGGCGCGCCGCCAGCCCCTGCAGCACGCCGTCGAGCTCGCGCGCGCTGCTCGCGACCTGCATCGGCACGCCGAGCAGGCGGGCGAAGGTCGCGAGCTGGTCGCGCGCGCCGATGCGGTAGTGGTCGAGGCTGACGAGCGCGACGCTGTCCGCGCCGTGACGCACGGCCCAGCGCGCCGCAAGCTTGGCGATCGTCGTGGTCTTGCCGACCCCGGTCGGGCCGACGACCGCGTAGATGCCGCCGCCCATGACCTCGCCGTGCTCGACCGCCGCCAGCTGGCGCATGACGAGCGCCGGAGCGATGCGCCCGGCGGCGTGGACCTGGGTCGCCGCCGGCACGCGCGCGGCCAGGAGCCGCGCGATGTCGGGCGCGACGCCGAGCACGCTCAAGTCCTTGAGCACGAGCGCCTTCAGCGGCTCGCGGCGCAGGCGATCGCTCCACGCCAGGCTCGCCAGCTGGTCCTGCAGCAGCGCGCGCAGCGACTCGACTTCGCGGCGCATCGCGAGCAGGCCTGCGTCCTGCGACCAGACGACGTGCGGGCGCTCGGCGGCCGCCGGCGGCGCTGCTGCGGGCGCGGCCGCCGGCGGCGGTGACGCGGGCGCGGCCGCCGGGGTCGGGGCCGCCTTCGGGGCGGGCCTGGCCGCGGCGCGACGCGGCGCCGGCGCGGCCGCGGGCGCGGGCGCCGCGACAGCGGCGGCCGGCGCGGGCGCGGCCGGGGCGGCGCTCGGGCGGATGCGCTTCAGCGCCTCCTCGATCAGCGTCTCGTCGTAGTCGACCGCCGTGATCAGCTCGATGCCGCCGTCGATGCGCCGGTTCGAGATGATGACCGCGTCCGGCCCCTGCTCCGAGCGCACGCTCTCCAGCGCCTCGCGCATCGTCGCCGCCACGAATCTCTTGATCTTCATCGGTCCTCCCGTCGTCGCTCAGGCCGCGGGCGTCAGCGCCCGACCGCCGACACGACCCGGATGCGCCGGTTCTCCGGCACTTCGTTGTAGGCCAGTACGCTCAGCGCCGGCACGCCATGGCGCAGCAGCCGCGCGAGCCACGGCCGCAGCTTCGGCGTCGTCAGCAGCACCGCCGGCTCGCCGGCCAGTTCCTGGCGCCGCGCGCTGTCGGCGAGCGCCTGCACCAGCCGGTCCGCGAGCCCGGGCTCGAAGCCGGGCCCGTCGCCGCCGCCCAGCATCGAGTCGCCGAGCACCTGCTCGAGCTGCGCGTCGAGCGTGATCACCGGCAGCTCCTGCCGCAGCCCGGTGATCGCCTGCACGATCGAGCGGCCGAGCGCGATGCGCACCGCCGCCACCAGCTGCGCCGGGTCCTGGCTGCGGCCGGCGTTCTCGGCGAGCGTCTCTGCGATGACGCGGAAGTTGCGGATCGGCACGCGCTCGAGCAGCAGGTTCTGCAGCACCTTGACGACGACGCTCATCGGCAGCGCCTTCGGCACCAGCTCCTCGACGAGCTTCGGCGCGACCTTCTGCAGGCGGTTCAGGATCTGCTGCACTTCCTCGTGGCCGAGCAGCTCGTGGCCGTGCGCCTGCAGCAGCTGCGACAGGTGCGTGGCGATGACCGTGCCGCCGTCGACCACCGTGTAGCCCTGGGTCTGCGCCTGCTCGCGGCGCGACCGCTCGATCCACACGGCGTCGAGGCCGAAGGCCGGATCCTTGGTGGTGATGCCCGGCACCGGGCCGGCGACCGTGCCCGGGTTGATCGCGAGGTCGCGGTCCGGGAAGACCTCGGCCTCGCCGACCGGCACGCCCTGCACGGTGATGCGGTAGCTGTTCGGGCCGAGATCGAGGTTGTCCCGGATGTGCACCGCCGGCACCAGGAAGCCGAGCTCCTCCGACAGCTTCTTGCGCACGCCCTTGATGCGGCCCATCAGCTCGCCGCCCTGCGTCTTGTCGACCAGCGGGATCAGCCGGTAGCCGACCTCGAGGCCGATCGGGTCCACCGACTCGACGTCGTCCCACGACAGCTCGCGCTGCTCGGCCGGCAGCGTCGCCGGGGCCGCGGCGCCGGCCTCCGGCGCCGGCCGCCGCGCGGCCTCGTCGGCCCGCAGCTTGAGGAACCAGGCGCCGCCGCCCGACAGCGCCGCCATCGCGAGGAACGCGAGGTTCGGCATGCCCGGGATCAGGCCCATCAGGCCGAGGATGGCGGCCGACACCGCCAGCGCCTTCGGCTGGCCCAGCATCTGCTTCGCGACCTGCTGGCTCATGTCCGAGGAGCGCGACATGCGGGTCACGATCACCGCCACCGCGACCGACAGGAGCAGCGCCGGGATCTGCGCGACCAGGCCGTCGCCGATGCTCAGCAGCACGTAGGTGCGGCCGGCGGCGCCGAGGTCGAGGCCGTGCTGCAGCGTGCCGATGGCGAGGCCGCCGAAGATGTTGATGAACACCACCAGGATGCCGGCGATCGCGTCGCCGCGGACGAACTTCGAGGCGCCGTCCATCGCGCCGTAGAAGTCCGCTTCCTCGCGCACCTCCTGGCGCCGGATCGTGGCCTCGGCCTGGGTGATGATGCCGGCGTTGAGGTCGGCGTCGATCGCCATCTGCTTGCCGGGCATCGCGTCGAGGGTGAAGCGCGCGGTCACTTCCGACACGCGGCCCGCGCCCTTCGTGACCACCATGAAGTTGATGATCACCAGGATCGCGAACACCACCAGGCCGACCGCGTAGTTGCCGCCGATGACGAACGAGCCGAAGGCGTGGATCACCTGGCCGGCGGCGTCCGGGCCGGTGTGGCCCTCGAGCAGCACGACGCGCGTCGAGGCGACGTTGAGCGCGAGCCGCAGCAGCGTCGCCGCGAGCAGCACGGTCGGGAACACGGCGAAGTCGAGCGGCCGCTTGACGTAGATCACCGCCAGGATGACGACCAGCGACAGCGAGATGTTGAACGTGAAGAACAGGTCGAGCACCGCCGGCGGCAGCGGCAGCACCAGCATCGACAGCATGACCAGGAGCAGCACCGGCACCGCGAGCCCCTGCCGGCCGAACTCCATCAGCGTGTCGCTGATCGGGCGCGTCGCGCTCATTCAGCCACCCCGCCGCGGTCGTACCTGGCGCGCAGCGCCGGATCGATTTCCGGTGACGGGCGCCTGAGCCGCGCCGCGCGCTGCGCGCTCAGCGTCCTGATCTGGTACAGGTACGACAGCACCTGCGCGACCGCGAGGTACAGGCCCGCCGGGATCTCGCGGCCGACGTCGGTGCTGCCGTACAGCACGCGCGCCAGGGCCGGCGCCTCGAACAGCGGCACGCGCGCCTCCTCGGCGCGCCGGCGGATCTCGACCGCGACCAGGTCGCGGCCCTTGGCGATCACGCGCGGGGCCTTCATCCGGGCGGCCTCGTACTTGAGCGCCACCGCATAGTGCGTCGGGTTCGTGACCACGACGTCGGCGGTCGCGACCGCCTGCATCATGCGGCGCTTGGACATCTTGCGCTGCAGCTCGCGGATGCGCGCCTTGACTTCCGGCCGGCCGTCGGTCTCCTTGAGCTCCTCGCGGATCTCGTCGCGGGTCATCTTCAGCTGGCGGCGCACCAGCCACCACTGCAGCGGCGCATCGACCGCGGCCACGGCGACCAGGCCGAGGCTCATCAGCAGCATCGCCAGCATCAGCAGGTGCACGGCCCGGCCCATGCCCGGCGCAACCGGCATCGCGCCGAGCGAGATCGCATCGCGCGCCAGCCACAGTCCGACCGCGACGGCGACCGCGCCGACGACGGCGAACTTCAGCAGCGCCTTGACGAGTTCCGACAGGCCGCTGAGGCCGAACACCCGGCCGAGGCCGGTGACCGGATTGAGGCGCGTGAAGTCAGGCGCCAGGGCCTGCGGGCTGAAGACCCAGCCGCCGAGGCCGAGCGGCGCGAGCACCGCGGCCGCGGTGACCGCGGCGAGGAACGGCAGCAGGATCAGGATCGCCTCGACGGTCGTGACGCCGAGCGCCCGGGTCATCACCGAGCCGTCGAGCAGCGCCTCGTGGCCGAAGCTCAGGCCGCCGCGCAGCAGCTGCCCGAAGCCGCCGGCCAGCGAGCCGCCGCCCAGCAGCAGCGCGCTGCTGCCGACGATCATGACCGCCGCGCTGCCGAGCTCCTTGGAGCGCGCGACCTGGCCGCGCTCGCGCGCATCCTGCAGCCGCTTGGCGGTCGGTTGTTCGGTCTTCTCGGCGTCGGAGTCTTCGCTCGCCATGGCGCCCTCAGTGCGTCCCGACGATGCGGCCGGCGGTGTCGATCGCCTCGAGGAACAGCCGCTCGAGATTGCCCTGCAGCGTCGGCAGGCTCAGCATCAGCATCGTGAAGCCGAGCAGCATGCTGATCGGGAAGCCCACCGCGAACAGGTTCAGCTGCGGCGCCGCCCGGCTGACGATGCCGAGCGCGAGGTTGACGAGCACGAGGCCAACCACGGCCGGCAGCGCGATCATCGTGCCGGCCTCGAAGATCCTGCCGCCCCAGCGGGCGAGCGCCAGGAAGCTCTCCGGCCCGAGCGCCGCCGGCCCCGGCGGCAGCACGCGGAAGCTGTCGGCGAGCACCGAGATCAGCGCGATGTGGCCGTCGAGCGCCAGGAAGATCAGCATGCCGAGGATCAGGTAGAACTGGCTGACGACCGCCGTGCTCGCGCCGCGCGCCGGGTCGATCATCGTCGCGAAGCCGAGGCCCATCGTCGTCGCGACCAGCTGGCCGGCCAGCGACAGCGCGTCGAACACGACCTGCACGACGAAGGCGATCGCGACACCCACCAGCACCTGCTCGGCCGCGGTCAACAGCGCCGTGGCGCTGAACGGATCGATGGCCGCGGTCGCCGGCGTCAGCGGCGCGAGAATCAGCGTCAGCGCCAGTGCCAGCACCAGCTTGACCCGGCGCGGCACCAGCGCCGCGCCGAACACCGGCGCCAGCAGCATGAAGCCCGTGACCCGCAGGAACGCCCAGCCGTAGCCCTCGAGTCCCGCCAGCAGCCGTGTGAAGTCGAGGGTCAGCATGGCGCTCAGCCGATCACCGACGGGATGCTCTCGAACAGCGCGCGCGTGTAGTCGATCAGCGTCTGCAGCATCCAGTGGCCGGTGACGAAGATCGTCGCGACCAGCGCCAGCAGCTTCGGGATGAAGGACAGCGTCATCTCGTTGATCTGCGTCGCCGCCTGCAGCATGCCGATGACCACGCCGGTCACGAGCGCCGCGAGCAGCAGCGGCGCGGAGATCATCGAGGTGACGATCAGGGCGCGCTCGCCGATGGAGATGACGCTTTCGGGGGTCATGGCGGGCTCAGGTCGCGAAGCTCGACGCCAGCGTCCCCATCAGCAGGGTCCAGCCGTCGACCAGCACGAACAGCATCAGCTTGAAGGGCAGCGACACCAGCATCGGCGACAGCATCATCATGCCCATCGACATCAGCACGCTTGCCACGACGAGGTCGATGATCAGGAACGGGATGAAGATCATGAAGCCGATCTGGAACGCGGTCTTGAGCTCGCTGGTGATGAAGGCCGGCACCAGCACCGTCAGCGGCACGGCCTCGGGCCCGGCGAAGGGGCCCTGCCCCGAGATGCGCCCGAAGCTCGCGAGGTCGGACTCGCGCGTCTGCTTCAGCATGAACTCGCGCAGCGGCGCGACGGTCTTGGTCAGCGCCGCCTCGCCGGCGAGCTGGTTGTCGAGGTAGGGCTTGACGCCCTCGGCCCACGACTGGTTCAGCACCGGGCTCATCACGAACAGCGTCATGAAGAGCGCGAGGCCGATCACCACCTGGTTCGGCGGCGTCTGCGGCGTGCCGAGCGCCTGGCGCAGGATCGACAGCACGATCACGATGCGGGTGAAGGCGGTCATGCTGAGCAGGACTGCCGGCAGCACCGACAGCAGCGTCATCAGCACGAGGACCTGGATCGTCAGCGAGTAGGTCTGCGCGCCGCCCTTGGCCTCGACCGACAGCACCGGCAGGCCGCCGGCCTCGGCCGCCGCGGCCAGCGCCGGCAGCGCGAGCCCGAGCGCGGCCAGGATCAGCACCAGTGCGCGCTTCACGGCTTCGCCCCGCCGCCCATCAGGCTCTTCAGCCGCTCGGCGAAGGCGCCGGGCGTTGCCGCCTCGGCGGGCATCTCGACGATGCGCTCGAGCAGCGCGAGCGAGCGGACGCCGTCGGCGCCGACGCCGACCAGCACCTGGCCGTCGCCGACCTTCAGCAGCACGACCCGCTCCTTCGGGCCGACCGCGACGTCGGCGAGCACCTTCAGCCCGCTCGATGCGGCGCGCGGGGTGAGGCGCAGGCGGGTCGCGAGCCACGCGAGTGCGACGATCACGCCGACGATCAGCAGCAGGCTGGCCGCGACCTGGGCAAAGCCGGCCGCGGCGCCGGCCGGCGCGGGCGCGCTGGCCGCCGCCCGGGCGGCCGCGCAGGGCGCGGCCGCGAGGGCGAGCGTGACGGCGCGCGCGGCGCGTCTCACTTGATGCGCTCCATCCGCTCGCCCGGGCTGACGACCTCGATCAGGCGGATGCCGAACTTCTCGTTGACGACCACGACCTCGCCGCGCGCCACGCGCACGCCGTTGACGAGCACGTCGAGCGGCTCGCCGGCGAGCCGGTCGAGCTCGAGGATCGAGCCCTGCGTCAGCTGCAGGAGCTCGCGCACCGTGATCCGCGTGCGCCCGACCTCGAGCGCGATGGTCACGCCGACGTCGAGGATCAGGTCGAGGCTGACGTCGCCGCCGGCCGTCGCGCCGCCGTCCGGCTGCAGGTCGCCGAACTGGGCGGGCGCGTAGCCGGCGTCGCCGGCCGCGGGGTTGGCAGGGGTGTTCATGGGTCTATCTCCGCCGGTCAGGGGCTGCGGCGCCGCAGCGGTTGCAGAATCTTGAGTGCGTTGCGGCCGCGCGAGACGCCGAACTTGCCGGCGTAGATCGGCTCGTCGCCGGCGTACAGCGTCACGTTGCGTGGCGCCTCGATCGGCAGCACGTCGCCGGGCTTGAGGATGCGCAGGTCGCCGAGCGTGATCTCGGCCTCGGTCAGCACCGCGCGCACCTCGAGCGTCGCCTCGGCCACGTGCGCGCCGAGCGCCGGGGCCCAGGCCTCGGTGCTGCCGCTCCTGGCGACGATGCCCGCGGTCAGCACCTCGCGCACCGGCTCGATCATCATCGAGGGCATCACGAGGTCGATCGCGCCGCCGCCGGACGGCAGCTCGACGTTGAAGCGGTTGACGAGCACGGTGTCGGTGGGCGCCGCGATCGACGCGAACAGCGGGTTCGACTCGTGCTTGACGAGCTCGACCTCCACCTGCGCGACCGGCGTCCAGGCCTGCGCGAGGTCGGTGGCCGCCTGGCGCAGCACCAGGTGCACGAAGCGCACCTCCGTCGGCGTCAGGCCGCGGTCGCCGGCGCGCTCGAGCGCCTTGCCGGGGCCGCCGAAGTAGGTGTCGACCATCAGGAACACGAGGTTGGTGTCGAACACCAGCAGCGCGTTGCCCGGCAGCGGCTTGATGCGGCAGATGTCGAGACTCGCCGGCGTCGTGATGCCCGCGAGGTAGTCACCGGCCTTCTGCGTGCGCACGCCCTCGAAGGTCACCTGCGGCTCGCGCTGCAGCAGGTTGAAGAGCGCGACGCGAAAGCTGCGGGCGAAGGTCTCGTGGATGGTCTCGAGCGCCGGCAGCCGGCCGCGCGTGATGCGCTGCGTGCCGACCAGGTCGTAGGGCTTGACCTCGCCCTGGGCGTTCTTCTCGAGCAGCGCGGCGACCTCCTCGTCGGAGATCACCTTCTTGCTGACTTCTGCGCCTTCGGCCGCCACGTGCGCCTCACTGCACGACGAAGCTGGAGAAGTACAGGTCCTCGACGCCGGTGGAGCCGGTCTCCTTCTTCAGGATCCGCTGCACTTCCTTGAGGCATTCCTGGCGCAGCGCCTCCTTGCCCTCGCGCGTCATCAGCACCTTGTAGTCGCGGTTGTTCATCAGCATCAGCAGGTTGTTGCGGATCGCCGGCGAGTTGCCCTTGACCGCCTCGATGACCTTCTCGTCGCGCGCCATGACGTCGATCTGCAGCTGCAGGAAGCGCACGGCCTGCGTGTCGTCGAAGTTGACGACCAGCGGCGGGTCGAAGGAGTAGTACTGCGCCGGCTTGCCGCTGCCGCCCTCGGGCTTGTGCTCTTCGGCCGCGGCCTTGGGCTCGGGCTTCAGCGTCAGCTTGCCGTCCGGACCGAGCACGTATTCCTGCACGGGGTGCAGCTTCGCGTTGATGAAGCCGCCGATGAGCACGGCGGCGAGCGCGGCCGCGAACACGCCCGCGGCGCCGGCCGCCCTGGCCACGATGCCGCCGGAAGCCGCCGTCGCCTTCTCCGGGGATTTCTCCGCCGCGTCTGCCATGGATCGCTCCTCGCTATTGCGCAGGCAACTGTCAGCAACTTCCGTGCCACGGCTGAAATCGTAGTTCGATCAGTGGCTTACGAAACTCGCGGGTCCCGCGACGCCAACGCCTTGACCCACGCCGCAGCGCCCCGGCCGACGGGGCGTCGGAAAATTGGCGCTAGAGTGGCGCCATGCAGCGACGCGAACTCGGTCCCGGGAAGCTCGCCGTCTCGGCGCTCGGGCTCGGCTGCATGGGCATGTCCGGCACCTACGGCAGCGACGCCACGCGCGACCCGGCCGAGGCGCTCGCGACCCTCGACCTCGCGCTCGAGCTCGGCATCAACTTCCTGGACACCGCCGAGGTGTACGGCCCGTACCGCAACGAGGAACTCGTCGGCCGCGCACTCGCGGGCCGGCGCGCGCGCTGGGTCGTCGCCTCGAAGTTCGGCTTCCGGATCGGCGCCGACGGCAGCATCGCCGGCTGCGACGGCACGCCCGCGAACGCGCGTCGCGCCTGCGAGGCCTCGCTGCGACGGCTCGGCATCGAGACCATCGACCTCTACTACCTGCACCGGCTGGATCCGGCGGTGCCGGTCGAGGAGACGGTCGGTGCCATGGCGGAGCTGGTACGCGCCGGCAAGGTCCGCCACCTCGGGCTCTCGGAGGTCAGCGCAGCGACGCTGCGACGGGCCGCCGCCGTGCACCCGATCGCGGCGCTGCAGTCCGAGTACTCGCTGTTCGAGCGGGCCGTCGAGCGCGAGGTGCTGCCGGCGTGCCGCGCACTCGGCGTCGGCTTCGTGCCCTTCGCCCCGCTCGGCCGCGGCTTCCTGACCGGCGCCGCGCGCCGCGCCGAGG
The DNA here is from genome assembly GCA_035524595.1 of Steroidobacteraceae bacterium. Taxonomy (GTDB): domain Bacteria; phylum Pseudomonadota; class Gammaproteobacteria; order Steroidobacterales; family Steroidobacteraceae; genus CAIKZZ01. Next base: position 41,065 of record DATKOP010000105.1, on the reverse strand, counting down.
ACTACCGCCCGGCCGGCGACTTCCGCGGCGAGCTGCCGCGCTTCCAGGGCGGGAACTTCGAGCGCAACCAGGCGCTCGTGCGTGCGCTCGAGCGGCTCGCGGCACGCAGGTCCGCGACGCCGGCGCAGCTGGCCCTCGCCTGGCTGCTGGCGCAGGGACCTTCGATCGTGCCGATTCCGGGCGCCGCCCGCCGCGCGCATCTCGCCGACAATGCCGCGGCAGCGGCCGTGGCGCTGCCGGCCTGCGACCTGATGGCGCTCGAGGAGGCCTTCCCGCGCGACGCCGCGGCCGGCGAGCGCTACCCGGAGGCCGAGCTGCGCTACGTCGACCGCTGAGCCGGCCGACGTGCCGGCCGACGTGCCGGCCGGCCCGTCGCCCGGCAGCGGCCGCGCCCGACGGCGCAACGAAGCGTGACGGCGGTTGCAAATCCGCGATCGGCCGCGAGGCGGGCGGCGCGTTTGTGATGCCTTGCGCACCCGCCGCGGCACGCTGCGCTAGCGTAGCGGCGGGCGACACAAGCAGAGGACGGCCTGTGTTCATCTACCGGGGTGCCGATACGCCGACCGAATCCTCGACGCGCTACGCGCGCCGTCGCTGGCACGCGGTCGCGGTCGTCGGCACCGCCGAGGCGTGCGCCGCCGCGCGCGCCTGCAAGGACCGGCGCTACCTGTCGGTCGAGGCGCCGCGGCTGCCGCTCGCCGGCTGCGACGCGCGCTGCTGCGACTGCCGCTACGCGCACTTCGAGGACCGCCGCCGCGGGCCGCGTCGTTCCGAGGAGAAGACCGGCGCGCCGTCGAAGCGGGTCAGCGTCGATCAGCGGGAGCGCCGCGGGCGGCGCGCCGGCGATCACGCCACCGACTGAGCGCCCCCGGGCGCCCGGCCGCCGCCGGCCCTGCGGCGCGCCGCGACCGCCTCACTGCGTCTCGTTCGCGATGGCGCGCCATGCGGCGGCGGGCATGACGTCCGCGCTTCAGGAACTGGCATCTGCGTCACGACGATGGCCCGCGCCGCACCTTCCCGGCCGGCGCCCGCCGCCGTAGAGTCCTCAGCCGCAGGCAGGCGTTGAGGCGGTTGGCTCTGCTCGCAAGCGCCGGCCCAGCCCGGGGCAGACCTGGCCGAACTCTCGCCTGCCAGCACCGACGCCGCGCGGCTTCGCCCCGGGACCCGGGCGACGCGCCCGACACCGTTCGCGGCCGGCACGCGGCGCGGGACGAGGCTCAATTCGCGTTGAACAGCGCCGCCATCGCCGGGTCGCCGCCCTGCCGCGCCAGGTCCTGCGCGCTCTGCGAGGCGCTGTTGCGGATCCGCTGGTCGGCGCCGAGCGCGATCAGCGCCTGCGCCGTCGCGGCCTGCCGCCCGGCGACGGCCGCGAGCAGCGGCGTATTGCCGAGGTCGTTGCGCGCCTCGAGGTTCGCGCCGGCCGCGGCCAGCTGACGCACGATCGCCGTGCGCCCGGCACCGGCGGCGAGGATCAGCGGCGTGTTGCCGGTGCGGGTGCGCGCCTCGCGCGGCGCGCCGGCCGCGAGCAGCCGCGCCGTCAGCTCGGCGTCGCCGCGCTGCGCCGCGATCGCGAGCGCGGTCATGCCGTCGTGGTCCTCCAGCTCGAGTCCGCCGGCGAGCACCAGCGCGGCCGCGGCGCGCGCCGCGCCGGCCTGAGCCGCGAGCGCGAGTGCCGTGCGGCCGTCGGCGCCGCGGACCCGGGCGTCGGCGCCGGCCGCGAGCAGTGCGGCGCAGACCGCCGCGTCGTCGCGCTGGCCGGCGACCATCAGCGCGGTGCGGCCGGAGGCGTCGAAGGCGTTCGGCTTGGCGCCGGCGGCGAGCAGCAGCTCGACGACGTCGGCGGAGCCGAGCTCGGCGGCGAGCGTCAGCGGCAGGGCGTTGCGCGCCTGCGCGGCGCCCGCGTCCGCGTGCCGCGCGAGCAGCAGCCTGACAGCCGCGGTCTGGCGGCGCCTGAGCGCGGCGCCGAGCGCGGTGTCGCCCTCGGTCGTGCGCAGCTCGGTCCTGGCGCCGGCATCCAGCAGCGCCTCCATTGCCGGCACGTGGCCGCCGCGCGCGGCGGCGACCAGCGCGCTGATGCCGCGGGCGTCCGCGACGTTGACGTCGCCGCCGGCCGCGAGCGCATTGCGCAGCGCCGCGAGGTCGCCGCGCTCGGCGGCGATCATCAGCGGTGTCCAGCCGGCGAACAGGTCGTCGTTGCGGACCTCGCGCGCGACGCTGGCGCGCGCAACGCCGCTGGCACCGTGCGACCGCAGCGTCGCGGCGATCGCGGCCGCGGCCGGCGCGTTGCCGGCGCGCTCGGCGAGGTCCAGCGCCGACAGACCCTGGCCGTTGCGCGGCTTCGGATCGGCGCCGTGCGCGAGCAGCAGCTCCACCGACGGCAGCGACAGCGCCGCCGTCGCCAGCATCAGCGGCGTGCCGCCGCGGGCGTCGGTGACGTTGCCATCCGCCTTCGCCTCCAGCAGCACGGCGATGACGGCGGCGGCGCCGCGGCGCGCCGCCACCAGCAGCGCGGTGTCGCCCGCCGCGTCGCGCGCGTCGACCGCGGCACCGTGCTCGAGCAGCAGCCGGGCAGCGTCGGCCCGCTGCCCGTCGGCGGCCTCGTGCAGCGCGCTGCGGCGGTCGGGTCCGGTCAGTGTCGCCGGTACCGTCGCCAGCAGCCGCGCGAGCGACGCCTGGTCGCCGTCGCGTGCGGCGCGCTTCAAGAGCGTCGCCGGATCCTCGGTCGCGGCGGGCGCGCCGCTGCTCGTGCCGCGCGCGCCGGCGTGGCCGGCGGCACTCGCCACCGCCGCCCAGTCGGCGGCGCTGCGGCCGGTGTCCTGGCAGACGCCCGCGTCCACCTGCGCGGCGAGGCTGAAGGCGGCCTTGGCGTGCGACGCGGCCGCGGCCTGCTGCAGCAGACGGCAGGCCCGCGGCGGATCCGGCGCCAGGCCGACGTCGTTGCTGCGCGGCAGGTACAGGAGCCCCAGCTGATAGCTCGCCTCGGCGTTGCCGCCGTCGGCGAGCGCCTGCAGCAGCTGCGCGGCGCGCGGGTAGTCGTGGCGGCGCAGCGCGTCGCGCGCCGGCTCGAGCTCCGGCGGCGCGGCCGGTGGCGCGGCGAGCAGCAGCATCGCAAGGAGCGCGGCGCTCACGCCGTGCCCCACTTGGTCTCGACCTCGATGCCGACGCTCTTCAGGAACTCGGTCGGCAGGATGCCGCCGGCGTTGACGATGACGGCGTCGTTCGGCAGGTGGATGCCGCGCCCGTTCTGCACGATCGCGACGCGCTCGCCGGTGATCGCCTTGACCTCGGACTTGAGCAGCAGCTGCAGGCCGCCCGACTCGACCGCGGCCTTGACCCGCTCGCGGTTGCGCGTCTTGGCGCGCTGGAAGGCCTCGCCGCGGTAGGACAGCGCCGCGCTCGCGCCGGCCTCGGCGAGGCTCGCGGCCGCCTCGAGCGCGCTGTCGCCGCCGCCGACGACCAGCACGCGCTTGCCGACGTACTGCTCGGGGTCGATCAGCCGGTAGACGACCTTGGGCAGGTCCTCGCCCGGGACGCCGAGCTTGCGCGGCGTGCCGCGCCGGCCGACCGACAGCAGCACCGTCGCGGCGCGCAGCTCGCCCTTGGTGGTGCGCACCACGAAGCCGTCGCCGTCGCGGCTGATCGCCTCGACGCGCTCGTTGCAGCGGATCTGCAGCCCGGTACGCCGCTGGGCCTCGAGCCAGAACTCGAGCAGCTGTTCCTTGCTGGTCAGCGTCATGTTCATCCTGCCGACCAGCGGCAACGTCGCCGGCTGGGTCATGACGATCTTGCCGCGCGGGTACTGGAACACGCAGCCGCCGAGCGACTCCTGCTCGACGGTCGCGAAGCGCAGCTTCTTCTCGGTCGCGGCCAGCGAGGCCGCGAAGCCGGCCGGGCCGGCGCCGACGATCAGCACGTCGAGCTGCGCGCCCTTGCCGCGCGGGCGGCGCGCGGCGATCTGCTCGAGTGCCTGGCGGCCCTGCTCGACGGCGTTGCGGATCAGCCCCATGCCGCCGAGCTCGCCGGCGACGAACACGCCCGGCACGTTGGTCTCGAACCAGGGCGACACGCGCGGCAGGTCCACGCCGCGCTTGGCGGTGCCGAACACGAGCGTGATCGCGTCGACCGGGCAGGCCGCGCGGCAGGCGCCGTGGCCGATGCACTCGGTCGGCGACACGAGATCCGCCTTGGAGTTGATCAGGCCGAGCACGGTGTGGTGCGGCATCTCGGGGCAGGCCTTGATGCACGAGCCGCAGCCGATGCACTTGGCCGCGTCCACGGTCGGATGCAGCGAGGCCGGCTCGGTCAGCCCCGCCTCCTGAGCCTCGTCGCGGGTCGTCACCGCGACCGAGAGCTGGCGGTAGCGGCGATGCAGGTACCAGCCGACGCAGACCGCGAGCGGGATCGTGTAGACCAGGTATTCCATGCCGGTCGCGACACTCCCATCGGGAGCCAGATTCTGTCAACGACGCCCGTCACGCGACCAGTGTCTCAAATCGGCGTCAGCGGGCTCGCCCGGGGGGGCCGCGGGGCCCGGTTTTGGAGCCAGTTCACATGTCGCATCTGAGAGACGTGCAGCGCCTTTCTCAGCCGCTAAGATGCTTTCATACTTGAAATAATCCGGGTGCCCCGGCCCACCGTCGCGGACTTGCGCGCCGGGCAGCAGGTTCACCCGCCATCGCCACCGCCGCCGGAGCGCCCTTGTACGCCGCGATCACCGCCGCCACCGCCTTCGCCGCCTGCGTGGCGCTTGCGGTCTGGCTCGCCCGAAGCGGCCGCGAGCGGGCGGCGTTCGCGGCGCTGGTCGGCGCGCCGCTCATCGCGGCGCTCGGATTCGCCGGCGTCACGGCGCTCACCGGCCGGGCGGCCGCCGGCGGCCCCGCGCCGGCCGCCGCGGCGGGAGCTCCGGCCGAGGCCGACGGCCTGCGACGCCAGGCCGAGGAGCTGCGGCTCGCCAAGCGCTACCCGGAGGCGCGGGACGCCTACGAGCGGCTGGTCAGGGCCGTGCCGGGCGACGTCGATGCCTGGGCGGACCTCGCCGACGCGCAGGGCGCGGCGGCCGGCGGCGACCTCACGGGCTCGCGGCAGGCGATCGACCACGCGCTCGCGATCGACCCCAATCACCTGAAGGCGCTCTGGCTCAAGGCGAGCCTCGAGCTGCAGCAGCAGCACTACGACAGCGCCGCGCAGCTGTGGGAGCGGCTGCTCGCGCAGCTGCCGCCGGAATCGAACGATGCGCGCATCGTGCGCGCCAACGTCGACGAGGCGCGCGCGCTGGCGGCCAAGCAAGGAGCAGGACGATGAACGCAGCGGCCCCCGCCACCCGGGCCATCCCGGCCCCGCCCCGGATCCGCGTCAGCGCCGCGCAGGCGGGCCTGGCGCTGTCCGCGGTGCTGGTGATCGTCGGCTGGCTGTCGCCGCTCGGCCACTACCTCACGCCGCGCTCCGGGCTCGGCTACGCGCTCGGCATCGTCGGCGGTTCGCTGATGCTGGCGCTGCTGATCTATCCGGCGCGCAAGCGGCTGCCGAGCCTCTCGCTGCTCGGCTCGAACAAGGCCTGGTTCCGGATCCACATGGTGTTCGGCGTCGCCGGGCCGATCTGCATCCTCTACCACTGCTGCTACCACCTCGGCGCGACCAACAGCAACGTCGCGCTGGTGTCGATGCTGGTCGTGGCGAGCAGCGGCCTCGTCGGCCGCTACCTGTACGGCCGCATCCACCACGGCCTGTACGGCCAGAAGGCCTCGCTCACGGAGCTGCGCGGCGAGGCCGAGCGTCTCAAGGGCGAGGGCGGCGGCGCCGGCCGGCTGCTGCCGGAGTTCGCCGCGCGGCTCGACCGTGCCGAGCAGCGCATCGCGACCGGCATCCCGCTGGTGCCGAAGGCGCTGTCGGCGGCATTGCTGTTTCGCATCGGGCGCGCCAGCGTGCGCCACTACGTGCACAGGACGCTGCGCGGCGCCGCGGCCGACTCGCTCGCGGTCGCCGAGCACCGCAGGGCGCTGTCGCTCGCGGCCGACCGCTACGCGGACGCGCGGCTGACGGCGGCGCGGCGGGTCGCGGAGTTCCAGAGCTGCGAGCGGCTGTTCGGCCTGTGGCACGTGCTGCACCTGCCGCTGTTCGGCATGCTGTTCGTCGCCGGCATCGTCCACGTGATCGCCGTGAACGTGTACTGATGCGGCGTCGGGCCGCGGCCGTTCTCGGTGCCGCGCTGCTCGGCTGGGTGGCGACGGCGCCCGCCGGCCCGCTCGAGCGGCTGCTGATGCCGGGCGAGGTCGCGGCCGGGCACGCCAAGCTCGAGAACGACTGCAACCAGTGCCACGACCGGAGCGACAAGGCCCGGCAGACGGCGCTCTGCATCGACTGCCACAAGGACATCGGCGCGGACCTGCGCCAGCAGCGCGGCTTCCATGGCCACGCGCTCAAGCCGGGCGCCGCGTGCACCGCCTGCCACACCGAGCACAAGGGCCGCGGCGCCAACATCGTGCGCTTCGACCGCGAGTCCTTCGACCACGCGATCACGGGCTTCAGGCTCGACGGCCGGCACACGACCACCGGCTGCGATGCCTGCCACGTCGCCGGCAAGAAGTTCCGCGAGGCGCCGACGGCCTGCTTCGACTGCCACCACAAGCAGGACGTCCACCAGGGCAAGCTCGGCAAGGACTGCGCGTCGTGCCACACGACCACGACCTTCGCCAAGACCGACTTCGATCACGCCAAGACCCGCTTCGCGCTGAAGGGCGCCCACGGCCGCGTCGCCTGCGCCGACTGCCACCGCGATCCGTCCTTCAAGAACACGCCGATGGAGTGCGCCGCCTGCCACGCCCGCGACGATGCGCACAAGGGCTCGCGCGGTCCGCGGTGCGGCGACTGCCACAACACCGAGAAGTGGAAGCAGTCGTCCTTCGACCACGAGCGGGTCGGCCATTTCGCGCTCAACGGCGCGCACGCCAAGGTGGTTTGCGACGCCTGCCACCGCTCCGGCGACCTCAAGGCCAGGCTGCCGGACAAGTGCGCCGGCTGCCACGCCGCCGACGACCGCCACGGCGGCCGCTTCGGCGACGACTGCGCCGCCTGCCACAACGAGCAGAAGTGGCACGACGCGCACTACGACCACGAGGCCAAGGCGCACTTCGCGCTCAAGGGCAAGCACGCCAAGCTCGACTGTCACGCCTGCCACGCGGGCCCGGTCAGCGGCGCCAAGCTGCCCAGGGACTGCGGCGGCTGCCACAAGGCCGACGACGTGCACCACGGCTCGATGGGCAAGGAATGCGCCTCCTGCCACGTCGAGACCGGCTGGCGCGAGCAGGTGCGCTTCGACCACGACATGACGCGCTTCCCGCTCGTCGGCCTGCACGCGTCGGTGGCCTGCGAGGAGTGCCACCCGAACCGCGCGTTCCGCAACACCGCGCGCGACTGCTTCGCCTGCCACCAGGTCGACGACGCGCACAAGGGCAGCCTCGGCAAGGACTGCGCCGCCTGCCACAACCCGAACGGCTGGAAGTTCTGGCAGTTCGACCACGGCAAGGCGACCCACTTCGCGCTCGAGGGCGCGCACGCCAGGCTCGACTGCAAGAGCTGCCACGTGCGGCCGGCGGACGAGGTCAAGCTGCCGCACGACTGCGGCGCGTGCCACGCGCGCGACGACGCGCACAACGGCGGCTTCGGCCGCGACTGCGCGCGCTGCCACGGCAGCATCAGCTGGCACGGCGCCGGCGTGCGGCAGTAGTGCCGCGGCGGCCCGCGCCGGCCTTGGCGTCGCGCCCGCCTAGAAGCTGACGTTGTAGCCGAGGCTGAACCAGAAGCGCCGCGTGCTCTGGTCGAGCGTCGTCGCCGGCGGGTTGTTCGGATCGACCGGCACGCCCGGCGGCAAGCTGGCGTTGAAGGTGGCGCGCTCGTAGCCCGCCTCGAACTGCACCAGGCCGTGGCGGAAGCGCCAGTCCGCGAGCAGCGACGGGCTCGCCGCCCAGCCGGCGCTCGTGCCGGTGCTCGGGTCGCTGCCCGAGGTGTGGCTGAGCTGCAGGCGCGGCCCGACGCGGACCGCGGGCCCGATCGGGTAGCGGGCGTTCAGGTAGGTCGAGGCGACCTTGGTGCCGGCGCGGGTCGTATAGGCGAGGCCCACGGTGTTCATGTCGCCGTCGGCGAGCCAGCCGCCGCCGAGCAGCTGCGTCGAGAGGCTGAGCGCGCTCCCCGAGCTCGGCACCGCGGGCACGCCGCCGGACGCCGGCGAGCCGCCCGTGCGGCTGAAGCTGAAGTCCGCGCCCCACTGCAGCCGCTGCCCGACCGGGCGCTGCACACCGGCCGTCAGCGTGTCGCTGCTCATGCTGCGGTCGAGCGCGAGCGCGCGGACCTCGTCGATGCCGAGTTCCTGGATCAGCGCCTCGAGCGAGGGGGCCTGCTGGCCGATCAGCGCGTTGTAGGTGGCGGCGAACGGACTGCGGCGGTGGTCGGCGATGCCGGTGAACACCCAGCGGTCCGGCAGCGCCCAGCTGGCGAGCACGGTGGCGGCGTTCAGCACGTGGAAGCTGATGTCGTAGTTCAGCTGGCCGACCAGCGAGTGGCCGCTCTGGTAGTAGCGCGCCTCCATGCCGACCTCGCGGGCGTCGAGCACGCCGCTGGCGTTTTGCTGGAAGGCGTAGCCGGCCAGATCGAGGCCCGGCACGACGCCGAGGAACTCGGCGCTCAGGTTGCCGAACACGCGCTGGTGATCCCAGGTGGCCGCGTAGGTCTCGATCGGCGAGCCGGCGGCGACGCCGAGGCGCAGGCCCGGCTGCACCAGCCAGCCGAAGTAGCCGCCGTCGTAGCTGCCGTAGACGCCGCCGGTGCTCTGTGACTGGCGGCCGAGGCGCGTCACCCAGTGGCTCTGCGTGTCGTCGAGCTCGACGTAGGCCTGCGGCAGGCGCAGCGGCGTCGTGCCGAACGCGGCGCCGCTGGCCATGTCGTGCAGGTAGCCGGCGTAGAGCCGCGAGCGGAAGTCGTAGACCTCGCCGCGGTGGCTGAGCTGCAGGTCGACGTTGCTGTCGATCGCCGACTGGCCGACGCCGTCGGTCGTGGTGCCGTTCGACAGGAGCGTGTTCTGGTCGTTGCGGTATTCCTGCGAGACCGCGCCGCTCAGCTGCCACCGCGAGGCGTCCGGCGAGCCGGCGCTCGGCCGCGAGGCGCCCTCGAGCGTGACGATCGCGGCGAGGCGCTGCTTGACGGCCTCGGCGTCGGTGCCGTCCGGATAGCGGCGCAGGTATTCCTGGTACTCGATCTTGGCCTGCGCGAGCTGGCCCTTGCGCTCGCGCGCGAGGCCCAGGAACTCCTGTGCCTGCGGCCGGCCGGCATGCTCCGGATACTCGAGCAGCTTGGTGTAGAGGCGGATCGCGCCGTCGTAGTCGCGCTCCTGCATCGCGGCGCGGGCGTCGGCCATCAGCTTGTCGAGCTCCGCCTGGGGCGGCAGCGAGCGCGTCGGCGCGCGCGAGGGCTGGGCCGGCGCCTCTGCCGGCTCGACGGTGCTGCGACCGGCGCGCCGCGCGAGCACGATCTCGATGCCGGTGAGGCCGGCGCGCGGCCGGATCAGGAAGTCGACGGTGCGCGCGAAGTGCAGCGTCAGCGCGCGCCGCGCGCCGAGCGACTGGTCGAGGCGCACGTCGACGAGGCCCGCCGGGTTGTCCTTCGGCACCGGCAGGGTCTCGCCGAGGTTCGACGGCGGCGCGCAGCCCGGCAGCGGCTGCAGCTCGATGCGCAGCTCGTCGCCCGAGCGCAGCGGGTAGTTCGACACGTAGCTCATCGGGCAGGTGAACTGGATCACCACCGAGCCCGTGTCGGTGCTCAGCTGCTCGAGGACCCGGTCGGCGGCCGCCGCGGCGGTCGCGGCCGCGCCGAGCGCGAGCGCTGCCGCCATCGCCACCCGCAGCGCGCCGTTGACATATCGGGGCGGCCCGCGGCCGTGCGCGGCGGTCCGGCCCGGCGCGGGCCAGCGTGCGGTCCCTGCGCAGCTCACAGCGGCGGCGCCAGCGCGGACGGGTCGCGGCCGCGCGTCGGGGTCGCCGGCCGCGGCACGGGCTTGGTGGCGGGCTTGGGCGGCACCGCCGCCGGCCGGACCGGAACCCAGCCGAGGACGTAGTGGCAGGCGTCGCAGGAGAGCAGCGTCGCGACGTGGCTCGCGGGCTTGCCGGGCGCCTGCAGCGCGTTGTGGCAGGTCGCGCAGGTGCCGGCCACGACGCTCCTGTGATCGAAGGCCGCCGGCTTCCAGGCGCTCGTCGTGTGACAGCGGTCACAGTCGCTGCCGGACAGCGGGTGCAGCGCGGGCTTGCCGGTCGCGTGGCTGGCGTCGTGGCAGCTGGCGCAGGTGCCGAGGACGTCGGCATGGTCGAGTCGCAGCACCGGCTGCCAGGCGAGCGTCGAGTGGCAGTCGCCGCAGGCGGCCGTCGTCGCCGGGTGACCGGCGGCCTTGCCCTGCGCGGCGCTGCCGTTGTGGCAGCTCTGGCAGGCAGCGCCGCCGAGCGCGCTGTGGTCGACGCGGCCACCGCCGCCGAGCCGCCCGGGCAGCGCGCCGCCGGTTCCCGGCCGGCGTGCACCGCCGCTCGCGGGCGGCGCATTCGCGGCCGGCGCATTCGCGGCCGGCGGCGTCGCGGCGCTCTTGATCAGCTTCGGCGGCGTGCCGGGCTTGACCGTCGCGTACTTGGTCGGGATCTGGTTCTGGTGCTCGTGGCAGCCCTGCAGGCAGTCCGAGCCGCCGCCGGTGCACGGCGTCGTGTTCGGCGCGGTCGGCGTCCCGGCCGCGCCGCAGATGTGGTGCGTCGGCGAGTCGCGTGTCCAGTTGATCGAGATGCCGTAGAACTTGCTGCGGAATCCGTACTCGTGGCAGGCGTCGCAGGCGTCGCCGGTCGCGGCGGTCTGCGTGTCGCCGATCGCCGCGTGGCTCATGATCGTGCCGGTGAACGTCGTGACGCTCTTGTGGCAGCCGCTGCACTCCACCGGCGCGCCGGCGTTGGTGATCGGGACGTGCAGGCCGCGCGTCGACATCTGCACGATCGCAAACCCGGGCGCACCGGCGAACGGCCCCTTGCCATCCGCGTGGCAGGTGCTGCAGGTGGTCGCGACCTCGCTGTGCAGCGTCGTCAGGTTGCTCGTGTAGACCGCGAAGTTGCCGGCCGTCGTGTGGCAGACCGCGCACGCCGCCCCGGGCAGCGTCGGGATGTGGTTGGCGGGCTCGGCCTGGGCCGAGAAGTAGGTCGTGCCGACGTGGCACTGCGAGCAGTCACCGGTCGCCGGGTGCAGCGAGTCGGCGACGCTGTAGGTGCTCGCGGTCGCGGTCGGCCGCGTCTGGAAGCCGATGTACTGCGTCGTCGACACCCCGGTCAGCGCGGTCGGCGAGATCGGGTAATTGCTCATGTCCATCCACACGTAGCTCGCCTCGTGGCAGCTCGCGCAGCCACTGGTGATGCCGCCGTGGATCATCGCGGTGGTCGGTATCGGGGCCGCGAATGCCGTGCCCGGCGCGGTCTTGGTGGCGTTCGCCGGCACGAAGGCCGACGGCATGGAGCCCGCGTGGCAGGTTTCACAGGCCGTCGCGGACGGGATGTGCGAGCCCGCGCCCACCGGGCTCGTGGGCGGCATGACGACGATGCTGGTGATGCCGTAGAAGCTCGCGCCGGTCACGGTCGGCCCGTGGCAGCCGACGCAGCTCGTGAGGCCGGCGTGGCTCATCGCCGAGTTCGCGAACTTGGCGCCGTTCGGCACCGGCGTCGCGGCGACGCTCGAGCCCGCGCCCACGTGGCAGGTCTCGCAGGCGGCGCTGGTCGGCACGTGGTTCGCCGGGGTCGTCACGATCGTGAAATTGGCCGCCGGGATCGCGAAGCCGCCCGCGACCGTCGGGCCGTGGCACTGGGCGCAGTTGGCGGTCGTGCTCGGCGCATAGGTGTGGATGTTGAGCAGCGTCGGCATCACCGAGAAGTCCGGCACCGTGTGGCAGTTCGCGCACTGCGCGGTCGCCGAGGTCGGGATGTGGTTCGAGGGCTTCAGCTGGCCCTCGAAGTAGTCGGTGCGCGTGTGGCACTGCGAGCAGTCGCTGGAGGTCGGGTGGGCGTTGTCGAGCAGGTTGGTGCTCGAGGCGGCCTTGCCCGGCCGGGTCTGGAAGCCCATGTACTGCGTGGTCGGGATGCCGGTCAGCGCCGCCGGGTTCAGCGGATAGTTGGCCGTCATGTCGAGCCACTGGTACGCGCCCTCGTGGCAGCTCGCGCAGCCGCTCGTGATGCCGGCGTGGATCATCGCGGTGGTCGGCACCGGCGTCTGGAACAGCGTTCCGGGCACCGTCTTGGTCGCGTTGGCCGGCACCAGCCCCGAAGGCATCGAGCCCGCGTGGCAGGTCTCGCAGGCGGTCGCCGACGGGATATGGGCGTTCGGCCCCATCGGCGTGCTGGCCGGCATCACGACGATGCTGGCGATGCCGTAGAAGCTCGCGCCGGTCACCGTCGGGCCGTGGCAGCCGACGCAGGTCGTGAGGCCGGCGTGGTTCATCGCCGAGTTCGCGAACTTGGCGCCGTTCGGCACCGGCGTCGCCGCGATGCTCGAGGCCGCCCCGACGTGGCAGCTCTCGCAGGCGGCCGTGGTCGGCACGTGATTGGTCGGCATCGTCACGATCTGGAAGTTCGCCGCCGGGATCGCGAAGGTCGGTGCCTGGGTCGTGCCGTGGCACTGCACGCAGTTGCTCGAGGTGCTCGGCGCGTTGGCGTGGATGTCGGCGAGCGCCGGCAGCACCGAGAAGTCGGGGTTCCTGTGGCAGTCGCTGCACTGCGCGCTCGCCGAGGTCGGGATGTGGTTCGACGGCTTCAGCTGCGCCTCGAAGTAGTCGGTGCGCATGTGGCACTGCGCGCAGTCACCCGAGGTCGGGTGCGCGTTGTCGAGCAGGTTGGTGCTCGAGGCCGCCTTGCCGGGGCGCGTCTGGAAGCCCATGTACTGCAGCGTGCCGACGGTCAGCGTCGCGGGGTTGAGCGGGTAGTTCGCCGTCATGTCGAGCCACTGGTACGCGCCCTCGTGGCAGCTCGCGCAGTTGCTCGTGACGCCCGCATGGATCTGCGCGGTGCTCGGCACCGGGGTCTGGAAGGCGGTACCCGGCACGGTCGCCACGGCACTGCCGGGCACGAAGCCCGCGGGCGCCGTGTGGCAGCCCTCGCAGGCGGTCGCCGACGGGATGTGGGCGCCCGGCCCCATCGGCGTCGTCGCCGGCATCACGATGAGGCGCGTCACGCCGTAGAACGCGTTCGCGGCCACGGTCGGCCCGTGGCAGCCGACGCAGGTCGTGAGGCCGGCGTGGTTCATCGCCGAGTTTGCGAACTTGGCGCCGTTCGGCACCGGCGTCGCCGCGATGCTCGAGCCCGCGCCCACGTGGCAGCTCTCGCAGGCGGCGGTGGTCGGCACGTGCCCGGTCGGCATCGTCACGATCTGGAAGTTGGCGGCGGGAATGGCGAAGGTCGGCGCCTGGGTCGTGCCGTGGCACTGCACGCAGTTGCTCGAGGTGCTCGGCGCGTTGGCGTGGATGTCGACAAGTGCCGGCAGCACCGAGAAATCGGGGTTCCTGTGGCAGTCGGTGCATTGCGCGGTCGTCGAGGTCGGGATGTGGTTCGACGGCTTCAGCTGCGCCTCGAAGTAGTCGGTGCGCATGTGGCACTGCGAGCAGTCGCCCGAGCTCGGGTGCGCGTTGTCGAGCAGGTTGGTGCTCGAGGCGGCCTTGCCGGGCCGCGTCTGGAAGCCCAGGTACTGCGGCGTGCCGGCAGTCAGCGTGCCCGGGTTGAGCGGGTAGTTCGCCGTCATGTCGAGCCACTGGTACGCCCCCTCGTGGCAGCTCGAGCAGCCGCTCGTGATGCCGGCGTGGATCTGCGCCGTGCTCGGTACCGGGGTCTCGAAGGCCGTGCCGGGCACCGTCGCCACGGCGCTGCCCGGCACGAGCCCGGCGGGCGCGGCGTGGCAGCCCTCGCAGGCGGTCGCCGACGGGATGTGGGCGCTCGGCCCCATCGGCGTCGTCGCCGGCATCACGATCAGGCGGGTGATCCCGTAGAACGCGTTCGCGGCCACGGTCGGCCCGTGGCAGCTGACGCAGGTCGTGAGACCGGCATGGTTCATCGCCGAGTTCGAGAACTTGGCGCCGTTCGGCACCGGCGTCGCGGCGATGCTCGAGCCCGCGCCCACGTGGCAGCTCTCGCAGGCGGCGGTCGTCGGTACGTGGCCGGTCGGCATCGTCACGATCTGGAAGTTCGCCGCCGGAATCGCGAAGCCGCCGGCCACCGTCGGGCCGTGGCACTGCGCGCAGTTGCTCGAGGTGCTCGGCGCGTTGGCGTGGATGTCGGCGAGCGCCGGGATGACCGAGAAATCCGGGCTCTTGTGACAGTCGGTGCACTGCGCCGTCGCCGAGGTCGGGATGTGGTTCGAGGGCTTCAGCTGGCCCTCGAAGTAATCGGTGCGCATGTGGCACTGCGAGCAGTCGCCCGAGCTCGGGTGCGCGGGGTCGAGCAGGTTGGTGCTCGAGGCGGTCTTGCCCGGCCGGGTCTGGAAGCCCATGTACTGCAGCGTGCTGGCGGACAGCGTCCCCGGGTTGAGCGGGTAGCTCGCCGTCATGTCGAGCCACTGGTACGCGCCCTCGTGGCAGCTCGCGCAGCCCGCGGTGATGCCGGCGTGGATCATCGCGGTCGTCGGCGCCGGTGCCTCGAAGCCGGTGCCGGGCGGCGTCCTGGTCGCATTGGCGGGCACGAGCCCGGCCGGCATCGACGCCAGGTGGCAGCTCTCGCAGGCGGTGCCGCTCGGGATGTGCGCGGCGCTGCCCATCGGCGCCGTCGCGGGCATGACCACGATCGTGGTGATGCCGGTGAACATCGCGCCGCTGACGCCAGGCCCGTGGCAGGCGACGCAGGTCGTGAGGCCGGCGTGGTTCATCGCCGAATTCGAGAACCTGGCGCCGTCGACGACCGGGGTCGCCGCGACGCTCGAGCCGGCGCCGACGTGGCAGCTCTCGCAGGCCGCGTTGCTGCCCACCGGCACGTGGGCCGCGGGCATGCCGACGATCGCGAAGCCGATCGCCGGGATCGCGAAGCTGGCGGCGGCGGCGCCGTGGCACTGCGCGCAGTTGCCGCTGGTGCTCGGCGCGTACAGGTGGATGTTGGTCAGCGACGGGACCACCGAGAAGTCGCTGCCGGCGTGGCAGTTCGTGCACTGCGAGGTCGGCGAGGTCGGGATGTGGTTCGCCGGGTAGTTCAGCGTGCTCCACGGCTGCGTGACCAGGTGGCACTGGTTGCATTCGGCGGTCGTCGGCACGTGGCCGGACGGCTTGCCGATCGCCTGGACGTTGTTGTGGCACGAGCTGCAGGTGCCGAGCACGTTGAGGTGGTTGAACTTCGCGACCGGCGTCCAGCTGAACGGCGTGTGGCACTCGGCGCAGTTGTTGCCGGAGACGATGTGGGTGGTCGGCTTGGCGGTGGCGCCGAAGCGCGAGCCCGCCGCGTGACACGAGAAGCAGTCGGTGGGCGTGCCCTTGAAGATGCCGCCGACGTGGCAGGCGGCGCACTGCACGTCGCGGTGCAGGCCGAGCAGCTCAAAGCCCGTCGTCAGGTGGTCGAAGGAACTCGGCGCCGCGCGCGCGGCGGCCGGCGACATGGCGCACAGCAGCGTCGCCGCGAGCAGCAGCCACGCCGGCACGGTGCGCCGAGTGCTTTGAGCGGCCCTGCTCACCTGGAAGGTCCCTTCGCGGCCATCGGACACCTGCTGTAGCCAAGCAGCGACAACCGCGGTGCGCCCCGAGTCGCGGCTCCCGGAATCAACTGTTTGATCTTATTTTGGATGGGCCGAAACACAATGACCGGGATCGTCGCCTGTGAGCGACATCACGGTACCAATCGCGAAAGGCACGAGCCGTTCGCAGCCGCTGGCCCAGGGGCCCCGCCGCCCGCCACAATCGCGCCGCGCTGCAGATGCGCCCCCCGGCGGCTAGACTGCGACGGTGAAACTGTGACGTACCGCCTTGGAGGTGGTCCATGTCGTGCGCTAGGAAGCTGTGTTGCGCCGCGGCGCTGCTGCTCGGCGGCTGCGCCGCCGAGCAGCCACGCGTCCACGAGTACCTCGACCCGCAGACCGCGGTCACGATCCGCACGCTCGCCGCGCCGCTCATGTTCGCGCACGAGGCGCCGGAGCTCGCCGCCAACGCGCGCGACTACCTGTCGCTCGGCGTCGTCGAGGTCGACAACATGGGGGCGCGCCGGCACTACCTCGCGCTCGTCTCCTGGAGCACGATCAACCGCGCGCACCTCGGCGCCGCGTCGGCGCCGGTGCCGGAGAGGATCGAGCTCACGCTCGGCGGGCAGCCGCGCGAGCTCGCCCCGGTCAGCCACGAGCCGCGCAGCCTCGGCATCGGCGGCACGCCGTTCCGGCCGGCGAGCGGCTACGTCGGCGAGGCCTGGTACGCGGTGACGCCGGCCGAGCTGCGGGCGCTCGCGGCCGCGCCCGCGGGCCCGATCGTGCTGCTCGCGGACGGCGTGCGCGTCACCTATGGCTGGTGGCGCGGCGACGAGGCCGCGCTCAGGGAGTTCGTGCGCGACATCCCGGGCAACGCCGGCACCGGGCCCGCGCGCCGCTGAGCCGCGGCCGCGGGCTGCCGCCGGCGGTGCTCAGGCGTAGGCGTCGAGCCGCAGCGTCGCGCCCGCGACGCCGGGCGCGCGCGTCGCGGCGCGCGCCACGCCCTGCGGTGCGGACGCGGCGAACGACGCCTCCTGGTCGTAACGCGACTGTTGCGGCGTCCGCTCGCGGAACTGCTGCTGCGCGACGTCGACGTTGACGCTGCTGTAGCCCTGCGACCCGAGCGCCTCGCGCAGCCGCGGTGCCGCGGCCTGCAGCGCCTCGCTGGTGACGTGGCTGTGGGTCGTGAACGCGACGTTCGCCTGGCCGTCGCTGAGCGCGATGCGCACCTCGATCGGGCCGAGATCGGCCGGCGACAGCTTGATCTGCGCGTGGGTGAGGTTCTGGTTCACGAGCACGTTGACCCGGTCGGCGAGCTCGTGGCCCCAGTCGGGGGCGCCGACGGGTGTCGCCACCTGTGCGACGGTCGGTGTCGCGACGCGGTCCGGCACCGCCGCCGCCGTCTGCGGCAGGACGCCGGCGGTGGCGTCGACCGCGACCTTCACGGCGGCGGGCGCGGCCGCGACGTCGTTGTGCGCGTCGGATGACGGTACCGCCGCGACCGCGTGCCTGAGATCGGTCGCGACCGGCGAAGCGGCGGAGGCCGCATCCGCCGCCACGCTGGTGCCGCGCGCAGCTTCGGCACCGACCGTCGGCGCGCGGGCCGGCCGCGGGGCCAGCGCCGCCATGGCTGGCGCCGCCATGGCCGGCGCGGGCGCCGTCGCGGTGACGGCCGCTCTGGCGGCGGCGTCTCGAGCGCCGGACCCCGCGACCGCGGGCGGCGGATCGGCGCCGGGCGTCGCGGCGGCCGCCGGCAGGTTCGCCGCCGGTGCCGCCGCGGCGGTGGGATCCTTCGACTGCCCGCCGGCCAGTGCCGCGGCCGCCTTCGCGAGCGCGGCGTCCATGCTTGCGGTCGGCGGCGATGGCGTCGCGGCGATGGCCGGCATCGCGGCGCTCGCGGCAGGCGTCGCCGCGGCGCCCGACTCGACGCCAGCCGGCGCCTCTGGGGCGGGGCCGCTGTCCTCGGGCGATGCGGGCTGCGTCGCGCGGTCGGTGCTGTCGGTCGCGTCAGCGGCGAGCGCGGCGAGCGCGGCGAGCGCGGCGAGCGTGCCGGGGCCCGCGGCCGCGGCCGGCGCCGGCACGGCGGCGTCGCCGGCGGGTGTCGCCGTGCCCGTCTGGGAGGCCGGCGGCAACCAGAGCGGCAACGGATTGCCACCGGACGGCGCGTCGGCGCCGCCGCTTGCCGTCTTGCCCCTGGCGGTCGGCTTGGAAGCCGCCTTGGCGGTGGGCTTGCCATCCGGCGTGGCCGGGTCGGCGGTCGTCGCCTGGGCGGCCGGCTGCGCCGCGCCGGCCTGGTCGGCGGCCGGCGGCGCGGCGTCGTTCGACGTCCCGGGCTGCTCGTGGGCCAGCGTCGCGGCGAAGCTTCGCTGCGGCGCCGGGCCGTCGGCCCGGGCGGCGGGCGGCGGCGCTTCGGGCGGCGGTGGGGCGGACGCCGCCGGGGTGGCGGCGAGACTGATCAGCGACGGGTGGGCGGTATCCATGCCCTGTGGGGTGCAAGCCCCGTGCCAAGGCGCCGCTCGACCCGTCAGCCACCGTCCCGTGAGCGGTGGACGTTCTGCAGCGCGCGCTCGTCCGCATCGCGCTGCGCGCGGCGGTCCTCGGCCCGCCGCTCGCCGGTCGCGATCTTGGCGACCGCGCGGCCGATCGAGGCCGCCTCGATGCGGCGCTCGCGCCAGCTGTCGGTGGCCCGCTCGAGCGTCGCGAGCGCCTCCGCCACCGCCCGTTCCTGCTGCGCGATCGCGTCGCTGAGTCGCGCCAGGAAGGCGTGAAAGTTCTGCAGCCGGGCGACGTCCGGCGCGGCCGCCTTCGAGACCCGCTCGGCGTACTCCGCCCGGTACTGGCGCAGTTGCGCGAGCTGCCGCTCGTGGTCATCGAGCGCGCGGCGGGCCAGCTCCACCTGCGTCGCGGCCTCGCGCTCGCGATCGCTCGCCAGCTGCTTGATGGGCTCCATCCGCTTCGATCGCGTCATCCTTCAGCCTTCGTCTTCGTCTTCGTCTTCGACCGGTTCCTCGGCGCCGCTGCGCCGGCGGCGCGCTCAGCGGGGCGCCGGCCCGAGCAGCGCGTGCAGCTGCTCGCGCGCGCTGCGGATGTCCACCGCCTCGTACATGTCCTGGCGCAGGAACTCGAGCAGCTTCGGCCACATGTCGATCGCGTGGTCGATGCGCGGGTCGCTGCCGCGCCGGTAGGCGCCGACGCTGACGAGATCGCGGTTGTGCTGGTAGAGCGCGTACACCTGGCGGAAGCGGACCGCGAGCTCCATCAGCTCGCGGTCGGCGATCAGGTGCATGGCGCGCGAGATCGACTGCTCGACGTCGATCGCCGGGTAGATGCCCGACTCGGCGAGGCCGCGCGACAGCACGATGTGGCCGTCGAGGATGGCGCGCGCCGCATCGGCGATCGGGTCCTGCTGGTCGTCGCCCTCGGCCAGCACCGTGTAGAACGCCGTGATCGACCCGGGGCCGCGGTCGCTGTTGCCGGCCCGCTCCACGAGCTGCGGCAGCCGCGCGAACACCGACGGCGGGTAGCCCTTGGTCGCCGGCGGCTCGCCGATCGCGAGCGCGATCTCGCGCTGCGCCTGCGCGAAGCGGGTCAGCGAGTCGAGCAGCAGCAGCACCTTCAGGCCGCGATCGCGGAAGTGCTCGGCGATCGCGTGCGCGACCCAGGCGCCGTGCAGCCGCATCAGCGGCGGCGTGTCGGCCGGCGTCGCGACCACGACCGCGCGCTTCAGCCCGTCCGGCCCGAGCGTGTTGGCGACGAACTCCTGCACCTCGCGGCCGCGCTCGCCGATCAGGCCGACGACGATGACGTCGGCGTCGGTGTAGCGCGTCATCATGCCGAGCAGCACCGACTTGCCGACGCCGGAGCCGGCGAACAGGCCGATGCGCTGGCCACGTCCGATCGACAGCAGCCCGTTCAGGGTGCGGATGCCGACGTCGAGGGGCTCGCGGATGGCCCAGCGCTTCAGCGGGTTGAGCGGCTGGCCCATCAGCGGCTGGGTCTCGCGGCAATGCACCGGCCCGAGCCCGTCCAGCGGCCGGCCGGTGCCGTCGAGCACCCGGCCGAGCAGTTCCTCGCCGACGTGCACCTCGGACACCGACTCCGCCGGCCGCACGCGCGCGCCGGGCATCAGCCCGCGCATGTCGCCGGTCGGCATCAGGAACAGGCGCTCGCCGGAGAAGCCGACGACCTCGGCCTCCACGGTCTGGCCCTGGCGCCCGTCGATCAGGCAGCGGCTGCCGACCGCGGCCTCGCAGCCGACCGCCTCGAGCGTCATGCCGACCATGCGCGACAGCACGCCCTCCACCTGCAGCGGCCGCAGCGGCGCGACGCGCTCCCGCACGCGGGCGAGCTCGGCGCCCCAGCGCTGCTGCAGCGCCCGCATTTCGGGGGTCGGCGTCATCCGCGATCGGCCGCGCGGGCCTCGGGATCGCGCTCGCTGCCCATCAGCTCGGACAGCAGCGCGCCGAGGCGCTTCTCGAGGCGGACGTCGATGCGCGAACTCGCCGACACGACCTGGCAGCCGCCGCGCATCATCATCGGGTCCTCGACCAGCGTCCAGGCGCGCTCGGTCGCGACCGGCGCCAGATGCTCGCGGACGATCGCGGCATCCTCCGGGTGCAGCTGCACGCGCACGTCCCGCGCCGCCACCGGCAGCTGGCCGATGGCCTCGCGGACGATGCCGATGATCTGCGTCGGATCCTGGCGCAGCTCGCGGCGCACGATCTGGCGCGCGAGCGCCATGGCGAGCGCCACGAGCTCGCCCTGCACCATCTCGTCGACCTCGGAGAACGGGCGCGCGAGGTCGGTCAGCAGCTGGTCGAGGCGCTCTACGTGGGCGCGCACCTGCTCGCGGCCCGCGGCGGTACCTTCGCGCAGGCCCTGCTGGAAGGCCTCGCGATAGGCCTCGGCCTGCAGGTCGGCCAGCACGCCGGCCGTCACCGGACCGCCGCCCGAACCGCGCCGCGGCGGGCCCGCGCCCTCCACCCGCGGCGGTCCCCAGGTGGCGACGGCGCCGACCTCGGCGGCCGGGATGATCCTAGACATACTCGCTGGCGGTGCTGCCGAGGATGATGGTGCCCTCCTCGGCCAGCTTCTGGGCGACCGCGACGATCTCGCGCTGCGCGGCCTCGACCTCGGTCAGCTTGACCGGCCCGCGCGCCTCCATGTCCTCGCGCAGGATCTCCGCGGCGCGCTTCGACATGTTGCCGTAGATCTTGTCGGCGACCACCGGGTCCGCGCCGCGCAGCGCCACCGACAGCACGTCGCTCGAGACCTCGCGCAGCACCGCCTGGATGCCCTTGTTGTCGATGTCGGCGAGGTCGTCGAACACGAACAAGAGCTCCTTGATCTTGGTGTGCAGCTCGGAGTTCTCGGACTCGATGGTGCCGAGCACGCTGTTGCTGGTGTCGCGGTCCATCGCGTTGATGATGTCGGCGACGGTGCGGGTGCCGCCGATGCGCCGCGAGGTGACCTGCGCGCCGCTGGCGGCGCGCTTGCCGACGATCTGGTCGAGCTCCTGCAGCGCCGACTGCGGCAGCTCCTCGAGCGTCGCGATGCGGATCAGCACGTCGGCGCGCTGCTTCTCGGGCAACAGCGGCACGATCTTGGCCGACAGCTTGCCGTCGAGCTGCGCCAAGAGGCTCGCGATCACCTGCGGGTGCTCGTCGGCCACCAGCTGCGCGACGGCGCGCGGGTCCATCCACTTGAGCGCGTCGATGCCGGCGCCGCCGCTGCCGCCCGACAGGATGCGGTCCACCATCAGTTCGCCGCGCTGCTTGCCGAACGACGCGGCCATGACCTTCTTGACGAACTCGGGCTTGTCGACGGCGAAGGAGTCGCCGGAGTCGAGCTTCTGCAGGAACGCCTGGACGACCGTCTCGGCGCGGTCCTTGCTGACGGAGGGCAGCGCCGCCATCGCGAGCCCCACCGCCTCGACGTCGCGCGGGTCCATGTGCTTGAGGATCGCGGCGGCGTCCTGCTCGCCGAGCGACATCAGCAGCACCGCGGCGCGTTCCGCCCCGCTCAGCTCGGAGCCCCGTTCAGCCATCGGCCGTCACCCACTCCTTGACCACCTGCGCCGCACGCTTCGGATCCTGCGTGATGACGCTGCGCGCCGCTGCGACGTGCTGCTCATAGTTCGGCAGCCCCTGCGGCTGGCCGGCGGCGCCGCCGGAGAGCGTGACCTTGTCGCGCGCCAGGTCGCCCGGCGCGCCGCCCTCGAGCCGCGCCAGCGCGCCGCGCGGCGGCGCCAGCAGCGTCTTCATGATCGGTCGCAGCACGACCAGCGCGAGCACGGCGACCGCGAGCACCGCGACGCCCTGGCGCGCGAGCTGCTTGAACAGCGGGTTTGCGTACCACGGCTCCTCGGCGACGGTCTCGCCGCCGGCGGCGCCGTTCGAGAACGAGGCGTTGATGACCTCGACCCGGTCGCCGCGCTTCTCGTCGAAGCCGACGGCCTCGCGGACGAGGTTCGTGTAGCGCTCGATCTCCTTGTCGGTCAGCGGCTCGCTGGCGGCCTTGCCGTCGGCGCCGACCACCTGCTTGTTGTCGACGATGACGGCCACCGACAGCCGCCGGACGGTGCCGGTGGGCTGCAGGACGTGGCTGACGGTGCGGTCGATCTCGAAGTTGCGCGTCGCGCGGTTGTTGGTCGCGACCGGCTGCGGCGGGGCCGGCGCCGGCTGCTGCTTGGCGGCCGGCGGCGCCGGCGTGGTCTGCGGCGGCTGGTTGCTGAGCGCGCCCGGGATGCCCATCGCGATGTCGCCGGCCATGCGCTGCTCGTTGGCCGTCTGCTCGCTGCGCACGACCTGCTTCTGCGGGTCGTAGTTCTCGCTGGACTGCTCGGTGACCGTGTAGTCGATGTCCGCGGTGACGCCGGCGCGCACCCGTCCGGCGCCGACCAGCGGCGTCAGCAGCTGCTCGATCCGGCGCGTGTAGCCGTCCTCGACGCTCTTCGTGTACTCGAGCTGCTTGGCGGAGATCGCCAGCGCATCGTTGCCGTCGGGCGACGACAGCAGCGTGCCGTTCTGGTCGACGACGGTGATGTCGTGGGTCTCGAGGTCCGGCACCGAGGAGGCGACCAGGTGCGCGATCGCCGTGACCTGGCCGGGCTCGAGGCGCCGGCCGGGATAGAGCTGCAGCATCACCGAGGCGGTCGCGTGGCGCTTGTCGCGCACGAACGCCGACTGGTGCGGCAGCGCGAGGTGCACGCGCGCGCCCTGCACGCCCTGCACCTTGACGATCGTGCGCGCCAGCTCGGTCTCGATCGCGAGCTGGTAGCGCGCGGTCTCCATGAACTGACTGGTGCCGAAGCCGTTGTCCTTCTGGATCATCTCGACCCCGAGCGCGTCGGACTGCGGCAGCCCCTGCGCGGCGAGCCGCATGCGCGCCTCGCGCAGCTGCGGCTCGGGCACGCGCACCGTGCCGCTCGGCCCGTCGAGCTTGTGCGGGATGCCGGCCGCCTGCAGCGCGTCGACCACCTGCGCGGTCTCGCGCTCCGACAGCTGGCTGTAGAGCGTCGCGAAGTTCGGGCCCTGCGACCAGAACACGAGCCACAGCCCCGCGGCGATCGCAGCGGCGAGGCCAACCAGCAGGAACAGTTGCCGCAGTCCCGGCAACTCGAACACGCTGCGTGATGCGGTCGCTTCGGCCATTCGTTACTCCATCCGTTCGTGCCGATCGCTAGATCGGCATATTCATGACTTCTTGGTAGGCGCTGACGAGGCGGTTGCGCACCTCGCTCATCGCCCGGAACGCGAGGCTCGCCTTCTGCGCCTCGACCATGACGCGCGAGATGTCGACGCCGGGCGTGCCCTGCTCGAAGGCGCTCGCGAGCGCGCTGGCGCTCTGCTGCAGGCTGTTGACCTCGCCGATCGAGGCCTTCAGCACGCTGCCGAAGTCGGCCGGCCTCGCGCCGCCGGCGGCGCCGGGCCCGGCAGCGACCGCCGGCGCGCGCTGCGCCTCGGCGGCCATTGAGCGCAGTTCCATCAGCAGGCGGGTGGTGTCGATTGCGGCCATCGCGTCCTCGTCGGTCAGGGCAGCGCCACGCCGGCGGCGCGCAGCTGGGCAAGTTTGTAGCGCAGGGTCCGGGCACTGATGCCGAGGCGCTCGGCGGCGCGCTTGCGGCTGCCGTCGGTGGCCTCGAGCGCGGCGATGATCAGGTCGCGCTCGCGGTCCTTGAGGCCGTCCTCGAGCGGCGCGCCCGCGGCCGGGGTCGCCGGCGGCGCCGCCTGCGCCGCGGGCGGCGCCGTGGCCGCCGCCTCGGACTCGAACACGATCTCGGCCGGCGTCAGCGTCGAGCTGCCGGCCAGCACGGCCGCGCGCTGCATGACGTTGTCGAGCTCGCGGACGTTGCCGGGCCAGCCGTGGCCGGCGAGCCGCTCGGCCGCGGCCGCCGACAGCGCCAGCGGCGCCTGCCCGGGGGTCGCGAGCCGCGCCAGCACCCGCTCGGCGAGCGGCAGCACGTCGCGCGGCCGGTCGCGCAGCGGCGCGAGCCTGAGCGGCATGACGTTGAGGCGGTAGTAGAGGTCCTCGCGGAACCGGCCGGCCGCCACCTCGGCGCCCAGCTGCCGGTTGCTGGTCGCGATCACGCGCACGTCGAGCTTGATGGCGCGCGTGCCGCCGATGCGCTCGACCTCGCGCTCCTGCAGCACGCGCAGCAGCTTGGCCTGCAGCGACAGGCCCATCTCCGAAATCTCGTCGAGCAGCAGCGTGCCGCCCTGCGCCTGCTCGAACTTGCCGGTGTGCGCGGTGCTCGCACCGGTGAACGCGCCCTTCTCGTGGCCGAACAGAACGGCCTCCAGCATCGTCTCGGGGATCGCGGCGCAGTTGATGGCGGTGAACGGGCCGGCGCGGCGTGTCGACTGCGCGTGCAGGTAGCGCGCGAACACCTCCTTGCCGGTGCCGCTCTCGCCGGTGATCAGCACCGTGACGTCGGTGCGCGCGATGCGGCGCGCGAGCGCCAGCGTCTCGAGCGAGCGCGGGTCGGCGGCCACCGGCGCGTCCGCGTCGTCGGCGGGCTCCGCGACCCGGCCGAGCCGCGCGACCAGCCCGATCAGCGCATCCGCGTCGAACGGCTTGACCAGGTAGTCGGCGGCCCCGTCGCGCATCGCGGCGACCGCGCGTTCGATGCTGCCGTAGGCGGTTATCAGCACCACCGGGATCTCCGGCCAGCGCGACCGCACGCGCAGCAGCAGCTCGTAGCCGTCGGTCGGCGCCATCTGCACGTCGCTGAGCACGAGGCCCGGTCGCTCCGTCTCGAGCGCCGCGAGCGCCGCGGCGCCGTCCGCGACCGCGGTGACGCGGCAGCCCGCGAAGCGCAGCGTGTCGACCAGCGCATCGCGCAGCGCCGCGTCGTCCTCGGCGACCAGCACGTGCCGGCCGGCGGCCGGCGTCAGGGATCCGTCGGCCAGGGGCCTGGCGACCGCGTTCATGCGTCGGCTCCGAGGGCGGGCAGCTCGAGCGCGAAGCAGGCGCCCGCGGACGAGTCCTCGATCCGCACCGAGCCGCCGTGCGCGAGCGCCACGGACTTGACCACCGCGAGCCCGAGGCCGGTGCCGGACGAGCGCGTCGTGAAGAACGGCTCGAAGATCCTGGCGCGGTGCTCCGCCGGCACGCCCGGACCGTTGTCGCGGACGCGGATCAGCGCGTGGCCGTCGACGGCGCGCGCCTCGATCTCGACGTACGCGTCGCGGTCGCCGACCGCGTCGAGGGCGTTGTCGGCGAGGTTGACGAGCGCGCCGACCAGCGCCTCGGCGTTGCCGCGCACCGCGAGGCCCGGTGCCAGCGTGCGGATCGTGAGTCGCGCGCGCGGTCCGAGACGGGAGGCGAGGCTCTGCGCCGTGCCTTCGAGCAGGGCGCCGACGTCGCAGCGGCCGAGCCGCACGCCGCTGCCGCGCGCGAAGGCCAGCATGTCGGCGACCAGGCGCTCGAGGTGCTTGAGGCGGCCGACGATCTTGGCGGCGATGTCGCGGCGATCCGACTCGCTGACGCCGTCGAGGCCGAGGCGCGAGGCGTACAGCAGTGCCGCCGCGAGCGGCGTGCGCACGTCGTGCGCGAGCCGCGCCGCCATCTCACCGAGGGTCGCGAGCCGCTCCTGGCGCACGCGCTCGAGCCGCGCCTCGGCGAGCTCGCCGTTCAGTCGCGCGACCTGGGCCTCGAGGTCGCGGTACGACTGCTCGAGCGCGCCGGACAGCTCCGTGAACGTCTGGAACGCCTGCGTGAGCTCTTGCGATGCGAGTGCGGCTGCCATCGTGGAATCCCGGAGACACCAACCCGGGCCAGAACAGAGCAAGTTCCATGCCGGACTGGGCTGGCCTGTAGAATCAGCGTGTTAGCTCGGCTCGGCAGCCGCGACGTCAATTTCCCGACGGCCGTCCGATCGCGGCGGTGGCGGCGGGCGTCGGGATCTCGGCGCCGCTCAGGCGACATCCGCGGCGGCGAGCCGGTACTTCTTGAGCTTCTCGACCAGCGTCGTGCGCTGCATGCCAAGCAGCCGCGCGGCACCCGCGATCGTGCCGTCGGCGCGCGCCAGCGCCTCGCGGATGAAGCGCTGCTCGAGCTGCGTCAGGTGGTCCTTGAGATCGAAGCCCTCGTCGGGCAGCGCCTGTGCCGGCGCCGCGGGCAGCCGGTCGACGGCGGCGGCGACGGCGGCGCCGCGCCGGTAGCGCTCCGGCAGGTCCATGAGCTCGACGCGGCCGCCGCGGTTCAGGATCACGAGCCGCTCGAGCAGGTTCGCGAGCTCGCGGACGTTGCCGGGCCAGCCGTAGGCGGCGAGCGCACCGTGCGCGGCGTCGCTGAGCTCGATGCGCGTGCCGGTCAGGCGCTCGATCCGCGACAGCAGCTGCTCGATCAGCGCCGGCAGGTCCTCGACGCGGTCGGCGACGCGCGGCATCTGGATCGGGAACACGTTCAGCCGGTAGTAGAGGTCCTCGCGAAAGTTCCCCGCCGCGATGGCCGCCTCGAGGTCGCGATGGGTCGCGGCGATGATGCGCACGTCGGCCCGCAGCGTGCGGCTGCCGCCGACCCGCTCGAAGGTGCGCTCCTGCAGCACCCGCAGCAGCTTGACCTGCATGTGCAGGCTCATGTCGCCGATCTCGTCGAGGAACAGCGTGCCGCCGGCCGCCAGCTCGAAGCGCCCGGTGCGGGCGCTGACGGCGCCGGTGAAGGCGCCCTTCTCGTGGCCGAACAGCTCGCTCTCGAGCAGGTCCGCCGGGATCGCGCCGCAGTTGACCGGCACGAACGGCTTCGCCGACCGCGGCGAGAGCTCGTGCACGTGCCGCGCGACCATTTCCTTGCCGGTCCCGGACTCGCCGAGCACGAGCACGTTGGTGTCGTAGGGCGCCACCTGCTCGACCAGGCGGTGCACCGCGCGGATCGCCGCGGACGAGCCGCTCGGACGGAAGGTCGACAGGAGCGGCGGCACGTCGTAGGGGCGCGCCGCGAGGGCCTCGGCCTCGCTGAGCGCGCGGGCGAGATCGCGGTAGCGCGCCGGGCAGGGCAGCCGCACGCAGGCCGCACTGCCGAGCGCCGCGCTCGCCGCGAGCGAGTCGGGAACGAGCAGCGGCAGCGGCGCCGAGTAGGCGGTCGAGCGGCCGGCCACGGCGCGCAGCTCGCCGCTCGCGACGCCGTCGCCGATCAGCACCGCGGTCCAGCGGAGCGCCTCCGGCGACGGCCAGTCCACGTCCGCGACGCACGCGACGGTCTCCGCTTCACGGTCGAGGAAGTGCAGCGCCGCCTGCCACTCGAGTGCCCGAGCCGCCGACGGCTCGATGACCAGCACCTTCTTCTCCGCCACCCTGCGGTTCCCCTTCGGCGGGCTCGCCCTGCGCCTGCGTTCAGTGCAGTCGCGCTTTAGGTTCTTTTCGTAAGCACCTGAAACAGCTTGGCTGTCTCAGCCTCGGGACCGATCCTACGGAATTGCGGCCGCGCGTCGATATAAGCCATGCCCCCGTTATGGGATTGGGGGAACCCCTGAACGGCGCTTGCATGCGACCCTGAGCGGGCTGCCGTCAAAATCCCGCAGGAGCCCTGCTTCAGCCGCGCACGTTCGTGCGCGTGCCGGCGACGAGGCGCCGGTGATGGCGGAAGATCATCCGCTCGATGAGGTCGACGACCGCCGGCGACAGTCCCTCGAAGGCGAAGCGCGCCCAGCGGCCCTCGTCGTCGTCGTGAGCGCCGAGGATCCGTCCCGGCAGCACGAGCGGCTGCGGAAAATAGCGGCTGACGTGCAGATGCACGAGCCCGACGC
Organism: Steroidobacteraceae bacterium; assembly: GCA_035524595.1. Classification (GTDB taxonomy): domain Bacteria; phylum Pseudomonadota; class Gammaproteobacteria; order Steroidobacterales; family Steroidobacteraceae; genus CAIKZZ01. The sequence goes on along the minus strand of DATKOP010000105.1, from coordinate 13,119 downwards.
CGGGCTGCACCTCCTCGTCGTCGAGGCGCCACTCGAGGCCCTGCGCGTGGAAGCGCAGGTGGCGCACCGGCGGCAGGCTGGCGCCGCGGTTGAGCAGGCGCGCCACCAGCTGGATCAGCACGTTGACCTTGAACTCGAGGCGCTGCAGGTCCTCGGCGAGCTCGGGCTCGTCGTCGGACTTCTTCTCCTGGTGCGGCCGCTGCTCGTCGAGCGAGGCGTCCGCGACCAGCACCTGCTGGTTCTCGAGGATGATGCCCGCCAGCGCCGGCCCCTCCGGCAGCCGCTCGAGGCGCTCGAAGCCGAGCGGTAGCGCGTCGGTGTAGCCGAGGCCGTCGAAGCGCGCGGTCACGGCCGCGGGCCGGCCGCGCTGCGACCCACGTCGCCGTAGGCGCGGCTCGCTTCGCGGCCCACGCTCAGCAGGTCGAGCTCGCGCGCGATCGCGCGCCGGCGGTGCTCGGCGAGCCCGATGAGCTCGTCGTTGAGGCGCACCACCTCGCGCAGCGTCGCGGTCAGCACCGGCAGCTCGGCGGCGGCCGGCGGCCGCTCGAACACGCGCTCGACCAGGCCGCGCCGCTCGAGCTCGAGCTCGGCCGCCGCGCCCCACTCGCCGCGCTCGAGGTGGCCCTTGAGCCGCTCGGTGAGGCGCAGCAGCTGGCCGAACTCGCCGACGCGGGTCGGGCTCAGCTCGCGGCCCGCCGCGCTCACGGCGCCGGCGCCGCGGTGGCCGCGGGCGCCCCGGGGCGCGGCGCGCCGGCGATGCCGTCCCAGCCGTCCTTGATCGTGCGCACGAGGCCCGCGACCTCGTCGAGCATCGCGAGGTCGTCGTCGGCGTTGGCCTTGGCGAGGCGCAGCACGATGTACTCGTACAGGCTGCGCAGGTTGGCGGCGATCTCGCCGCCGAGCTCCATGTTCAGGCTCGAGTCGAGGGCGTTGATGACGCGGATCGCCTTCGAGATCTGCTCGCCCTTGCGGGCGGTCTCGCGGCGTTCCATGTGGCCGCGGGCTGCGGCCAGGCGCTCGACGACGTTGGCGAGCATCAGCTGCACGAGCTTGTAGGGATCCGCCGCCGCCACCTGGGTGTGCGCGCCGACCGTCTGGTAGTGCCTGAGGGCGTGTTGGGTCTCGAGACTCATGCGGCTTCGACTCCGTTCGCTGCGGGGGTCACGGCACGGCCGTGGAGGCCTTGCCCGGATAATAGATCGACGACAGCTCCTGGTTCACGGTCGTGCCGGTGCTCTTGAGCTGCGCGACCAGCTGGTCCATCGCGTTGTACTGGGCGAACAGCGTCGTCTGCAGCGTCGCGAGGCGCTGGTTGAGCGCCGTCTTCTGCGTCGCGATGCTGCTCAGGCTGGACTGCAGGTTGGTGGTCTGCTCCGCGAACACGCCGGTCGACGGCTGCGTGTACTCGTTCAGCAGGTTGTTGAGCTGCACGCCGACGCCGTCGCTGCCCGCGAACAGCTGGGTGACGGCGGCGTAGTTGTTCGAGAACGCCGCGCTCAGCTTGCTCGAGTCGACGCCGAGCGTGCCGTCGACGTTGGCGGTGATGCCGATCTCGGCGAGCGTAGTGAACGGCCCGCCCTTCAGCGAGCCGACCGAGGTGTCGATGGCGCGATTCACCTGGCTGACGAGGCTGTTCAGCAGGCCGTCGCCGAGCAGCGGGCCCGCGCTGCTGGTCGCGGCGTCGTAGCTCGACAGCTGCGCGACCGCCGCGGCGTAGGTGTTGTAGCTGCTGACGAAGCTCTGCACCGCCTGCTGCGCGCTCGACTGGTCGACCGCGATCGTCAGCGGCGTCGTGGCGCCGTTCGCGGTCTTGGCCTTGAGGCTGATCGTGACGCCGGTCAGCGCCCCGCTGACGTTGTTGCTGGCGCTGTTGTAGGCGAAGCCGTTCAGCTTGATCTGGGCGTCCTGCGCCGCCTGCGTCAGCGTCAGCTTGGTGTTCGAGTTGGCCGGGTCGTAGGCGAGCGCCGCGAGCCCGCCGTCGCCGCCGCTCGAGGTCACGGTCACGGCGTTGGCGGCGCCGGTGGTCGCGCTCGACAGCACCAGGCGCACGCCGTCGGTGGCGGTCAGGAGCGACGCGCTCACGCCATGGGCGGCGCCGGCCGTGTTGATCGCGCTCGCGATGCCGGCGAGCGTGTTGTTGGTCGAATCGATCGTGATCGGGATCGCGGCCGCGCCGACCTTGATGGTCAGCGTGCCGGTGCCGACCGCGGTCGAGGCGGCGGCGAAGGGCGTCGAGGTCAGCTGCGCGCCGGTGGCGAGCTGGTCGACCTCGAGGCTGTAGCTGCCCGCGACCGCCGTGCCGTCGGCGCTCGCCGAGGCGACCGTGTTGTCGCCGACCGTGGCGCCGTTGGTCTTGAACTGGGCGGTGGTGGCGAGCGTCGTCAGCGAGCCCTGCAGCGCGGCGACCGCCGACTGCAGCTGGCCGTAGGCCGACAGCTTGGTCTGGATCGCGTTGCTCTGCGAGGCGAGCAGCTGCGAGGGGCCTGCCCCCTCGGCGGCCACCAGCTGGGTCACGATGCTGTTGATGTCGAGCCCCGAGCCGAGGCCGGTGGAGGTCACGACGCCCTGGGCGCCGGTGCTGGTCACCACCCCGCCGGACGACGGCGTCGTCCCCGACGACGTGCCGGAACTGCTGCTGCCTGAGGTCAGGCTGCTGGGGAGGATGCTGCTCATCGTTGGCCTCTCGCTGTGCGCCTAGAACCTAAGCAAGATCCGTACCAGCCGCGGCGCGACGGTCGCAGCCCTCAGGCGCGCTCGTCGACGAACAATCCCGCCATCGGCATGCCGGCCTGCTGCAGGTTCGACGCCGCCGCCAGCACCTGGGCGGAGGGAATCTGCCGGATGACCTCGCCGGTCGCCGGGTTCACGATCGTCACGACCTCCTGGCCGCTCTTGAGGTCCACCTGAAACACGATCTGGCGCTGGCTGTCGCGCAGGAAACGGTTGACGCCGTCCACCGCCGCCTGCAGCGCGATGATGCCGCCCTGGGCCGCGGCGGCGTGTGCCGGCAGGATCTCGCCGGCCGGCGGCGACGGATTGCCGCCCTGGCCGACCGCCGGCACCGGCGGCACCGGGTCGACCGCGTGCACCGGCAGCCCCGGCACGCCGTCAGACGGCGACGGGCCGGCCGTGGGCGTCGCCACGACCGGCACTCCGAAACTGATGTTGGACACTCCGCTTGCCATATCCCAGCCCCTTGTCCATCGACAGGGTCGGCAGCGTGACGATCCGCCTCAGCGCCCCGGGCCATCCGTGCCCGGGTTCCGTGCTGAGGCGGGGTCACCCGCCTCGTGGCTCAATCTAACTCTACGGCCTCCTCTTGAAGCCGAACTCTCTGGTCGTCGCGATTACTGCAGGAGCTTCAGCACGCCCTGCGGGACCGCATTCGCCTGGGCGAGAATCGACGTGCCGGCCTGCTGCAGGATCTGCGCGCGGGTCAGGTTCGAGGTCTCGGCGGCGAAGTCCGCGTCCTGAATCCGGCTGCGCGCCGCGCTCAGGTTCGTGGTGGCCGCGCTCAGGCTGTTGATCGTCGACTGGAAGCGGTTCTGGATCGCGCCGAAGGTGCCGGCGAGGCTGTCCACCGCCGTCAGCGCCGAGTCGACCGAGTTGATCGTGCTGTTGGCACCCGCCACCGTGAGCACGTTCTGCGCCGCGAGGCTCGAGCTCGTGGTCAGGCCCGTGGTCGCGAAGCCGAGCGAGGATTCCGCACCGGCCGACAGCGTGATGTTGCTGGACGAGGCCAGGTTCACCTGCCCCGAGTAGCTGATCGACTTCGTGCCCGCGATCGCCGTGTCGGCGGCCGCGCCGGCGACGCCCGAGAACACCGAGGTGACCGCGCTGGTCGTGCCGCCGGTGCCGTTCGTGCCGCTGTAGGTCTCCGTCACGTTGACGTTGCGGCCGTCCTCGGCGGTCAGCGTCAGGCTGCCGTTGACGTCGGTGCCGGCGACCACGCCGGTCTGCGAGCTGACGCCGTTGATCTGCGCGACCGCGGCGGCGACCGTGATGGTCGTCGAGGCGCCCGTAACCGAGCCGGAGTCGAAGGCGACGACGCCGTTGATCTTCAGCTGGTAGTCCTGGTTGGCACCACCGGCCGCGTCCTGCGTGATCTTCAGGAAGTTGCCGGCACCCAGCGCGACCGACGAGGCGAAGGTCAGCGAGGTGTTGGCGCTCGCCGTGACGCCGGCGACGCCCGAGGCGTTGATCGCGGCGGCCTTGGCGTAGGCGCTGTCGGAGGTCTGGCCGGCGACCGAGGCGTTGGCGTAGGCCGAGGAGGCCTGCAGCGTCGTGCCGTTGATCTGGTAGGTGTTGGAGCCGTCGAACACGGTGTTCGTGGCGCCGGTCACCGTCGCGTTCTGCACGCCGGCGTAGGTCGTCGCGTTCAGCGTGTAGGTGCCGCTGGTCAGGGCCGCCGCGCTCGCGGTCACGGTCTGCGTCGCGCCGCCAGCCTGCGAGACGAAGGCGCCGATGGAGCCCGTCTTGACGCTGGTGTTGAGGCCGATGCTGATCGTCTGGCCGACGTTCGCGCCGACCTGGAAGGTCGCGTTGCCGAAGCTGCCGTCGAGCACGTTCTGGTTGTTGAACGAGGTCTGCGTCGCGATGCGGTTGATTTCCGCGATGCGCTGCTGCACTTCCTGGTTCAGGGCCTGGCGGTCCGAGGCGCTGTTGGTCGAGTTCGCGGCCTGCACGGCCAGCTGACGGATGCGCTGCAGGTTGTTGGTCACTTCCTGGAGGGCGCCGCCGGCGGTCTGCGACAGCGAGATGCCGTCGTTCGCGTTCTGCGAGGCCTGGTTGAGGCCGTTGATCTGGGTCGTGAACCGATCCGAGATCGCGAGGCCCGCGGCGTCGTCGGCCGCGCTGTTGATGCGCAGGCCCGAGGACAGGCGCTGCAGCGAGGTGTTGAGAGACAGGCCCGCGTTGGTCAGGTTCTTCTGAGCAGTCAGCGAGGCGACGTTGGTATTGATGACAAGTGACATGTGTTGGCTCCTGGTGACGGTCCGGCCGTAGGCGTATTCCGTGGGTCCGGGTGTTGGTCCCTAGGCCCGCCGCGCGGGCCGCAATATCGACTCGGACGATTTATCGGTAGTGACGCGGCGATCTTTAATTCGGGCCCCGCGGTGCGCTCGATCTGGGAGCTGGTTCACGGTGGCGGCGGCGCGCGCGGTGGTAGGGGCGCGCGCCGCAGGGCGCGGGCTGGCCTCTTCCCTGTATCGGGCGGTGGCGCGCGTTCTTTAGCCGGCCGCGGCGGCGGGCCGGCGGCCCGGGGGCCGGCCGGCGGGCGCGACGGTTGAAGTCGGGCCTCGGGGCCGCCACAGTGGACCCGGCGTGGACGCCGACAGCGACTGGATCGAGGTCTTCCGCTCGCCGAGCCCCCGGGACTGCGACGAGCGGGCGCTCGTGCTGCTCGCGGTCGGCGTGCCGGCGCTGATGAGCGCCGAGCACGGCAGCTTCGCGCTCTTGGTCGCGGCGCCCGACCGGCCGCGCGCCCTGGCCGAGCTCGCCCGCTACGCGCTCGAGAACCGGCCGCGGCCGCGGGCGCTGCCGCCGCGCCTGCACCCGGGCGGCGCGGCCGCGGCGGCCGGCTACGCGCTCGTGCTGTTCGCGGTCGCGGTCGCGGGCTCGCGCGGCTGGCTCGGGCAGGACTGGTTCGCGGCCGGGGTCCTCGACGGCGCGCGGCTCCGATCCGGCGAGCTGTGGCGCGCGGTCACGGCGCTGACGCTGCATGCCGACCTCGCGCACCTCGCCTCCAACGTCGGCTTCGGCGCGCTGTTCGGCGGGCTCGCCGCGCGCGTCTACGGCGCCGGCTGCGGCTGGCTGCTGATCCTCGCCGCCGCGGTCGCGGCCAACCTCGTCAACGGCCTGACCATGCCGGCCGGCCGCAGCTCGCTCGGCGCCTCCACCGCGGTGTTCGCGGCGCTGGGCGCGCTCGCGGTGCATCGCTGGCCGGCGGCGACCCGGCGCACGCGCGTCGGCTTCGCTGGCGCGAGCGTGGTCGCGGCGCTCGTGCTCTTGGCGCTGCTCGGCACGGGCGATGCGCACACCGACGTCGCCGCCCACGCGCTCGGCTTCGGCTTCGGCGCGGCGTTCGCGCTGCCGCTGCGGCGCTGGCCGCCGCCCTTCGCGCGCCGGCCGCAGCGGCTCGCGGCGGCGCTGGCCCTCGCCGTGCCCGCGGCGGGCTGGGCGCTCGCCTACTGGATGTAGTTGAACAGCGAGAGGTTCTGCAGCTTCACGTAGCTGGCCTGCGCGGCCTGCAGCCCGGTCAGCTGCTGGTTCAGCGCCGTGATCGCCTGGGCGTAGTCGGTGTCGCGCAGCGTCGACAGCGTCGACTTCAGCTGCAGCGTGACGTCGGAGTTGGTGTTGCTCTGCGTCGTGATCGCGTTCAGGCGCGCGCCGACGCTCGACTGCACGTTGGAGACGTTGGTCAGGCTCTGGTCGATGGCCTCGATCGAGCGGTTGATGCTGTTGGCGAGCGCCGCCTGGCCGGTGCTGCCCGACTGCGCCCCCTTGAGCGCCGTCACCAGGCTCTGCAGCGTCGAGAACATGTCCTGGTTCGCGCTCGGCGCGATCGCGAGCGTGTCGCCGGCCACCGGCGTGCCGCTGACCTGCAGCTCGGCGCCGTTGAAGTTGATCGACTGGCCGTCGGTATAGGTCGCCGGCGCGCTGGTGGTCGGCGGCGTGCCGGAGTCGGTGACGGTGTAGGTGGTCGGGCTCGTGAAGGTCAGCGTGTACGGCGGCTTGCCGGCCGCCCAGGCGGTCGGATCGGTGACCGTGTTCGAGCCGACGATGGCCGAGCCCTGGTTGGCGGCGCCGGCGGTGACGACGAAGCTGCCGTTGCCGTTGCGGATCTGCTGGAACAGCTGCGCGCCGCTGTCGCCGTCCGCGATCTGGCGGCTGGTGCCGATCTGGATCTGCCGCTGCGTCTGGTTGCCGGCGTAGCTGAACGCGCCGCCCGACTGGCTGAACGGCACCGTGCCGGTGGCGGTGCCGGCGAAGATGTACTGGCCGCTGCCGTCCTGGGTGTTGGCGAGCTGCAGCAGCCCCGAGATCTGCTGCTGGATGTTGGTCGCGATCGAGGCGCGCGTCTCCGGCGTCTGGGTCGCGTTGGCGCCCTCGAGCGCGAGGCTGCGCACCGACTGCAGCAGGTTCGTGACCGCGGTCAGCGTGCTGTCCTCGATCGAGAGGCGGCTCTGCGCCAGGTTCGAGTTGGTCGCGTACTGGCCGAGCTGGTCGATGGTCGCCTGGATGCCGAGCGACTGGCTGGCGCCGGACGGGTCCTGCGCGGCCTGCGTGAACCTGAGGCCGGTCGAGATCTGCTGCTGGGTCGAGGCGAGGTTCGTCTGCTGCTGCTCGAGCGCGTTGACGAAGGCCTGGCTGATGTAGTTGGTCGAGATGCGCATGCGCGTTACCCGTGGATCGCGGTCAGGAGCGTCTGGAACATGCTGTCGGCGGTCGTGACCACCTTGGCCGCGGCGGCGTAGGCCTGCTGCCAGCGCAGCATGTTGGCCGCCTCCTCGTCGAGGTTGACGCCCGAGACGCTCGACACCTGCTGCTGCGCCTGGTTGACGACCGCCTGCTGCGCGGACTGCGCGACGGTCGCCTGCTGCGTCACCGTGCCGACGACGCCGACGAGGCTCGAGTAGCCCGCCGAGATGCCGATCGTGCCGCCGACCAGCACGCCCTGGTTCTGCAGCTGCGCCATCGCGAGCGCATTGCTGTTGTCGCCGCTGCCGCTCGCGTTCGGGCCCACCGAGAACGTGTCGCCGGCCGCCGGCGCGCCGGTGATGGTCACCGTCCAGCCGTTGGCCGAGATCGGCTGGCCGGAGGCGTAGGCCTGCGGCGCGCCGCCGTTGATCGTGTAGCTGGTCGGCGGGTTCTGGAAGACGATGCTCGCCGGCGTCAGCAGCGCGGGGTTGAGCGGCAGCGGCGTCGCCGACACCGGCACCGCCGTCTGCACCGCGGCCGCGCCGATGGTCGCGTTGCCGACGTTGCCGAGCGCCGCCGCCGACTGCACCGGCGCCGCGGCCGCGACCAGGCGCGGATCGCTGAAGGTGGTCGCGAGCGTGCGCGCCGCCTCGGCGGTCGGCTTGACCAGGAACGTGTCGCCGTTGGCGGGCGCCGCGCCGCCGAGCACCAGGCTCACGCCGCCGACCACGAGCGGGCTCGCCGCGGTGCCGAGGCCGGTGACGGTCGCCGGCTGGCCGCTGCTCGCGATCGTCGCCGTCCAGCTGCCGCCCTGGTAGCGCAACAGGTAGTCGTTGGTGGTCAGCGCGCCGGCATTGACGGCGGTCGCGGCCAGGGTCGCTGCGCCCGCGTTGCCCGCGTCCGCAAAGACCTGCGGCAGTCCGACGCTGAACAGCTGCTGGCCGAGCTGCCCGTTCTGGTCGAGGCCCACCTGCTGCTGCGCGTTGACCTGCTGGGCGATCGCGGTCGCGATCTGGCCGAGGCCGTTGAGCGCCGGGTCGATCATCTGCGAGGTGGCCTGCAGGAGGCCCCCCAGCGTGCCGCCGCTCAGCGACGTGGTGATGCTCTGCTGGCCGGCACCCTTGCCGTAGACGACGTCCAGCTGGCTCGAGTCGTAGCCGCTCGGCGCCGTGCCGAGCGCGGTCGACTGGCCGCGGACCACGAGCGCCTGGCCGTTGCCGACGAAGAGGTCGACCGCCCCGTCCTGCTCGGTGTTGCTCTTGACGGTGACCAGCGAGCTCAGCTGCGTGATCAGCTGGTCGCGCTGGTCGAGCAGGTCGTTCGGCTGCTGGCCGCCGGACTGGGCGGTGGCGGTCGAGATCTGGTCGTTGAGCTTGGCGATCGAGGCCGCGAGGCTGTTGATGCTGCCGACGGTCGCGGTGATCTGGGTGTTGATGTTGCCCTGCAGGGTGTCGAGCTGCGCGGCGGCCTGGCTGATCGAGGCGGCGAGCCCCTGCGCCTGCGACAGGATCTGCGCGCGGTTGCTGGCCGAGGTCGGGTCGCCCGAGAGCGTCTGCCAGGCGTTGAAGAACGAGGTGATGCCGGCGGAGATCCCGTTCGAGGAGCCGCTCAGCAGGTTGTCCACCTGGTTCGAGATGTTGAGGAAGGCGGTCTGCTGGCTGAGCACGCCGTTGCCGGCGCGCAGCTGGTTCACCGCGAACTGGTCATAGGCGCGTCCCACCGAGGTGACGTCGACGCCGTTGCCGATGTAGACGCCGGCGGTCGCGTCCGGCACCCGGTCGCTGAGATTGGCGGTCTGGCGGCTGTAGCCGACGGTGTTGGCGTTGGCGATGTTGTTGCCGGTCACGGCGAGCGCGCGCTGGAACGCGATCAGCCCCGACACGGCGGTGTTCATGATATCGGCCATGAGCCCTCGCCTGATTGCGTGGCGGACGCCGCCACGACGGGCATCCCCCGTGTGCTAGAAGATCGGCTCGCGCTCAGGTTCCTTGAGTGCCGCAACGGCGTTGCGGAACTGGCTGGAACGCAGAACGGCTGCGATCTTCGTCGAATATGCAGGATCTGTGGCGTAACCTGCGCTCTGCAGCGCGGCTGCGAACCGCTCCGGATCCGCGCCATGCTGCAGTGCGGTCGCGTAGCGGTCGTGGCTGGACAGGAACGTCACGTAGTCCTCGAAGCCCTGCCCGACCGAGTCGTAGGCCCGAAACGCCTCGCGGCGCCGCTCGGCGACGCCGCCCGCGTACTCGATCGAGTCCTTGAGCACGCGGCGGCCTACCCAGGCGGGATCGGCCTTGATGCCGAACAGGTTGTAGCTCGAGCCGTCCGCCGCGGCCGGCACCTGCCGGCCCCAGTTGCTCTCGAGGGCCGCCTGCGCGACGAGCGCGAGCGGGTCGACGCCGAGCGCGCTGCCGGCGGCGCTCGCGGCCGGCATCACGAGCGCGACGAAGTCCTCGGGGGTCCCCGCGAGCGCGCCGTCCGCGGCCGGCGCCGCGCCGACGGCGTCCCCCGCCGCCGGCGCCGGCGCCTCGGCCGGCCGGATCGCCGCCGCCGACGGCGCCGTCGCGGTCGAGGTCGCGGTCGCCGTCGGCCGGCGCGTGCTCCTGCCGTAAGCGCCCGGCGGCATCGCCACCGGCGCGCCCGGCGGCGACAGGCTGCGCACCAGCAGGTCCGCGATGCCGAGCCCGCGGCCCTGGGACAGCGACACCGACAGCTGCTGGTCGAACATGTCCTGGTAGAAGCGGCTCTGGTCGCTGTCGAACAGCCCGTCGCCCAGCTTCGCCTCGCGCATCGACTTCAGCATCATGCCGATGAACAGCGACTCGAACTGCTGCGCGACCGCGCGCAGCGTCTTCGGATCGTAGGGCGTCTCGGCGCTCGCGGTCCTGAGCGCGTCGAGGCCCTTGAGGTCGAGCACGCTCCTGGCCTCGGCCGCGGCGTCGGCGGCGGGGACGGTGGCGATCGGGAGGCTGGTGGTCATGGCGGCCTAGATCACGATCAGCTGCGCGTGCAGCGCGCCGGCCTCGTGCAGCGCCTCGAGGATCGCGACCAGGTCGCCGGGCGCCGCCCCGACCTGGTTGACCGCGCGCACGATCTCGTCGAGCGTCACGCCGGGCTCGAACAGGAACATGCGGCTGCCCTTCTGCTGCACGTCGATCGTCGAGTCCGGCACCGTCACGGTCGTGCCGCCGCGCGACAGCGGCAGCGGCTGGCTGACCAGCTGCTCCTCCTTGATCGTGACCGTCAGCGAGCCGTGCGACACGGCGGCGGGCGTCACGCGCACGTGGTCGCCGATGACGACCGTGCCGGTGCGCGAGTTGATGACCACGCGCGCCGCGGCCTCGCCCGGGTCGAACTCGAGGTTCTCGAGCAGCGAGACGAAGGCGACCCGCTGGTTGACGTCGGCGGGCGCGCGCACGCGCACCGATGCGGCGTCGACCGCGGTCGCGGCGTCGCCGCCGAGTTCCTGGTTGACCCGCGCGGCGAGCCGCGTCGCGGTCGTGAAGTCGGCGCTGTGCAGGCTGAGCGTCAGGCTGTCGCTGCTCGCGAACGTCGAGGGCACCGGCCGCTCGACGGTCGCGCCGTTCGGCACGCGGCCGGAAGTCGGCACGTTGACCGTGACCTTGGAGCCGTCGTTGGCCTGCGCGCCGAAGCCGTTGACGACCAGGTTGCCCTGCGCAACCGCATACACCTGGCCGTCGACGCCACGGAGCGGCGTCACCAGCAGCGAGCCGCCGCGCAGGCTCTTGGCGTTGCCGATCGAGCTCACCGTCACGTTGATCGTCTGGCCGGGCCGGACGAAGGCCGGCAGCTCCGCGCTGACCGCGACCGCGGCGATGTTCTTGAGCTGCGGGTTGGTGCCCGGCGGCAGCGTGATGCCCATCTGCTTCAGCCAGTTCAGGAGGCTCTGGGTCGTGAACGGCGTCTGCGTGGTCTGGTCGCCCGAGCTGTCGAGGCCGACCACCAGGCCGTAGCCGATCAGCTGGTTGGCGCGCACGCCCTCCACCGTCGCGAGGTCCTTGATGCGCTGCGCCGCCGCCCCGCCGCTCGCGCTGCCGGCCACCGCGAGGCCGAGCGCGAGCGCACCGATCCGATGCCAGAAGCCGTTCATGGGCACCTCAGAACGGGGTGACCGGCGAGGCGAAGAACCGCGCCAGCCAGCCCTGCTTGTTGGCGTCGTCGATGACGCCCTGGCCGTTGTAGCTGATGCGGGCGTCGGCGATGCGGTCCGAGGTCACCGAGTTGTCGGCCTGCACGTCGACGACGCGCACCACGCCCTGGACGCGCACGAACTCCTCGCCCTGGTTGAGCTGCAGCGCGCGCTCGCCCGAGATCAAGAGGTTGCCGTTCGGCAGCACCTCGGTGACGACCGCGGTGATGCTGCCGGTCAGCGCGTTCTGCTGCGTCGCGGTGCCGTTGCCGGTGAAGGCGCGCTTCGCGCCGAGCGTCGTGTCGCCGTTCAGCGGCACCTTGCCGGCGAACATCGGCGCCGACAGCGTCGTGTCGTTGTCCTTCTGGGTCTTCATGCTGGCGGTCTTGGAGGCGTTGAAGGCCTCCGTGAGGCGGATCGTGATGACGTCGCCGACGCGCCGGCCGCGCGGGTCCTCGAAGTAGGCGAACGCCTGCGCCGGCTGGTAGATCGCGCCGTTGCCGGGCGCCGCCACGGCCTGGGCCGCGCGGTAGGCCGCGCCCTCGGCCGCGGGCGGCAGCTTGGCGTTCCTGATGTAGCCCGCGTTGCAGGCGGCGAGCGAGGCGAGCGCGAGCGTCGCGGCGAGCGGGCCGAGCGCCCGCGAGATCCGGCTGGCGAGGGTCATGACCGCGGCCTCACAGGTTGGTCGTCAGGTAGTTGAGCATCTGGTTGGTCGTCTCGATCGACTTCGAGTTCATCTCGTAGGCGCGCTGCGTCTCGATCATCGAGACGAGCTCCTGGACGACGTTGACGTTCGAGCCCTCGAGGTTGCCCTGCAGCAGCGAGCCGAGGCCGTTGAGGCCGGGCGTGCCGATCTGCGGCGGTCCGCTCGCGGCCGACTCGGTCAAGAGGTTCTGGCCGCGCGGCTCGAGGCCGCCGGTGTTGATGAAGCTCGCGAGCTGGACCTGGCCGATCGTGGTCGCCGCGGTCGAGCCCGGCACCATCGCCCCGACCGTGCCGTCGGCGCCGATCGTGACCGAGGTCGCGTTCGAGGGCACCGTGATCGGCGGCTGCAGCTGGTAGCCCGCGCTCGTCACCATCTGGCCCTGCGAGTTGAGCTGGAAGGTGCCGTCGCGCGTGTAGGCGAGCGTGCCGTCGGGCATCAGCACCTGGAAGAAGCCGTTGCCCTGGATCGCGACGTCGAGCGAGTTGCCGGTGCTGGTGAGGCTGCCCTGCGTGTACACCTTCTCGGTCGCCACGACCCGGACGCCCGTGCCGAGGTACATGCCGGACGGCAGCTGCGTGTCCTGGGTGCTCTGCGAGCCCACCTGGCGCACGTTCTGGTACATCAGGTCCTGGAACACGCCGCGGCTCTGCTTGAAGCCGGTCGTGTTGACGTTGGCGATGTTGTTCGAGATCACGGCCATGCGCGTGTCCTGCGCATCGAGCCCGGTCTTCGCCGCCCACAGTGCTGGAGTCATGCCGTGTTGCCTCGATCGATGTCGGTCTCAGTGGATCGCCGCGACGCGCTCACGCCGCCGCCAGGAGCTTCTGCGCGCTCGCCGCGTTCTGGT
>DATKOP010000104.1:0-10213 GCA_035524595.1 Steroidobacteraceae bacterium | reverse complement strand
CTCCTCGGCCTACGCGCGCAACGATCTCGTGCTGAGCGCGGCCGGCGGCGCCGCGCCGCCGGCCAGCGTCGGCGCCGGGAGCGCGACGACGGTCAGCGTGCTGGCACCGACCACGCGGCGCGGGCGCGTGCCGCTCGGCCGCCTGCGGATCGAGTCCACCTTTCCGCTCGGCCTGTTCCGCGCCTGGACCTGGGTGCACCCGGAGCTCGAGTGCCTCGTCTACCCGCGCCCGGCGCCGCGCGACCGCGAGGGGCCGCCGCCGGCGATCGAGGCCGGCTCCGCGCACGACGGGCGCGCGCGCGGCGAGGAGGACTTCGCGGGGCTGCGGGCGTTTCGCGACGGCGACCCGCCGCGGCGCATCGCGTGGAAGGCCTGGGCGCGCGGCGGCGAGCTGGTCGTCAAGCAGTTCGTCGGCGCCGCGCGTGCGCCCGTCGTGCTCGACCTCGCCGACGCGCCGGGGCGCGACCTCGAGGCGCGCCTCGCGCGCCTCGCGCGCTGGGTCGTGGACGCCGAGGAGCGCGGCGACCGCTACGGCGTGCGCCTCGAGGCGCGCGAGACCGGTCCCGGCACCGGGCTCGCGCACCGCAACCGCTGCCTCGCGCAGCTCGCGATCTACAAGCTCGCGGCGGGCGCATGAACCGCGTCGCGCCCGGCCTCGCCCGTCTGCTCGCGACCTGCGGCGCGCTGGCGGCGTCGCTGCTGCCGCACCTCGGGCACCTCCCCGCCTGGGTGAGCGCCGCGGTCGCGGGCGCGATGCTGTGGCGGCTCGCCGCCGAGCAGCGCGGCTGGGCGCTGCCGCCGCGCGCGCTGCGGCTGCTCGCCGCGCTCGCGGCGACGATCGGCGTGCTCGCCGGCTACCGCACGCTGAACGGCCTCGACGCCGGCACGGCGCTGCTCGCGCTGATGGCCGGCCTCAAGCTCACCGAGACGCGTGCGCCGCGCGACCATGCGGTACTGGTGTTCATCGGCTACTTCATGTGCATCGCGGCGCTGCTGTACGAGCAGTCCTTCGTGCGCCTCGCCTACGCGCTGCTGGTCGCCTGGCTCCTGACCGCGGCGCTGGCGCGCGTGCACCGGCCGGTCGAGGCCAACACCGCGGTGCGCCCGTTCCGGCTCGCGGCGCGGCTGCTGGCGCTCGGGCTGCCGCTCGCGGTCGTGCTGTTCCTGTTCGTGCCGCGCATCGAGGGCCGCTTCTGGGCGCTGCCGAGCAGCGCGCCGCGGCACCTGAGCGGCATCGACGAGGAGATGAGCCCCGGCGACGTGGCGCAGCTCGGCCTGTCCGACGAACCCGCGTTCCGCGCCTGGTTCGCCGGCCCGCCGCCGCCGGCGGAGCGCCGCTACTGGCGGGTGCTGGCGCTCGAGGATTTCGACGGTCGCAAGTGGCGCCGCTACGCGACCGTCGCCGACTTCGCCGCACCGGAGATCGTCGCCGGCGGCACGCTCTACGACTACCGCATCGTGCTCGAGCCGACCAGCCGCGAGTGGCTCGCCGGCCTCGACACCGTGGTGCAGTGGCCCGCCGACAGCGTGCTGCGTGGCCGCGCGACGACGCTGGTGCGGTTCGACCCGCGGCTCGGCGAGCGCGTGCCGGTGACGACGGCGTTCAGCTACTCGCTGCGCTCGGCCACCGAGGCGGCGGTGATGCCGGGCGCGCTGCCACGCGACCTCGAGCGGCGGGACCTGCGGCTGCCGGAGGGACGCGCGCCGCGCGCGCGCGCGCTCGCGCTCGCGCTGCGCGCCGACAGCCGCGACGAGCGCGACTACATCGGGCGCGTGCTGGAGCGCTTTCGCACCGAGGCCTTCGAGTACACGCTCGAGCCGCCGCCGCTCGGCGCCGAGCCGGTCGACGAGTTCCTGTTCGGCACGCGGCAGGGCTTCTGCGAGCACTACGCCTCGGCCTTCGCGGTGCTGATGCGCGCCGCCGGGATCCCGGCGCGGGTGGTCGCCGGCTACCAGGGCGGCGAGTTCAACGCCTATGGCGGCTACCTGCTGGTGCGCCAGTCGAGCGCCCACGCCTGGAACGAGGTCTGGCTCGCGGGTGCCGGCTGGGTGCGCGTCGACCCGACCGCGGCGGTCGCGCCCGACCGGGTGCGCAGCGGCAGCCTGCCGCGGGCGCTGGCCGGCACCGCCGGCGAGCGGCTGTTCGGCGACCTCGCGTGGCTGGCGCGCGCGCGCGTGCTGTGGGACGCGGCGCGCACCGCCTGGACCGAGGCCGTGATCCACTTCGACCCGGCCCGGCAGCAGCGCCTCCTGGAGCGCGTCGGCCTCGGCGAGCGCAGCTGGCAGGGGCTCGCGATCGCGCTCGCGACCGGCTTCGCGCTCGCGGCGCTCGGGCTCGCGGCGTGGCTCGCCTGGGAGCTCAGGCCGCGCGCCCGCGACCCGCTCGCGGCGCGCTGGGGCGCGGTCTGCGCGCGGCTCGCCGCGGCGGGCGTGCCGCGCGCGCCCGCGGAGGGCCCGCTCGACTACGCGCGGCGGGTGGCGGCGGCGATGCCGGCGCTCGGCACGGCGGTCACCGCGCTCGGCGACGCCTATGTGACGGCCCGCTACCTGCCGGCGGCGACGGCCGCGGACGCGGCGCGCTTCCACGCGCTGGCCCGCGACTTCGGCGAACGGCTGCGCGCGCTGCGCCGGTGAGCGCGCTCGCCGCGGCGCTCGCGATCGCGGCGCTGGTGCTCGGCTGGATCGTCGGCGCGCCGCTGCTGCGGCGGCGACGCCGCGGCCGCCTGCTCGCGAGCCCGCCGACCGGCCCCGAGCGCGCGGCGCTCGCGCGCACGCGGGCCTGGCGGCGCCTGCCGCCGGCGCTGCGCCCGCGGCTCGAGGCGCGCGTGCGCGTGTTCCTCGCCGAGCGGGAGTTCGTCGGCTGCGGCGGACTCGTGCTCAGCGACGCGATGCGCGTCGCGATCGCCGCCGAGGCGTGCCTCTTGATCCTCAACCGCAGCGAGCACGTGTTCGACGAGCTGCGCGCGATCCTCGTCTATCCCGACGAGTTCGTGGTGCGCGACGACGTCGAGGAACACGGCGTCGTCACCGAGCGCGAGCGCACGCTCAGCGGCCAGTCGCTCGACACGACGCGGATCCTGCTGTCGTGGCGCGACGTGCGCGAGGCGGGCGACGGCTACAACGTCGTGATCCACGAGTTCGCGCACTACCTGGACCAGGAGGAAGGCGCGGCCAACGGCGCGCCGCTGCTCGACGGGCCGCGCGACTACGCCCGCTGGGCCGCGGTCATGCAGCGCGCCTTCGACGAGCTCGAGGCGCGCGCCGGCGCCGGCGAGGAGACGCTGCTCGACCCCTACGGCATCGAGGACGAGGCGGAGTTCTTCGCCTGCGCGACCGAGGCGTTCTTCGACCTGCCGCGCGAGCTGCGGGCCGAGCACCCGGAACTGTACGCCGAGCTCGCCGGCTTCTATCGGCTCGACCCGGCGCGGTGGTGACCCGCCTCAGCCCATGTGCAGGCCGCCGTTCAGCGAGAAGTCCGCGCCGGTCGCGAACGCGGACGCCTCGGACGCGAGCCAGGTGACGATCGAGCCGATCTCCTCGGGTTTGCCGAGGCGCTTGACCGGGATCGTGGCGACGATCGCCTCCAGCACCGCGGGCTTCATCGCGGTGACCATGTCGGTGGCGATGTAGCCGGGCGAGACCGTGTTGACGGTGACGCCCTTGCTGGCCACTTCCTGGGCGAGCGCCATCGTGAAGCCGTGGATGCCGGCCTTGGCGGTCGAGTAGTTGGTCTGCCCGAACTGGCCCTTCTGGCCGTTGACCGACGAGATGTTGATGATCCGCCCCCAGCCGCGGTCGAGCATGCCGTCGATGACCTGCTTGGTGACGTTGAACAGGCTGTTGAGGTTGGTGTCGATCACCGCGCGCCAGTCGTCGAGCGACATGCGGCGCAGCGTGCCGTCGCGGGTGATGCCGGCGTTGTTCACCAGGATATCGACCGGTCCGATCTCGTTGCGGACCTTCTCGAAGGCGGCGCGCGTCGACTCCCAGTCGGCGACGTTGCCCTCCGAGGCATGCACGTCGTAGCCCTTGGCGCGCATCTCGCCGAGCCAGCGCTCGCGGCGCGTCGAGCCGGGGCCGCAGCCGGCGACCACCGTGTGTCCGCCCTCGCACAGCCGCGTCGTGATCGCCGTGCCGATGCCGCCCATGCCGCCGGTGACATACGCAATTCGCTTCGCCATCGCTGTTCCCCTGACTGTCGTCGCTTGAGCGCCGCGAACATGATTGACGATCGTCGGGTGCGACACAAGCGACCTTGGTCGGAGCCCCGCGCGCGGCCCTCTTGCAGTGCACCAAGCACTGCTCGGAATTTGAACAGCCCTCAGGCGGCCGTGGCGAGGTGCTCGCGCGTCTCGCGAAAGCGCACGCCGGGCCAGCGCTCCATGGTCAGCTCGAGGTTGACCCGCGACGGCGCCAGATAGACGAGCTCGCCGGCGTGATCGAGCGCCAGGTGCTCGTAGCAGCGCTCGCGGAACTCGCCGAGCTTCTTCGGGTCCGCGCACTCGACCCAGCGGGCGGTCGCGACCGCGACGCCCTCGAACACGCACTGCACGCTGTATTCGTCCTGCAGCCGGAACGCGACTACCTCGAACTGCAGCGGACCGACCGCGCCGAGGATCGAGTCGTTGTTGCGCAGCGGCCGGAACAGCTGCGTCGCCCCCTCCTCGCACAGCTGCGCGAGACCCTTCTGCAGCGCCTTGGCCTTGAGCGGATCCTTGAGCACGGCGCGCCGGAACAGCTCCGGCGCGAAGTTCGGAATGCCGGTGAACGTCAGCTTCTCGCCGTCGCTGAAGGTGTCGCCGATGTTGATCGTGCCGTGGTTGTGCAGGCCGATGATGTCGCCGGCGTAGGCCTCCTCGGCCTGCTGGCGGTCGGCCGCCATGAAGGTCAGCGCGTCGGCGACCCGCACCTCCTTGCCGAGGCGCACGTGGTGCAGGCGCATGCCCCGCTGGTAGCGCCCGGAGCAGATCCGCAGGAACGCGATGCGGTCGCGGTGCGCCGGGTCCATGTTCGCCTGGATCTTGAACACGAAGCCGGAGAAGCGCGGCTCGGCGGCCGCGACCGTGCGCGTCAGCGTCGCGCGCGGCCGCGGCCCGGGCGCGTGCTCGACGAACGCCGCGAGCAGCTCCTCGACGCCGAAATTGTTGATCGCCGAGCCGAAGAATACCGGTGTCTGGCGCGCCGCCCGGTACGCGTCGAGGTCGAACTCGGCGGTCGCGCCGCGCACCAGCTCGATCTCGTCGCGCAGCGCCTCGCGGCGCTCGCCGAGCAGTTCCTGCGCCGCCGGCGACTCGAGGCCGTCGATCACGAGGTTGGTGCCGGCGCGGCCCTTCTCGCCGGCCGTGTAGACGTAGATCCGGTCCTGGCGCAGGTGGTAGATGCCGCGCAGCTCGCGTCCCATGCCGATCGGCCAGGTCACCGGTGCGCAGCGCAGGCCGAGCACGCGCTCGATCTCGTCGAGCAGCTCGATCGGCTCGCGGCCCTCGCGGTCGAGCTTGTTGACGAAGGTCATGATCGGCGTGTCGCGCAGCCGGCACACCTCCATCAGCTTGATGGTCCGCTCCTCGACGCCCTTGGCGCAGTCGATGACCATCAACGCGGAGTCCACCGCCGTCAGCGTGCGGTAGGTGTCCTCGGAGAAGTCCTCGTGGCCCGGCGTGTCGAGCAGGTTGACGATCCGCTCGCGGTACGGGAACTGCATCACCGAGGAGGTCACGGAGATGCCACGTTGCTGCTCGAGGCGCATCCAGTCCGAGGTCGCGTGCCGCGCCGCCTTGCGTCCCTTGACCGTGCCGGCCATCTGGATCGCGCCGCCGAAGAGCAGCAGCTTCTCGGTCAGCGTGGTCTTGCCGGCGTCCGGGTGGGAAATGATCGCAAAGGTGCGGCGGCGCTCGATCTCGGCGCCCAGGTTCAGCTCGTTCATGGGGATCTACGGCCTCGCGGGGCCGCAATGGTAGCCGGTCAGCCGTCGCGCCGCACGGCAGCCGCGCCGCGTGCGCGAGCCGCGCCCCAGGCATCCAGATCGAGGCGGTAGACGAGCGCGTCCTCGCGGCCGCCCACCGCCTGGTAGTAACCGCGGCGCAGGCCGACCGGCGCGAAGCCGAGCGACTCGTACAGCAGGATCGCCGGCCGGTTGGACGGCCGGACCTCGAGGAACACCCAGCCCTGGCCGGCGGCGCGGGCCTCGTCGAGCAGCCACACCATCAGTCGCCGGCCGACGCCGTGGCCGCGCAGGTCGGCGCGGACGCAGACATTGAGGATGTGCGCCTCGCCGGCACCCATCGACATGATGCCGTAGCCGCCGATGCCGTCCGGTGCCTCGAGCACGCGGCAGGTGTAGCCGACCCGCAGGCAGTCGCGGAAGATCCCGAGGCTCCAAGGGAACATGTAGGCGGCGTTCTCGAGCGACACCACGACCGGCAGGTCCGCGTCCGCCATGCGCCGATGCGTGATGCGCGGCTCGCGCCACTCGTCATGCGCCGCGGCCACGCGCCACCTCCATCGCGAACTTGAGGTCGGCCCAGCTCTTGCGCTTCTCGCCGGGCGAGCGCAGCAGGTAGGCCGGGTGGTAGGTGACCACCACCGGCGTCGCGAACGGCTTGAGCTCGTGCGCCCGGCCGCGCAGCTGGCCGAGCGGCGTGTCGACGCCCAGCAGGTTCTGCGCCGCGATCCGGCCGACGCAGAGGATCAGCCGCGGATCGAGCAGCGCGATCTGCCGGTGCAGGTACGGCAGGCAGCAGCGCACCTCCTCGGGCAGCGGATCGCGATTGCCCGGCGGGCGGCACTTGAGGATGTTGGCGATGAACACCTGCTCGCGCTCGAGGCCGACCGCGCGCAGCATCGAGTTGAGCAGCTGGCCGGCGCGCCCGACGAAGGGCTCGCCCTGGCGGTCCTCGTCGGCTCCGGGCGCCTCGCCGACGACCAGCCAGCGCGCCTGCCGGTCGCCGACCCCGAACACGGTCTGGGTGCGGGTCGCCGCGAGCCCGCAGCGGGTGCAGGCGGCGACTGCCGCAGCGAGCCCGTCCCAGCCGAGTTCGGCGGTGGCTGCGGCTGGTGCCGCCGACGCCGGCGCGGCGGCCGCGAGCTGGGCGCGGGCCACGTACCGGTCGATGCCGATCGCGCCGAGGATCGCAGCCCGACGCGCGTCCATCAGGGCTTGCCGGCGGCGACCGGCGGTCGCCGCCGCAGCCGGCGCCAGACGACGGCGCACGGCGCCGACAGCGCGAAGCTGCCGAACAGCGCCAGCAGCACCACCGGCGGATCGAACGAGATCACCACGTAGGCGAGCGGGATCAGGATCGCGTAGGTGAAGCGCACGCGTCCGGTCAGCTTCACGCCCTTGAAGCTCGAGTAGTAGATCCGGCTCACCATCAGCAGGCCCGCTACCGCCGTGACCACGAAAGCCAGCACCAGGCCGTAGGGCCCGCCGAGGTCGTAGCGGTGCGCCGTGCCGATGAACGCCGCGACGACCGCGGCCGCTCCCGGCGACGGCAGGCCCTCGAAGTAGCGCTTGTCGACCGACGCGGTGCGGGTGTTGAAGCGCGCCAGGCGGAACGCGGTCGCGACCGCGTAGAAGAACGTGACCAGCCAGCCGATCCGGCCCCAGGTGGCGTTGTATTCCGCGAGCCGGGCGACGCCCCACTGGTAGACGATGATCGCCGGCGCGAGCCCGAAGGCCACCAGGTCCGAGAGGCTGTCGTACTCCTTGCCGAACAGCGTCTCGGTGTGCGTCCAGCGGGCGATCCGGCCGTCGAGCCCGTCGAACAC
The DNA here is from genome assembly GCA_035524595.1 of Steroidobacteraceae bacterium. Lineage (GTDB taxonomy): Bacteria > Pseudomonadota > Gammaproteobacteria > Steroidobacterales > Steroidobacteraceae > CAIKZZ01. The sequence goes on along the minus strand of DATKOP010000104.1, from coordinate 2,446 downwards.
CATCGCCGCGAAGATCGCGACCCAGGCGCGGTCAAAGTTGCCGTCGATCGCGGCGACGATGCCGTAGAAGCCGGCGAACAGGTTCGCGGTCGTCAGCAGATTCGGCAGCAGGTACACCCCGCGACGCCGGCGCGGCGACCGGTCCGGAGCATCGTGGGCGGCGTCGAGATCGGACATTCCCGAATGATAGGGCCCCCGGCTGTCGCCAACAACCGCGCCGCGGACCGCGCGTTCCCCCTGATAAGATGCCGCTCCGTGGCGCTCCCCCCGGCGCCGCCGCCCGAGGCCCGATCCCGCATGCGTCTGTCCGCCTATCCGCTCCAGAACCTCAAGGAACCGCCGGCCGAGGCCGAAATCGTCAGCCACCAGCTGATGCTGCGCGCCGGCCTGATTCGCCGCCTGTCCGCGGGTCTGTACACCTGGCTGCCGATGGGCCTGCGGGTGCTGCGCAAGGTCGAGCGCATCATCCGCGAGGAGATGGACCGGGCCGGCGCCCTCGAGGTGCTGATGCCGACGATCCAGCCGGCGGAACTGTGGCAGGAGTCGGGGCGCTGGGACCAGTTCGGCCCGGAACTGCTGCGCCTCAAGGATCGCCACGAACGCGGCTTCGTCTACGGGCCGACGCACGAGGAGGTCATCACCGACATCGCGCGTCGCGAGCTCAAGAGCTACCGCCAGCTGCCGGTCAACTTCTACCAGATCCAGCTCAAGTTCCGCGACGAGATCCGGCCGCGCTTCGGCGTCATGCGCGCGCGCGAATTCATCATGAAGGACGCCTACAGCTTCCACGTCGACGAAGCCTCGCTCGACCAGGGCTACCGGCTGATGTACGAGGCCTACACGCGGATCTTCACCCGCATGGGGCTGCGCTTCCGGGCGGTGCTCGCCGACCCGGGCGCGATCGGCGGCACCGGCTCGCAGGAGTTCCACGTGCTCGCCTCCTCCGGCGAGGACGCGATCGCGTTCTCGGACGGCGACGACTACGCCGCCAACATCGAGAAGGCCGAGGCGGTGGCGCCCGCGGGGCCGCGTCCGGCGGCGCTCGAGGCGCGCCGCAGCGTGCCGACGCCGCACGTGCGCACGATCGCCGAGCTCGCGGCGCTGCTGCGGGTGCCGCCCGCGCGCTGCCTCAAGACGCTGATCGTCGAGGCCGCCGACGGCGGCCTGGTCGCGCTCGTGATCCGCGGCGACCACGAGCTCAACGCCCTCAAGGCGCAGGGCGTCGCGCCCGTCGCGAGCCCGTTGCGCATGGCGGCGCCGGAGCGCATCGCGCGCGAGCTCGGCGCCGAGATCGGCTTCCTCGGCCCGGTCGGACTGCGCTGCCCGATCGTCGCCGACCATGCGGCGCTCGCGCTCGCCGACTTCGTCTGCGGCGCCAACGAGCCCGACGCGCACCTGACCGGCGTCAACTGGGGACGGGACCTGCCGGAGCCCGCGGCCGCCGACCTGCGTAACGTCGTCGACGGCGACCCGAGCCCGTCCGGCAAGGGCCGGCTGTCGATCGCCCGCGGCATCGAGGTCGGCCATGTCTTCAAGCTCGGCCGCAAGTACAGCGAGGCGCTCGGCGCGACCGTGCTCGACGAGCAGGGCAGGAGCGTGGCGATGCTGATGGGCTGCTACGGCATCGGTGTGACGCGCGTCGTGGCGGCGGCGATCGAGCAGAATCACGATGAGCGCGGCATCATCTGGCCCGAGCCGCTGGCGCCCTTCGACGTCGTCGTCGTGCCGATCAACTACCAGAAGTCGGCGCGCGTACGCGAGGCGAGCGAGCGGCTGTACGCGGAGCTCGGCGCCGCCGGCCTCGAGGTGCTGCTGGACGACCGTGACGCCCGGCCCGGCGTCAAGTTCGCGGATGCAGAGTTGTATGGGATACCTCACCGTATCGTCGTCGGCGAGCGCGGTCTCGACGCCGGGCGGCTCGAGTACCGCCACCGGCGTGCCGCCGAGAGCGAGGAGTTCGCCGTCGCCGACGCCGTCGCCTTCCTGCGCTCGCGCCCGGCGGGCTGACGGCGCCGCGCGCCGTGCGCGGCGCCTGCTCGCGGCGCTGGCGCTCGGCAGCGCGCTCGCGACGGCCGCGCACGCCGACCGTCAGCAGGACCCGGAACTGCGGGCGGTGCTCGAGCGCGCGATCGCCACGACCCGCTGCGACGGCCACGACGACCAGTTCGGCGAGGAGGTGTTCTTCAAGCTGCAGGAGCCGCGGCTGCGGCCGATCGTGGCCGATCCCGGCCTGCGCGTCGACATCCTGCGGCACGTCTACTGCGAGTCGCACGCGGTGGTCGCCCGCTACCGCGCGGAGCAGCACTTCGACCTGCTGATGACGCCGGAACTCGTGCTCGCAGTGATCGACGTCGAGAGCCGCTTCGACCGCTACGCGGTCTCGAAGGCCGGCGCGGTGGGGCTCATGCAGGTGATGCCGTTCTGGCCCAAGCAGCTCGGCGTCGAG
>DATKOP010000103.1:0-8737 GCA_035524595.1 Steroidobacteraceae bacterium | reverse complement strand
TCGCCGTGCTCGCGGTGGCCGGTTCGATGGAGCGCGAGGCCATCCGGCCGCATGTGCTCGGCCGCTTCGGCGCCATGCTGGGTGCGGTCGAGACGCATCCGGCGATGCTGCTGTACCTCGACAACCAGCGCTCGGCCGGGCCCGATTCGCCGCTCGCGCGGCGCGCCGGCGCGCGCGGCCGCGAGCTCGGCCTGAACGAGAACCTCGCGCGCGAGATCCTCGAGCTGCACACGCTCGGCGTCGACGGTGGCTACGCGCAGGCGGACGTGACCAGCTTCGCCGCGGTGCTGACCGGCTGGTCGATCGGCGGCGGCAAGGGCCGCTACGCGCAGGGCGCGCCCGGCACGTTCCAGTTCCGCGCGCCGCTGCACGAGCCGGGCGCGCGCACCGTGCTCGGCCGGCGCTACGGCGAGGACGGCCTGCGCCAGGGCCAGGCGGTGCTCGCCGATCTCGCCGCGCACCCGTCGACCGCGCGCCACCTCGCGACCAAGCTCGCGCGCCACTTCGTCGCCGACGAGCCGCCGCCGGCGCTCGTCGAGCGCCTGGCGCAGGCCTACCGCGCGAGCGAGGGCGACCTGCCGGCGGTGTACCAGGCGCTGATCGGCTGGGACGGCGCCTGGCTGCCCGAGCCGCGCAAGTACAAGACGCCCGCCGAGTTCGTGTACTCCTCGCTGCGCGCGCTCGACGTCGTGCCGCAGGAGCCGAAGGCGCTGCTCGCCGGCTTCGAGGTGCTCGGCCAGCGGCACTACAGCCCCGGCTCGCCCGCCGGCTGGCCGGACCGCGCGCAGGACTGGGACGGCGCCGACGCGCTGATGAAGCGCATCGAGTGGAGCGTCGCGCTCGCGGCGCGCGTCGGCGAGTCGCACTCGGCGCTCGCGACGCTGGACGCGACGCTCGGGCCGCTCGCCTCCGAGCACACGAGGGGCGCGCTGGCGCGCGCCGCCTCGGGCTCGCAGGCGCTCGCGCTCTACCTGATGAGCCCCGAGTTCCAGAGGAGATGAGCATGGCCAGCCGCCGCGAGTTCCTGCGCATGGGCTTGGGTGCCGGCGCTGCGCTGCGCCTCGCGACGCTGCCGGGCGTGAGCTTCGCGGCCGCCGGCGGCGGCGAGTCGCGCCTCGTGGTCGTGATCCTGCGCGGCGCGCTCGACGGCCTCTCGGCCGTGCCGCCGTACGGCGACCGCGACTACGCCGCCGCCCGCGGCCCGCTCGCGATCCGCCCGCCCGGCGAGCCGCAGGGCGCGCTCGACCTCGACGGCTTCTTCGGCCTGCACCCCGCGCTCACGGGCCTGCACGAGCGCTGGCAGGCGCGCGAGCTGATCGTCGTGCACGCGACCGCCTCGCCGTACCGCGAGCGCTCGCACTTCGACGGCCAGAACGTGCTCGAGAACGGCGGCGACCGGCCGTCCGGCGCCGCGAGCGGCTGGCTGAACCGGGCGCTCGGCGCGCTGCCGCCGCCGCGCGGCCAGGGCCTCGCGCTCGGCCAGAACGTGCCGCTGATCCTGCGCGGCCCGGCGCCGGTGGGCTCGTGGGCGCCGTCGCTGCTGCCCGAGGTCGAGCCCGAGCTCGTGACGCGGCTGCGGGACCTCTACTCGAACGACGCGACTCTCGCGGCGCGGCTCGACGAGGCGACGCGCATCGGCGCGCTCGCCGACGAGGAGGGCGCGGGCGGCGCGCAGCAGATGGCGCGCGCCGGCAACGCCGCGCGCCTCAAGGCGATCGCCGAGACCGCCGGCCGCATGCTCGCCGCCGAGGGTGGCCCGCGCGTCGCGGTGATGGACGCCGGCGGCTGGGACACGCACGCCGGCGAGGGCGCCGCCGACGGCCAGCTGGCGGGCCGGCTGCGCACGCTCGACCAGGGGCTCGCGGCGCTGCGCACCGGTCTCGCCGACGCCTGGGCGCGCAGCGTCGTGCTGGTGTGCACCGAGTTCGGGCGCACGGTGGAGACCAACGGCACGCGCGGCACCGACCACGGCACCGGCGCCGCTGCGCTGCTGGTCGGCGGCGCGCTCGCGGGCGGGCGCGTGCTCGCGGACTGGCCCGGGCTCGCCCCGCGCCACCGCCACGAGGGCCGTGACCTGAAGCCCACCACCGACCTGCGCGCGGTCGCCAAGGGGCTGCTCGCCGACCACCTGCGGGTGCCGGCGCCGGCGCTCGGCGCGGTGTTCCCCGGCGCCGAGCGCCTCGCGCCGCTCGCGGGGCTGGTGCGCGCCTGAGGGCCGCTTGCCGGGCGCGCGCGCGGCCGGGGCCGCTCAGGCCCTGACGCGCGTGCCGAAGCCGAAGCGCCCGTCGAGCGCGCGCAGGAGCCGCGGGTCGCGGCCGTAGGCGTCGCGCTTGAACACCACGCCGCCGTCCGGGTCCCGGTCCACGGTCCAGTAGATCAACAGCACCGTCACCTTGCGCGGCAGCGCCACGGTCCGGGTCGTGCCGGCGTCGACGGCGGCGCGGATCGCGGCGCCGTCCCAGCGGACGGGATCGGCGAGCAGCAGCTCGACCAGCTCGAGCGGCCGCTCGATCCGGATGCAGCCGGAGCTGAAGTTGCGCTGGCTGCGGTCGAACAGCGAGCGCGCCGGCGTGTCGTGCAGGTAGACGAGATAGGGGTTCGGGAAGTTGATCTTGACCCGCCCGAGCGAGTTGTCCGCGCCCGGGTCCTGGCGCAGCACGTAGGGGAAGTCGCGCGGCGTGTAGTCCGACCAGCGCACGGTCGCCGGGTCGACCGGCGCGCCGCTGCGGTCGTAGAGCCTGAGCTTCTTGCGGGCCAGCACGTCCTCGCCGCGCTTGAGCTGCGGCAGCACGTCCCTGGCCAGGATGCCGGGCGGCACGGTCCAGGCCGGGTTGAAGACCACGTTCTCGATCTCGGCACGGAACTCCGGCGTCTGCCGGTAGGTCTGGCCGACGATCGCGCGCGCGCGCCAGACGACCTCGCGATGGCGCAGGAAGCGCACGCCGTAGCCGGCGATGTCGACCACCAGCAGGTCGTCGTCGCCGATCTCGTGCAGCACCCAGCGGCCGCGCTCGAGGTTGATGCGCAGCTGGTCGATGCGCGCCCCGACCGGCACGTTCAGCTCGCGCCGCGTCGGCGCGCCGACCTCGCCGTCGGCCGTCAGCCGGTGGTGGCGCTGGAAGGTGCGCACCGCCTCGACCAGCGCGGCGTCGTACAGCGGCGACTCGCTCGCCGCACCCGCATAGTCGCCGCTGACGGCGAGCCGCCGCCGCAGCGCCGGGACGCGCGCGTCGCTCGCGCCGGGCAGGAGCTTGGCGCCGTCCGCCACGCGCTCCCAGCCGCCGGCGCGCTCGATCGCGCGGTGGCGGGCGAGCGCGGCGCGGCCGAACTCGTACAGCCAGTGCTGCGGCCGCACGCGCTCGGCCGCCTCCCGGATCTCGCCGCGCTCGATCGCGCCGACCACGAACGCGAGCGCCTGGCGCTCGCGCAGCGGCCGCGCGGGCAGGTTCCAGTTGGGCTCGATCGCGACCGGATCGACCTTGCCGAGGTACAGGTCGTAGAGCAGCATCACGTAGGCGTCGGTGGCCAGGAGGTCCGCGTCGACGCCGCCGGGCGCGCCCGGTGCCGGCCGGGTCAGCGCGCGCAGGTGGTAGTCCTCGGGCCGCAGGCCGTCGTCGGCGCTCGCGCGGATCGTCTCGATGAGCGTGGCGACGCGGGCCGGGTCCTGCCACAGCAGCCGCCCGCCGCTCAGCGCATAGACGCGCGGCACCGCGACGTGCGAGACCAGCTCCTCGCCACCCAGCACCAGGCGCTCGCCGGCCGCGAGTGCCGCGAGCCGCGCCGCGAGCGACGGCGGCGCCGGCGGCGTGGCGCCGGCCGCGACGCCCGCGACGAGCGCGAGGGCGGCGGCGAGCGGGGCGAGGCGAGGCATGCGGGCGGCCTAGCGTGCGTGCCGGCGGCGAGCGCGGCCGCGCCGGCGCGGCAACTCGCAATGGCGCGCGGCGCCGCCACCGTGCATGCTTCGCGGCCTGCGGGCGCGGGAGCGGCGATGGTCGAGACGAACTCGAAGGCGGTGCGGACGGCGCGGCGGCTGTGCGTGGCGCGGATCGTCGCCGCCGAGCGCGCGCTCGCCCGCCGGCCGGACGACGCGACCGTGCACCTCGCGCGGCGCGAGCTGAAGCGCGCCCGCGCGCTGCTGCGGCTGGTGCGCGGCGCGCTCGCGCCGCCCGCCTACGCCGCGGCCAACGGCGTGCTGCGCGACGTCGGCCAGATGCTCGGCGCGGCCCGCGACGCCGCCGCGCAGCGTGACCTCTTGCGCGAGCTCGCGACCGACGCCGGCGTGTCCGCGGCGGCGCTCAGGCCGCTGGTCGCGCGCCTCGACCGCGAGCGCCGGGCGCGGCGCGCCGGCATCGACATGGCGCGGGCGCGGCAGCTGCTCGCGAGCGGCCGCACGCGGCTGCTCGCCGTGCGGCTCGAGGGCGACCGCGCGATGCTGGCCGACGGCTTCGTGCGCATCTACCGCCGTGGCCGGCGCGCCTTCGCCGCGGCCCGCGAGGTGCCGCGACCCGCGCGCCTGCACGCCTGGCGCAAGCACGTCAAGCACTACTGGCACGCGCTCGAGGCGCTCGCGCCCGCCTGGCCGCGGCTGATGACGGCGCTGGCCGCCGAGGCGCACCGGCTCGCGGACGTGCTCGGCGCGCACCACGATTGCGCGCTGCTCGGCGCGCGGCTCGAGGCGGCGCCGCTGCCGAAGGCGCTGCAGCGGCGCCTGGTCGCGGCGCTCGCCAGGCGCCGTGCGGCGCTGCGCGCGCGCGCCTTCGCGATCGGCGAGCGCTTCTACGAGGAGCGGCCGCGGCGCCTGGCGCCGCGGGCCGCGCAGTGGTGGCAGATGTGGAGCGACGCCGCGCCCGCCGAGATGCTGCGCTCGGTGCAGCCGCGCCGGCCCGCGCACGCCAGGGCGCGCGGCCGGCAGGGCCGGTCTCAGTAGCGCTGCGGCCGCCACGGCCGCACCGTGAGCGCGCGCAGCGCCGGCGGCAGCACCGGCTGGTAGGGGGGCGTGCGCTCGAGCGCGAGCTCGTGGTCGGTGAACTCGGTCGTGAACGGCGCCCCGTGGATGCGCATCAGCGCGAGGCTGCCGCCGCGCGAGCCGTAGGGGCCGTGCGCGACGCGCGACGGCAGCCAGCAGTAGGCGCCGGCCGCGAGCTGCCCGATCGGGCTCAGGAGGTCGCCCGCCAGCAGGTACAGCTCCTCGGCGCAGGCGTGGATCTCCTGCGGCCCCTGCCAGCGCGGCGGGTGCAGGTGCGCCGCGGTGCTGAGCAGCAGCGTCGCCGAGCCGCCGCCCGGCGAGCCGCGCAGCAGCTTGCAGCGGTGCGCGTCGCTGCCGGTCACGAGGCCGGGCGCCGCGGCGGACCACGGCAGGTCGAAGCTGTCGACGAGGCGGCTCTCGAGCGCCGCGCCGCCGCCCGCCGGCGCGCTGCTGCAGAGCGGGTCCGCGTCGAAGAAGGTCAGCGCCACCGCGCCGTCGGGCGCCGCGCGCGTCGCATGGCGCCAGCCGGCCGGGAACCAGCCGTACGCGTCCTGGCCGCAGCGGCGCCCGTCGAGCTCCAGCAGCCCGTCGAGCACCAGCAGCTCCTCGCTGGTCGCGAGGAACCCGGGCGCGGGCGCCTCCCAGCCGGACGGATAGCGCACCAGGAGGCTGGTCGCGCCCGTGTCCGCATCCCGGCTCAGGATCTTGACGTGGCAGCCCGGCAGGAACGGCCACGGACTCGCCTGCCACGGCAGGCTCTGCGACTGCAGGTAGTCGATGTGGGGGCGCGCCATGCGATCCGTCCTTGGGCAACGGACGCTACGGGCCGGGCGGGCCGGCGCATAGTCGCGGATTCCACAGCGCTGCTGCGGACTCAGCCGGGCCGCCGTGTGCAGTGCAGCGAATTAAGTGTGCTTCATACTTGCCGCGTTCGGCCGGCGGCACCGCAACATTGATCCGCGACGCCCTGCTGGGCGCGACGCCCTGAAAATCTTTGGAGGTTACGTCTCATGTTCAAGAAGCTCGCTCTGCTCGTTGCCGCCCTGACGCTCGCCATGCCGGTGTTCGCGGCGGACACGGCGCCCGGTGCCTCGCCCCCGGCTGCTTCCTCGGATGCCAAGCCGGCGAAGAAGAAGCACGGCAAGAAGCACAACAAGAAGGATACGAAGAAGGACGAGGCCGCTGCCAAGTAAGCGACTCGTTCGACCGACTCGATGAAGTCAGGGGCCCCGGTTGGCGCGAGCCACCCGGGGCCTTCTCCGTTGCGGGCGGCCCGCGCGGCCTACCAGATGTGCACGCGCTGCGCGGGCGCGAGGTAGAGCGGCGCACCGGGCCCGACGCCGAAGGCCGCGTACCAGGCGTCGACGTTGCGCACCACGCCGTTGACCCGGTACTGGCCCGGGCTGTGCGGGTCGGACAGCACCAGGTTGCGCAGGCTCTCGTCGCGGTACAGCACCCGCCACACCTGCGCGTAGGCGAGGAAGAAGCGCTGCTCGCCGCTCAGTCCCTCGAGCACCGGGGCCGCGTGCCCGCCGAGCGCGATCCGGTACGCCTCGTGAGCCGCCTCGATGCCGCCGAGGTCGCCGATGTTCTCGCCGAGCGTGAGGCGGCCGTTGACCCGGATGCCGGGCAGCGGCTCGAACGCCGAGTACTGCTCGGCGAGCCGGCCGGTGAGCTTCTGGAACTCGGCCACGTCGTGCTCGTTCCACCACGGGTGCAGCACGCCGCGCGCGTCCGACTTCGAGCCCTGGTCGTCGAAGCCGTGGCCCATCTCGTGGCCGATGACGGCGCCGATCGCGCCGTAGTTGACCGCCGCGTCCGCCGCCGGATCGAAGAACGGCGGCTGCAGGATCGCCGCCGGGAACACGATCTCGTTGAAGGTCGGGTTGTAGTAGGCGTTGACGGTCTGCGGCGTCATGCCCCATTCGTCGCGGTCGGTCGGCTGGTTGAGGCGGCCGGCCTCGCGGCGCCACTCGAACAGCGCCGCCCGCGCCGCGTTGCCGAACGCATCGCCGCGGCGCACCTCGAGCGCCGCGTAGTCGCGCCAGCGGTCCGGGTAGCCGATCTTCGGCCGGAAGCTCGCGAGCTTCTGCGCCGCCGCCGCCTTGGTCTCGGCGGACATCCACGGCACCGCGCGGATCCGCTCGGCGTAGGCGTGGCGCAGGTTCTCCACCAGCGCCAGCATCGCGGTCTTCGACGCCGGCGGGAAGTAGCGCGCGACGTACTGCTGGCCGACCGCCTCGCCGAGGGCGGCGTTGGTGGCCTCGACCGCGCGCTTCCAGCGCACGCGCTGCTCGGGCTGGCCGTTGAGCGTGTGGCCGTAGAAGTCGAACACCTCGGCATCGAGCGCCGCCGGCAGCACCGCGGCGTGGCGGCGCAGGTAGTGGTAGCGCAGGTAGGTCTTCCAGCTGTCGACCGGCGTCGAGCGGAACAGCTCGCCGAGCGGCGCCATCGCGGTGACCTCGGAGACCACCACGTCGCCGACCGCGCCGAGCTCCGCGGCCGCGAGCGCCGCGTCCCACGGGTAGGCCGGCGCCAGCGCCGCCAGTGCCGCGCGGGTCCGCGCGTTGTAGGTCTTGTCGCGGTCGCGGCGCTCGGCGCGCGGCCAGTGCAGCTTCGCGATCGCGGTCTCGAGCGCGAGGATGGTCTGCGCGCCGCCCGCCGGGTCCGGCTGCCCGGCGAGCGCCAGCAGGCGGGCGACGTGCTCGGCGTACTGCCGCCGCACGGTCGCGAACTGCGCGTCGTCGCGCAGGTAGTAGTCGCGGTCCGGTAGCGCGAGGCCGCCGTGCGTGACCACGACGACGTAGCGGTCGGGGTTCTTGCGGTCGACCGTGACGCCGAAGTCGATCGGCGCCGGCAGGCCGAGGTCCGGGCGCGCCATCAGCGCGGCGACGTCCTCGGGCGTCTTCGCGGCGTCGATGGCGGCGAGCGCCGGCTGCGCCGGCTCGAGGCCGCGCGCCTCGATGGCGGCCGTGTCGAGGAAGGCGGCGTAGTAGTCGCCGATCTTGCGCTCGGCGCCCGGCGCCGGGGCGTTGCCCGCGGCGGCGGCCTCGAGGATCTCGTGCACGTGCGCGTCGGATTCCTCGCGCAGCTGCGCGAACGTGCCCCAGCTGCTGCGGTCCGGCGGCAGCGCCGTGGTCGCGAGCCAGTGGCCGTTCGCGTAGCGGTAGAAGTCGCTGCCCGGGGCGAGCGTGCGCTCGCCGCCGGCGAGGTCGAGGCCGTAGCGGCCGATCGCCGCGTGCGGCGTGCTCGCGGCCACCGCGCCGCCGATGAGGACAACGACGGCGAGGCCGGCGACGGCCGTGCCCAGGGAGCGGATGCGGGTCATCGTGTCACCTCGCGCGGCGGCCCGGGAAGGGACGCGGGGGTAGGCACTATGCCAGCAGCCCGGGGGGCGCGCGACGCCGCTGCGACCAGGCGCGCGGCGCGGGGCGGCGGGACGGGGGCGGCGGCGGGCCGCGACCGCGTCGCGCCCGCCTTGGCCGCTGCCCGGATCAGGCGGGCTTCTTGACCCAGACCTTGCACCAGCCGCTGCCGGCGACCAGCTTGCCGGCGAAGATCGTGCAGGGCGCGGTGGCGTCGGTGGCCTTGCCCTGGTACTGGGCGCAGTTCGCGCACTTCTGGTCCGGCTTGTGCTGCGGGTTGGTCTTATCGTCGACCTTGGTCGTGTCGGTGACGTAGCCGAGCGACTTCGCCTGCGGGTCGGCGACGTCGAGCTTGGCGGGCGCGGCGTCGGCGCGCGTCGCGAGGCCGACGACGGGGATCGCGGCG
>DATKOP010000102.1:0-3974 GCA_035524595.1 Steroidobacteraceae bacterium | reverse complement strand
CGCTGCCGTGGTCGACGCTCGACGCCGAGCGCATCGACATCGAGAAGGCGCGCGAGGTGCTCGAGGCCGACCACTACGGCCTCGACAAGATCAAGAAGCGCATCCTCGAGTACCTCGCGGTGCGCAAGCTGAACCCGCACGGCCGCAGCCCGATCCTGTGCTTCGTCGGGCCGCCCGGCGTCGGCAAGACCTCGCTCGGCCAGTCGATCGCGCGCGCGATCGGCCTCAAGTTCCAGCGCGTGTCGCTCGGCGGCACGCACGACGAGGCCGAGATCCGCGGCCACCGCCGCACCTACGTCGGCGCGCTGCCCGGCAACGTGCTGCAGGCGATCCGCAAGGCCGGCACCCGCAACCCGGTGCTGATGCTCGACGAGATCGACAAGCTCGGCCGCAGCTTCCAGGGCGACCCCTCGGCGGCGCTGCTCGAGGTGCTCGACCCCGAGCAGAACTCCACCTTCCGCGACAACTACCTCGGCGCGCCGTTCGACCTGTCGAAGGTGCTGTTCATCGCGACCGCGAACCAGCTCGACACGATCCCCGGGCCGCTGCGCGACCGCATGGAGATCATCGAGCTCACCGGCTACACCGAGGAGGAGAAGGTCGAGATCGGCAAGCGCTACCTGGTCAAGCGCCAGCTCGAGGCGAACGGCCTGACGGCCGAGCAGCTCGCGATCAGCGACGAGGCGCTCAGGCGCACGGTCCGCGACTACACGCGCGAGGCGGGCTGCCGCGGCTTCGAGCGCGAGATCGGCGCGCTGATGAGGAACGCGGCCGTCAAGATCGCCTCCGGCGCGGTCACGAGCGTGCGCATCGACGCGCTCGACGTCGAGCGGATCCTCGGCAGCCCGCGCTACGAGAACGAGGTCGCGATGCGCGTCAGCGTGCCGGGCGTCGCCACCGGGCTCGCCTGGACGCCGGTCGGCGGCGACATCCTGTTCATCGAGGCGACGCAGACGCCGGGCTCCGGGCGCCTGATCCTGACCGGGCAGCTGGGCGAGGTCATGAAGGAGAGCGCGCAGGCGGCGCTGTCGCTCGTCAAGGCGAACGCGGCCGGGCTCGGCGTCGACCCGGGCTGCTTCGAGAAGAGCGACATCCACATCCACGTGCCGGCCGGCGCGATCCCGAAGGACGGGCCGAGCGCCGGGGTCGCGATGTACACCGCGCTCGTGTCGCTGCTGACGCGGCAGCGGGTGCGCAGCGACCTGGCCATGACCGGCGAGATCTCGCTGCGTGGCCTGGTGCTGCCCATCGGCGGCGTCAAGGAGAAGACCGTCGCCGCGGCCCGCGCCGGCATCCGCACCGTGCTGTTGCCGGCACGCAACCGCAAGGACCTCGAGGACGTGCCGGCGAGCGTGCGGCAGATCGTCGAGTTCCGGTTCGTCGAGCGCGTCGACGAGCTCATCCGGCTCGCGCTCGCGCCGCCGGACGCGGCGCTGCCGAGCGCCGCGGGCGCGGAGACGGTCGGCGCCTGAGACGCGTGCACGGCGCAGGCGCAGCGCGCTGCGCTAGACTCGGGCGTCATGCGCGTCGTCGCCGCCCTCGCGCTCTCGATCGTGCTCGCCGCCTGCGCGGGCACGCCGCCGCGGCCGGAGCGGGCGCCGCCGCCGGCCACGCTCGGCGCCCGCGCGGCCTCGCTCGCGAGCGAGCAGATCGGCACGCCCTACCGCAGCGGCGGCAGCGCGCCGGGCGGCTTCGACTGCAGCGGCCTCGTCGTCTACGTGTACCGCGAGCTCGGCGTCGCGCTGCCACGCACCGCGGCGGAGCAGCGCGCGGCGCTCGGGCGCGTGCCGCTCGAGGCGCTCGCGCCCGGCGACCTGGTGTTCTTCTCGACGCCCGAGGAGCACGTCGGCATCTACCTCGGCGGCGGCGAGTTCGTGCACGCGCCGGGCAGCGGCCGCCGCGTCGAGCGCGCCCGGCTCGACGCGCCGTACTTCATCCTCGCCTACGCCGGCGGCGGCCGCGTCGCCGGACCGTGAACCGGCGCACAGGCGGGGCGCGGCCGTGTCAACGGCCGGGGCGCCGCGACGTTCGCCGGCGGAGGAGGCCCGCCACCGACCATGACCGCCCCGAACGACACGCTGGCCGCGCTCGCCACCAGCCGCTTCGGCCTCGGCGCCCGCCCGGGCGAGCTCGCCGCGGCCGGCGGCGACCCGCGCGGCTGGCTGCTCGCCCAGCTCGGGCGGCGGGTCGCGGCGCCGGCTGAGCTCGACGGGCTCGCCCCCGGCGCCGAGGTCCTCGGCCGCTTCCTCGCCGCGCGCGAGGAGCGCCGCGAGGAACGCCGCGCGGCGGCGCGCGGCGACGCCGATCCCGTCAAGCAGCTCGCGACCAGCGTGCGCGAGGTGCTCTTGCCGCACTACCTCGCGCAGGCGGCGGCCCGCACCCGCATCGCGCTCGCGACCGGCGCGCCGTTCCGGGAGCGGCTGGTGCAGTTCTGGACCAACCACTTCGCGGTCTCGGTCGACAAGCCGATCTGCCTCGGCACCGCCGGCGCGCTCGAGAACGAGGCGATCCGGCCGCACGTCTGCGGCCGCTTCGCCGAGCTCCTGCTCGCGGTCGAGATGCACCCGGCGATGGTCACCTACCTCGACAACCAGCAGTCGGTCGGGCCGGACTCGGCGCTCGGCGAGCGCGCCAACCGCCGCCGCGGCGGCGATCCGCCCAAGGGCAGGACCGGGCTCAACGAGAACCTGGCGCGCGAGATCCTCGAGCTGCACACGATGGGCGTCGGTTCGGGCTACGCCCAGGCCGACGTGACCCAGCTCGCCTTCATCCTCACCGGCTGGACGATCGTCGGCCGCGACGGCAAGCTCGGCGAGCCGGGCGGCTTCGCCTTCAACCCCAACGCCCACGAGCCGCTGGCGGCGACCGTGCGCGGCCGCCTCTACGTCGAGGACGGCGTCGCGCAGGGCGAGGCGGCGCTCGCCGATCTGGCGCGCGAGCCGGCGACGGCCCGGCACATCGCGACCAAATTCGCCCGCCATTTCGTCGCCGACGCGCCCGACCCGGGCCTGGTCGCCCGCCTCGCCAAGACGTTCCGCGACAGCGACGGCGACCTCGGCGCGCTCGCCCGCGCGCTGGTCGCCGACGACGCGGCGTGGCGGCCGCCGGCGACCAAGGTCCGCAATCCGTGGGAGCTGACGGTCGCCGCCTATCGCGCCTTCGGCCGCAGCCCGAGCGACGCCGGCCCGGCGCTCGGCGCGCTCGACCTCCTCGGCATGCCGCTGTGGCGGCCGGGCGGGCCCAACGGCTTTTCCGACGACAGCGTCGCCGCCTGGGCGTCGCCCGAGGGGATGAAGACGCGGGTCGCGCTCGCCCAGCGCTTCGCCAGCCAGATCAAGGACGCGCCGAGCCCGACGGCGCTGCTCGAGGACGTGATCGGGCCGACGGCGTCGGAGCCGACGCGGCAGGCGGTGGCGCGCGCCGAATCGCGCCAGCAGGCCTACGCGCTGCTCATCCTGTCGCCCGAATTCCAGCGAAGGTGAACCATGACCGTTTCGATCGAACGCCCGCATCCGAGCCGCCGCCGCATCCTCGGCGCCGCCGGCGCGACCTTCGCCGCGGCGATGATGCCGCGCTGGACCAGCGCCGCCGGCGCGCGCGATCCGCGCCTGATCGTCGTCGTGCTGCGCGGCGCGCTCGACGGCCTGTCCGCCGTCGCGCCGATCGGCGACCCCGGCTACGCCGACCTGCACGGCGCCCTCGCCTTGCGGTGGGACGGCGCGCACGCCGCGCTGCGGCTCGACGACTTCTTCGGCCTCAATCCGGCGATGGCCAATTTCGCCCGGCTCTACGCCGCCAAGCAGGCGCTGGCCGTCCATGCGACGGCGACCAACTACCGCGAGCGATCGCATTTCGACGGCCAGGACGTGCTGGAGAGCGGCTTTCCGGGGCCGGGGCGCACCGAGAGCGGCTGGCTCAACCGCGCGGTGGCGGCGATGGGCGCGCAGAAGCCGCGCGGCCTCGGCGTCGGGACC
>DATKOP010000101.1:0-4827 GCA_035524595.1 Steroidobacteraceae bacterium | reverse complement strand
TGGAGCGGGTGTTGCGCTCGTTGCGCAGCGCATCGGTGCGGACCTGGACCGCCTTGCGGCGCTCCTCGAGGGCCGTGAGCGCGGCGACGTCGAGCGTGAAGCCGCGCCGCGCGAGGTTCGCGGCGACGCGGTCGGGTTCGGAGCGCAGCAGTTTCGGGTCGAGCACGATGGCCTCGGGTCAGGGGGTTCTGGGCGCGGCTTCAGCCGCCGCCGCGCCGGCGGGCGAGCGCTTCCTTGATCTTGATCTCGAGTCCGCGCGGCACCGGATCATAATAGGTTCGCGGCGGCATCTCGTCCGGGAAATACCGTTGCCCGGCGGCGTGCGCCCCCGGCTCGTCGTGGTCGTAGCGGTAGCCCCTGCCGTAGCCGAGCTCCTTCATCATCCGGGTCGGGGCGTTGCGCACGGCGAGCGGCACCTCGAGCGTGCCGAGCGCCTCGGCGTCCGCGCGCGCGGCGCCGAAGGCGACGTAGACGGCGTTGCTCTTCGGCGCGACCGCGAGGTAGACGATCGCCTGCGCGATCGCGAGCTCGCCCTCGGGGCTGCCGAGCCGCTCGTAGGCCTCGGTCGCCTCGAGCGCGAGCGCGAGCGCCCGCGGGTCGGCGTTGCCGACGTCCTCGCTCGCCATCCGCACCGCGCGCCGCGCGACGTACAGCGGGTCGCAGCCGCCGTCGAGCATGCGGCACAGCCAGTACAGCGCCGCGTCCGGGTCCGAGCCCCGCACCGCCTTGTGCAGCACCGACATCTGGTCGTAGAACTGCTCGCCGCGCTTGTCGAAGCGGCGGTGGCCGCCGGCGGCGACGTCGGCGGCGATCGCCTCGGTGATCGTCGGCCGGCCGGCGAGCGGCACGGCGAGGTCGGCGGCGACCTCGAGGAAGTTGAGCGCGCGGCGCGCATCGCCGTCGGCGGCGCGCGCCAGCAGCTCGCGCGCCGCGGCCTCGATCGCGACGCCGCTCGCGCCGAGGCCGCGCTCCGCGTCGGCCAGCGCCCGCTCGATCAGGCCCTCGAGGTCGGCGGCCGCGAGCGGCTTGAGCACGTAGATCCGGGCGCGCGACAGGAGCGCGCCGTTGACCTCGAACGAGGGGTTCTCGGTGGTCGCGCCGATGAACACCAGCGTGCCGTCCTCGACGAACGGCAGGAAGGTGTCCTGCTGCGCGCGGTTGAAGCGGTGCACCTCGTCGAGGAACAGCACCGTCGGCGCACCGCGCTCGGCGCGCGCGGCGCGCGCCAGCTCGATGATCTCGCGGATGTCCTTGACGCCGGCGAGCACCGCCGACAGCGCGTGGAAGTCCGCCTTGGCCGACACCGCGACGAGGCGTGCGAGCGTGGTCTTGCCGGTGCCGGGCGGCCCCCACAGCAGCATCGAGTGCAGCGTCGAGCCCTCGACCAGGCGCCTGAGCGGCTTGCCCGGCGCGAGCAGGTGCGTCTGGCCGGTGAACTCCTCGAGCGAGCGCGGCCGCATCCGGTCGGCGAGCGGGCGGTAGGCGGCGGTGGTCACCGTGCCATTGTACTTTCCAGGGCGCCGTCCCCGCTCGCCCGTCAGCGCGGGCCGACGCCGAGGCGCCGCTCGAGGCGCGCCGCCCAGCCGCCAAGCCCCGCGTAGGCCGCCGCGAGCGCGGCCAGGATCGCGGCGCCGTTGGTCAGCGCATCCGCGAGCGCCGGATGGCGGGTCGGGCTCAGCGTCTGCAGCAGCTCGAGCCCGGCGCCGAGCCCGAAGCAGCCGAGCCCGATCAGCGGGTAGCGCGCGCGCGGGTAGATGCCGAGGAACCACGAGGCCAGCAGGAAGTAGCCGGCGAGGTGCTGCGGCGGGCCGCCGACGGGCACCGGCGCCGCGTCCGCCGGCAGGAGCGACAACAGGATCGCGAGCGCGACGCCCGACCAGGCCACCGCGCCCCACAGCGGCGCGAAGCGCAGCGGCAGCACCTAGCGGGCCGCCGGCCCGATGACGTCGACGCCGGGCGGGGCGACGAAGCGGAACAGCGAGTCGGCGAGCACGGCGTTGCGCTCGAGGCGGCTGAGCTCGATCGCGGTGCGCTGGTTGAGCTTGTCGGCGAACTCGAGCCGTCGCAGGATCTCGCCGGCGAAGCCGAGGCGGATCTCGCGAAAGTCCGTGTCGTCGGCCTTCGGCACCAGCACGATCCAGTCGAGGCCGGCGGCCTTGCCGCCGTCGCGCACCTGGAAGCCGTCGCGCACCCGCGCCTCGCCCGACAAGAGCATCGCCGGGGTCTGCGACAGCGTGTCGCGCACCCGCCGGGTGGTCGCCTGCTCGAGCTCCGGGTCGTAGAGCCACAGCGTCGTGCCGTCGCAGACGATCAGCTGCTTCGGGCTCGAGTAGTCCCAGCGGAAGCGGCCGGGCTTCTTGAGGTACAGCGTGCCGGCCGCGTGCTCGGTGCTGGCGCCGTCCTTGCCGAGCAGGTCCTGCGTGAACTCGGCGCGCACCGAGCCGAGGTTGGCGAGGCCCTTCTCGAGCCGGGCGAGCGCCTGCGCATCGGCGGCGGGCTCGGCGCGCACGGCGGATGCGAGCGCGAGCGCGGCGACGAGCGCGAGGCGCAGTGCCGGCCGGCGCACCCTCAGTCCTCCGCCGCGGGCGGCACGAGCACCTCGCGCGAGCCGTTCGGCTGCAGCGGCCCCACGAGCCCCGCGGCCTCCATGGTCTCGACGAGGCGCGCCGCGCGGTTGTAGCCGATCTTGAGGCGGCGCTGGATGCCGGACACCGAGGCCTTGCGCGACTCGGCGACGATCTTGACCGCCTCGTCGTAGAGCGCGTCCTGCTCGGCGTCCGCCGCCCCGCCCTCGCCGTCCTCCGGCGCGAGGCCGGGCACCGGCCCGCGCGGCCCCTCGAGGATCTCCTCGAGGTAGGCGGGCGCCGCGCCGCGCAGCGCGCTGACGACCCGGTGCACCTCCTGGTCGGAGACGAAGGCGCCGTGCACGCGCGTCGGCACCGAGGTGCCGGGCTGCAGGTACAGCATGTCGCCGTGGCCGAGCAGCGACTCCGCGCCGCCCTGGTCGAGGATCGTGCGCGAGTCGACCTTCGCGGAGACCTGGAAGGCGATGCGCGTCGGGATGTTGGCCTTGATGAGGCCGGTGATCACGTCGACCGACGGCCGCTGCGTGGCGAGGATCAGGTGGATGCCGGAGGCGCGCGCCTTCTGCGCGAGCCGGGCGATCAGCTCCTCGACCTTCTTGCCGACGATCATCATGAGGTCGGCCAGCTCGTCGATGACGACCACGATGTACGGCAGCGACTCGCACGGCGGCACGTTGCCGCTCGCGTCCAGCAGGCCCGTCTCGCCGGCCTGCAGCCGCAGCGCGAGGATCGGGTCCGGGATCGGCTTGCCGGCGTCGGCGGCCTCCTTGATCTTGCGGTTGTAGCCGCCGATGTTGCGGACCCCGAGCTGCGCCATCAGCTGGTAGCGCCGCTCCATCTCGGCGACGCACCAGCGCAGCGCGTTGGCGGCCTGCTTCATGTCGGTGACCACCGGCGCCAGCAGGTGCGGGATGCCCTCGTAGACCGACAGCTCGAGCATCTTCGGGTCGACCATGATGAGGCGCACGTGCTCGGCGGTCGCCTTGTAGAGCAGCGACAGCACCATCGCGTTGATGCCGACGCTCTTGCCCGAGCCGGTCGTGCCGGCGATCAGGAGGTGCGGCATCTTCTGCAGGTCGGCGACCACCGGGTGGCCGCCGATGTCCTTGCCGAGCGCGAGCGCGAGCGGCGAGGACACCTCGTCGTAGGCCCGCGACTTCAGGATCTCGCCGAGCGTCACGAGCTCGCGTTTCTCGTTCGGGATCTCGAGGCCGACGACGCTCTTGCCGGGGATCACCTCGACGACGCGCACGCTGATCGCCGAGAGCGCGCGCGCGATGTCCTTGGCGAGCCCGGAAATCTGGCTGACCTTGACGCCGGGCGCGGGCCTGAGCTCGAAGCGGGTCACCACCGGCCCCGGGTGCACCGCGACCACCTCGACCTCGACGCCGAAGTCGCGCAGCTTGAGCTCGACGAGGCGCGACATCGCCTCGAGCGTCTCCGGCGAGTAGCCCGCCTCGCGCGGCGGCGCGTCGTCGAGCAGCTTCAGCGGCGGCAGCTCCTTGGCGGCCGGCCGGTCGAACAGCGGGACCTGCTTCTCCTTCTCGACGCGCTCGCTCTTCTCGATCACCGGCAGCGCCGGCTCGATGCGCGGCGGCGCCTTGTGCTCGGCCTTCTTCTTCTCCTCGCGCACCGCCTCCTGGCGTGCCGCCTTGTTCTCGCGCCCGGCCGTGAGGTCGCGCCGCGAGGCGATGACGGCCTTGACCCAGCCGTGCGCGGCGAGGATCGCGTGACCGAGCCGGTCCATGACCTTGAGCCAGGACACGCCGAGGAAGAGCGCGACCCCGGCGAACCAGCCGCCGAGCAGGAGCAGCGTCGCGCCGAGGAAGCTGAAGCCGTGGGCGAGGCCGCGGCCGACGAGGTCGCCGAGGATGCCGCCCGCGGTATTGGGGTAGCGGGCGGCGACGAAGTGCAGCGTCGCGATCCCCGCGCTCGTCGCGAGCGTCAGCACGAAGCCGAGCAGCCGAAACGCGAGGCTCGCCCGCGACGGCGCCTCGCCCGCCGGCGGGCGGAACAGCAGCCAGCCCGTGACGCCGAGCATGACCGGGAACAGAAACGCCGGCGCGCCGAACAGCAGCAGCAGGAAGTCGGCGAACCAGGCGCCCACCGGGCCGATCAGGTTCGCGACCCGGCCGGGCTCGCCCGTGTACGAGAAGCTCGGGTCCTGCGGGTCGAAGCTGCCGAGCGCGAGCAGCAGCACGAGCGCGAGCGCGCCGAAGACGAAGAGCGCCGCTTCGCGCAG
>DATKOP010000100.1:0-64741 GCA_035524595.1 Steroidobacteraceae bacterium | reverse complement strand
GTCAGCACGCTGCCGTCGGCGAGCACCGCCTCGAGGCCAAGCACGCGCTCGCGCATGGTGCCGTAGCGGAAGGCGTCGTTGCCCCCGGCGTTGGTCGAGACGAGCCCGCCGAGCGTCGCGCTCGCGCGGGCGCCGAGGTCGATGCCCGGCGCGAGCCCGTGCGCGGCGGCCGCCGCCGCGAGCGCCGCGAGCGTCACGCCGGCGCCGGCGACCGCGGTGGCGCTGACCGGGTCGAGCAGCTCGATGCGGTCGAAGCGGTCGAGCGACAGGATCACCTGGTCCGGCGCCGACTCGGCCCCGCCCGCGAGCCCGGTGCGCCCGCCCTGCGGCACGACGCCGATGCGCGCGGCGTTGCAGTAGGCGAGCACCCGGCCGACCTCGGCGGCGCTCGCCGGCCGCAGCATCAGCGCGCCGCCGAGGTTGCGCGGGTCGACGCCGGGGTCGCGCGCGGCGAGCTCGGCGGGCGTGCGCACGGCGGACGGGCCGACGAGGGCCGTGAGCGCGGCGACGTGTTCGGCCGGGAGGGTCATCGCGGCAGGGGTGTTGCGCCCGGCGGGGCCGGGCGTCGATTCTGGCGGCAGGCCGCGGCCGGCGTCAAAGCCGGCCGCGGCGCGCTGCGCATCAGCCGCGCATCCGCCGGCCGTCCGGATCGAAGGCCGCCCCGGCGAGGCGCGTCGCGGGGCGCCGCTCGCCGATCAGCTCGACCTCGAAGCCCGCGGTCGCCGCCGCGACCGCCTTGTCGACGTAGCCGAGCGCCAGCGACTTGCCGACGCTGTGGCCGTAGCCGCCGGAGGTCACCCAGCCGACCACCCGGCCGTCGTGGTAGATCGGCTCGTCGCCGATCGCGTCGGCGTCGCGCGCCGCGACCTCGAGCGTCACGAGGCGGCGCTCGCCGCCGCTCGCGCGCTCGGCGAGCGCCGCGGCGCGGCCGGTGAAGTCGCCCTTCTCGAGGTCGACGAAGCGGCCGAGGCCGGCCTCGTACGGGCCGTAGATCGGCCGGAACTCGCGCGCCCAGGTGCCGAAGCTCTTCTCGAGCCGCAGCGAGTGCAGCGCCCGCCCGCCGATGGGGCGCAGCCCGAAGGGCTTGCCGGCCTCGGTCAGCAGCGCATGCAGCGTGCGCAGGTAGTCGCTGGTGACCCAGATCTCGTAGCCGAGGTCGCCGGTGAAGGACACGCGGCCGAGGAACGCGGGCACCATGCCGACGTCGGCGCGGCGGAACGACATGAACGGGAACGCGGCCGTCGCCAGGTCCTCGCCGACCAGCGTCTGCAGCAGCTCGCGCGAGCGCGGGCCGGCGACCGAGAGTCCCGCGTACTGCATCGCGCAGGGCCGCACCGTGACGCCGGCGGGCGGCAGCGTGCGCTCGAACCAGCGCTGGTAGTACACCTCGGCGGCGTAGGTGCCGACCACGAAGAAGCGCTCCTCGGCGAGTCGCGCGACCGTGAAGTCGCCGATCAGCCGGCCGCGCTCGTTGAGCATCGGCGCGAGCACCATGCGCCCCGGCGCCGGCACGCGATTCGCCATGACGCGCCCGAGCCACGCGGCGGCGCCGGGACCGGTGACCTCGAACTTGCCGTAGTTCGAGATCTCGAGGAGCCCCGCCGACTCGCGCACCGCGCGGCACTCGGCGGCGACGTGGGCGTGGGCGTTGGAGCGGCGGAAGGTGATGTCCTCGCGCGGCGGCGTGCCGGGCGGCGCGAACCAGAGCGCATGCTCGAGGCCGCAGTAGTCGCCCCAGACCGCATTGTCCGCCGTCAGCCGGTCGTAGATCGGCGTGGTCCTGAGCGGCCGCGCCGCCTCGAGCTCCTCGTTCGGGAAGCGGATCCGGAAGCGCCGCGAGTAGTTCTCGCGCACCTTGGCGTTGGTGTAGGCGAGCGTCGCCCAGTCGCCGTAGCGCGCGACGTCCATGCCCCAGATGTCGGCGCCGGGGTCGCCGTCCACCATCCAGCGCGACAGCGCGAGCCCGACGCCGCCCCCCTGGCTGAAACCAGCCATGACGCCGCAGGCCACCCAGTAGTTCCTGAGGCCGCGCACCGGGCCCACCAGCGGGTTGCCGTCGGGGGCGAAGGTGAAGGGGCCGTTGACGATCTTCTTGATGCCGGCGCTCTCGAGCCGCGGGAAGTGCCGGAAGCCCACCTCCAGCGACGGTGCGATGCGCTCGAGGTCGTTCGGCAAGAGGTCCTGGCCGAAGTCCCACGGCGTCGTGCGCGGCGACCACGGCACGCCGGCGCGCTCGTAGGTGCCCATCAGCATGCCGCCGCGCTCCTGGCGCATGTAGATCTCGCCCTCGAAGTCGATGCAGTGCAGCTGCTCCGGCCGGCCCTGGAACTCCGGGATGTCCTCGGTGATCAGGTACTGGTGCTCCATCGCGAGGATCGGCAGCTCGAGGCCCACCATCCGCCCGACCTCGCGGGCCCACAGGCCGCCGGCATTGACGACGTGCTCGGCGTGCACGTTGCCGTGGTCGGTGATCACGTCCCAGCTGCCGTCGGCGCGCGCCCGGCAGTCGACCACCCGCGTCTGGCGGACGACCTCGGCGCCGCCGGCCTGCGCCGACTTCGCGTAGGCGTGCGTGACGCCGTAGGGATCGACGTGGCCCTCGATCGGGTCGTACATCGCGCCGACGAAGTGCCGCTCCTCGAGCAGCGGGAACAGCTTCTTGGCCTCGGCGACCGAGATCAGCTCGAGGTCCATGCCGAGGTAGCGGCCGCGCGCCTTGGCCATCTTCAGCCAGTCGAGGCGCTCGGGCGTGCCGGCCAGCATGATGCCGCCGGTGATGTGCACGCCGCAGGACTGGCCCGAGATCCGCTCGATCTCCTTGTAGAGGTTGATCGTGTACTGCTGCAGCTTGGCGACGTTCGGGTCGCCGTTGACGGTGTGCATGCCGCCGGCGGCATGCCAGGTGGAGCCGGAGGTCAGCTCGGCGCGCTCGATCAGCAGCACGTCCCGCCAGCCCGCCTTGGTCAGGTGGTAGAGCACGCTCGCGCCCACCACGCCGCCGCCGATCACCGCCACCTTCACCGCTGAGCGCATACCGATCCCCGTGTCACGCCGAATAATCCGAGTCCGCGGCCGCGCCGGGCGCCGCGCCGCAAGCCCGCGCCCGGGCTCAGCTCACCGGCGGCGCGCCGCCCTCGGCGGTGCGCCGGGCGACGAAGGCGTCGAGCGCCTCGACCACCGCCGGGTCGCGCAGCGGCGCCGCGTAGCGCGCCAGCGTCTCCTGCCAGATGCCGTGCGCGCGCTCGGTCGCGGTCGGCGCGCCGGCCTCGGTCCACTGGCCGAAGTTGCGCCAGTCCGAGACCAGCGGCGCATAGAACGCGGTCCGGTAGCGCTCCATCGTGTGCGCGCAGCCGAAGAAGTGGCCGCTCGGGCCCACCTCGGCCACCGCCTCGAGCGCGAGGTCGGCCGGCGTCGCGCCGAGCGGCTGGAAGGTCTCGGCGAACATCTGCAGCATCTCGACGTCGAGGATGAACTTCTCGTAGGAGGTCGACAGCCCGCTCTCCAGCCAGCCGGCGGCGTGCAGCACGAAGTTGCAGCCGCCGAGCAGCGCGCCCCACAGGCTCATCTGCGACTCGTAGGCGGCCTGCGCGTCCGGCGCGTTCGAGGCGGTCGCGTTCGAGGAGCGCCACGGCAGCCCGACGTGGCGCGCGAGCTGGCCGGCGCCGAACGACGACTTGACGTACTCCGGGGTGCCGAAGGCGGGCGAGCCCGACTTCATGTCGACGTTCGAGGTGAAGCTGCCGTAGATGATCGGCGCGCCGGGCCGCACGATCTGCGCGAGCACGAGCCCGGCGAGCGCCTCGGCGTGCGCGAGCGTCAGCGCCCCGGCGACGGTCACCGGCGCCATGGCGCCCGCGAGCGTGAACGGCGTGATGATCGACGGCTGGCCGGCGGCCGCGAAGTTGATGATGCCGTCGGCCATCGGGATGTCGAGCTGCAGCGGCGAGTTCGTGTTGATGACGCAGCTCGCGTACGGCCGCGAGCGGAACTGCTCCTCGCTCAGGCCGTAGGCGATGCGGATCATCTCGAAGTTGTCGGCGATCTGGCCGGCGCCGCGCGCGTAGACGAGCGGCACCTTGTCGGTCAGCAGCAGCATCGAGCGGGTCGTCTCGAGGTGGCGTACGTGCACCGGCACGTCCTGCGGCTCGACGCCGCCACCGAGCGAGTGCAGCACGTCGAAGCTCTGGGTGAGCTTCATCAGGTTCTCGAAGTCGGCGAAGGTGCCGGCACGGCGCCCGCCCTTCAGGTCCATGATGTTCGGCGGGCCGGAGGTCGGCGCGAACACGACGTTGCGGCCGCCGATCGGCAGGTTCCACTCGGCGTCCCGGGCGTGCAGCGTGAACTCGCGCGGCGTGGTGGCGAGCGAGGCCGCGACCAGCCCGCGGTCGATGCGCACCATCTGGCTCGCCTCGTCGACGCTGGCGCCGCCGCCGGCGTAGCGCCGGCGCGCCTCCGGCAGCAGCACGCGCATGCCCTGCTCCTCGAGGATCGAGAGCGCGGCCGCGTGGATCGCGGCGACGTGGTCGTCGGAGAACACCTTCAGCGGCTCGAAGGGGTTCGTCAGGTGGCGGTAGCCGCGCGAGCGGTCGGCCGCCGGCCCCAGGGCGGCCGCCGCCGCCGCCCGGCGGCGGGGGCGGCGCTCGACGCGATCGGCGCGCTCGGTCATGGCTGACGGGCTCCGCTTGCGGCGATGGTTGCGGGGAGCCGCCGGCGCGGCCCGCGCCGGCCGCGAGCGCCGCGCGCCTCAGTCATTGGAGACGGCCAGCCGCACCGCCGGCTCCCCGCTCGCCGGGCGCGGCCCGAAGTGCTCGATCAGCCAGCTGCGAAACAGCGCGATCGCGGTGTCGCTGAGCGCTTCCGGGTGCGTGATCAGGTAGTAGCCGTAGCCCTCGTCGAGCGTCACGTCGAAGGGCCGCAGCAGCCGCCCGGCGGCGATCTCCTCGCGGAACAGGTTGAGGTCGACGAGCGCGAGTCCCTCGCCGGAGAGCGCGTACTGCACGGCCAGCAGCGCCGTGTCGAACACGAGGCCGCGCTCGAAGGGCACCGCCCCCAGGTTCGCCTGCCGCACGAGCTGCGCCCACATGTGGTGCCGCGGCAGGTCGGCGATGCGCACGTGGATCAGCTCGTTGTCGCGGATGAAGCCGGCGAGGTCCTTGCCCGCGTGCCGCGCCGCGAGCTGCGGGTGGCAGAGGATGCCGAGCCGCACCGGCCACAAGAGGTCCGAGATCATGTCGGTGACGGTCGGCTTGGAGTACACGACCGCGACGTCGACGTCGTTGGGCGGCGGCCCGACCCCGTAGGGGCTGACGAGGTCGATCTCGACCTCGCTGGTGGCGCGGCGGAAGTCCCTGAGGATCGGCACCGCGAGGTGCAGCGCGAAGCTCGGCGGCATCTGCACCCGCAGCGTGCGCAGCGCCGGCGCGCCGGCATGGCGGATCTCGTCGAGCGAGTACTCGAGCCGGTCCAGCGACTTCGTGATCACCGGCAGCAGGTGCTGGCCGGCGGCCGTCAGCACGAGCGCGTGCGGGCGGCGGTCGAACAGCTGCACGCCGATCAGCCGCTCGAGCGAGATCACGTGCCGCGACAGCGCGCTCTGCGAGATCAGCAGCGCATTGGCGGCGCCCGTGAAGCTGCCGTGCTTGGCCACCGCCTCGAAGGCGCGCAGCGCGTTCAGCGGCAGCCAGCGTCGGTCGATCCGTACTCGGTCCATCGGTCCTCCTCGGGGGCACCGGCCCGCCGCGGCGGCCGCCATTCTACGTGGTGCGGTGCGTTGGCTGGGGCGGCCGGTCCCGGCCCGGGCGTGCTCAGGGTGGGGCAAGGCCCGCGCGCTTGCCAATGCCTATTTTCGATGGCGGCGATGCATTTTCTCGGCTTCTACGCCCGCGCCACTTGTGGAAGTCTTGCGCCGGTCCGGCGCCCCCCGGATGGACGCCGGCGGCGGCCCCC
Organism: Steroidobacteraceae bacterium; assembly: GCA_035524595.1. GTDB lineage: Bacteria > Pseudomonadota > Gammaproteobacteria > Steroidobacterales > Steroidobacteraceae > CAIKZZ01. The sequence goes on along the minus strand of DATKOP010000100.1, from coordinate 58,795 downwards.
GCCGCCGGGCGCCGCCGCGCGGCCGGCGTCGTGTCCCTAGACCCCGCGCCTGCCGCGCCGCGCGACCCGCCGAGGAAGCCATGAGTACCGTTTCGCTGGCCCGGGTTCCGGACATCGTGCAGGGCGCGGGCGCCCTGCAGACGCTCGGCGAGAGCCTGGCCGGGCGCGTGCCGCGCGCGAGCCCGGTGCTGCTGGCGGCGGACCCGGGCCTCAAGCCGGCCGGCTACGTCGACGCCGCCGCGGCCTCGCTCGCCGCCGCGGGCTTCGGCGTCGTGCCGTTCACGGACATCAAGAGCGATCCGACCATGGCCCAGGTCGACGCGGCCGTGCTGCTCGCGCGCCGCGAGCGCGCCGCGGCGGTGGTCGCGCTCGGCGGCGGCTCGGCGCTGGACGTCGGCAAGGCCATCGCCGGCATCGCCGGCGGCTCGGCCGGCGCCGCGCACTACGGCCTCTGCGCCAACCCCTTTCCCGCGACGCGGCTCGTCGCGGTGTGCGTGCCGACGACCTCCGGCACGGGCTCCGAGGCGACCCGCACCGCGGTGCTCGCGGACCCCTCCGGCGCCAAGGTCTGGCTGTGGGGCGACGAGCTCAAGCCTGCGCTGATCGTGCTGGATCCGGAGCTGACCACCGCCCTGCCGGCGGCGCTGACCGCGGCCACCGGCATCGACGCGCTGGTGCACGCGATCGAGGCGTCGACCAACGCCAACGCGAACGCCGCCAACGACCTGTACTGCCACCAGGCGATCCGGCTCATCGTCAGGCACCTCACGCGTGCGGTCGAGTCGCCGCGCGACCTCGAGGCGCGCGCCGCGCTGCAGTGGGCGGCGACGCTGGCCGGCATCGGCATCGACAACTGCGGCACGGCGATCGCGCACAACATCGGCCACGCGCTCGCCTCGCTGCGCCCCGTGCACCACGGCCGCGCGGTGGGGCTCGCGCTCAGGGCGACGCTCGCCTGGAACTGCGAGGCGGACGCCGACGGGCGCTTCGCGGCGGTCGCGGCGCTCATGGGCGCGGGCGCCGACGCGCGGCGCCTGCCCGAGGCGTTCGACCGGCTGCTGCGCCAGGCCGGCGTCAAGGTGTCGCTCGCCGGCGAGGGCCACGACGGGGTCACGGCCGCCGCGCTCGCGCGGCAGATGGCGCGTCCCGAGAACGAGGCGATGCGGCGCTCGAACCGCCGCCCGGTGGCCGACGCGGACCTGCTGACCTTCGCGACCGCGGTCCTGGGCGCACGGTGACGCCGTGAGCGACACTCTCCCGGGCCGCGACCGTGCGGCATGGCAGGCCAAGGCCGCGGCGCTCGCGATCGAGGGCCGGGCCTTCATCGATGGCGCCTACGTCGCTGCACACAGCGGCCGCACATTCGACGACGTCAGCCCGATCGACGGCCGGGTGATCGCCCGCGTGGCGCGCTGCGAGACCGCCGACGTCGACGCCGCGGTCGCCGCCGCACGCGCCGCCTACGAGCGCGGCGACTGGCGCCGCACCGACCCGAAGGAGCGCAAGCGCGTGCTGCTGCGCTTCGCCGAGCTGATCCGCGGCGACCTCGAGCGGCTGGCGCTGCTCGAGACGCTCGACGTCGGCAAGCCGATCCTGAACTCCGTCAACGTCGACGTGCCGTTCGCCGCCGACTGCATCGCCTACTACGCCGAGTTCGCCGACAAGCTGTACGACGAGATCGCGCCGACCGGCCCGCAGGAGACGGCGCTGATCCGCCGCGAGCCGCTCGGCGTCGTCGGCGCGGTCGTGCCGTGGAACTACCCGCTGATCATCAGCGCGTGGAAGCTGGGCCCGGCGCTGCTGGCCGGCAACTCGGTGGTCCTGAAGCCCGCCGAGCAGTCGCCGCTGACGGCGATCCGCCTCGCCGAGCTCGGCCTCGCGGCCGGTCTGCCGCGCGGCGTGCTCAACGTCGTGCCGGGCTACGGCGAGGAGGCCGGCCGGCCGCTCGGGCTGCACCCGGACGTCGACATGATCAGCTTCACGGGCTCGACCGAGGTCGGCAAGCTGATGATGCGCTACGCCGGCGAGTCGAACCTGAAGCGCGTCGCGCTCGAGTGCGGCGGCAAGAGCCCGCACGTCGTCATGGCCGACGCCGACCTCGAGGCGGCCGCCGCCGGCATCGCCTGGGGCATCTACTACAACATGGGCGAGACCTGCCACGCCGGCTCGCGCGTGCTGGTCGCGGAGCCCGCCCGCGAGGCCCTGGTCGCGGCGATCGAGCGGGTCGCGAAGACCATCACGCTCGGCCACCCCTTCGATCCCGCGACGCAGATGGGCGCGCTGATCGACGAGGGCCACCTCGGTCGGGTGCTCGGCTACATCGAGTCCGGGGTCGCCGACGGGGCGCGCATCGCCTTCGGCGGCCGCCGCGCGTTCGCCGACAGCGGCGGCTACTACGTCGAGGCCACCTTGCTCGACGGCGTGCGGCCGGCGATGCGCGTCGCCCGCGACGAGATCTTCGGGCCGGTGCTGACGGTCTCGACCTTCCGCGACGAGGCGCAGGCGCTCAAGGAGGCCAACGACACGATCTACGGCCTCGCGGCCGCGGTCTGGACCGCCGACATCAACGTCGCGCACCGGCTGTCGAACGCGCTGCGCGGCGGCACCGTCTGGGTCAACACCTACGACCGCTCCTCGCTGGCGACGCCGTTCGGCGGCTTCAAGCAGTCCGGCTTCGGCCGCGACCGCTCGCCGCACGCGATCGACAAGTACACCGACCTCAAGACCATCTGGACGGCCTACCGGTGAACGCCCGAGAGGAGCCGCGCGCGCCGGCCGCGGCCGAGCACCGCATCAGCGCGATCGAGGTGAGCCAGCACCGGCTGCACTTCCAGCCGCCGTTCCACGCCAGCTGGGACACTAAGCCGCGCACGCAGTTCGACGCGACCGTGGTACGGGTGCGCACCGACACCGGCCTCGTCGGCCTCGGCTCGGGCGACCTGATGGTCGGCTTCGCCGGCCACGAGCCGCTGTTCGTGGGCCAGGACGCGCTCGCGCTCGAGCGCCACCAGCGCGTGCTCGCCAACATCGACTTCCACTACGGCCGCTGCTGGCCGCTCGACCTCGCGCTCTGGGACCTGGCCGGCAAGATCACCGGCCAGCCCTGCTGGAAGCTGCTCGGCGGCCTGTCGCGGCGCGTGCGCGCCTATGCCTCGAGCGGCACGCTGCGCGACCCGGCCGCGCTCGCCGAGTGCGGCGCCGAGATGCTGGCGCAGGGATTCCCGGCGCTGAAGATCCGCTTCCACCGCGGCGACTGGCGCGAGGACATCCGGGCGCTCGAGGCGGTGCGCGCCCGCGTCGGGTCCCGCCTCGAGCTCATGGTCGACTGCAACCAGGGCTGGCGCATGCCGTGGGACACCGAGTCGCCCTGGACCTTCAAGGACGCGCTCGCGGTGGCGCGCGAGCTCGAGCGGCTCGGCGTCTACTGGATGGAGGAGCCGCTGCACCGCGGCGACCACGCCGGCATGCGGGCGCTCAGGCAGGCGACCGCGGTGCGCATCGCGGGCGGCGAGATGACCCGCCAGCTGCACGAGTTCCGCGACCTGATCGACGGCGGCTGCCTCGACGTCCTGCAGCCGGACGCGGCGCTGGTGGGCGGCATCACCGGGCTGCGGCGCGTCGCGCTGATGGCGCAGGAGCACAACCTCGCGTTCACGCCGCACACCTGGACCAACGGCATGGGACTCACGGCCAATGCGCACCTGGTGGGCGGCCTCGTCGACGCGCCGTGGCTCGAGTATCCCTACGATCCGCCGGAGTGGGGCCTCGAGCGGCGCGACTTCATGATGGCGGTGCCGCTGCGCGTCGACGCCGGCGGCTGGATCGACCTCGGCGAGCTGCCGGGCCTCGGCTACGCCCTCGACGAGGCCGCGCTCGCCCGCACCCGGGTGGGCTGAGCCGGGCGGCCGCCGTCAGTCGGCGATCGCCTGGTAGATCAGGTTCATCGTCCGGTTGCGGAACTCGAAGTCCGACGGCTGGTACTGCGCGAACACCATCGCCACCAGCTGCTCCTTCGGGTCGATGATGAAGCTCGTGGTGGCGTAGCCGCCCCAGGTGAACTGCCCGGCGGTGCCGAGCGAGCCGTTCTCGGCCGGGCTTGTCAGCACGCCGACGCCGAGGCCGTAGCCGAGCCCGGGGGCGACCGGGGCGATCGCCGGTGCCAGGTGGTCGGCCGTCATCAGCTCGACGGTCTTGCGGCTCAGGATCCGCACGTCGCCGAGCCGGCCGCCGTTCAGCAGCATCTGCGCGAAGCGCAGGTAGTCCATCGGCGTCGACGACAGGCTCGCCCCGCCGTAGGGGTGGCCGGTGAAGCGCGCGTAGCTGTCCGGCCCGAAGTTGTCGCCCGGCAGGATGCGCCCGTCGGCGTCGGGGTGGTAGATCGAGGCGAAGCGCGCCTTGCGCTCGGGCGGCACGCCGAACACCGTGTCGTGCATGCCGAGCGGGCCGAAGATGGCCTTCTCGCAGTACGCGTCGAAGGGCATGCCCGACAGCACCTCGACGAGGTAGGCCTGCACGTCGTGCGCGAAGCTGTAGTGCCAGTGCGTGCCCGGCTGGTAGAGCAGCGGCAGCGCCGCGAGCTTGGCGGTGAAGTCCTTGAGCGGCAGCTGCTCGTTGTAGGCGAGGTCGGCGGCCCGGTAGGCCCGGTCCACCGGCGTGTCGCCGAAGTAGCCGTAGCTGAAGCCGGCCGTGTGGCGCAGCACGTCCTCGACCGTGATCGGCCGCGCGGCAGCCTCGTACTCGGCCGCGCCACCGGCCCCGGGTCCGGCGCCGACGGCCTTCAGGACCTTCATGTCCTTGAACGCCGGGATGTACTTCGACAGCGGATCCGACAGCTCGAACTTGCCCTGTTCGTAGAGGGTCAGCAGCGCGACGCTGGTGATGGGCTTGGTCATCGACTGCAGCCGGAACATGGCGTCGGTGCGCATCGGCCGGTGGCTCTCGGCGTCGGCCTCGCCGTAGGCCTTGAAGTAGGCGACCTTGCCGTGGCGCGCGACCAGCACCACGACGCCGGCCTTGCGCCGCGCGGCGATCTCCGCCGCCATGTAGGCGTCGAGCCGCGCGAGGCGCTCGCCGGACAGGCCCACCGACGCCGGCGGCGCGGACGGCAGCAGGCGCTCGGAGGCCGCGGGCGCGGCGCCGGCCGGCCCGATCGACGCCAGGATGACGAGCAGCGCCGGTATTGCGATCCGGCAACGGGCGGTGGTGTTCATGGCGACGAGGGTAGCAGGGCCGGCGCGCGCCGCAAGGCGCCGCTGCAGGGCGGGGGTCAGCGCCCGGTGCCGGCGGCGGCCGGCGCCGCCTGGCCGATCTCGGCCAGCACCTGCGCCTCGAGTGCCGGGTTGCGTTCGCCGTCGGCGGTGGCGATCAGCGTGCCCGGGATCAGCAACAGCAGCGGGATCATCAGCAGCGAGGTCGCGGTTCCGGCGATCACGCAGTACAGGAAGCCGTGCTCGGCGCTGCTCGAGTAGATCCCGGCGCCGACCCAGTCGCCGCCGCGGTAGGCGAGCTCGTACGTCCCCGCCACCATCATCATCAGCGTGCCCTGCAGGCCGGGCGGCGCGGAGCGCATCGCGAGGTCCCAGAAGGTCGTGAAGGCGAAGCCGCTGGCGAAGCCGACCGCGAACGACAGCCACAGCGCCGACGCGGTCGAGTGGATGAAGAGCAGCGGGAAGGCCGCCGGCAGCCACAGCAGCGTCGCGGCCCACAGCAGGGTCCGCAGCGGCAGCCGCTTGCAGAGGAAGGCGTACAGGATGCCGGCGGGGATGTAGGCGGCCTGCAGCAGGCCCTGCGAGTAGGCGTAGGCGGCGTCGGGCAGGTGCAGGTCGTTGGTCAGGTAGAACTGCAGCGGCGTGTTGAAGCCGGGCGAGAACTGGCAGACGCAGACCAGCAGCACCGCCGGGTAGGCCGCCCGGTGGCGCGCCAGCCGCTTCAGGTCGCCGACGAACCCGGCGCCGCGCGCCAGCGGCTGGTCGTAGGCGTGGCCGAAGACGGCGCGCGGCTTCCAGAGGCCAAAGAGGGCGATCGCCGCGCTGATCGCGGCGACCAGCAGGAAGGTGCGCGACGGCAGCAGGTGCTCGGCGAGGAAGCCGGAGGCGAACGCGCCGAGCGCGTAGGGCGCCGAGCTGACCGCGTTCCAGAGCGCGCTCAGGCGCCCGGACATCAGCTGCTCCTGGCTGACGAGCGTCATCAGTCCGCGCGCGGCGGCGCCGACGAAGGCGAACGAGAACATCACCAGCAGCATGCCGGCGAGCAGGCCCCGGTAGCTGAGCGGCGCCCGGGCGATCCAGACGAACAGCGCCGCGGTCAGCGCGCCGAAGATCATCATCAGCCCCCGGTCGCGCAGGCCGAAGGGGTTCCACAGGTCGCGCGCCAGCCCGAAGCAGAACGACAGGTAGACCGGGATCGCGGTCAGCAGCCGGAAGTTCGCGATCTGGTCGGGCGTCGCCTGCAGCTGGTTCTTCAGCATGAACGACGTCGCGACGTCGAGCAGCATGCCGTTCGGGATCACGAGGAACACGAGCAGCGTCAGCGGCGTGAAGTACAGGAAGACGAGGCCCGCGCGCGGCGCGGCGACGGGAGCGGCGATGGCCACGCGGATCCCCCAGGGCTCCCGAGGAGCGGCGTGCGCGATCCTAGCAGGCCGCGGGCGGGGGCGTGCCGCCCGGCGCCCGCGCCGCGGCCGTCGTCAGAACCTGAGCGACAGGCAGCTGAGGCCGCCGTCCATCTTGCGGAACTCGCTCATCTCGAGCGGCAGCGGCTCGTAGCCGAGCCGCGCGAGCTCGGCGGCGAAGCGCGGGTAGCCGGCGGCGACCAGCACCCGGTCGTTGACGCGGATGCAGTTGGCGGCGTAGCTCTCCTCGGCCGGGACCGTGACGAGCTCGTAGGCCGCGAACGCGGCCAGCTTCGGCAGCCCGGCGGCGACGGCGAGGCGGCCGTCGCCGAGGTAGGAGATCCCGGTCTTGAGGTGCAGCAGGCCCGGCACCGCGCGCACGTCGACCAGCGTCGCCCGGTAGCCGAGCCCGGTGAGCCAGGCGGCGAGCTGGCGCGCGCCGTCCTCGTTGGTGCGCGCCGTGATGCCGATCAGCACGCCCGAGTCGGTTTCGCAGACGTCGCCGCCGTCGAGGGTGCCGGGCGCGACGATCCGGCCGAGGTGGTGGTAGTGGCGGTGCAGGGCCGCGGCGATCACCTCGGTCTCGCCGGCGCGCGAGGCGGCGCCCGGCCGCGTGACGATCGCGCCCTTCGGCGTGACGATCGCCGCGTCCTCGACGAAGGTGCCGTCCGGGTGGCGCGCGTCGGCCGGCAGCGTCGTGGTCGCGAGGCCGCAGGCCTCGAGCGCCATGGCGTAGCGGCGGTGCTGCTCGAGCGCGCGCGCGAGGTCCGGCGCGCCCTCGGCGGAGTTGGTGATGCCGGCGGCGTAGTTCGCGCCCGGCAGGCGCAACAGCGCACGGCTGAACCGCGTGCTCAACTCAGCGCCCCTTCCACTCGGGCTTGCGCTTCTCGGTGAACGCGCGCGTGCCCTCCAGCAGGTCCTCCGAGCGCGCCACCTTGAGGACGGCGTGCAGCGCGTCGTGGACCTCGAAGGCGGCGTTCTGGCTCACCATCTCGGTGTGCTGCAAGAGCTGCTTGAGCGCCGGGAACAGGAGCGGCGGGCCCTCCACCAGCATCTGCGCCACCTCGCGCGCCTTGGCCATCGACTGGCCCTTCGGCACGATCCAGTTGCACAGCCCCCAGTGCTTGGCCTCGGCGGCGTCCATCGGCCGCCCGGTGAACAGCATCTCGACCGCGATGTGGTACGGGATGCGGCGCCTGAGCTTGATGCCGGCCGCGTCCGGCACGACGCCGACCTTGATCTCCGGCAGCGCGAAGCGGGCGTGCTCCTCCATGACGATCAGGTCGGTGCCGAGCACCATCTCGAAGCCGCCGCCGTAGGCGATGCCGTTGACCGCCGAGATGATCGGCTTGTCGAGGTTGCGCGGGTAGTTGAGGCCGCCGAAGCCCGCCACGCCCCAGTCGGAGTCGGTCGGCTCGCCGGCCGCCGCGCCCTTCAGGTCCCAGCCGGGGCAGAAGAACTTCTCGCCGGCGCCGGTCAGGATGCCGATCCTGAGCTGCGGGTCGCGCTGGAAGCCCGTCCAGATGTCGTTGAGCCTGAGGCTCATCGCGCGGTCGATGGCGTTGGCCTTCGGCCGGTCGATCGTGACCTCGAGGATCGCGCCCTTGCGCTCGGTACGTACGCCGTCGGTCATGTCAGTGTTCCTCCGTGAGCCGGATCAGCACGTCGACGGCCACGACGCCGTGGCCGGACGGGCGGACGATGATCGGGTTGACGTCGAGCTCGGCGAGCGACTCGAGCTCGGACTCGGCGTAGCGCGCGACCGCGAGCACGGCCGCGACCAGCGCCTCGACGTCGCCGGGCGGCTGGCCGCGAAAGCCCGCCAGCAGCTTCGCGACCCGCAGCCGCCCGAGGGCCGCGCGGACCGCCCCGGCGGTGAACGGCGGCAGGAGGCTGGTGCTGTCGCGCAGGTACTCGGTCAGCACGCCGCCGGCGCCGAGCACCAGCACCTGGCCGAACTGCGGGTCGACGGTGATGCCGACCAGGATCTCGGCGACGCCGTCGCTGACCATCTGCTCGACCAGCACCCGGTCGGCGAGCGCCGCGAGGCGCGTCGCCGCGGCGGCCGCCTCGGCGGTGGAGCGCACGTTGAGCACCACTCCGCCGACCTCGGACTTGTGGGCAAGCTCGGCCGACAGCGCCTTGATCACGACCGGGAAGCCGATGGCCGCGGCGGCCGCCGCGGCCTCGGCCGGCGGCACCGCGCGCGCCGCCGGCACCGGCAGCCCGCAGGCGGCGAGCGCCGCCTTGCCGGCGTTCTCGGCGAGCGTGCGCGTGCGCCCGGGCGCGCGCCGCGGGATGCGCAGCTCGACCGCGGGACCCGCGCGCCAGGCGGCGCCGATCTGCGCCGCGAGGTCGAGCGCCTCGAGCGCCTCGCGCTGGCCCTGCAGCGGGGTCACGCCGCCGGCGAGCAGCCGTTCGCGCAGCGCCGGGTAGATCGTCTCCGGCAGCGCCGCCAGGAGCGCCGCGCGCGTCGGCGCGCCCTGGCTCGCGGCGATGAACTCGCTGATCGGCATCACGAACGTGGACGGGTCGGCGCGGTCGTCCGGCGGGCAGTCGAGCATGTAGGCGGCGACGTCGTAGCCGGAGTGCAGCACCGCGTCGAAGGTCGCGCGCAGCGCGGCGCGGTCGAACCAGGAGTAGGTGTGCACGTCGAAGGGGTTGGCGATCGTGACGCGCTCGCCGACGACGCCGCGCAGCCGCGCCGCGGCCGCGGCGTCGAACGGCGGGAACTCGAGCGCGCTGCCGCGCGCGACGTCGGAGATCATCGCCATGTCGCCGCCGGAGTGCCCGAACACCAGCGTGCGCCGCCCCGGCAGCGGGCCGCCGACGTGCAGCAGCTTCAGCGTCTCGCAGAGCGCGGCCAGCGTCTCGCAGCGCGCGACGCCCGCCTGCCGGCAGTAGGCGTCGAACACCTCATCGGCGCCGGCCAGCGAGCCGGTGTGGGTCGCGGCCGTCCGCGCCGCGGCGGCGGTGCGGCCGGCCTTCAGCAGCGCCACCGGCTTGCCCGCGAGCCGCGCCCGGTCGACGGCGCGCGCGAAGCGCGCGACGTCCTTGACGCCCTCGAGGTAGAGCCCGAAGGCGCTGACCCGCGGGTCCTCGCACAGCGCCTCGATCAGGTCCTCGACCGCGAGCCGCGACTGGTTGCCCACCGAGATCAGGTAGCCGATCGGCAGCGAGCGGCCGTTGAAGGTCATGGTCAGCGAGATCGTGCCGCTCTGGCACAGCAGCGCCACGCCACGCTCCGGCTGGCCGCCGACCACCTGGTCCGGCCAGAGCGCGACCCGGTCGAAGAAGTTGATCAGGCCGTAGCAGTTCGGCCCGGTGAACGGCAGGCCGTCCGAGGCGGCGACGAGCGCGCGCGTCAGCTCGCGGCCGCGCTCGGTGCCGAGCTCGTCGAATCCGGACGCGAAGCAGACGAAGCCGCCGGCGCCGCGGCGCGCGAGCGCGGCCGCGACGCCCGGCACGTCGGCCGCGGGCGCCGCCAGGAAGGTCGCGTCCGGCGCGCCCGGCAGCTCCTCGACCGAGCGGTAGTAGGTCGTCTCGGCATCCGAGCGCCGCGTCGGGTGCACGCGCCAGGTCTCGCCGCGGTAGCCGATGCGCCGGCCGGCGGCCGCGACGCCGTCGGTCCAGGCACCGCCGACGAGCGCGATGGTGCGCGGCGCGAGCAGGCGCTCGAGCGGGCCGGCGGCCATTCAGCGCTTCTTGAGCGCGAGCTCGCGCGAGCGCGGCCCGGGCCAGCTGCTGCCGTCCGCGGCGGCGCGCAGCCGCTCGATCGCGGCCTGCACCTCGGGCGGGAACGGCGCCGCGCCCGGGCGCTCGCCCTGGTGCACGTGCAGCAGCATGAACTCGGCGGTCGCGACCGGCTGCGGCTGCCGGGCGATGCGCACGTCGCAGCCGATGTGCAGCCGCTTCTGGTCGGCGGCGAGCACCAGCGCGTCGATCTCGAGCGTATCGGCGGCCTTGACCTCCTCGAGCCAGTGCATGTGCATCTCGAGCGTGTACAGCGTGTTGCGCGTACGGGCGCGGTAGTCCGCGCCGATGCCGACCCGCTCCATCAGCGCGTCGATCGCATCGCTCAGCACGACCACGTAGTAGGCGTCCCGCAGGTGGCCGTTGTAGTCGATCCACCCGGGCTGGATCGCCGAGCGGTAGATGGGCGTGCCGGCCATGGCGACCGTCAGTGCAGCTTCAGGCGCTCGCGGACCTCGGCCGGGCCGATGATCCGCGCGCCCATCGCCTCGATGATGCCGCGCGCCTTGCTGACGAGCTGGGCGTTGCTCGCGTACACGCCCTTGCTGAGGTAGAGGTTGTCCTCGAGCCCGACGCGCACGTTGCCGCCGACCAGCACCGACTGCGCGGCCCACGGCATCTGCATGCGGCTGATCCCGAACGAGGTCCAGACCGCGTCCGGCGGCAGCGTGTTGACCATCGCCAAGAGGTGGCCGGTGTCGGCCGGCATGCCCCAGGCGATGCCCATGCACAGCTGCACGAGCGGCGGCGGCACGACCAGGCCTTCCTTGATCATCTGCTTGACGAACCACAGGTTGCCGGTGTCGAAGATCTCGAACTCGGGCTTGACGCCGAGGTCCTTGCAGATCGCGGCCCCCTGCCGCAGGTAGTTCGGCGTCGAGACGTAGGCGCGGTTGCCGTCGCCGAAGTTCAGGCTGCCGCAGTCGAGCGTGCAGACCTCGGGCCGGTACTTGCCCTCGTGGCACAGGTCGATCACGTGCCGCATCCGGTCTTCCTGGGTGCAGAAGTCGCTGCCGGGCGCGGGCGTGTCCTTGAGGCCCTGCTCGCCGACGACGATGTAGCCGCCCATGCCGCAGGTCAGGTTGACGATGACGTCGGTGCCGCTCTCGCGGATCGCCTTGACGACGGCGCGGTAGTGCTGGGTCTCCATGCTGAAGGCGCCGGTGGCCGGGTCGCGGACGTGGATGTGGACGATCGCCGCGCCGGCCTTGGCGGCGTCGACCGCGGCCGCGGCGATCTCGGCCGGCGTGACCGCGCAGTGCGGGCTCTTCGTGACCTTGGTGTCGTCGCCGGTGATGGCGCAGGTGATCATCACGTCGTGGTTCATGGCACTCCCTCAAGGCCGTGGATCGTCATATTATCGCGTCCATAATATTTCCACCACCGCGCCCCGCCGGCCCGCCGGACGGCCCGGCGGCGTGGGATACTGCGGCTCCACGGGGGTAGGTCCATGAAAAAGACGCTCGGAGCGTACCTGATCGAGGTGCTGGAGGCCCGCGGCATCGGCCACGTGTTCGGGATCCCGGGCGTGCACAACCTCGAGCTCTACCGGGGCCTCGCCGCCTCGAAGATCCGCCATGTTGCCGCGCGGCACGAGCAGGGACTCGGCTTCATGGCCGACGGCTACGCCCGGGTCTCGGGCCGGCCGGGCATCTGCTTCACGATCACCGGCCCCGGCCTCACCAACATCGTCACCGCGATGGGCCAGGCCTACGGCGACTCGATTCCGCTGGTGGTCATCGCCAGCGAGAACCGCCGCGGCGAGCTCGGCAGCGCGCGCGGCTTCCTGCACGAGATGCCGGACCAGCTCGGCGTCGCCGCGCGCGTCGCCGGGATGAGCCGGCGGATCACCGCGGCCGAGCAGCTGCCGGAGGCGCTCGACCTCGCGCTCGCGGGCGCCGCGGGCCTCAGGCCGCGGCCGGCGTACATCGAGATCCCGCGCGACGTGATCACCGAGGACGCCTCGGGCCTGCCGCCGCCGGGCGCCGGCCGGGCGCCGCCGCGCCCGGCCGCCGAGTCGGGCGCAGTGGCGGCGGCGGCGCGGCGGCTCGCGGCCGCCGAGGCCCCGGTGATCCTCGCGGGCGGCGGCGCGGTGGGCGCCGCGGCCGAGCTCAGGCGCCTCGCCGAGACGCTCGGCGCGCCCGTGGTCATGACGATCAACGGCCGCGGCCTGTTGCCGCCCGGGCACCCGCTCGGCGTGCCGCTGAGCCCGTCGCTCGAGGCGGTGCGGGCGCTGATCGCCGGCGCCGACGCGGTGCTCGCGGTCGGCACCGAGCTCGGCCCCACCGACTACGACATGTACTCGGTCAGCGACTTCCCGCCGCCGCCGCACCTGATCCGCATCGACCTGGACGCCGCGCAGCTCAAGCGCAACGCCCGCGCCGAGCTCGCGCTGCTCGGCGATGCGCGCGCGACGCTCGCGGCGCTGCTCGCGCACGAGCTCGGCGCGCCGCGCCCGGGCCGCGGCGCCGCGCGGGCGGCCGCGGCCTGCACGGCGGCGCTCGGCGCGCTGAGCCCGGCCGTGCACCGCGAGATCGCGTTCCTCGAGGCGATCCGCGACACGCTGCCGGAGGCGATCCTGGTCGGCGACTCCACCCAGCCGGTGTACGCCGGCAACCTCGGCTTCGCGGCCGCCCGGCCGGGCTCCTGGTTCAACAGCGCGACCGGCTACGGCACCCTCGGCTACGCCCTGCCGGCCTCGACCGGCGCCGGACTCGCCGCGCCCGGGCGGCCGGTCGTGTGCCTGACGGGCGACGGCGGCATCCAGTTCTCGCTCGGCGAGCTCGCCGTGCCGCGCGACGTCGGCGCCTGGACCGCGATCGTCGTCTGGAACAACCACGGCTACGGCGAGATCAAGTCGTCGATGGTCGCGGTCGGCATCGAGCCGGAGGGCGTCGACGTGCGCCCGCCCGAGTTCGCCGACATCGCCCGCGCCTACGGCTACGGCCACCGCCTGATCGACTCGGTCGCGGCGCTCGAGCGGGCGCTCAAGGAGTTCGGCGCCCGGCGCCAGGTCGTGATGCTCGAGGTCCGGGCCGAGGCCTTCGAGTGAAGCCGCGCTTCGCGCCGTTCGTCGAGCGCATCGCGCACGAGGCGGGCGGCGATCCGTGGGCGCTGCACTGGGAGGCGCGCAACGCCCTGGCCCGCGGCGAGGACGTGATCGTGCTCTCGGTGGGCGACCCCGACCTCGACACGCCGCCGGCCGTGGTCGACGCCGCGGTCACGGCGCTGCGGGCCGGGGACACGCACTACACCGAGAGCGCCGGCCGCCCCCGGCTGCGGGCGGCGGTCGCGGCGCTGCACACGCGGCGCACCGGCCAGCCGGCCGGCGCCGAGAACGCGATCGTGCTCGGCGGCTGCCAGAACGGGCTGTTCGTGGCCTCGCTGCTGCTCGCCGGGCCGGGCGACGAGGTCATCGCGCTCGACCCGATGTACGCCACCTACCCGGCGACGATCCGCGCCAGCGGCGCGACGCTCGTGCCGGTCGAGGCGCCGGCGGCGCGCGGCTTCCACCCGGACCTCGCGGCCCTCGAGGCCGCGGTCACGCCGCGCACGCGGGCGATCTTCCTCGCGACGCCCAACAACCCCACCGGCGTCGTGTTCTCGGACGCGGACGTGGACGGCATCGCGGCGCTCGCGCGCCGCCATGGCCTCTGGATCGTCTCCGACGAGGTGTACGCGGGCATCGCCGAGGGCGGCCGCGTGCCGTCGCTCGCGGCCCGCCTGCCGGAGCAGGTGCTGACGCTCGGCAGCCTCTCGAAGACCCACGCGATGACCGGCTGGCGGGCGGGCTGGATCGTCGGCCCGGCGGACTTCGTCGCGCACGCCGAGCAGCTCGCGCTCAACATGCTGTACGGGCTGCCCGGCTTCGTGCAGCAGGCGGCTGAGGCGGCGCTCGCGATCGCGGCCGAGGCCGAGTCGACGGTGCGCGACTACTGCGCGCGGCGGCGCGATCTCTTCTGCCGCGCGCTCGAGGACCTGCCGGGCGTGCGCGCGTGCTCGCCGGACGCCGGCATGTTCATGCTGCTCGACGTGCGCGCGACCGGCCTCTCGGCCGGCGAGTTCGTGCACCGGCTCTACCGGGCCGAGCGCGTGTCGCTGCTCGACGGCGCGGCCTTCGGGCGCGCCACCGAGGGCTTCGTGCGCGCCTGCTTCGCGGCCGAGGAGGCGACGCTCGCGGACGCCGCCGCCCGGATCCGCCGCTTCTGCGCGGCGCTCGCCCCGGCCCGCTGAGGGAATCCCCAGCGGGCCGGCCGGTCCGGCTCAGAGGCGCCAGGTCGCCGTGAGGCCGAAGGTGCGCGGCCGGAACGTGTAGGCGTTCTGCTGCGGCGCCGGCGCCGTGAAGTCCGCCGGGGCGTTCGTATCGAGCTGCGACAGCTGGTAGTTGGTGATCGTGCGCGAGTCGAACAGGTTGTCGATGAAGGCCGCGATCTGCAGGTTACCGAAGGTGACGCCGCCGCGCAGCGAGGCGAAGTTCGTCGCCGCCACCGGGTAGACGTACGGCGAGTACTGCGTCGAGCTGGGATCCTGGACGGTCGCCAGCCAGTTGTTGCGCGAGGTGTACTCCCAGTCGATGCGCACGAAGGACTCGTGGCCGCCGGCCGAGAAGTTGTACTGCGCGCCGATCGCGGCGGTCCACGGCGGGTTGGTGCCCGGGCCGCCGTCGATGACCGCCTGGCCCGAGATCGCGTCGCCCGAGGAGACGAGCTTGTGCGGCACCGGCGGGTCCTGGGTGGTGTCGTAGAGGATCGTGTCCTTGGTGTAGCGGGCGTCGGTGTAGCCGACCGCGGCGTCGACCGAGAAGCCGCCGCCGAGCGCGAGCTCGGCCTGGACGTCGAAGCCCTTCGCGACCGCGGTGCCGAGGTTGTCGGTGAACTGCAGGCCGCAGTTGTAGGGCACGTAGACGCTCTGCTGGATGTCCTTCCACTTGATGTAGTAGACGCTGGTCGCGATCCGGACCCGGTTGTTGAAGTTGTTCTTCGAGCCGACCTCGAAGCTGTCGGTCGTGTCCGACTTGTAGCTGAGCGGCGCGCCGTTGGCGTAGCCGCTCTGCGCCAGGCCGCCGTCGCCGTTGCAGTACGCCGGCAGCGGCGGGTTGCCGCCGCCCGGCCGGAAGCCCTTGGCGTAGGTGAAGTAGTAGAGGTTCTGCGCATCCGCCTGCAGCGACAGGCCGAACTTGGGCGTGAAGGCGGTCTCGCTCTGCGACGCGGTCGCGTCGTCCGGACCGAAGTTCTCGAGGCCGTCGCCGTGGTGCGTCATGTCGAAGGACATCCTCGCCAGCCGCCCGCCGACGGTCAGCTTGAGGGTATCGGTCAGGCCGATGTTGAGCTCGCCGAAGCCGGCGATCTGGCGGTCGTGGACCACGTTGTGGTTCAGGTAGATGTCGCAGTTCGGCAGGCCCGAGTACGGCGTGCCCTGGCCGTTGCAGTAGTAGTAGTCGCCGCTGGTCGCGGGCGCCAGGTAGAACCAGTCCTGCGGGTTGATGCCGAACAGGTAGTTCCAGAGCGGCATGATCTGCTCATCCCTGAGCTCCTCGATGCTGGTCTGCTTCGACGCCGACCAGAACACGCCGGCGGTCCACTGCAGGCGGCTCGAGGGATCGTTCGACTGCAGGCGGAACTCCTGGGTCCAGGTCTCCTGCTTGTTGGTCATGACGTTCGGCGTCGAGTAGCCCGGGAACATCGGCGTGCCGTCCGGGTTCTTCGGCAGGTGGATGCCGGTCGAGTCGAGCAGCGGGTACCAGGAGCAGGGCGGCGCCTCGGCGGGATTGCCGCAGGTGCCGATCAGCCAGACCTGCGACTGGTAGTAGGCGAGGTCGTACATCGTGCCCTGGTAGGCGGTCTGCTCGCTGCGGTGGTAGTAGGAGGTGTTCGACACGAACTTGGTCTTGCCGAAGTCGGCCTCGATCTTCAGCGACGGCAGGTAGTACTCGTCCGGCACCGGCATGCGCTCCGGCGTCGCGTTGATGAAATTGCTGCCGCTCGAGAACGCCGGCCAGTAGGTCGACTCGTCGTGCTTGCGCGAGTTCTGGTACATGAGCGCCGGCGTCACCGCGACGCCGTCGGCGGGCTGCCAGATGAAGGCGAGGCGCGCCGCCATGGTGTTGGCGTGGTTGGCGTTCTTGTCCACGACCGCGCCGCTCTGCGGGTCGATGCGGTCGATCCAGCCGCCGTCGTAGCGGTACCAGACGCTGGCGCGGTAGCCGAGCACGTTGTCGATCAGCGGCCCGCCGTGCGCGATGCCCGCCTCGTAGCTCGGCTCGCCGCCGCTCGTCGAGGACACCTCGGCGCGCGCGTAGCTCGATTCCTTGTTCAGGCTCGGCTGCGTCATGATGTAGCGGACCGTGCCGCCCTCGGAGCCCGAGCCGAACAGCGTGCCCTGCGGGCCGCGCAGCACCTCGACGCGATCGAGGTCGAAGGTCTTCGGCAGCGTGTCGTCGGGGTTGAAGCCGATGCTGCGCATCTGGATCGGCGTGTCGTCGATGTAGATGCCGGTCGTGCCCGCGCCGCCCGAGGCGGAGATGCCGCGGATCGAGATCGCGTTGGTGCCGGTCTGGTCGATGGACACGCCCGGCATGAAGCGGACGATGTCCTGGAAGTCCTTGATGCCCTTCTGGTCGAGCGTCTCCTGGCTGAGCGCCGTGACGCTGATCGGCACCTTGCTCAGGCTCTCCTCGTGGCGGGTCGCGGTGACCACGATCTCCTCGAGCTGCCCGGACTTGGTGTCGGCGGCGACGGCCGGCATGGCGGCCGCGCCGGCGCCGATGACGGCGACGGCGAAGCCCAGGATCGAGCGGCGACAGCGGTGTTGGTGCGACATGGCCTCGTTTCCCCCGGATGTGAAGCGGATCTGGTTCTGGAGTGCGGCGGTGGCGGTCCCGCCCGGCGTCGTCCCGATGTGGTTCACGATTGCAGCAGGACCGCGGCGTCCGCGTCCCAGCTGAGGTAGACCTCGTCGCTCCAGTCGATCGACCAGTCGAGCGTGCGGCGCTCGTTCTGGGCGAAGGCGGTCACGATCGTGCCGCCCGGCGTCTTGATCTGGTAGGTCGAGCGGTTGCCAAGGTAGCCGAGCTCCCAGACGACGCCCTTGAGGCGGTTGCGCCCGCTCGCCGCCGGCGCGGTCTTGCTGAGGCGCACCTTCTCCGGGCGGACCGCGACGCACACCTGCTCGCCGACGCGGCAGGGCCCCGCCTCGTCGACGTACAGGTCGCAGTCGAGCGCGGCGCTGTGGACCGTGACGAGGCCGGGCTCGCGCGCGGTCACCGTGCCCTCCAGGAGGTTCGCGGTGCCGAAGAAGTCGGCCACGAAGCGCGTCCGCGGGAACTCGTAGACCTCGGCCGGCGTGCCCACCTGCACCACCGCGCCGCGATCCATGACCGCGATCCGGCTCGAGAGCGCCATCGCCTCGTCCTGGTCGTGGGTGACGACGATGAAGGTGATGCCGACCTCGTACTGCAGGTCCATCAGCTCGAACTGCGTGCTCTCGCGCAGCTTCTTGTCGAGCGCCGACAGCGGCTCGTCGAGCAGCAGCACCTTGGGGCGGCGGATCAGCGCGCGCGCGAGCGCGACGCGCTGGCGCTGGCCGCCGGACAGCTGGTGCGGCTTGCGGGCGCCGAGCCCGCCGAGCTGGACCATCTCGAGCGCCTCGGCGACGCGCTGGCGGCGGCTCGCGGCGTCCACCGCCATGCGCTTGAGGCCGTAGCCGACGTTGTCCGCGACCGTCATGTGCGGAAACAGCGCGTACGACTGGAACATCATGTTGACCGGGCGCTCGTACGGCGGGATCCCGGTCATGTCGACGCCGTCGATCAGCACGCGCCCGGCGGAGGGCGTGACGAAGCCCGCGAGCATCCTGAGCAGCGTCGTCTTGCCGCAGCCGGAGGCGCCGACCAGCGCGAACATCTCGCCCTTGTAGATCGCGAGGTCGACGCTGCCGACGGCGGTGAACTCGCCGTAGCGCTTGCCGAGACCCTCGAGCACGATCTGCGGCCTCGCGCCCGGATCGAGCCACGGCCGCTCGGCGACGCCCTGGCGCTGCGAGCCGATCACCTCAGGTCCCCTGCTGCAGTGCGTCGGACGTGGCGGCCATGTATCGAGCCTAACCGACCTCGGGCCATGCGGGGAACCCGAGCCTAGCGGTCGGCGGGCGGGGTCGCCCGGCGCCGCTCGGGTGCGAAGAACGGCCGCTCGACGACCTGCGCGGCGGCCATGCGGCGCTCCCAGACGAGTTCGCGGTTGAGGTAGATGTCGGCCCAGACCGTCGTGCCGAGCGCGAAGTACGGCGCCTCGATTATCGCCAGCGCGATGTTGCGCTTGCACGTCGGCGACCACATCGCGGAGGTCACGCTGCCGACCTCGCGACGGCCGGCCGCCTCCGCGTACAGCAGTGCGTTGTGGGCCGGCTTGTTGCCGGCGACATCGAGCCCGACCAGCAGCCGCTCCAGGCCCCGCTCACGCTGCGCGAGCAGCGCGCGGCGGCCGTTGAAGTGCGGCTTGTCGAACTCGACCAGCCAGCCGAGCCCGAGCTCGAGCGGCGTGCGCTCGCGGTGGACCCGGATCGTGTGCTCGGCCGACACGAAATCGACGTTCGGCAGCAGGAAGCCGGCCTCGATGCGCGCCATGTTGAGCGCCTGCGAGCCGATCGGGCGGATGCCGCGCGTCTGGCCCGCGGCCAGCAGCTCGTCCCAGACCGCGAGCGCGTGCTCCGGGCGCATCCAGAGCTCGTAGCCGAGGTCGCCCGTGAAGCCGGTGCGCGAGGCCATCAGCGGCCGCCCGCCGACCGTGAACTCGGCGAGCTCGAAGGGCCTGAGGCGCTCGAGGCCGGCGAGCCCGAAGCGCTTGAGCACGAAGCACGAGGTCGGTCCCTGCACCGCGAGCGCCGCGATCTCGCTCGTGACCTCCTCGATCGCGACGTCGAAGCCGAGTGCCGAGTCCGCGAACCAGTCGAGCTGGCGCTCGGCGGTGCAGACCCGGAAGTCCTGCGCGCCGAGCCTGAAGATCGTGCCGTCGTCGATGATGTGCCCGGCGTCGTTGCACCAGACGACGTAGCTGACGCGGCCGGCCTTCAGCCTGCGCACGTCGCGGGTCACGAGCCGGTTCAGGAAGCGCTCCGCGTCGGGGCCGGTGATCCGGTACTTCACCATTGGCGTCAGGTCGTAGAGCGTGGTGGCGTTCCTGACCGCGAAATACTCCTGCTCGACGGTCGTGAACACGTCGACCGTGCTGTAGCCGGCCCAGGCGACGAAATGATCGTTCTGCTGCAGCTCGCGCGCGCGCTCGCTGAACGGCGTCTCGAGCAGCGGTTTCCTGAAGTGGGGCGGGACCGGGCGCGGGCTCGTCATCGGCGGACCTCCGCGAGGACCCGCCGCGCGGCGTTGCGGCCGGCGATCCCCATGACGCCGCCGCCCGGGTGGCAGCTCGCGCCGCACAGGTAGAGCCCGGCGAGCGGCGTCGCGTGCTGCGCGGCGCCCGGCACCGGCCGCACCATGTAGAACTGGTCGAAGGCCAGGTCGCCGTGGTGCCAGTGGCCGCCAGTGACGCGGAACTCGCGCTCGAGGTCCGCCGGCGTCAGGAGCTCCGCGGCGAGCACGCTCGAGCGCAGGCCCGGGGCGTGCGCCTCGAGCACGCCGTAGAGCGCCTCGAGGAAGCGCGGCTTCTGGCTCTGCCAGCCGCCCTCGGCGGCGTACGGGGCGTACTGCACGGTCGCGGACAGCACGTGGCGCCCGGCCGGCGCCAGCGCCGGGTCGTGGACCGTCGGGATCGTGATCTCGAGCGCCGGCTCCGCCGACCACTGCTGGTACTTCGAGTGGTTCCAGGCGCGCTCGAGGTAGTCGGCCGACGGCGCCACCAGCAGCCGCCCGCCGAGCGCCGCCGGCGCGCGGGTGCGAAACGCCGGCAGCCGGTCGAGCGCGAGGTGCAGCCGGGCCGCGACGCCGCGGCTGCGGAAGTGGTCGACGCGGCGCACGAAGCCGGTGTCGAGGTGCTCGGTGCCGAGCAGCCTCAGGAAGGTGGTCTTGGCGTCGGCGCTCGACAGCACGCAGGGCGCCGCGAGCTCCTCGCCGGACTCGAGCACGACGCCGCCGGCCCGGTCGTCGCGCACGGCGATCCGCGCGACCGGCGCCGAGGTGCGGATCACGGCACCGGCGGCGGTCGCGGCGCGCGAGAGCGCCGCACTGAGCGCGCCCATCCCGCCCCGCGGCTGGGCCAGTGCCCGCGGGCCGGCCGCCGACTCGGCCGCGAGCCGGTAGAGCAGCGTCAGCACCGTGCCCGGCGCGCGCGGCCCGAAGTTGCTGCCGAGCACCGCGTCGAGGCCGAGCGCGCCCTGCAGCGCCGGCAGCTCGAACTCGTCGCAGACCAGGTCGTAGGCGTTCATGCCGATGATGCGCAGCAGCTCGCGCATGTCGCGCCGGCCGAGGAGGCGCAGCCTCAGGCCGAGCTCGCCGAGGGCGAGCCGGTCGGACCAGGCGTCGCTGCCGAGGCGCGGCGCGGGCGCGTCGAGGAGGCGCCTGAGCAGCCGCGCGAAGCGCCCGAGGCGCGCGGTGAAGAGCGGCCAGGCGCGGGCGTCGGCCGCCGAGCGGCGCGCGAGCGCGGTGAGATCGCCGATCTCGAGCGGCTCGCCGTCCGCGGCGAGCGCGGTGGTCGGCAGGGCGCTCGCCGCGTACTCGAGGCCGTGCGCGGCGAGGCCGAGCTCGGCGATCAGCCCGGCCGGCATCTGGTGCAGCAGGTGCGCGCCGGCCGAGACCCGAAAGCCCGGCGCGAACTCGCGGGTGACCGCGCAGCCGCCGACGGTCGCGCCGGCCTCGAGCACCAGCACCCGGCGGCCGCCGCGCGCCAGCGTCGCGGCGCAGACCAGGCCGTTGTGGCCGGCGCCGACGACGATCGCGTCCCAGCTCGCGGCGGCGGCGCTCATCGCAGGCCGCCGCGGCCGAGGTCGGCCAGCACGCGGCGCGCCGCGTTCGCGCCGGGCGCGCCCATGACGCCGCCGCCAGGGTGGGTCGAGGAGCCCGACAGGTACAGGCCGGCGATGGGCGTGCGGTACTGCGCGTAGCCCGGCACCGGCCGGTTGAACAGCAGCTGGTCCATCGTCAGCTCGCCCTGGAAGATGTTGCCCTCGGTGAGGCCCACCTCGTTCTCGATGTCCCAGGGCGTGCGGATCTCGGCGTGGCGGATCAGGCTCTTGAAGTCCGGGCTGTGGCGCGCGATCGCGTCGATGACCGTCGCGCCGAAGGCCTGGCGCTTCTGGTCGGTCCACGGCCCGTCGGCGAGCTCGTACGGGCAGTACTGCACGAACACCGACATGTAGTGCTTGCCGTCCGGGGCCATCGTCGGGTCGATCTGCGACGGGATCAGCATGTCGACGTAGGGCGCGGCCGACCAGCGGCCCTCCTTCCAGTCGTCGTAGGCGCGCTCCATCATCGCGATCGTGTCGGTGACGTGCAGGTCGCCGCGGATGCAGGGCGCGCCGGCCGGGATCGCCGGGAAGCTCGGCAGCCCGTCGAGCGCGATGTTGAGCTTGCCGGAGGAGCCGCGGATCTTGAAGCGGCGCACCGCCCGCAGGAAGTCCTCGGGCAGGTGCTCGGCGGCGACCGCGTTCAGGAAGGTGCGCCTGACGTCCAGGTTCGAGACGACGGTGCTCGCCGCGAGCTCCTCGCCGCTCGCGAGCACCACGCCGCGCGCCCGGCCGCCGCGCACCAGGATCTGCTCGACCGGCGCCGCGGTGCGGACCGCGCCGCCGCTCGCCTGCAGCGAGGCCGTGAGCGCCGCGGTGACCGCGCCCATGCCGCCGCGGGCGAAGCCCCAGGCGCCGACGGTCTCGTCGATGTCGCCCATGTAGTGGTGCAGCAGCACGTAGGCGCTGCCCGGCGAGCGGGGCCCGAGCGCCGTGCCGATGATCGAGCTGCCCGAGAAGTGCGCCTTGACGATCTCGCTCTCGAAGTACTCGTCGAGGAAGTCCGCGGCGCTCATCGTCCAGAAGCGGATCGTGTCGTACATCCGCTCCTCGCCGACGTTGTAGAGCCGCTGGCCGAGGTACAGCAGCTCCTTCAGGTCGCGCGGCCGGAACGAGGTCGGGTCCGGCGGCTCGCGCATCAAGAGCGGCTTGATGAACTTGCACTGCCGGATGATGTCGCGCGAGAAGCGGTGGTAGGCCTCGGCGTCGCGCCTCGAGTGGCGCGCGATCTCGCGCCTGAGCGCGTCGTGGTTGTCGTAGAGCGCGAGGTGGCCGCCGTCGCGCATCATCGTGCAGCCGCCCTCGTAGGGGATGATCTGCAGGCCGAAGCGCGGCAGCTCGAGCGTGCGCATGATCTCCGGGCGCAGCAGGCTGCAGACGTAGGAGCAGTTCGAGTAGGTGAAGTCCTGGTACAGCCGGCGGCTGACGGCCGCGCCGCCGATGTAGTCGTTGCGCTCGAGCACCAGCACGTCGAGCCCGGCGCGCGCCAGGTAGCAGGCCGCGACCAGGCCGTTGTGGCCGGCGCCGACGACGATGACGTCGTGGCGCCTCTGGCTCGCGGCGGTCATCCCCCGGGACCGGCCGCTCAGGCGCGCACTTTGTCGGCGACCCGCGACTTCAGCGTCGTGTCGACCGCGATCTCGAAGCCGCGCAGCGTGTCGGCGAGGCACGAGTCGTCGTGCGCCGCCGAGATGAACCACGGCTCGCGCGAGTCGGGCTCGCACAGCACGCCCTCGTCGTGCAGCACCTGCGCCATCGCGTCGTAGAAGGCGTAGTCGCTGCCCTTCCAGTCGCGGTAGTTGCGCGGCGGCCGGGCGTCGAAGTACAGGCCCGGCATCGACGCGTGGCCGACGAAGCTGTGGGCGATGCCGCGCGCCGAGAGGATCTGGCTCATGCCCTTCATCAGGCGCGTGCCGAAGTCGGCGACGCGCTCGAGCGCATCGGTCTCGTCGAGGATCTCGAGGCACTTCTCGGCGGCCGCCATCGACACCGAGTGCGCCGTGTAGGTGCCGCCGTGGGCGACGCCCCTGCCGAGCTTGCGCATGATCTCCTCGCGGCCGGCGAGCACCGAGATCGGGTAGCCGTTGGCGACCGCCTTGGCGAAGGTGGTGAGGTCCGGCCGGACGTTGTGCAGCGACTGCACGCCGCCGCGAGCGACGCGAAAGCCGGTCTTGACCTCGTCGATCAGCAGCACGACCCCGTACTTGTCGCACAGTGCCCGCGCGGCGTGCAGGTACTCGGCCTCGGCGGCGATGCCGAGGCAGTTGCCCATGATCGGCTCGAGCAGCATGCAGGCGACCTTGCCGGCGGTGCGCTTGAAGGTCGCCTCGAGCTGCTCGATGTCGTTGGCCTGCACGAAGTGCGCGTAGCCGCGCGCGCCGAGCGGGATGCCCTGGCTGTAGGGGTGGATCTCGGGCTCGCCCTGCTGCGACCACTTCTCCATGGGCGTGTACCACATGGCGGCGTCGAACAGGCCGTGGTAGCTGCCCTCGAGGATGATGTAGTCGTCCCTGCCGGTGTAGGCGCGCGCGAGCCGGAGGCCCGCCATCACCGCCTCGGTGCCGGAGTTCGAGAAGCGCACCAGCTCGGCCGCCGGCACCATCTTCGCGATGCGCTCGGCGACCCGGTACTCGCGCTCGGTCGACAGCGCGAACACGCCGCCGACGTTCATGCCCTCGCGGGCCGCGGCGTCGACGCGCGGGTCGGCGTAGCCGAGGATCGCCGGGCCGTAGCCGAGCCGGTAGTCGACGTAGCGGTTGCCGTCGAGGTCGGTGATCCGCGCGCCGCGGCCTTCCTTGACGTAGATCGTGCGGTCCTCGCCCCAGTAGCGGAAGTTGGAGGCGACGCCGAGCGGCAGGCGGGTCACCGCCTTCTTCCAGTGGGCGTTGCTCTTCGTCAGGTCCCGAGGCATGGCGCGCTCCCCCTTGAATCGCGTGCTGTCCGTGGCCGGCAACCTACCATCGCCCCGGGGCCCGAGTCCACGAAATTTATATATCCATATAGGGCGCTGGAAGATCGCGCTGCACCAAAATCTCGGGCCGGAATGAGCGTTCTTCGCGGGCCGGCAATATATCGGCAAGTCATTGATAGAAAAACACAAAATTCGGTTGACAAACGAGCCCAGGCTGAGCCTGCGACGACTTGCCGAGCGAGCCGGCTCCGGGTTAGATTGAACGCGTATATAGGCCATGACTTGGGGGGATGCCGATGGCCAGCGTGCCTGCCTTCGATCGAACCGGCGCGGGCCCGACGCGCACCTACCGGGCGCTGCCGGCCTGGGTCTACAGCCATGCCGAGCTGCATCGGCTGGAGCTCGAGCGCGTGCTGCGGCCGAGCTGGCAGATCGGCTGCCACGTGAGCCAGATCCCGAGCCCCGGCGACTTCGTCACCTTCGACCTCGGCCCCGACAGCATCGTCGTGCTCAGGGACCGCGACCGGCAGGTGCGCGCCTTCCACAACGTCTGCCGCCACCGCGGCGCGCGGATCCTCGACGGCAGCGGCCATTGCCCGGGCACGATCGTCTGCCCGTACCACGGCTGGTCGTACAACTACGAGGGCAACCTGCTCGGCGTGCCGTCGCGGGACACCTTCCCGGGCCTCGACCGCTCGGCACACGGCCTGAGGCCCGTCCGGGTCGAGGTCCTGCTCGGCTTCGTGTTCGTGTGCCTCGCCGGGGATGCGCCCCCGGTCCGCGAGCGGTGGGCGCCGTTCCTCGCCGAGCTCGCGCCGTACCGCTTCGAGGAGATGGTGCCGCTGACCCCGGTGTCGTACGAGGAGTGGGACGTCGACTGGAAGGTCGCGATGGACAACTACCTCGAGTCCTACCACGTGCCGGTGGGGCACCCGGGGCTCAACCGGATGTTCACGCCGGACTACGACGACCAGCGGGGCGCGCCGGGCATCGCCCGCGGCACGAGCTGGCTCAAGGAGCAGCCCTCGCCGCGCTGGAGCGAGCGCCACTACCAGCGCCTCGTCGGGGCGACGGTCCGGCACCTGCCGGAGGACTACCGGCGCTGCTGGCGCTTCTACAGCGCCCTGCCGAACCTCGGCATCGACGTGTACCCTGAGCTCATGGACTTCTTCCAGGTTCTGCCGCGCGCGCCGGGCAAGTGCGTGATCCGCTACGCGATCTTCGGCCTGCCCGACGAGCGGCGCGAGATGCGGGTGCTCAGGAAGCTCAGCAACCGCATCAACGACCAGGTGAACGCCGAGGACCGCTCGCTGTGCGAGCGCGTGCAGCGGGGGCTCGCGAGCCCGAGCTACACGCCGGGACCGCTGTCGAACATCGAGACCTGGATGACCGAGTTCCACGAGCTGCTGGAGCGCGCCATCCCGGAAGTGCGGCTGCCGGCGGCGCCGAGCCGCTTCGCCTGACGCCGCGGGGAGGGGACCGGATGAGCGCCGAGAGACACGACGACCCGACCGCCGGCGGCTTCAACGGGCTCAAGCAGCTCGAGCGCACGCTGCCGAGCAGCTGGTACTACGACCCGGCGCACCACGCGCGCGAGCTCGACCAGGTCTGGTACCGCCACTGGATCTACCTCTGCCGTGCCGCCACGCTGCCCGAGGCGCGCTGCTACCGCACCTTCACGCTCGGCAGCCAGCCGCTGCTCGTGGTGCGCGACGAGCAGGGCGAGCTCAGGGCCTTCTACAACACCTGCCGGCACCGCGGCTCGACCCTGTGCCGCGAGCCGGAGGGCCGGCTCGCGGCGCCCGCGATCACCTGCCCGTACCATGCCTGGAGCTACCGCCTGAACGGCGAGCTCGCGCGGATCCCGTCGATGGGCCGCCCGCACCACGTCGCGCCCGGCGAGGCGTCGCTGTACGCGGTGCCGCTCAGGGTCTGGCGCGGCTTCGTGTACGTCAACCTCGGCGACCCGGCGCGCGGCCTCGCCGACAACTTCAACGCCAACACCGGCGAGTTCGCCAACTGGCCGCTCGAGGACCTCGTCGCCGGCCGCCAGCGCGTCACCCGGCTGCGCTGCAACTGGAAGGTGTTCTGGGAGAACTACAACGAGTGCCTGCACTGCCCGGGCGTGCACCCGGGGCTGTCGAGCCTGGTGCCGATCTACAAGCGCGGCATCATGGAGGAGCGCGACGACCCGAACTGGCGGTCGCACGCGGGCGACGCCGAC
This sequence comes from Steroidobacteraceae bacterium, assembly GCA_035524595.1. GTDB lineage: Bacteria > Pseudomonadota > Gammaproteobacteria > Steroidobacterales > Steroidobacteraceae > CAIKZZ01. The sequence continues at coordinate 32,350 of DATKOP010000100.1, read as the reverse complement.
CCGCTCTACAAGGGCGGGCTGCGCAAGGGCGCGGCCACCTGGTCGGTCGACGGCAGGTCGCTCGGCCACGAGTTCCCGCTGAGCGCCGAGGAGCGGCGCGTCGGCTACCACTACATGACGAGCCTGCCGTCGCATTACATGGTGCTGCACGTCGACCACGTGCGCTCGACGCGGCTCCTGCCGCTCGGGCCCGAGGAGACCGAGCTGACGCTCGAGTGGCTGTTCCCCCGGGAGACGCTCGCCGACCCCGCGGTCGACATCGACCGCGTCTGCAGCTTCTCGGCCGAGGTGCTCGACGAGGACGGGGCCGCCTGCGAGCTGACCCAGCGCGGCCTGCACGCGGCGCCGCACGAGCGCGGCTTCCTGATGCCGGAGGAGTACGACGTCTACCGCTTCCAGCAGTGGCTGCGCGCCGCCCTCGGGCCCGCCTAGGGGCGCTCAGCCGAGGTGGATCCACGCGGACTTGGTCTGCGTGTACGACAGCAGGCTCTCGAGGCACTTGTCGCGGCCCTGGCCCGACTGCTTGTAGCCGCCGAAGGGCTGCGTCATGTCGCCGTGGTCGAAGCAGTTGACCCAGATCACGCCCGCCTCGAGGTCGCGCACCGCGGTGTGCGCGGTCTTGAGGTCGCGCGTCCAGACCGAGGCGGCCAGGCCGTAGATCGAGTCGTTGGCGACCCGCACCGCCTCGGCGATGCCGTCGACCACGATCGCGGCGGCGACCGGCCCGAAGATCTCCTCGCGCGCGATCGTCATCCGGTTGTCGACGCCCGAGAACAGCGTCGGGTTGACGTAGCTGCCGGCCAGCGCCGGCGTGTCGCCGCCGAACTCGAGCCGCGCGCCCTCCTTGCGGCCGCGCTCGATGTAGGACACGACCCGCGCGCGGTGGCCGGCGGTCACCAGCGGCCCGAGGTTGGTCGCGGGATCGAGCGGGTCGCCCGCCCGGTAGGCGCTCTTGCCGAGCTCGACGAAGCGCGCGACGAAGGCCTCGGCGATCGGCTTGTCGATCAGCAGGCGCGAGCCCGCGTTGCAGACCTCGCCCATGTTGCCGAAGATGCCGTTGATCGCGTAGTTGACCGCGCGGTCGAGGTCCTCGAGGTCGGCCAGGAAGATCTGCGGCGACTTGCCGCCGCACTCGAGGGCGACGCGCTTCATGTTCGACTGGCCGGCGTACACCAGCATCAGCTTGCCGACCTCGGTCGAGCCCGTGAACGCGATCTTGTTGACGTCGCCGTGCAGCGCGAGCGCGGCGCCGGCCGTCTCGCCGAGGCCGTTGACGACGTTGAACACGCCGGCCGGGCCGCCGGCCTCGACGAACAGCTCGGCCATCAGGAGCGCCGACAGCGGCGACTGCTCGGCCGGCTTCAGCACCACCGAGTTGCCGGCGGCCAGCGCCGGCGCGACCTTCCAGGCGGCCATCAGGAGCGGGTAGTTCCACGGCACGATGCAGCCGACGACGCCGAGCGGCTCGCGCAGGATGTAGTGGAAGGCGTCGGCCGCGGTCGCCGTGACGGCGCCGTCGATCTTGTCGCTGAGCTCGGCGAAGTACGTGAAGGTCTGCACCGCCGACGGCACGTCGATGGCCAGCATGTCGCGGACCGGCTTGCCCATGGTCAGCGTGTCGAGCAGCGCGAAGCGCTCGGCGTTCGACTCGATCAGGCCGGCGAAGCGGCCGAGCACCCCGAGCCGGTCGCGCGGCGCCATGCGCCGCCAGGCGCCGCCCGCGAAGGCGCGCCGCGCCGAGGCGACCGCGCGGTCGACGTCGGCGGCGGTGCCGGCGGCCACCTCGCACAGCGGCTCGAGCGTCGCCGGGTTGACCGCGGTGAAGCGGCCCTTGGCGAGCGCGTCGACGTGCGCGCCGTCGATGAAGTGGCCGGTCGCGTAGCGCAGCGCAGCGGCGCGCGCGTGCCACTCCACTTTGCCGAGTGCGGTGCTCATGGCGGGTCTCCTGGGTCGCGTGCGCCGCCGGGCAGCAGGCGGGCGATCGATTGGCGGAAGGCGACGAGGGCGGGCGGCGCGTCCGCCACGGCCTCGGCGACGTAGCCGGGCGATTCTAGGCCACGCTGCACCGACTCCGCGAGCCCGACCTCGGCGGCGAGCCGCCGCGCCTCGAGGCGCGCGGCGAGGAAGGCGAGCGCGCGGTCGATGCGCGTGCGCGATTCGCGGCCGTAGACGAACTCCCTGAGCCGCGCGCGACCCGGCGCCACCGGCAGCACCTGCAGCACCACGACGCCGCCGGCGCCCGCCTCGATCAGCTGGTTGGGCGCGACGAAGCTCGCGCGCGGCGGGGCGGCGCCCGCCTGCGCGCCAAGCGCGGCGTAGCGCCGGGCGCTCCAGCCGCCGGCCGCGTCCGCCGCCGCGCCCTCGGGCCCGCTGCCGCGCGGCTCGGCGCCGCCCGCGGCGCGCTCGAGCCACCGCTCCACCAGCACCTTCCAGTCCGCCGCGACCTCGTGCTCGCGGACCACCGGCGCGGCGAGTGGCACGGCCGCCGCGCCGGGCGCTGCGTCCGGCGCGGGCGGCGGCGCGGCGTCGTCGGCAGGGGCGCGCACGAACACGAGCTCACCGGCGAGCGCGAGCTCGAGCCGCGCCAGCGCGGCGCCGGGCGTCGCGCCGGCGGGCGTGCCGTCGAGGTGGTAGCTCAAGCCGTGCAGCGGGCAGCAGATCAGCCCGCCGAAGGTCCCGCTGCGGCTCATCGCGAGCGCATGCGGCCGCTGGTGGCAGCTGTTGCGCAGGGCGTTGAGCGCGCCCGCGGCGTCGCGTACCACGAGCGCTCGCTCGCCCGGGCCGTCGAGCATCAGGAAGGCGCCGGCAGCGCCGAGCTCGCGCCCGAGGCCGGCGAACTGCCAGGCGTGCCGGAACAGCGCCCGTCGCTCCGCCTCGAGCAGCGGCGCGCTCGCGTAGGCCCCGGCCGGCAGCGCGGCGGGCGCCGCGCCGGGCGCAAGGCCGAACGCGCCCGGGAACACCGAGCGCAGGTAGGCCAGCGCCCGGCGCTTGGCCTCGCCGCGGTCGATCGTCGACTCGGTCTGGAACGCGAAGCCCTGCCACAGCATCTCGAGCACGCCGATCAGCCCGAGCGCGATCGCGTCGGCGTCGAGGTGCCGGGCGCCGGTCTCCTCGATCAGGCGGGCGATCAGGTCGCGCACCAGCTCCTCGAACTTGTCGTCGCGCGAGCCGCAGATGTCGTGGTACTCCTGGCGCGCGCTGGCCTCGCCCCAGAACGCGTACCAGACCGACACCTTGCGGGTGCTGGCGAGCTCGACCCCGAGGTAGAGATCGACCAGCGTCGCGAGCGCCTCGACCGGGCGCGAGCGCAGCGCCGCGATCGGCACCAGCAGGCGCTCCTCGAACTCGGCCGCCAGGAACTCGAGCGACGCGACCAGCATCGCGTCCTTGGAATCGAAGTAGAAGCGCACGATGCCCGGCGACATGCGGGCGATCGCGACCACCTTCTCGACGGTCGTCTTCGAGGGCCCGTGGACGTGCAGCGCCGAGATGCAGGCGTCGATGAGGCGCTGCCGCTGGCGCGCCCGCGAGGCGCGCGGCCGGGACGGCGCCGCCGCCGGCGGCCGGCGTCGCCGCGGGCGGGTCACCGGCCCGCCTCCCCGGACCGCGCCCTTCCAGATCCGGCGGGCCTCGGGCAGACTGCGGCGTCCGACGGCATCAGGCGGTCCGGGGCACAGTGCGAGCGACGGCGGGAACGGCGGGGGAACGGGGCGCGGGCACGCCCGCGGCGCGGCGCGGCGGGCTCGCCCTGTTCGTCGAACGGTACGGGCGCTGGCTGATCATCCTGCCGCCGCTCCTGTTCCTGGTGGTGTTCTTCCTGATCCCGTTCGGCTTCGCGCTCAAGATCAGCTTCGCCGAGGCCGCCCTCAGGATACCGCCATTCAGCGACGTGTTCAGCGTCACGCCGGACCACCGCTGGCACCTGTCGCTGAGCCTCGCCAACTACAAGTACCTGCTGACCGACGAAGTCTATGCGGTTTCGTACCTGTACTCGATCAGGACCGCGTTCTTCTCCACGCTCTGCTGCCTGCTGATCGGCTACCCGATGGCCTACGCGATGGCGCGGGCGTCGAAGGCCACCCAGAGCATCCTGATGCTGGTGATCATCCTGCCGTTCTGGACCTCGTTCCTGCTGCGCGTCTACGCGCTCGAGGGCATCATCCGCGACCAGGGGCTGCTCAACACGGCGCTGCTGTGGCTCGGCGTCATCGACCACCCGCTGAAGATCATGCGCACGACCTTCGCGGTCTACCTCGGCATCGTCTACTCGTACCTGCCGTTCATGGTGCTGCCGCTGTACGCGACGCTCGAGAAGCTCGACCAGACGCTGCTCGAGGCCGCCTCCGACCTCGGCAGCCGGCCGTGGCAGGCGTTCCTGGACGTGACGCTGCCGCTGTCGATGCCGGGCGTGATCGCGGGCTCGATGCTGGTGTTCATCCCGGCGATCGGCGAGTACGTGATCCCGGCGCTGCTCGGCGGGCCCGACAACCTGATGATCGGCCGGGTGCTGTGGGACGAGTTCTTCGCCAACCACGACTGGCCGGTCGCCGCGGCGGTCGCGGTCGCGTTCCTGGTGCTGCTCGCCGGCCCGATCGCGATCCACCAGCACTACCGCGTGCGCCAGCTCGAGCACTAGCGTGGAACGGCGCTCCTCGCCGCTGCTGCTCACGGTGCTGTGCCTCGGCATCGCGTTCCTGTACCTGCCGATGGTGGTGCTGGTGGCGTTCTCGTTCAACGCCTCGGCGCTGGCGAGCGTCTGGGGCGGGTTCTCGACGCAGTGGTACGTCGAGCTGGTCGGCAACCGCCAGATCCTCGGCGCCGCCGCGCTGTCGCTCGAGGTCGCGGCGCTGGCGTCGACCGGCGCGCTCGTGCTCGGCACGCTGGCGGCGATCGCGCTGGTGCGCTTCACCCGCTTTCGCGGCCGGCTGCTGCTGACCGGCATGGTCAATGCGCCGCTCGTGATGCCGGAGATCATCACCGGCATCACGCAGCTGCTCTTGTTCGTGTCGATGCTGCAGCTGCTCGGCTGGCCGAGCCGCGGCATGACGACGATCGTCCTCGCGCACGTCGCCTTCTGCACGGCGTACGTGACGGTCACGGTGCAGTCGCGCCTCGCCAGCGCCGACCGCTCGCTCGAGGAGGCGGCGATGGACCTCGGGGCGACGCCGTTTCGCGCCTTCGTCGACGTCACGCTGCCGATCATCGCGCCGGCGCTGGTCTCGAGCTGGCTGCTGAGCTTCACGCTGTCGCTCGATGACCTCGTGATCTCGAGCTTCGTGTCCGGGCCGCGCTCGAGCACGCTGCCGATGGTGATCTACTCGAAGGTCAAGCTCGGCGTCAGCCCCGACATCAATGCGCTGGCGAGCCTGATCATCACCATCGTCGGCGCCTGCGTGCTGATCGCCGGCTACCTCGTGCGCCGCGCCGAGCGCCAGCAGCTGCGCGACAGCCAGCTCGCCGCCGGCTGAGCCGGCCGGCTACGCGCCGTCCGCGCCACCCGCGCCGACGTAGCGCGGGTCGTGCGCCGGCCGGCGGAACACCGCGCGCACCAGCGGCGCGAAGCGCTCGAGCGGCTCGCTGCGGTACGCGGGATCGAAGGAGGCCTGGTCCCAGCGCTCGCAGAAGGCCGCGCAGGCCTCGAACCAGCGGTGGCCACGGAAGCGCTCGCGGCCGTGGCGGTCACGGTCGTAGTGGTGCGCGTAGTAATAGCTCTGGAACAGGCCGTGCTGCGCGACGATCCAGGTGACCTCGGGGCGCACGTAGGGGCGCAGGATCGCGGCCGCGACCTCGGCGTGGTTGTAGGGCGCAAGATCGTCGCCGACGTCGTGGACGAGCGCGGCCACCACCAGCTCGTCGTCGGCGCCGTCCCTGAGCGCCCGGGTCGCGGTCTGCAGCGAGTGGCCGAGGCGGCTGACCGGGTAGCCGGCGAGGCCGGCGTCGAGCCGGGCGAGCGCCGCCAGCACGCGCTCCGGAAGCTCCTGCGCGTAGTCGCGCTCGAGGCGCTCGAGCAGCTGGTAGTCGGCGCGCGTGCCGTCCTTCATCTGCCGGAAGCCGACCGTGGTGCTCATCGTTCCCTCCGGGCGGCGCGCCGGCGCCGCCGCTAGTCCGCCAGCATCAGGTCCGCCGCGCGCTCCGCGACCATGATCGTCGGCGCGTTGGTGTTGCCGGAGGTCACGTTCGGGAACACCGAGGCGTCGACGACGCGCAGCCGGCCGACGCCGTGGACCCGCAGGCGCGCATCGACCACCGCGCGCTCCGGATCGGGTCCCATCGCGCAGGTGCAGGAGGCATGGTAGACCGAGCCGGCGCGCGCGCGAAAGTCCGCCAGCACGTCGGCGTCGGAGCGGACCTCGGCGCCCGGCTGGTACTCGCGCTCGATGACATCGGCGAGCGGCGCGGCGGCGGCGATGCGCCTGAGGACGCGCGCGCCCTCGTGGACGTCGGCGACGTCCTCCGCCGTCGACAGGTAGCGGGTGCGGATCGCCGGCGGCGCGAGCGGGTCCGCCGAGCGGATCGCGACGCTGCCGCGGCTCGTCGGCCGGCAGGTATTGAACGACATCAGGAAGGCGGGGAAGGGATCGGGGTTCAGCAGCCTGCGGCGCGGTCCCGGCGCGGTCGAGTAGCTGATCGGGTTGAAGTAGAGGTGCAGATTCGGGCGCGCCAGTTCCGGGCGGCTCCTCAGGAACGCGCCGGCCTGGTTGACGCTCATCGCGAGCGGCCCGCGGCGGGTCAGCAGGTACTGGAGGCCCGCCCAGGCCTTGCCGTGGAGCGGCGCCAGCCGATCGTTCAGCGTCGGCACGCGCGAGCGGTAGAAGTACGACACCGCGAGGTGATCCTGCAGCCCCTGGCCGACGGCGGGCGCCGCGCGCGCGAGCGGGATGCCGAGCGCGGCGAGCAGCGCCGGCTCGCCGATGCCGGACAGCTGCAGCAGCTGCGGCGAGTTGATGGCGCCGGCCGACAGCACGACCTCGCGGCGCGCGCGCGCGCGGTGCAGGCGACCGCCGCGGCGGTACTCGACGCCGCGCGCCTCGCCGCCCTCGAGCAGCACGCGGGTCACGTGCGCGCGGGTCCGGACCTCGAGGTTGGGGCGGCGCCGCGCCGGCCGCAGGTAGGCGGACGCGGTCGAGACCCGGATGCCGTTGCGGATCGTCACCTGCCACAGGCCCGCGCCCTCGAGCCGGCCGGCGTTGAAGTCGCGCGTCGGCGCGACGCCGATCTCGCCGCAGGCGGCGATGAAGCGGTGGCAGAGGGGGTGGACGTCGGCGCCCGTGTCGGCGACGTGCAGCGGTCCGCCGCTGCCGTGGAACTCGGACGCGCCGCCGGCGTGGTCCTCGGACTTGCGAAAGTACGGCAGCACGTCGCGCCACGACCAGCCGGGGTTGCCGGCGGCCGCCCAGTCGTCGAAGTCGCGCGGCTCGCCGCGCACGTAGACCATCGCGTTGATCGCGCTCGAGCCGCCGAGCACCTTGCCGCGCGGCACGTAGGTCGTGCGGCCCGCGATCGCCGGATCCGCCTCGGCCTCGTACATCCAGTTGTAGCGCGGGTTCTGGAAGGTGAGGCCGTAGCCGATCGGCACCTGGATCCACGGCCGCAGGTCCGATCCGCCGGCCTCGAGGAGGAGTACGCTGTGGCGGCCGTTCTCGGTGAGGCGCGCGGCCAGCACCGCGCCGGCCGAGCCCGCGCCGACGATCACGTAGTCGTGCTCGCTCATGCTGGCGGCGGCGCGGCGGCGGGCGGGCGCTGGGGCGCACGGCGCGGGCCTGCTAGGCTAGCGCCGGGTGCCGCGCGCGGGTGGCGCGGCGCGCAACGGCGTCCCGCAGGAGGGTCCTTGTCCGGCAAGATCGATCTCCGCAAGCTACCGCCGCTGAATGCCCTGAAGGGCTTCGAGGCGACCACCCGCCGGCAGAGTGTACGGGAAGCCGCCGAGGAGCTGTGCCTGACCCACCCGGCGGTCAGCCACCAGATCCAGCTCCTCGAGGAGGACTTCGGCGTGCCGCTGTTCTCGCGCGAGGGACGCAGCATCGTGCCGACGCCCGAGGGGCGCCTGTTCTACGGCTACGCACGCCGGGCGCTCGACCTCCTGATCGAGGGCTCGGAGACGATCCGCCGCGGGCAGTTGCAGCGACCGCTGCGGGTGCAGACCTACGTGACCGCCTCGATCCGCTGGCTCGCGCCGCGCATCCCGCGCTTCGTCGCCGCGCACCCCGACATCCGGCTGCTGTTGTCGACCTGCGCGCCGGACTGGGAGTTCGACGAGTCGCTCGGCGACGTTGGCCTCGTCTACTGCGAGGCCACGCCCGGGCCCGAGTACAGCTGGCTGCCGCTGTTCGACTACCGGCTGTTCCCGGTGTGCAGCCCGGCGCTGCGCGCCCGGCTCGGCCAGCGGCCGGAGCCGCGCGACCTGCTGCAGCTGCCGCTCGTGGTGATCTACTCGGAGCCGCGCAACTGGGACGTCTGGTTCGGGTCGGCGAACGTCCCGTACGCCCCCGACGCGAGCGTCGTGGTCGATACGCTCGCGCTCGCGCTCGAGTTCGCGCTCGACGGCAGCGGCGTCGCGCTCGTCAACGGCCCGTTCGTCGACGCGGAGCTCGCCGCCGGACGCCTGGTACGGCCGGTCGCGCATCAGGCGACCTGCCCCGGCGGCTGGGGCCTGATCTGCCGCCGCGAGCAGCGGGACAACCCGCGCGTCCGCGCCTTCATCGACTTCCTGGCGGCGAGCGTCACGTCGCCCTGAGGCGCGGCGGCGCGCCCGCTCAGGCCGCGGGCCGCGTGCGGCCGCGCGGCACGACCTCGTGGCCCGGCTCCTTCGGCTGCGCATCGACGATCTGCGCCGGGAATCCCGTGCCGAGCACCCGCACCCCGCAGGGCTCCTCGAGGCGCCGGATGATGTTCGGCGACAGCTCGCGCGGCCCGTAGCGCCGCTCACCGTCCCTGAAGATGCCGAGCACCAGCGGCGACAGCTCGAGCGGCACGCGGTGCGCGCGCGCGATCGCGTCGAACAGGCCGACGTCCTTGACCACGAGGTCCATCGTGAAGCTGATGTCGCGGCTGCCGTTCAGGATCACCTGCGACTCGGTCTCGTGCACGAAGGAGTTGCCGGAGGAGATCCGGATCGCCTCGTAGACCGTGTTCATGTCCATGCCGACCACCTTCATCGTGGTCAGCGCCTCGGCGAGCGCGACGAGATGCACGGTGCACAGGTAGTTGGTCATCACCTTCAGCACCGACGCCGAGCCGAGCGGCCCGGTGTGCAGGATCTGCGCGCCGAGCATCGACAGCGTCGGCAGCACGCGCTCGAACGCGGCGCGCGTGCCGCCGGCGAAGATCGAGATGTTGCCGGTCGCGGCGCGGTGGCAGCCGCCGGACACCGGGCAGTCCATCGCGGTTGCGCCCTGCGCCTCGACGAGCGGCGCGAGCCGCTTGACCTCGGCCTCGTCGGTGGTGCTCATCTCGAGCCAGATCTTGCCGGGGCCGAGCCCCGCGAGGATCCCGTCCGGGCCCTCCATCACCGCGGCGGTCGCGGCCGGGGACGGCAGGCAGGTGATGATTATGTCGACTTGCTCGGCCACCGCCCGCGGGGACTCGCCGCGCTTGGCGCCCTCGGCAACGAACCGGGCCACCAGCGCCTCGTTCAGGTCCCTGACCGTGAGGTCGACGCCTTGGCGCAGCAGGTTGCCGGCCAGGCTGCCGCCGACGTTGCCGAGGCCGATGAAGCCGATCCGGGTGTTGCTCATGCGAAACCTCAGTTGCCGCGCGCCGAGGCCGCCGGCCCCGAGCGGCGCCGGGGCGCGCGGTCGTGCCGCGCCGGGCCCGGACTCAGGCTAGCGGCTCGGGGAAACGGCCAACAAGTCAATTCTTTTGGGCCGACGCGCAAAACGATTTCACGGCCGGCGGCCGGGCGAAATGGCCGGCGACGCGGCTGCCGGCGTGGCCATAATGGCTGCGCAGGCCGGGGCCCGCGCGGCGGGCCGGGGCCGGTGCCGGGAGCCGGCGGACGGCGGCGCGGGCGAAGCTGCTATAACTCCGGTATCGCGGGCGAGGGGGCAGGTCCACATGACGGCGAACGCCGAGTCGATCCAGGCGGAAGTCACGCGCCACCAGCCGTCGATGGCGGCGCGCTGGTACGTGCTGATCATGATGTGCCTCGTGTACACCCTCAGCATCGCCGACCGCTACGTGACCTCGACGGTGCTCGAGCCGATCCGCGTCGAGCTTCAGCTGACCAACTTCGGCGTCGCGCTGGTGACGACCTGGCCGCTGGTGCTGTTCTACGTGTTCCTCGGCATGCCGGTGTCGTGGCTGATCGATCGCTACAGCCGGCGCAACATCATCGCCATCTCGATGGTCGCCTGGTCGGTGATGACGACGTTCACCGGCCTCGCGGTCAACCAGCTGCAGTTCGTGCTGGCGCGCATCGGCGTCGGCATCGGCGAGGCCGGCGGCACGCCCGGCGCCAACTCGATCCTGTCGGACTACTTCCCGGCGGCGCGCCGGCCGATGGCGCTGACGATCTTCTCGCTCGGCGCGCCGCTCGGCGCCTTCGTCGCCTACCAGATCGCCGGGCAGATCGCCGACCGCTACGGCTGGCGTCAGGTGTTCATGGTGCTCGGCGTCCCGGGCGTGCTGGCGGGCCTCGCGGTCTGGCTGACGGTGCGCGAGCCGCACCGCGGCCAGCTCGACCACAAGGACGACATCGTCGCGCCGCCGTTCCTCGAGACGATGCGCTTCCTCTGGCAGCAGCGCGCCGCGGTGCACGTCATGGTCGGCAGCGCCGTGACGGCGCTCTGGGGCTGGGGCCTCATGTACTGGACGCCGACCTACCTGCAGCTGACCTTCCACCTGACTCCGGGGCAGGCCGGCGACATCACCGGCGACATGCACCTCTATGGCGGCGCACTCGCGACGGTGTTCACCGGCTGGCTGATCGCGCTCAAGCCGATGCGCGACCCGCGCCGCGTCGTGCGCCTGATGGGCTACTGGATCGGCCTCGCGACCTTCGCCTCGATCGGCCTCTACTGGACGCACTCGCTGTGGTGGGCCAAGGCCTGCCTGTGGGTGTTCGTGCCGGCGATCTATTTCTACATCGGCCCGTGCTTCGGGCTGCTCAACAACCTCGCGCCGCCGCCGATGCGGGCCATGTTCTGCGCCACGACGCTGTTCGTCGCCAACGTCGGCAATCTCGTCATCACGCCGCCGCTGATCGGCGCGATCAGCGACTGGTTCGGCCCCGGCCACGTCGCCAGCCCCGAGTCGCTGCGGCTGGCGATGCTGTGCATCGCGCCGACCGGGTTCTGGGCGACCGCGCACTACTTCCTGTCGATCCGCGACATCGTGGCGAACGAGGAGCGGGCGACCGGCGTGCCGGTGGAGCGCTAGCGCCCGGGCCCCCGCCGCGGCCGGGCGGCCGGTTGCGGCGCGCCGGCCGCCGCGACGCCGCCATGCCGCGCCGGCTAGAATCCGCTTCCCCCCAAACATTCGGGAGTTTCCCGTGAAGACGCTGCAGCACTACATCGCCGGCCGCTGGGTGGCCCCGCTCGCCGACGCCGGACGCTTCGCCGTCATCAACCCGGCGACCGAGGGTCAGGTCGCCGAGATCCTGATGGGCGGCGTCGCCGACGCGAACGAGGCGGTGGCGGCGGCGCACCGGGCCTTCCCCGGCTACGCGGCGTTGCCGCTCGCGACGCGGGTCGCGCTGACGGAGCGCCTGCTGGCCGTCTACGAGCGGCGCTACGGCGAGATGGTCGAGGCGATCACGACCGAGATGGGCGCGCCGCACGACCTCGCGGCGCGCTCGCAGGCGGCGGCCGGCAGCGGCCACATCAAGGAGAGCATCGCGGCGGCGCTGGCGCTCGACTGGGAGGTGCGCACGCGCGGCCGCGCCGCGGTGGTGCGCGAACCGGTCGGCGTCTGCGGCCTGATCACGCCGTGGAACTGGCCGATGAACCAGATCGGCGCCAAGGTCGCGCCGGCGCTGGTCGCCGGCTGCACGGTGGTGCTGAAGCCGAGCGAGCAGGCGCCGCTGTCGGCGCAGCTGTTTGCGGAGTTCGTCGACGAGGCGGGCTACCCGGCCGGCGTCTTCAACATGGTGCAGGGCACGGGCCCGACGGTCGGCCATGCGCTCGCGGTCCACCCGGACGTCGACATGATGTCGTTCACCGGCTCGACGCGCGCGGGCATCAGCGTCGCCAAGGCGGCCGCCGACACGGTCAAGCGGGTCGCGCAGGAGCTGGGCGGCAAGTCGCCGAACATCGTGTTCGCGGACGCCGACCTCGAGGCGGCGGTCAAGCGCGGCGTGCTGCACTGCTTCAACAACAGCGGCCAGTCGTGCAACGCCCCGACGCGGATGCTGGTGGAGGAGTCGGTCTACGACCGCGCGGTCGAGCTCGCGGTCGCGGTCGGCGCCGCGGTCGAGGTCGGCGACCCCTCGCGGCCCGGCAAGCACATCGGGCCGGTGTCCTCGCGGATGCAGTTCGACAAGATCCAGCGCTGCATCGAGAAGGGCATCGCCGAGGGCGCGCGGCTCGCGCTCGGCGGCCCCGGCCGGCCGAACGGCCTCGAGGTCGGCTACTACGTGCGGCCGACGATCTTCGCCGACGTCACCAACGACATGAGCGTCGCGCGCGAGGAGATCTTCGGGCCGGTGCTGTCGATGCTGCGCTTCCGCTCGCTGGACGAGGCGATCGCGATCGCGAACGACACGCCCTACGGCCTCGCCGCCTACGTGCAGACGCAGGACCTCGACAAGGCGCGCCAGGTCGCGCGCCGGCTGCGTGCGGGCGGGGTCTACCTGAACGGCGCCGCGCAGGACTACGACGCGCCGTTCGGCGGCTTCAAGCAGTCCGGCAACGGCCGCGAGTGCGGCGTGTACGGGCTCCTGGAGTTCCTCGAGTACAAGGCGATCAACGGCTTCTACGCCGCCTGAGCGCGGCCCCGCCATGAAGCTCACCGACATCCAGACCTTCGTCGTCGGCAACCCGCCGCCGCACAACGGCGGGCGCTACTTCGTGTTCGTCAAGCTCACGACCGACGGCAACGTGTCCGGCGTCGGCGAGGCCTACTGCGTGCCCTTCGAGCCGCACCTGGTCGCGCGCCTGATCGAGGACGTGTTCGGGCGCTACCTGCGCGGCGAGGACCCGCACGACATCGAGCGCATGTGGCGGCGCGTGTACTCGGCGGGCTTCACGCAGCATCCCGACCTGACGCTGATGGGGGTGCTGAGCGCGCTCGAGATGGCCTGCTGGGACATCGTCGGCAAGGAGGCCGGCCAGCCAGTCTACAAGCTGCTCGGCGGCCGCGTCCACGAGCGGCTGCGCTCCTACACCTACATCTACGCGCGCCCGGGCGACAAGGTCGACGTCTACCAGGACCCCGAGCTCTCGGCGGAACGCGCCGTCGAGTACGTCCGGCAGGGCTTCACGGCGATCAAGTTCGACCCGGCCGGCCCCTACTCGGCGTTCGACGGCCGGCAGCTGTCGCTCGCCGCGCTCGACCTCTCGGAGCGCTTCTGCAGCACGCTGCGCGAGGCGGTCGGCTCGAAGGCCGACCTCCTGTTCGGCACGCACGGCCAGATGACGGCGGCCGGCGCGATCCGCCTCGCGCGCCGCCTGGAGCGCTACGACCCGCTGTGGTTCGAGGAGCCGGTGCCGCCGGACGCGCCCGAGGAGATGGCCAAGGTGGCGCGCGCCACCACGATCCCGATCGCGACCGGCGAGCGGCTCGCGACCAAGTACGACTTCGGGCGGCTGCTGGCGGCGGGCTCGGCCGCGATCCTGCAGATGAACCTCGGCCGCGTCGGCGGGCTGCTGGAGGCGAAGAAGATCGCCGGCATGGCCGAGGTGCACCACGTGCAGATCGCCCCGCACCTGTACTGCGGGCCGGTGGTCGGCGCGGCCAACATCCAGCTCGCGACCTGCAGCCCGAACTTCCTGATCCAGGAGAGCATCGAGCGCTGGCAGGGCTTCCACGCCGACATCCTCAGGAAGCCGATCCGCTGGGAGGAGGGCTACATCATCCCGCCGACCGAGCCGGGCCTCGGCGTCGAGCTCAACGAGGAGCTCATCAGCAAGCACCCGTACCAGGGCACGATGCTGCACCTCGACATGGCGGATCGGCCGCTCTGAGGCGCCGCCCGCGATGTCCGCCAAGGCCGACCGCGGCGCCGCCGGCGAGATCCCGTCGCTCGCCGTGGGCGCGCTGTACGCGGGGCCGGGCCCGGCGCGCGACCGGCTCGACGCGCAGCTCCTGCGCGCGGCGTCCACGGCCGGCTTCCTGACGGTCACCGGCCTGCCGGCTGCGGTCGCGCCGACGGCGGCGGTGCGCGCCGAGCTTGGGCGCATCTTCGCCGCCGACGAGTGCGTGCGGCGGCGCCTGTGGCGGCGCAAGTTCGACCCCGCGCATCCGAACGTCTACCGCGGCTGGTTCCCGGCGCAGCGCGGTGCCGCGACGTTCAAGGAGGGCATCGACATGGGACCGGACGTCGCGCACCCGGACTTCGCGGTCGACGCGGCGGACCCGCTGACCGAGCCGACCCCGCTGCCCGCGGAGTCGGAGCTGCCCGGCTGGCGCGCGGCGGTGGCGCGCTACTACCTCGGCATGGAATCGCTCGCCCGCGAGCTCACGCGTGCGCTGGCGCGCGGGCTCGGCCTCGCCGAGGGCGGCTTCGACGCCATCTTCGCCGGCGGCGGCCTGTCGACGCTGCGCCTGATCCGCTACCCGCCGCGGCCACCCGAGTCCTTCGCCGGCGCGCCGCCGTCGGACACCTGGCTCGAGCACGACGGCCGGCGCCGCTACACGGTCGGCGCCGCGCACGTCGACACCGGCTGCATGACGCTCTTGGCGCAGGATGGCGTCGGCGGCCTGCAGGCGCGCGCCGCGGACGGTGCGTGGCTCGACGTGCCGCCGCTCGCGGATGCCGTGGTCGTCAACTTCGGCGCGCTGCTCGAGCGCTGGACGGGCGGCCGGATCCGCGCCACCGAGCACCGCGTGCTCGGCACGGACCGCGAGCGCCGCTCGTTCCCGTTCTTCTACGAGCCGCGCGTCGACGCGACGATCGCGCCGCTGCCGCTCGCCGGCGGCCCGACGTTCGAGCCGTTCCTGTTCGGCGACTACCTGTGGGCGGCCGTGACCCGCTTCGTCGAGTTCCGCGGTCTCGAGTCGCTGCGCGCGCCGCGGCTCAGCGCGCCGCGGCGCTGAGGTCGGGACGCGCGGCGTCGCGCCCGGCGTAGCGCGTCGCCGGCGTCGCCCTGAGGAAGGCCGAGGCGAGAGCCTGGTCGGACTGCGCGCGCGCGCCGCCCGCACCGCGCCTGAGCGGCACCTGGACCCGCAGCGCCTGCCAGGCCTCGGCCGGCGCGCGGCCGAAGGCGCGCGACGCATCCTGGGCGTGGCGTACGTCCATCCACAGCGCGCCCTCGAGCAGGTCGAAGGCGAGCAGCTCCAGCGTCGCGTCGACGGCCTGGCGCGCGCGCTGCACCTTGAGGCGCGTCTGCGCCTGCAGGTCCTCGACGGTCGCCACGATCGCGCTGCCGAGCGGCGCCACCGGGTTCGCGAGGCCCTGGATCTCCTGCTGCAGGTCGACCGGTCCGTAGCCGTCGTCGTCGCGCTTCAGGCCGGGCAGCGCGGCCGAGGCCTCGACGACGGTGAAGAAGGGGTTGCGAAAGCGCGCGATCCGCTGCGTCACCGCGACGTCCATGTTGGCGAGCGCGACCGTGAAGTCCTCGATCAGGTTCGCCATCGGGTAGGGATCCCAGTTGGCGTTCGAGACGATGTAGCCGTGCTGGCCATGGCTCAGCGGGCCGCCGCGGACGAAGAAGCGCTTGAGCTGCGGCGTCGCGAGCTCCCACGAATCCTCCGGCCCGACGCCGACCGCCACCGCCGGGTTGTGGTCGGAGCTGTTGGCCTGGAAGGCGACCGCCTCCTTGAGCGCGGCCCAAGCCTGCCAGGCCGAGGCCTGCCGGATCGACGCGGCCCTGAGGCTCTCGGGATCCTGGATGATGCGCGCGCCGTCGGCGCCGAACAGGTAGCTGCCGCGCAGCAGGTCGAGGACGCGGCGCGCGTGCCAGTTGAGCCAGGGCTGCGGCCGGTCCCGCTGCACGACGAGGCTCAACGGCGTGATGCTGCTGTTCATGCCGTCGAGCGCCATCGCGTAGCCGAGGTCCGCCCACTCGAGCGCGTGCTCGGCGTCGTGGACGAGCAGCGCTGCCTGGCCGGTGGCGTAGGCGTTGCTGCTGGTGAGCGCGTTGTCGTCGGCGGCGAAGGGCCGCAGCGGCTGCAGGCCCGCCGCCGCGAGCGCTTCGGCCGCGGGCATGCGCACGCCGCGGTAGTAGGCCTCGCCGAGGCCGATCATCGTGCCGCCGACGCAGCCGAGCGGGATCAGGTCGCCCTCGCCGACCGTGCCGCGCGACTGCACCACGGGCGTGATGCGGCTGTTGAGCAGGTCGAGCAGCAGCTGCGCGAGCGGCGGGCTCGGCGCGTTGTGGACCATCGTGTTGGCGCGCACCACCATCATCGCGCGCACCACGTCCTCGTCCGCGACCTCGGGTCCGATGCCCGCGATCGCGCTCATGCGGAAGCTCTCGAGCTGCCGCGCTTCGATCAGCGCGCGGTTGCGGGCGGTCAGGGCGTCGCCCTCGAACAGCACCGTCTCGCGCTGGGCGCCCGAGCCGCGGTTGAACCAGTAGACCGGCACGCCCTCGGCGGCCGCCTCGAGCAGCAGCCCGTAGTTGTCGGCCTGCTGGCGGCGGGCGTCGGCGGACAGCTCGACCCGCGCGCCGCCGCGCGCGACCCGCACGATGTCCTCGATCGACAGTGCCCGGCCGGTCAGCGTCACGGTCTCGCCGGCCGCGGCGGGCGCGATCGGCCGGTACGCGGTCGGCGCCGGCGCCGCGAGCACCGGCGCGAGCCAGGTGCCCGCGAGCAGCAGCAGCGTGCCCGGGACGAGCGGCGCGCGACGGGGAACGGAAACGGGGACGGGAACGGGTACGGGCATGGCAGGCATCCGCAGCGGGCAGAGGAGGACCGGCGCGCGTCAGCCGCGCAGCCGCAGGCCCTCGGGGTCGTACAGCGGCGCGAGGCGGACCGTGGCCGCGCAGGGCTCGCCGAGAATGTCGATCTCGAAGCGCTCGCCGTCGCGCGCCAGCGCCGTCGGCACGTAGCCGGCCGCGAGGCTCTTGGCGATGCAGTGGCCGTAGGCGCCGGAGGTCACGTAGCCGACCGCGGCGCCGTCCTTGACGATCGACTCGTAGCCGACGACGTCCGCGTCGTGCGCCTCGACCTCCATGACCACGAAACGCCGCTTCGGGCCCGCGGCGCGCTCGGCGACGGCGGCCGCGCGCCCGGTGAAGTCGGCCTTCGCGAAGTCGACGAAGCGGTCGAGGCCGGTCTCGCCGGGCGTGTAGTCCGGGCGGAAGTCCTTGTTGAAGGAGCCGTAGCCCTTCTCGAGCCGCAGCGACGACAGCGCGCGTCCGCCGAAGTGCACGAGGCCGAGGTCGGTCCCCGCCTCGCACAGCTCGTCGTAGAGCGTCGCGAAGTAGTCCGGCGTCGTCCAGATCTCGTAGCCGAGCTCGCCGGTGAAGCCGGCGCGCGTCAGGATCGCGGGCGCGAACCCGACCGCGGTCTCGCGCACGTCGAACAGCCTGAAGGCGCCGGCGCCGAGGTCCAGGCGCACCAGCCGCTGCACCAGCGCCCGCGCCTGCGGGCCGGCGATCGACACGCCGCAGAGCGTCGAGGCCGCCGAGCGCACGAACACGTCGGGCGCCGGCGCCGACTGCCAGAACCAGCGCAGGTGGAACTCCTCCGCGAAGCCGGAGCCCACGATCAGGTAGCGGTCCGGGGCGAGGCAGGCGATCGACAGGTCGCCGACGATGCGGCCCGCCGGGTTCAGCATCGGTGCGAGCCCGAGCCGGCCGGGGCGCGGGATCCGGCACGCGAACACCCGGTCGAGCCAGGCGCGGGCGCCGGCGCCGCTGACCTCGTACTTGCCGTAGTTGCTAGTCTCGTACAGCCCGACGCCGGCGCGCACCGCCTGGCATTCGGCGCGCACGAAGGGGAAGGCCTCGGAGCGGCGGTAGCTCGGCGTCTCGGTGCGCGGCACGCCCTGCGGCGCGAACCAGAGCGCGTTCTCGAGGCCGAAGTTCGCGCCCATCACGGCGCCCGCCGCCTGCAGCCGGTCGTAGATCGGCGAACGGCGCACCGGCCGCGCGGCGGGCAGCTCCTCGTTGGGGTAGGCGAGCCGGAACCGCCGCGCGTAGTTCTCGGGCACCTTGATCGAGGTGTACTTCGGCGTCGCAAAGGACCCGAAGCGCGCGACGTCCATCGACAGGATGTCCTGGCCCGGGTCGTTGTCCGCCATCCAGCGCGACAGCACGAGGCCGATGCCGCCGCCCTGGCTGAAGCCGGCCATCACCGCGCAGGCGACCCAGTAGTTGCGCAGGCCGCGCACCGGGCCCACGAGCGGATTGCCGTCCGGCGCGAAGGTGAACGGCCCGTTGACCGCCTTGCGGATGCCGACGCGGCCGAGCGCCGGGAAATGCCTGAAGCCGACCTCGAAGTAGGGTGCGAGGCGCTCGAAGTCGTCCGGCAGCAGCTGCATCGCGAAGTCGTCGGGCGTGCGCTCGGGCGCCCAGACGACGCCGTGCGGCTCGTAGGTGCCGATCAGCGCCCCGCCGCGCTCCTGGCGCATGTAGATCTCGCCCGCGTAGTCGGTGGTGTTGACGATCTCGCTGGCGCGGCCGCGCAGCTCCGGGAGGTCCTCGGTCAGCAGGTAGTGGTGCTCCATGGCCAGCACCGGCAGCTCGATGCCGACCATCCGGCCGAGCTCGCGTGCCCACAGGCCGCCGCAGTTGACGACGTGCTCGGCGTGCACCGGGCCCTTGTCGGTGGTCACGTCCCACGAGCCGTCGGCGCGCGGCGCGAGCGCGAGCACCCGCGTGAAGCGCTCGACCGAGGCGCCGAGCGCGCGCGCCGCCTTGACGTAGGCGTGCGTCGTCCCCGAAGGGTCGCAGTGGCCGCCGTCGGCGCGCCACAGCGCGCCGATGAAGTAGCGGGGGTCGATCAGCGGGTTGAGCTCGAGCGCCTGCGCGAGCGTGATCATCTCGGTCTCCATGCCGAGATAGCGGGCGCGCGAGCAGATCAGCTTCAGGCTGTCGAGCTCGCCCCGCGTCGCCGCGAGCATCAGCCCGCCGTTCGGGTGCAGCCCGCAGGCCTGGCCGGACAGCGCCTCGATCTCGCGGTACAGGTCGATCGTGTACTTCTGCAGCCGCGAGATGTTCGCCTCGCCGTTGAAGGTGTGCATGCCGCCGGCGGCGTGCCACGTGGAGCCGGAGGTGAGCTCGCTCTTCTCGAGCAGCAGCACGTCGGTCCAGCCGATCCGGGCGAGGTGGTAGAGGACGCTCGCGCCGACGACGCCGCCACCGATGACCACGGCTCTCGCGGAAGCCTTCATGCCTTGCGGACTCCGGACTCAGGGATGGGCGGCGCTCGGCCGGTGCAGCCCGAATGGTACGACGGCGGCCGGCCGGGGCGCGACCGCCGCGGCCCGCGGCCGCGGCCCCCGGGCGGCAGGCTTGACGGGCCGGACGCCAACCGACACCGTGGCAGGACGGTGGCGGCCGCCGGCCGGCGGCCCGCGCGGGGGGGATGCGGTGCGAAAGCTCTGGCGATGGCTCGGTCTCGCGGCGGCGCTGCTCGCCGGCGGCCTCGCGACGGCGCAGCCGGCGGTGGTCGTCTCCTCGAAGCTGTCGAGCGAGTCGGCGATGATCGGCCACATGATCCGCCTGCTGCTCGAGGCGCACGGCATCCCGACCGTCGATCGCATGACGCTGGCCGGCACGCCGATCATGCGCCGGGCGATCACCGCCGGCATGATCGACCTGTACGTCGAGTACACCGGCAACGCCGGCTTCTTCTTCAACGTCGCCGCGGACCCGGCCTGGAAGGACCTCGCGCAGGGCTACGCGCTCGGCGCGCGGCTCGACTACCAGGCGCACCGCATCGTCTGGCTGACGCCGGCGAACGCCAGCAACGCCTGGGCGCTCGCCGTGCGCGCCGACGTCGCCCGCCCGAACGGGCTCAGGACCATGAGCGACTTCGGCCGCTGGGTGTCGGGCGGCGGGCGGGTGGTGCTCGCCTGCTCGGCGGAGTTCGTCAACTCGGCGACGCTGCGCTCGCTCGAGAGGACCTACGGCTTCACGCTCCAGCCCGAGCAGCTGATCGTGCTCGCCGGCGGCGACACCTCGGCGACCATCCGCGCCGCGGCCGAGCGCACCAGCGGCACCAATACCGCCATGGTGTACGGCACCGACGGCGCGATCGGCGCCGCGGGCCTCGAGGTGCTGGACGACGACCGCCACGACCAGCCGGTGTATGCGCCGGTGCCGATCATCCGCGAGGCCGCGCTCAGGGCGCACCCCGAGATCGCCGCGATCGTGAAGCCCCTGATGGAGAGCTTCGACCGCGCGACGCTGCAGGAGCTGAACGCGCGCATCCAGATCAGCGGCGAGCCGCCGGCGTCGGTGGCCGCCGACTACCTGAGATCGAGGGGCCTGCTCCGGTAGCGGGCGCGACGCCGCGCACGGGGCCGGCCACAACGCCGAGCAGAAGGGGATGCCGCTGAGCACGAGTCTGCAGTCGGGGATCGCGCGCCGCGTCGACCGCCTCGGGGCGCTGCTGGGCGTCGGCGCGATCGTGGCCGCGGTCACGCTGCCGTTCGTGGTCCACAAGGCCAACCGGATCGCCTCCGGTACGCCGCGCTCGGTCCTGGAGGCGCTGCCGCGCGGCACCGCCGTCGCGGCGCTCGCCCTGGTCGCCGGGGTCGCGGCCAGCGCGGCGCTCTCGCGCCGCCCGCGCCTCAGGCTCGCGGCGGCGGTGGCCGGCGTCACGGGCATCGCGCTCGCCCTCGGCCGCGCCGCCGACGTGCTCACGCCCGCCGGCAACCGCCTGACCCGGGTCTCGCCCGGCGTCGGCTGCTGGCTGCTGCTCGTGCTGTTCGCGCTGCTCGCAACCGACGCGCTCGCGCGGCTGCGGCCCGGGCCGGCGGCGCGGGTCGGCTGCCTCGCGCTGACCGCGCTCGCGGCGTACGCGGCCTTCGCGTCGGGCCTCTTCGACCACCTGTCGATCATGCGCGAGTACGCCGTCAACGCGAGCGGCTTCGGGCGCGAGGCCCGCCAGCACGTGCTGCTGGCGCTCGGCTCGGTCGGCGCCGCGGCCGTCATCGGGCTCCCGGTCGGCATCCTCTGCCACCGCGTGCCGCGGCTGCGCGGCGCGATCCTGCAGGCGCTGAACCTGATCCAGACGATCCCGTCGATCGCGCTGTTCGGCATCCTGATGGTGCCGCTCGGCGCGCTCGCGACGGCGGTGCCGCTCGCGGCCGAGCTCGGCATCAACGGCATCGGCCCGGCGCCGGCGGCGGTCGCCCTGTTCCTGTACGCGCTGCTGCCGATCGTCGCCAATACCAGCGTCGGCCTCGGGCGGGTATCGCCGGCGGCGGTCGACGCGGCGCGCGGCATGGGGCTGACCGGCTGGCAGGTGCTGTCGCAGATCGAGATGCCGCTGGCGCTGCCGGTGATCATCACGGGGCTGCGCATCGTGCTGGTGCAGAACATCGGGCTCGTGACCGTCGCCGCGCTGATCGGCGGCGGCGGCTTCGGCACCTACGTGTTCCAGGGCGTTGGCCAGACGGCGATCGACCTCGTGCTGCTCGGCGCGATCCCGACGGTGGCGCTGGCGTTCACGGCCGCCGTGCTGCTCGATGCGCTGGTCGACGCCCTGCAGAGGACCGCCCGATGATCGAGATCGAGTCGCTGAGCAAGGAGTACGGGCCGGCGACGGTCGTCGACGGCGTCTCGATGTCGATCGCCGGCGGCTCGATCACCGCGATCGTCGGGACCTCCGGCTCCGGCAAGTCGACGCTGCTCAGGATGATCAACCGGCTGGTGGAGCCGAGCCGCGGCCGGGTGCTGATCGAGGGCCGCGACACGGCGACCCGGCCGGGCCACCTGCTGCGGCGCGAGATCGGCTACGCGATCCAGGGCCACGGCCTCTTCCCGCACCGCACCGTGGCCGAGAACATCGCGACCGTGCCGCGGCTGCTCGGCTGGCAGGCGGCGCGCATCAGGAGCCGCGTCGCGGAGCTGCTCGGGATCTTCCAGCTGGAGCCCGGCGAGTATGCCGCCAAGTTCCCGCACCAGCTGTCCGGCGGGCAGCAGCAGCGCGTCGGCGTGGCGCGCGCGCTCGCCGCCGAGCCGCGCGTGCTGCTGATGGACGAGCCGTTCGGGGCGCTCGACCCGATCATCCGCGGCCAGGCGCAGGACGACCTCAGGGGCATCCAGCGCCGCTTCGGCACCACGGTCGTGCTCGTGACCCACGACATGGACGAGGCCTTCCGGCTGGGTGATCGCGTCGCGGTCATGACGCAGGGCCGGCTGCTGCAGTACGACCGGCCGGCGATGCTGCTGACGCACCCGGCCGATCCGTTCGTGTCGCGGCTCACCGGCACCTCCGATCGCGCGCTGAAGCTCCTGTCGCTGACGACGGCGGGCGATGCGGCCGAGCCCGGCGCGGGCGAAGGTCCCGTGGTGCCGGCCAGCGCCTCGCTGCGCGACGTGCTGGCCGCGCTGCTCTGGAGCGGCGCGGCGGCGGCGGCCGTGCAGCGCCCGGACGGCTCGCCCGCCGGCCGCGTGACGCTGGCCGCGATCCTGGCCCGCGGGCGGGCCGGCTGATGCCGCGGCTCGCGACCCTGCTGCGGATCGCGGCCGGCGCGCTGCTGCTCACGTTCCTCGCGGTGCCGCAGCGCTTCGCGCCGCTGTTCGCGCCGTTCACCGAGTACGGCGCGCCGCCGATCTACGACCAGGGCAGCCTGCCGCTGCTGGCGCTCGCGCACCTCGGCACCGTGTTCCTGGCCGCGGCCGCGAGCACCGTCGTCGCGGTCGGGCTCGGCATCCTGGTGACGCGCGCGAGCGGCGCGGAGTTCCTGCCGCTGTCGCGCACGCTCGTGAACGTCGGCCAGACCTTCCCGCCGGTGGCCGTGCTCGCGGTCGCGGTGCCGCTGGTCGGCTTCGGCGAGACGCCGACGTTGATCGCGCTCTTCGCCTACGGGCTGCTGCCGGTGTTCGAGAACACGATCAGCGGCCTGCAGGCGTGCCCGCCGGCGGTGCTCGAGGCCGCGGACGGCATGGGCATGAGTCCGCGCCAGCGGCTGCTCACCGTCGAGCTGCCGCTCGCGATGCCGCTGATCCTCGAGGGCATCCGCCTGTCGCTGGTGATCAACGTCGGCACGGCGACGATCGGCTCGACGGTGGCGGCCAAGGGTCTCGGCGAGGTCATCATCGCGGGCCTGCTGTCCAACAACACCGCCTTCATCCTGCAGGGCGGGCTGGTCACCGGCCTGATGGCGATGCTGCTGTACGAGGCGATGGCCGCCCTCGAGCGGCGGATCCTGCGGGCGGCCCACGTCGCCTGAGGCCGCGCGGCGCGCGCGCCGGCCGCCGCGGGCGGCGACCGGCCGCTTTGGATACAATCGGCCGGGACGAGCGTCCCCGACCCCAGGAGCCGATGGCCGCGATTCCCGACCGCAACGCCCCCGTCGCCGAGCCCGGCCGTGCCCCCGGCCTCGCGGCGGTCGAGCTGCCGACGCTGCTGCTGATCGTCGCTGCGTACGGCGCGTGGCTCGCCCTGACCTTCGCCTACGGCCGCGGGCCGCTGTGGCTCATCGCGCCGGCGGTCGCGCTGGTGCTCGTGCTGCACAGCTCGCTGCAGCACGAGGTCCTGCACGGCCACCCGACCCGCTGGCGGCACGTGAACGCGCTGCTCGCGATCGTGCCGCTGTCGCTGTGGCTGCCGTACCGGCGCTACCACGACCTGCACCTGACCCACCACATCAACGACCGGCTCACCGACCCGCACGACGACCCGGAGACGAACTACTGGGACCCCGACGACTGGGCCCGCCTCGGCCCGGCCGGCCGGCTGCTGGTGCGCATCCAGCTGACGCTCGCCGGGCGGATCCTGCTCGGGCCGTTCTGGCGCATCCCGCGCTTCCTGTACCGCGAGCTGCGAAGCGTGATCCGCGACGAGCGCCGCGCACGCCGCTACTGGCCGGAGCACCTGCTGTGGTGCGTGCCGGTGCTGCTGTGGGTCAAGCTCGCGTGCGGCATGCCGATCTGGATCTACGTGCTGACCATGGTGGTCCCCGGCAACGCGATCCTCGGCATCCGCTCCTTCGCCGAGCATCGCGCGCGCCCGGCGGTCAGCGAGCGGACCGCGATCGTCGAGGGCTCGTGGCTGCTCGGGCCGCTCTACCTCTTCAACAGCCTGCACGCGCTGCATCACGACGAGCCGCTGATGCCCTGGTACCAGTACCAGCGCCGCTACCGCGTGCGCCGCGACGAGCTGATCCGCGCCAACGGCGGGCTCGTGTACGCCTCGTACCTCGACCTCGCGCGGCGCTTCCTGTTCCGGCCGCACGACGTGCCGGTGCACCCGACCGGCGGGGTCCCGCGCCGCGGCGCGCGCTGAGCGCACGCGGCCGCCCGCGGCTCAGGCCGGCAGATCGTAGCCCGCCGCCTTCGCCTCGCGGTCCCAGCTGAGCGTGGTCGCGAAGTGCGCGCGGCTCGCCGGCGCGAAGCCCTCGAGCAGCAGCTGCTCGCGAAACGGCGCGAACCAGCTGCGGCCCGCGGCCGCGGCAAACGCCGCGCCGAGGCGCTCGACCAGCGCGGCCGGCGTCCCGGCGGCGGCGACGAACGCCGGCATCGGCGCGACCTCGGTGGCGGCGAGCACCCGCACGCCGGCAGTGAGCTCGGGCTGGTGGCGCGCGATCAGGAGGTGCCAGTAGGCGTCCAGCGGGCCGACGTCGATGCGTCCCTCGCGCACGGCGTCGAGCACCGCGCGCGCCGTCAGCAGGTCGCCGACCATCTCGGCGTACAGCCGCGGCCGCTCGGTCGTGCGGTAGCCGAGCAGGTGATGGCGGAAGGCGTTGAAGCCGGAGTGCGAGTGCGCGACGGTCCAGCCGGCGCGCCCGCCGAAGGTGTCCTCGAGCCGGCGGTACGGCGCATCGGCGCGCACGATCAGGTCGGAGCGGTACACCGGCCGGCCCGCAGCCCACGCCACCCGCGGGATCGGCGCCGCGATCGGCACGACGTCGGCGAGGCCGAGCGCGATCGGGTAGCCGCACATCAGCACGCAGCCGACGTCCGGTCGCCGCCACAGGTCCTCGAGCGGCAGCGGCGCGGGGTAGGGCAGGTACTCGAGCCCCACCCCGGCCTCGCTCGTGACGTGGCCGAGCAGCTCCCGCCAGCCGGCCTCGACCGCCGGCGTGACCGCGTACATGCGGGCGTTCATGATGCGCCCGCTCATGCGCGCGCGAGCTCCGCGCCGCGCCGCGCCACGTAGGCGTCGAGCGCCTCCCGCACCGCCGGGTCGAGCGGCGGCGCCGCGTAGTCCGCGAGCAGCCGCTTCCAGATGCCGGTCGCGCGCCGGGTCGCGTCGCGGCTGCCGGCGTCCACCCAGTTCTCGTAGTTCGACCAGTCCGACAGGAGCGGTCGGTAGAAGGCCGACTGGTAGCGGGCGAGCGTGTGCGCGGTGCCGAAGAAGTGCCCGCCGGGTGGCACGCCCTTGATGGTCTCGACGGCGAGGTCCTCGTCGGAGAACTCGACCGGCTTCAGCAGCTCCGCCCAGGCGCGCAGCAGCTCGGCGTCGACGACGATCTTCTCGAGCGAGGCCGTCAGCCCGCCCTCGAGCCAGCCGGCGGCGTGGTTGATCAGGTGGCTGTGGCTCAGGATCGCCGCCTGCAGCGAGAAGCCGGTCTCGTAGGTGGACTGCGCGTCGACCGCGGGCGAGGCGTTGACCGCGCTGGTGCGCACCGGGATGCGCAGCCGGCGGCCGAGCTGCGCGCTCGCGAGCGCGGCGTTGACGTACTCCGGCGTGCCGAAGGCCGGCGCGCCGGTGCGCATGTCGACGTTCGAGGTGAAGCTGCCCATGACGCACGGCGTGCCGGGCCGGAGCAGCTGGCAGAGCGCGACCACCGCCAGCGACTCGGCGGTCTGCTGGGTCAGCGCGCCGGCGAGCGTCACCGGCGCCATCGCGCCCATCAGCGTGAACGGCGTGATCACGACGCACTGGCCGTGGCGCGCCATGACCATGATGTTCTCGAGGATCTCCTCGTCGACGCGGCGCGGCGAGTTGACGTTGGTGACCGTCAGCAGCGTCGGCCGCGCGGCGAGGGCCTCGACGCTGCAGCCGTGCTCGATGGCCGACATCGCGATCGCGTCCTCGGCCTGCACCCGGCCGACGCCGCGCGCGGCCCAGACGACGTCGGCGCACTCGATGTGGGCGCGGTAGGCGGCGAGGTGGCGGGTGGCGACCGGCACGTCGACCGGCTCGACGACGATGCCGCCCTGCCAGTGCAGGACGCCGAGTCGGTGGGTGAGCTTGAGGATGTTGCGGAACGCCTCGAGGTCGCCGTAGCGGCGCCCGCCTTCGAGGTCGCTGATGTTCGGCGCGCCGTTGACCGGCCCGAAGTTGACGACGTTGCCGCCGACGTGGAGGTCGCGCTCGGCGTTGCGGGCATGCAGCACGAAGCGCTCCGGCACGCGCGCGAGGCAGGCGCGGACGATGTCGCGGCCGAGGCGCACCAGCTGCGTGCCGTCGTCGACCAGTGCGCCGGCGCGACGGTAGACCTCGCGCGCCGCGGGGCTGCGGATCTCGAGGCCGGCCTCCTCGAGCACCGTGAGCGCCGCCTCGAGGATGCGCTCGACCTGCGCGGCGCTCAGCACCTCGAGCGGCGCCCACGGCACTTCGAGGCGCGGCAGCGGCGCAAGCGAGGGGCCCATGGCACGCGGTGCGTGGCCATGGTCGCGGCGGCGTGAGCGTCCCGGCGCTTCGGTCATGGGCTCCCCTGAGGCGGTTGCGGAGGGGTCAGCTCCCGGCCAGGTCGCCGAGCGCGTCCCTGAGCGGCCCGAGCCACGGCTCGTAGTGACGCCACTGGTCGAGCCCCTCCTTGAAGATCGGCTGGCGCACCTGCTCGGAGCTCGCGGTGCGCACGCTGCGCTCGGTCTTGTGGAACTCGAGGCAGGCCGGCTCGAACTCGAGGCCGCAGTAGTCGAGCAGGCGGCGCACGTTGCCCTCGAGGTCCTCGACCACCGACTCGTGCTGCACCCGCAGCACGCGGCCCGGCAGCACCGCATCCCAGTGCGCCATCAGCTCGACGTAGGTGCGGTAGTAGCGGGCGATGTCCTCGATCGAGTACGTGAACTCCTGGCCGGAGGCGAACAGCTGCTTGAAGTTCGAGAAGCAGCAGGCCATCGGCTCGCGGCGCGCGTCGATGATCCTGGCGTTCGGCAGGATCAGGTGGATGAAGCCGACGTGGCGGAAGTTGTTCGGCATCTTGTCGATGAAGAACGGCTTGCCGCTGCGGTAGGTGCGCGTGTCGGCGAGGTAGCGCGCGCCGTAGCGCTCGAACTCCGCCGCCGGCAGCTCGGCGAGCACGCCCGGGTAGCGGCGGTTGGTGGCGTCGCGGTTGGCGCCCTCGAGGTCGACGGTGTAGCTCGGAATCTCCGCGAGCTCCATCGTGCCCTCGACCTGCGAGTGCGAGGCCAGGATCTGCTCGAGCAGCGTCGAGCCGGAGCGCGGCAGGCCGACGATGAATATCGGGTCCGGTGCCAGACAGCCGACGCCGCGGCGGGCGGCGAAGAACTCGCGCGTGCACAGGGTCTTCATCTGTTCGGCGCTCCGCGCCACGTGGTCGAGCGAGTACGGGAACTCGGACCGCTTGAGCGCGTTGCCGCGCTCGTAGAAGCGGAACGACGCCTCGTACTCGCCGCGGTCCTCCAGCGCCTTGCCGAGCGCGAAGCACAGGTGATAGCGGTCGGCAAGCGCGGTGTCCGGCGCCGCCTCGTGTCTGCGCATCGCCTCGAGCTCGGCGTCCGTAAACCGGTAGGTCTTGAGGTTGGCGAGGCTCCAGTACGCGTCACCATAGTCCGCGCGCGCGGACGCGGCCGCCCGGTACGCCGCGATCGCCTCGTCGCGGCGCCCGATGGTCTTCAGCGTATGGGCGACCGACAGGTGCAGCTCCGGGCGGTCCGGGCTCTGCGCGAGCAGCGCCCGATAGAGCTCGAGCGCCCGCTCGTGGTCGCCGAGACCGACGCAGGCGGTCGCGTGCACCGTGCGGTACGTGCGGTTGTCAGGCTCGACCTTGAGCAGGATCTCGAGCTGCGCGAGCGCCAGCGCGTACTTATGGCGCGCCATCAGCGCGCGGGCGTAGTCGAGCCGTGCCGCCCGGTAATCCGGGGCGAGCTCGAGGACCGCCTCGAGCAGCACGTCCGCGTCGTGAACGGCGTCGCGCTCGAGCGCGATCTTGGCGAGCACGCGCATCGCCTCGACGTCGGTCGGGTGCTTCAGCAGGTACGGGCGGATGATCCGCTCGGCCTCGCCGACGTCGCCGTCGGCAAGCAGCCCGGTGGCGGTGAGCACCTCCGGGGGAAGCTTGCTGGTGACCGCGACGTGCTCGGCGGCGATCGCGGCGTTCTCCGGCTGGCCGACCATCCGGTAGAGCGTCTGCAGCTTGCTCCAGCTCGCCGGCAGCGCCGGATTGCGGTTCACCGCCTGCTGATACGCCTCGATGGCCCGCGGCGCGTCGCGTTGCACGACGTAGCAGTGGCCGCGCTCCTGGAAGAGACGGCTGAATCCCGGGTGTGTCTTCTGCAGCGTGTCGAGGACCGCGAGCGCCTCCGGGATCCGCTGCAGGTAGCGCAGGCAAACCGCCCGCATGTAGTTGACGTCGCGGTTCTCCGGGACCTTGTCGTGCAGCGCCTCGGCCGCCGCGAGCGCCGGGGCGAATTCGCCTCGCTCAAGCGTCGCGCGGATCCGCGCCACCTCGGACTCGATCGGGGAAGGGCCCTCTGCGCGCTCAGCCGACATCGGTCGCCGTCCCGAAAAGAAAGAAGGCGGGCGCCGCCGCCCGCCTTCGATTCTACCCCGTCCGGCCGGCCCGATCGGGCCGGCCAGCGGGCGCTTCGCTCAGAACTTGAACCCGATCCGCAGCCCGAGCACTCGCGGCCGCAGCGGGACCTCCGACTTCACGAACTGCGCCGTCGAGGTGAACGTGCTGGCGTTCGAGTTTGACAGGTTCTGGCCGAACGCCGTCAGCGACCAGGCATCCTTGGCGACGCCGAACGAGGCGTCGAAGGTCGTGTACGCGTCCTGCTTGAACCGGAACAGCGTCGTGTTGATGTTGGCGATCTTCGTCGGATCGTCGCCGTTCACCGACGGGTCGGTGTTGGTGTTGTTGTACATGGAGCTCACGTACACGACGCCCGCCTGGCCGAACCAGTTGTAATCGCTCGCGGTCCAGTCGTAGCGCAGGCGCAGGTTGCCCTGGAACTCGGGCGAGAACGCCGTCTGCGTGCCCGCGTTGCCGAGCGCGTTGATGACCGGCAGCTGCTGGCCGCCGCTGTAGCGGGTCGTGATGCACTGCCCGTTGTTCGGGTCACCCGGGACGTTGTTGCGCAGGCACGGCGAGTCGCTCTGCTTGGAGTCGTTGTAGGACGCCGCCGCGATGATGCTCAGGCTCTCGGTGGCGTGCGCCGTCAGCTGCAGCTCGACGCCCTTCACCTCGTAGTCGGCGCCGTTGACCGCGAGCGTCAGGTTGCCGAGCACGCCCGGGTTGAAGAGCGCGGTGTGGACCTGCTTCCAGTCCTCCTTGTAGATCGAAGCGTCGATCTGCAGCCGGCGGTGCAGGAACAGCCCCTTGAAGCCGACCTCGTTGTTGGTCAGCGTGTCCGGCGCGAATGTCAGCGGCTTGATGTACTGCGGAGCGCCGGCCGTGTAGCCGCCAGAGCCGTTGGGCACGGCGTACGGCAGAACGCCGCCGGTGCTGCGATTGAAGCCGCCCGGACGATAGCCCTGCGAGAAGGTGTAGTAGAGCATCGCGTCGGGCGTAATGTGCCAGGTGACGTTGCCGCGCCACTTCGTGCCCTTGTACTCGGCATTGAGATGCTCGTTGTCCATGTTGGAGCCGCCGTTGGTGCACGGCGAGTTCTGCTCGTAGCAGCCGAACGACGACGCGACCCAGCCCCGCTGGTCGAGCCGGTAGTCGTACCAGCGGCCGCCGCCGGTGACCGTCAGGACTTTCGGGATGATGTCGAAGTCCGCCGAAATGAAGATCGCAGACTGCTTGTAGCCCTTGGTCGCGTCTTCGAAGAACGCGACGGAACTGTTGCGCTCGTTCGGATTGTTGACGGTCGTGCCCGTCGTCGCGGGCGCGACGTTGCCCATGCAGCCGGTGTTGGTCGGGTTCGGCGCCGGACCGCAATCCGGGATCGACTTGTAGGCCCAGTCGGTCTGGTCGAAGATCCGGTATTCCTCCCAGTAAGCACCGGCGAGCCCCCGGAACCGCCAGTCGTCCGGAGTGCTGAAGCGCAGTTCCTGCGTCAGGTGCGTGTTCCGCAGCTGCTCGCGCCAGGTCGCGCTCGGCGAATAGCAGGTGGGGCTCAGCGCCGGCACCACCGGGGGTCCGGCCGAGCCGGCCTGCGCGCCGTGGCACTGGTAGTAGTCGGCATAGACGCCACGCGCGTAGTTCGTGTAGTCCTGGACCTGGTCGACGTTGCGGACCAGGTAGCCGCCGGTGTAGATCGCGTTGATGACGCCCAGCTTGCCGTTCAGCGTCCAGGCCGTGTTCTCGAACTTGTCGGTGTTGTACGAATTGTTGAACAGCGTCACCTGCAGCGGCTGCAGCGGCACATTCTCGGAGCTGTTCGGCATCTGGTAGAAGACGCCGTCGGCGTTGATGTCCTGGTACATCTGCGTGAGCAGCGCGCTCCAGTTGTCATTGATCTGCCACAGCAGCGAAGCGCGCATGCCCTGGTACTTGACCGGGTTGATGTCGTTCTTCGCGATGTTGTAGTTGTTGATCTGTGGACTGCCGGGCGGCACGCACGCGCCGTTGTTCGGCAGGCCGTCCGGACACGCGCCGCCGACCGCCGGGTACCCGCCGTAGTGAATGCCGATGTCCGTGTTGCGACGAGTGAATGTCGACGGGACGTTGTCGATGTAGCCACCCCGGGTCTCGTTGTAGAGCACCACGCGCGCCGCAAGGTGATCGTTCACGAGCGGCAGGTTGAGGACTGCCGTGAAACCGGAGTTTTCAGCGCCGCCGGCTGTCGTGCCGTACATCGCGTCGGCGTTGCCTTCGAACTTGTTGAGTTTCGGCTTGTTCGTGATGTAGCGGACCACGCCGGCCTCGGCGCTGCCCCCGAACAGCGTTCCCTGCGGGCCTTCGAGGATCTCGATGCGCTCGAGGTCCGCGGCGTAGATGTCGAGGTTGCGCTCCGGGAACTGGCCTGACTGTTCGTCGAGGTAGATCGCGACGTTGGGGTACAGGCCGATCGTGCCCGACGACTGGCTGCCGGCGGCGCCGAGCGCCAGACCGCGCATGAAGATGTTGCCCTGTGCCGGACCGTTGGTGGCGAGCGAGACGTTTGGCAAGTACTTCGCCACGTCGTCGAAGGTCGCAACCTGCAGCTGGCTGATCGTCTCGGCGGTCATCGCCTGAATCGTGATCGGCACGTTCTGGATGCTTTCCGAGCGTCGCTGCGCCGTCACGACGATGTCGGCGATCTCACCCGCGGTGGCGGCAGTCTCGGCAGCGACAGCTGCTCCGGCCTGCGCACTCAGCACGGCCATGATCGCGTATGAGAGCTTTCGATTCGTGTTCAAGCTGCAATCCCCCACGTGGATGATTTGAGTCCCTGTCGATCAATGGCGCCGGTTGAATGGCCGCTCAATCGGTTGAAAGAGCGATCAACCGGAGTGTGCGCAAAAGTTGTTTCCCCGCCAATCGATTTCTGTGCCCCGAGCGGTGGAGATTTCTGCGGCCGAAATCTGCCGTTAGTGCGCCAACCGTACCGCATCGCGACCGATACGGGAAAGTAGCGCGCAAACAACAGTATCGCCGATGCCCCTCCCGCCCGGATCCCCTTGACGCCAGCTCGACGACTGGATTTCGCTCGCCATGCCGAGACTTTCACAGATGGCGGGCGCGTCCAAGCCGAGAATAGGCATCGCCGCTATCGAAAAAAGACATTAGCGCGACTTCGGACGGCCCGGACGCGACACTCTATATATAGTGCGCTGCAAAATGACCTGCCTGCACCGAGTCCGAAGCCCGTGCGCCGATGTCGAGCAGGGTACTCATGCCGCTCTCGAGCGCGATGCCAATTTTTTCCGATTGGTAGAAAATCTCCGCGGCGTTCGGGCTGTCGGCGTGCGACCCTCACGGCCGCCCCTGCCGGCTCCCCGCCGGGTCGGCGGCCCGCAGTCCCGGCGGCCGATCGCCTGCCGTGCGGCCGGGACGGCGGACCCCATC
>DATKOP010000099.1:0-21712 GCA_035524595.1 Steroidobacteraceae bacterium | reverse complement strand
GCTCAATGCCTGCGAGCAGTGCCACGTGAAGGGCGCGAACACCTTCTACCCGGTCGACCCGACCAAGGTGTTCTCGACCACCGTCTGGGGCGGCGCGGCCAAGGGCCCGGCCGACGACGTCGCGATCACGCCGAACGTCGCGGCGTGCGGGGCCTGCCACGTCACCGTGGCGGCACAGCAGCACATGCAGCAGAACGGCGGCACGATCATCGACCCGGCGCTGACCTACGCGACGCAGCCGCTGATCAAGAACGCCGACGGCTCGACCAAGGTGCAGTTCCAGACCGAGACGTGCACGATCTGCCACGGTCCGGGGTCCTTGCTCGACGCCAAGGTGGTGCACGGCGTCAGCCAGTACCCGTACTAGGGCCCGGCGGGGACGCGAATGGCACAGCGCGGCGGCGGACTCCTTCGTCCGCCGCCGCGCGCCTGTCGATCGCGGGCAGTACCGCCCGCGCGTTCAGGTCTAGAGAGGGACACGCTCATGACGGTACGACGACTGGGTGCGACCTGCGCGGCTCTCGGGCTTGCGCTGCTCGCGATCGCATCGACGACGGCGCAGGCGGCCGACGAGCCACCGGCCGCGCCGGCCGCGGCCGAGGCCGCGCCGGCGGCTGCACCCGCGCCCGCCCCGGCGCCCGAAGCCGCGCCGGCCCCCAAGTACTCGCAGAAGGGCGCGGACACCTGCCTCAAGTGCCACGACGATCCCGCGGTCACCGCCATCTTCCGCACGCCGCACGGGCGACCGACCGACGAGCGCGCGCCGTTCGGCCACGGCCAGCTGCAGTGCGAGGCCTGCCACGGGCCCGGTGACACCCACGCCCGCACCAAGGGCGACAAGAAGCCGCCGGTGATCCGCTTCGGCAAGAATTCGGGCGCCCCGGTCGCGACGCAGAACGGCCAGTGCCTGGCGTGCCATCGCGCCACCAACGCGCACTGGGCCGGCAATGCGCACGCCGCCAACGAGGTGTCCTGCGCCGACTGCCACCGCTCGCACGCGGCCGAGGACCCGGTCCGCAAGGTGGCGACGCAGCCGCAGATCTGCACCGGCTGCCACCTCGCCAAGCGCACCGACATGCTGAAGCCGTCGCACCACCCGCTGCTCGAGGGCAAGATGGCGTGCACCGCCTGCCATGCGCCGCACGGCTCGACGGCGCCGGCGCAGATCGTCAAGGAGACGACCACGGCGCTCTGCACCAGTTGCCACGCCGAGTACCGCGGGCCGTTCCTGTGGGAGCACGCGCCGGTCACTGACGACTGTGGCAACTGCCACCAGCCGCACGGCTCGACGCAGCCGGCGATGCTGAAGACGCGGCCGCCGTTCCTGTGCCAGGAGTGCCACCAGGCCTCCGGTCACCCGTCCGCCGCCTACACGCCGGACCGGCTGCCGGGCGCCGGCGGTCCCCCGGGCGGTCCGTACCTCGTGTCGGGCGGCTGCGTGAACTGCCACTCGCAGGTCCACGGCTCCAACCACCCGTCCGGCTCGAAGCTGATGCGTTGAGGGAACCCCGCATGTCACCCCGCAACACCCTGCGAATCACGATCGCCGCGCTGCTCGCGGCAGCGGGCGCGACGGCGCTCGCGGACGCGCCGGCGGCGCCGGACACGAGCAACTGGAAGTGCGAGGCGTGCCCGTTCTTCAAGGGCTACGACGCCGACGCGACGCTCGGCGGGATCTACCCGGACGGCGCCAACGCCTCGTACGGCAGCTACACCGGCCTCGACAAGAGCAAGGCCTACGTCGATGCCGACGCGCACGGCGACTGGCGCAACGACAAGGGCGACTACGCGCGCTACGAGCTCGACGACCTCGGCCTCGACTCGCGCACCGGCCGGGTCACCTTCGGCCAGGACGGGCGCTACTCGGTGGCGCTCAGCTACGCCGGCCTGCCGCACAGCATCTACGACGCGACCGTGACGCCCTTCGTCAGCGCCGGCTCGCCGTCGCTGCCGTCCGGCTGGGTGCCCGCCGGCTCGACCGCCGGGATGACCGAGCTCGCCGCCAGCCTGCACGACGTCGACATCGGCACGGTCCGCAAGAAGGCCGGCCTCGAGGCACGCGGCGTCCTCGGCAACGGCTTCAGCGTGTTCGGCTCGGTCACGCACGAGACCAAGCGCGGCACCGAGATCACCGGCATGGCGTTCCTGGTGCAGACCTCGCAGGTGGCGACGGCGATCGACTACGAGACCGACACCGTCGAGGCCGGAGTCGCCTGGTCGAGCCGGACCGCGTCGCTGCGGTTTGCGCTCAACGACTCGAAGTTCAAGGATGCCTGGTCGTCGATGGGCATCCAGAACCCGTACCTGCCGCTCGTCCCGAGCGCGACCTACGGCGTGCGGGCCCTGCCGCCCGACAACGAGGCGCGCCAGGCCAGCCTCACCGGCAGCATCGCGATGCCGTTGAACACCAGCGCCTCGGTCGCGCTGTCCTACGGCCAGCTGCGCCAGGACGAGGCGCTGCTGCCGACCAGCACGCTGCCCGGCGCGACCGTACCCGGGTCCTTCGACGGCAAGATCAACGTCGGCCACTACGCGGCGACGCTCGGCTCGCGGCCGCTCGCGGGCCTCAGCCTGCACGGCCGCATCGCCTACGACGAGCGCACCGACGACAGCCCGCCGCTGACGCTGACCCAGGTCACGACCGACGTCGCGCCGGGCGCGGCGGTCACGACGCCGCGCTACAGCTACGACCGGCTGCGCCTCGACGGCGGCGCCGACTACCGGGTGCTCAAGTGGCTGACGATCGGCATCGCGGGCGACCAGCTGAACGTCGATCGCACCAACCAGGTCGCGAAGCGCACCGAGGACGGCCGCGCCTACGGTCGGATCAAGCTCGCGCCGCTCGCGGGCCTGTCGATCACGCTGAAGGGCGGCGTTGCGCACCGCGACGCCAAGGACATCGACCTCGCGCTCCTGCCGCCGAACGAGAATCCGCTCTTGTCGATCTTCTACCTGTCGAACCGCGACCGGGACTTCGGCGAGCTCGAGGCCACCTGGACGCCGACCGAGACGGTCTCGGTGGGCCTGCAGGGACTGATGGCCAACGACGACTACCGCCGCTCGACGCTCGGCCTCCTGTCCGGGCGCGAGCGCCGGCTCGGCGGGACGCTCGGCTGGACGCCGAAGGAGTCGCTGTCGTTCTACGCCGACGGCGGCTACCAGAAGCGCGAGACCCTGCAGGCCGGCCAGTTCAGCACGGGCTCCGCGCTCTGGCAGGCCGAGATCAAGGACGACTACTGGAACGCCGGCATCGGTGGCCGCTATACGGTCAACAGGTGGGCGCTGTCGGCCGACTACGCGCACGCAATCTCGGCCGGCGACACCGGCGTCGGCAGCGTCGGGCTGCTGGGCGCTTACCCCCAGCTGCGCACGCGCTACGACAGCGCCGGGCTCACGGTCGGCTACTCGGTCTCCAAGCCCCTCAAGATCCGCCTGCGCTACGTCTACCAGAACTTCGTGACCGACGACTGGGCGCTCGACAACGTCGGCCCGGCGACGATCGCGAATCTGGTCTCGCTGGCCGCGCCGGCGGCCGCCTACAACGTCAACCTGTTCGCGCTCAGCTTCACCTACAGGTTCGGCTCGGCGGCCGCGCCGGCGAGCCAGGAGTAGGGCGGGCGCGACCGGCAGGGCGCTGCGACCGGTCGCGGCGCCCCGTGCAGCGCCGGCCGGCCGGCGTCAGCCCGGGCGGCCGGCCGCGCGCGGCGCCACCTCGTACTGCGCGATGCGCGCGAGTGCCGTCGGCCGCAGGCCGTCCGCGCGGCCGGCGAAATAGCGCCGGCGCTGCTCGGTGGCGTCGAGGTCCTCGATGAGCCCGTAGCCGAGGGCGCCGACGGTCGCGGCCAGCGCCGCGGGCTCGAAGCTCGAGCGGAACGGCTCGCCGCGTCGCGCCACGAAGCGGCTGGTCGCCTCGTACTCGCGGCGGTCCTCGTCGCTGAGATCGCCGGCCCGCACCGTGTAGTCGAACACGATCCGGCTCGCCGGTGCCGCGACCTCTGCGATCGAGCGCAGCGTCGCAATCACCGCCTCGGGCGACAGGTAGTGGGTCGTGCCGAGCCACGAGAAGAACGCCGGCGCCGCGCGGTCGAAGGAGGAGCTGCCGAGCGCGTCGCCGAGCGTGGTCCGCTCGAAGTCCGCCGCCACCCACTCGAGCTCCACCTTCGGGGTCGCGCCGAGCGCGGCGAGCCGGGCGCGCTTCGCGGCCTGGGTTGCGGCGTGGTCGACTTCGAACAGGCGCAGCCGGCCGGCGAGGTCGCCGCGGCGCAGCGCGAAGGAGTCGAGGCCGGCGCCGACGATCACGTACTGCCGCACGCCGCGCGCGAGCGCGCGCTCGAGCTCCTCCTCGGCGTAGCGGGCGCGCATCAGGACCTGCGCGCCGACCGGGCGGGTCGCGCGCAGCAGGCGGCGCAGCACCAGTTCGTGGAGCAGGCGCGAGCCGACGATCCGGCGCCAGCCGGGACTCGTGAGCGCGAGCGCGTACGGGTCGTCGAACACGACCGGGCTTTCGTACCGGCGGTGCGCGGCACGGACGGCGGCGACCGCCTCGGCCGTCTTGCTGGCCCGGTCCTTGCGCATGCGGCTTCCCCCTGACGGGCGCGACGGGCTGGCACCCGCGTCGCCCCATGGTAGCAAGCGTCGCGCTGGCCGCCCCCGGTCCGGTATGCTCGGGCAGCCGACCGATCCGCCGCGGCGCCCTGGCCGCGGTCTACCAACGCAACGACGGCGGCATCGAGCACCAGGAGCACCGCCGCGTGGACGCCACGACCCTGTCCCACCGTCCCGCCGACACGAGCGACGTGGTGCTCGAGACGACCGTGGGCTCGGCGCTGCGCGAGGCCGCGCGCCTCGACCCCGCCGGCACCGCGATGATCGCGCCCGGGGCGGACGATTCCGACTGGCGGCGGCTCAGCTTCGGCGCGCTGCTGGCCGAGGCCGAGCGCTGCGCGCGGGCGCTGCTCGCGCACTTCGAGCCCGGCGATCACGTCGCCGTGTACGCGCCGAACAGCGCCGAGTGGCTGCTGCTCGAGCTCGGCGCCGGGCTGGCCGGCGTCGTGCTCGTGACCGTCAACCCCGCGAGCCGCAGCCGCGAGCTCGAGTACGTGCTGGCGCAGTCGCGCGCCGCCGGGCTGTTCCACGCCGCGGCCTTCCGCGGCAATCCGCTGTCGCAGTGGGTCGCCGAGGTCCGCCCGCGGCTGCCGCAGCTGCGCACCGTGGTCGAGCTCGGCGGCTGGGAGGCGTTCCTCGGCG
Source organism: Steroidobacteraceae bacterium (assembly GCA_035524595.1). GTDB lineage: Bacteria > Pseudomonadota > Gammaproteobacteria > Steroidobacterales > Steroidobacteraceae > CAIKZZ01. The sequence continues at coordinate 16,465 of DATKOP010000099.1, read as the reverse complement.
CGGCGCGCGCCGCGGCGCCGCTGCCGCCGGTCGCGCCCGGTGACGCGGCGCAGATCCAGTACACCTCCGGCACGACCGGCGCGCCCAAGGGCGCGCTGCTGCACCACCGCGGCCTCACCAACAACGCGCGCTTCTTCGCGCGCCGCATCGCGCTGCGCGCGGGCGACGTCTACGGCCACGCGATGCCGTTCTTCCACACCGCGGGCTGCGTCCTGGCGACGCTCGGCGCGCTGCAGGCGCGCGCCGCGCACGCCTTCCTCGCCGCCTTTGATCCCGGGCGGCTGCTCGAGCTCCTCGAGCGCGAGCGCGCGACGCACCTGCTCGGCGTGCCGACGATGCTGGTGGCACTGCTCGAGCAGCCGGAGCTCGCGCGACGCGACCTCGCGGCACTGCGCGTCGTGATTTCGGGCGGCGCGAGCGTCGCCCCGGACCTGGTGCGCGCGATCGAGGCGCGCCTCGGCGTCACCTTCAGCATCGTCTACGGGCAGACCGAGGCCTCGCCGCTGATCACGCAGACGCGGCTCGACGACGCGGTCGAGGACAAGAGCGGCACCATCGGGCCGCCGATGCCGCAGACCGAGATCCGCGTGGTCGAGCCGGGCGGCCGGCAAACCGTGCCGGCGGGCGCGGTCGGCGAGATCTGCACCCGCGGCTACCACGTGATGCACGGCTACTTCGACCGCCCGGACGCGACTGCCGCGGCCATCGACGCCGACGGCTGGCTGCACACCGGCGACCTCGGCACCATGGATGCGCGCGGCTACTGCCGCATCACCGGCCGCCTCAAGGACATGGTGATCCGCGGCGGCGAGAACCTGTTCCCGGCCGAGATCGAGGCGGTGCTGGTCGAGCACCCGGCGATCGCCGAGGCCGCCGTCGTCGGCGTCGCCGATGCCCGCATGGGCGAGGAGCTGGTGGCGTTCGTGCGCGTGCGCGGCGAGCGGCCGACGGTCGCGGCGCTGCGCGCCCACGTGCGCGAGCGGCTGGCGGCGCCGAAGACGCCGCGCTACTGGGTGTTCATCGACGCCTTCCCGCTGACCGGCTCCGGCAAGGTGCAGAAGTTCGTGCTGCGCCAGCGCTGGGAAACCGGCGAGGTCGAGTTCACCGATTCGGCGCGCCGCCCGCCCGCGGGCTGAGGCCGCCCGCCCTCAGTGCGACTCGAGGTGGCTCATCAGCGTGTGCCACTCGAGCATCTCCTGCAGCAGCGCGCGCTCGGTGCGCCGCACCAGGTGCTCGAGACTGTGCCAGGTGTGCGTGACCGCGATCTGCTTGTGCGCCGCCTCGAGCAGGTGGCACATCTCGCGATAGCGCGCCACGCGCCTATGGAGGTCGTTGATCGCGACCAGCGCGATGAAGCCGGCGGCGACCACCGGCAGCACGATCGGCAGGAAGTGGAATGCGATCGCCTCGAAGGCCGGGTTCAGCGCGCGGATTTCCATGGTCGCGTGCAGCGCGTAGGCCGCCGAGCACAGGATCGCGAACAGCGTGCTGACGAAGAACCCGAAGCGCAGCCGCGCCAGCTGCGGCGCGGCGTGGCCGAGCCGGCGGCGGTAGTAGCGCAGCTGGTCGTTGATCCGCTCCGTGCGGTAGTTCTGGCGGAAGGTGTCGAGGTTGGCGCGCTTCTCGGCGGCGCCGCGGCTGTGCAGCGTGTGCAGCGAGCGCACCAGCTGGCGGACCTCCGGCAGCTCCAGGTCCTCGAACAGCGCCGTGCGCCGCGGCATGCCCCAGGTGGCGAGCGCCGCGCGGCCGATCTCGGCGGCGAGGCGGCAGCGGACCCAGGTGTGCTGCGCCTCGAGGTAGTTGATCGCGAGCGCGGCGCCTAGCGAGCCGAGCAGGAACAGGAGCTTGGTCCACGACACCAGCAGCGGGTGCCAGCCGAAGACCAGGCCCGCGGTCGCGACGATGGTCGCCGCGACGTGCAGCAGCACGATCGAGGCGCGCAGCGTGCGGAACTTGGGCGCGCCGCGGTTCGCGGCGCGGTCGGCCTTGAGCTGGAAGCGCTCGACCCGGCCGCGCGCGCCGGGCGACAGCTCGCCGGGGGGCGGTGCCTCCGGCAGCGCGTTCAGGAACGACAGCTCCGGGTCGCGCGGCTTGAAGTGCTGGAAGTTCTCGCGGCGCGTCGCGCCGGTGATCGGATCGATCACCACGAGCGGCTTGCCGAGCTCGCGCGCGTAGGTGACGATATCGGCGGTGCCGCCGCGGCCGCGCGCCGGCTCGCCGTCCCAGAGCGCGATCAGCACGTCGCAGTTGTTGACGGTCTCGATGCCGCAGTCGAGGTAGGCTTCCTCGCGCGAGCCGTCGCCGCCCATGACGGTGACCGTCTCGGCGCGCGCCAGCAGCGTCTCGACCTCGGTCCAGCTCTTGGCGTCGAAGTCCTTGCGGAACTCGGCCGGCGGGAACGGCAGGAGCGCCTGCCAGGCGAGCTTGCGCTCGAGCAGCAGGTGCGCGAACAGTACGTCGCTGCCGACCGCCGCCGAGGACAGGCCGATCCACTCGCCGGACGCCTGCTGCTCGAGCGCGTCGAGCGCGGCGGCGAGGAAGGACTTGGAACGCGGGGCGTCGGTGAGCTGCCGGTGACCCGTGAAGCCGACGACGTGGAACTGCGGCAGGTGGCTGTCGGACGCGGGCATGGCGCGGCGATCCGGTACGGGTTCGACCGCGGGCTTGCGGCGGGGGTGCGACTGGGCGGTCATGACCGCGGCATTCTAAGCGAAGCGTGCCTGCCTGCGGTCACGGCGTGCCGCCGGCGGGCGGGCCGGGCGTGCCGCCGGGTGCGGCGGGCGCGCATCAGTCGACCAGCGGCCGCGAGCTGAACAGGGCCGCGAAGGCCACGGCGCCCGCCGCGCTGACCGCGGCGGTGAGCGCGAACGGCGCGGCGTAGGTACCGGTCACCTCGACGAGCCAGCCGGTCACCGCGACGCCGAAGATGCCGGGCAGCGTCGCGATCGTGTTGCTGAAGCCGACCAGGAGCGCGCTGTGGCGCGGCGCGAGGTCGATCAGCCCGGGGGCGTAGCCGAGCCAGGTGAGTCCGAGCGCGCCGGTCGCCCCGCAGAGCACGGCGAGCGCGGCCGCCGGGGACTCGACGTCGCGTGCCGCGAGCAGGAGCGCCGCCGAGAGCGCGAGCCCCGTGCACTGCATGAGCTTCCGCACGAGCGTGACGCCCGTGCCCCGGCGCACCAGCCGGTCGGAGAGCGGCGCGGCGGCGGTGGTCACCGCGAACATCGCGACCCACGGCGCCGCCGAATACAGCCCGGCGCTCGCGACGCCGACGCCGTGCACGTCGCGAAAGTAGCTCGGCAGCCACGACAGCAGAACGTACAGCGTCCAGATCGACGCGAAGTGCGCGGCCACCGCCGCCCAGAACGGCGCGCGCAGCAGCAGCCGGCGCCAGGGCAGCGGCGCTTCGCCTTGGCCGGCGGGCGCCGCCGCGGCCGCGGCGGGCCGCACGGCGCCGGCCGGTTCCGTGGCGTCGCGACCGAACCAGAGCGCCGCCCATGCGAGACCGAGCACGCCGAACGCGTAGAACGGCGCCGGCCAGCCGTAGCGGCCGACGAGCCAGCCGCTCGCGGCCAGCCCCGCCACCGTGCCGACCGGGATGCCGTTCATCAGCCAGCCGACCGCGCGGGTGCGCTCGGCGAGCGGCACGCTGCGGCCGTAGAGCTCGATCGCGGCCGGGAACACCGCCGCCTCGCCGAGGCCCATCGCGACCCGCACGCCGAGCAGTGTGCCGAGCGACAGCGTCGCCGCCGCCGGCGTCAGGAGCGTGCAGGCAGACCAGGCGATCACCGCGAGACCGAGCACGCGCCGGCCGCCGTAGCGGGTGGCGAGCCAGCCGCTCGCGAACATGAACAGCAGGTAGCCGACGAAGAACGACGCGAGCACGACGCCGGTGTCGGTCGGCGTCCAGCCGAACCGCGCGCGCATCGCGAGCGCGGCGACCGAGATGTTGACGCGGTCGCTGTAGGCGATGACCACCGCCAGCGAGCAGAGTGCCACCAGCCGCACGCGCGCCGCGGCAGCGGCGCCACCGGCCGCCGGCGCGCCGTTCACGCCGCGCCCGCCGCGCCGCTGAAGCGGCGCCCGGCCCGGTACAGCGGCCAGCCGGCGATCAGGATCCCGACGCCGGCGAGCGCGAGCCGCGGCGCGGTCACGAGCACGCTCGCGGCGACGCCGAGCAGGCACAGCACGTACAGCGCCGGCAGCCACGGATAGCCAGGCATCGCGTAGCCGCCGTCGCCCGCCGCGCGCCGCCTGAGCACGAACACCGTCGAGGCGACCACGGCGATGCTGAGCGTGTCGGTGAACATCACGTAGTTGAGCAGCTTCTCGAAGGAGCCGAGCAGGAACGCCGGCAGCAGCATCGTCGCGCCGAACAGCAGCAGGCCGAGCTCCTGGACCTGCGTGCGCGGGTTGACCCGCAGGAAGGCCGGCGGCAGCACGCCGTCGCTCGCGATCGCGTGGAAGGAGCGCGGCATCTGCAGGATCGTCGCGTTGACGAAGCCGGCCGCCGACAGGTAGACGGCGAGCGACACCGCCACCTCGCCGGCCGGCCCGAAGGTCGCCCGCGACAGCGCCGCGGCGACCAGCTTGGCGCCGGCGACGCCGTCGGTGCCGAGTACCTGCTGGTAGGCGAGGTTGAGCAGCAGGTAGAGCGCGACCACGGTCAGCATGCCGGCGCTGATCGCGAGCGGGAAGCGGCGCCGGGCGTCCTTGAGGTCGGCACCGAGGTTCATCGTCATCTGGTAGCCGCCGTAGGCGTAGAAGCACGGGATCAGCGCGGTGGCGAGCCGCGGCAGCCACGGCGCCGCGGGCGCCGCGGTCGCTGCCGGCGTGGTCGCGCGCGGCGCGAGCACGAGCGCAAGCACCGCGAGGCCGACGATCATCGCGATCTTGAGCAGCGACAGCAGGTTCTGGGTGCGCGCGCCGGAGCGAATGCCGCGGTAGTTGAGCGTCAGGAGCAGCAGCATGGTCGCGCAGGCGATCAGCAGCGGCGCCTGCGGCGCCAGCAGCCCGGGCGGCAGCACGATCGGCGCGAGGTACTCGGCGCCGATGAACGCGACGCCGGCGGCGCTCGCGCCCTGCATCACCGTCTGCGCCCAGTTCAGCATGAACGCCGCGGCGGGGTGGTAGCAGTCGGCGACCACGCGGTAGTAGCCGCCGGCGCGCGGGTGGCGCGAGCCGATCTCGGCGAAGGTCAGCGCACCGACCAGGCTGACGAGCCCGGCGATGGTCCAGGCGGTGAAGAAGAGCGCGGTGCTGCCGGCCGCGCCGGCGACGATCGCGGGCGTACGGAAGATGCCGATACCGACCACCAGGCTGAAGACGATCATCGCCGTGTCGAAGACCGACAGCCGGGCCTCGATGCGGCCGCGCTCAGCCGCCACCGAGCGCCTCGCGAAGCAGGCGCGCGAGCGCCTGGTACTGGCCGAGGTCGTTGTAGAGCTGCGCCGACAGGCGCACCAGCGGCAGCGGCTGCGGGTAGAGCCAGGTGCGCACGCCGCGCGCACGGAACCAGGCGCCGAGCTGCTCGGGCTCGAGCCGCGCCGCCGGCGCGCCCGGCGCCGGCGCCGGCAGCGGCAGCGAGGCCATCGAGCCGACCATCGCCGCGGGCGCCGCCGGCGCGAGGCCGAGCTCGCGGCCGACGAGGTCGCGCGCCGCGAGCGCGAGCGCGTGGTTGCGGGCCATGAGCTCCGGCCAGCCGCCGGGCAGCAGCGCGCCGAGGTAGCGGATCGCCTCGGGGATGCACAGCCAGGCGGTCGGGTCGTCGGTGCCGGCCCAGTCGAACTCCGCCTGGAAGCCGCGGCCGAAGCCGTGGCTGATGGTCAGCGCGTGCAGGCCGTCCTGGCGGTCGCGGCGCGCGTACAGGAACGCAGCGCCCTTCGGCGCGCACAGCCACTTGTGCGCGTTGCCGGTGTAGTAGGCGGCGCCGAGCGCCGCCAGCGCGAGCGGCACCATGCCGGGGGCGTGCGCGCCGTCGACCAGCGTCTCGACGCCGCGTGCGCGCAGCTCTGCTACCAGCCGCGCGAGCGGGAAGACGAGCGCGGTCGGGCTCGTGACGTGGTCGAGGAGCGCGAGCCGGGTGCGCGGCGAGACGCCGGCCAGCACCGCGTCGACGACCTCGTCCTCGCCGCCGATCGGGAACGGCACGGTCGCGACGACGACGCGCGCGCCGCTGCGGCCGGCGACGTAATCAAGCGCCTTGCGGCAGGCCGCGTAGGTGTGGTTCGTGGTCAGCAGCTCGTCGCCCGGCCGGAACTCCAGCGAGCGCAGCACGGCGCTGACGCCGCTGGTCGCATTGTTGACGAAGGCGAGGTCGGCGGGATCGGCGCCGACGAAGGCCGCGAGCTCGGCGCGCGCCGCGTGCAGCCGGTCCTGCAGCCGCACCGCCAGGAACTCGACCGGCTCGCGCTCGAGCTCGTCGCGCAGCGCCGACTGCGCGGCGAGCACGGCCGCCGGACACGCGCCGAAGGAGCCGTGGTTCAGGTACGTGACCGCGGCATCGAGGCACCAGAGCGATGGGAACGGCGGCGGCACGGCGGCTGGATGCTAGCACGCGCGCGGCGGCGACGTTCGCGGCGGCGCCTCAGTAGCGCGCCAGCGCGAGCGAGACGATCCCGCCGACGATGCAGGCCGCACCCACGAGGCGCGGCAGCGTCACGGCCTCGCGCAGCAGCCGCGCGCCGAGGTACGTGCCGACCAGCGTCGCGAGCTCGCGCGCCGGCGCCACGTGGCTCACCGGCGCCAGCCGCATCGCGAACAGCACCAGGATGTAGGCGAGCGGCGCGAGCGCGCCGACGCCGACCGCCGACCAGCGGTACTGGCGCGCTTCGGCGAGGACGCGCTCGCGGTCGCGCAGCGCGGCGGGCAGCAGCGCCGCGAAGCGCACCAGGTTGCCGAAGTAGTCGACCACCAGCGGCGACACCAGCAGCACCTGCACCGCCCAGCCGTCGTTGAGCGTGTAGCCGGCGATGCAGCTGCCGGTCAGCAGCCCCCAGCCGACGCCATGCCGCTCGATGCGCCGCGCGCGCCCGACCAGGCCGGAGACGAGCGCCATGCCGGAGACGATCAGCACCAGCCCGAGCACCGACGCCGCGGTGTAGCGGTCGCCGAGGAACAGCACCGCGCCGATGAACGACAACAGCGGCCCGAAGCCGCGCGCGATCGGGTAGACGATCGAGAGGTCGGCCGCGCGGTAGCCGGCCTGCAGCGCCATCGCGTAGCCGAGGTGCAGGATGCCGGTGGCGCCGAGCGCGAGCCACTGGACCGGCTGGCGCGGCGGTCCGAGCGTCGCGAGCACGTAGCCGACGAGCGGCGCCCAGATCACCATGGAGGCCACCGAGTACAGCCAGACGAAGTGACGCGAGCCGACTGCGCGCTTGGCGATCACGTTCCAGACCGCGTGCACGACCGCGGCGACCAGCACGGCGAGCAGGGCGAGGAGCGGCATCGCTCAGGCGCTCGTCGGCACGGGCGGCACCATCGGCAGCGGCGCGCGCTAGGGTGCCGCTGCGGCGGGCGGCGGGCCGAGCACCGCGCGCACCGGCGCCGCGGCCGACGACATCGCACTGCGAAAGTCCTGCCCGAGGAAGGCCGCGATTGTGGCCGCGATCTGCGACTGGGTGAGCTCGGGGACGTCGCGCCGCTCGCCGAGGGGCGCGGTATCCGGCCCCATGACCGCCAGCCAGATCGACTCCGACCCCGGCTGCGCGGTGCCGTGCTCGCGCCAGTCGACCGGCCCGCTGCCGCGGCCGTGGTCCGCCGTCAGGATCAGCGTCGTGCGGCCGCGGTATTCGGGCAGCCGTTCGAGCTGCTGCCAGAGCTCGGCGACGTACGCATCGAAGCGGTGCGCCGTCTCGAGCACGAGGTCGTAGCGCCCCATGTGCGCCCACAGGTCGGTGTCGCCGTAGCCGACGAACAGCACCCGCGGCCGGTGCGTGGCGAGGTGATCGCGGAGCGCCACGTGCACGAAGCTGTCGAAGGGGTTGCTGCCGTAGAGCCGGGTCGAGTCGTCGTAGAGCCCGGTCAGCAGCCGGCCGCGCGCGCTGCGGTCGCTGCGCTCGACCAGCGTCGCGCCGACCCGCAGCGGCAGGCGGCTGCGGCCGGCATTGAAGACGTCGGCGAGCACGCTCCAGGTGCCGAACACCTCGACGCGGCCGTGGAACTGCGGCATCGCGTTCAGCCACTCGAACACCGTGACGTTCGGGTTCGGGCCGAAGTCGTTGCCAGCGATGCGCGGGTCGGCCCGGCCGGTCAGCATCTCGTTGTAGCCGGGGTAGGACACCAGCGCCTCGTTGGTCACGCGCACGCGGCTGCCGGCGAGCTGGTTGCCGTACAGCTGGCCGCGCGCCGCGAGCGTGCCCCACAGGAACGGGAACAGCAGCCGGCGCCGCTCGGCCGGGTCCGGCGCCCAGTAGCGGCGGCGCAGCTGCGCGGCCGACGTCCAGCTGCCGCCGGCCCTGGCGTCGTCGAGCAGCAGCGGGTCGGCGCCGGTGAAGATCTCCTGCCAGCGCAGCCCGTCGCTGACTATCAGCACGACGTTGCGGGTCCGGGCCGGTGCCGCGGCCGCGGGCCACGCGAGCGCGAGGCAGGCGAGCGCGGCCAGCAGCCGGGGGATCGATCGCATTCGGGCTACCTCGGTCGCGCCACGGCCTGCCGCGGAGCGCCGTCCGACGGCGTGGTCCGCGCGCGACCCCGGAGCTTAGCAGCCCGCGGCGGCGGCCGCGGTCGGTCGACCGCCGGTTGCGCCGGCCACGGGCCATCGGAGAGGATGGCGACAGGGAAGGGGGGCATCCAGCATGCGCCGGACCGCGTTCGTCTCGTTGATCCTGCTCTGCGGCGCAACGGCGCAGGCCGATCCGCCACCCGCCTTCGACGCCGCCGCGGCCTTCGGCGCGCGCCCGACCGTCGAGGACCTGCGCATGTCGCCGGACGGCAAGTCCGTCGCCTACCTGGGGCCGACCACCGGCCAGGGGTCGGCGGTCTATACGCTGTCGCTCGATGCGGATGCGAAACCACGCATTGCGCTGAGCGCCAACGGCGCGCCGGACCGGATCACGGACTGCAACTGGGTGTCGAACGACCGGCTGGTGTGCACGATCTATGCAGTCGCGCGCGAGTCCGCGCAGCTGACCCTGCGGTACGTCAACCGGCTGATGGCGATCGACGCCACCGGCGCCAATCCCAGGCTGCTCGCCAAGCGCACCAACTCCCACACCCAGGGCATCATGCTCGGCGACGGTACGATCATCGACTGGCTGCCGGACCAGGACGGCGCCGTGCTGATGAGCCGCGTCACATTGCCGGACGCGCACATCGGCAGCAACATCGGCTCCGACAAGATCGGGATCGGCGTCGACTGGATCGACACGCGCACGCTCGCCGACAAGTCGATCGAGGAGCCGAGCCGGATGGCGCGCCTCTACATGAGCGACGGCCGCGGCACGGTGCGGATCATGGCGCTGGGTACCCGGGAGGGACTCGGCTACGACACGGGCGTCGAGAACTTCCTGTACCGCAAGAAGAGCAGCCGGAAGTGGGAGCCGCTCGGCAGCTACGATTTCACGCACGAGGAGGGCTTCCGGCCGGTCGCGGTGGACTCCGATCTCGACGTCGCATACGGCCTCAAGAAGAAGAACGGCCGGCTGGCGCTGTATACGGTGGCGCTCGACGGCTCGCTGCAGGAGACGCTGGTCTACGCCCGCGACGACGTCGACGTCGACCACGTCGTGCGCATCGGCCGGCGCCAGCGGGTGGTCGGCGCGTCCTACGTGACCGACCACCGATTCACACACTTCATCGACCCCGCGATCGAGAAGATCGTCGGCGCGCTCTCGCGGGCGCTGCCGGGTCACCCGCCGCTGCGGATCGTGGACTCGAGCGTCGACGAGACGAAGCTGCTGGTCGTCGCCGGCAGCGACAACGACGCCGGCGTCTACTACCTGTTCGACCGGCAGACGCACGCGCTGCGGACCTTCCTCGTGGAGCGCAGCGAGCTCGAGGGCGTCAAGCTCGCCACCGTCAAGCCGATCACCTACCCGGCCGCCGACGGCACGCAGATCCCCGGCTACCTGACGCTGCCGCCCGGTGCCGAGAGCGCCAAGGGCCTGCCGGCGATCGTGCTGCCCCATGGCGGGCCGAGTGCGCGCGACGAGTGGGGCTTCGACTGGTTTGCGCAGTTCTACGCCGCGCGCGGCTTCGCGGTGCTGCAGCCGAACTTCCGCGGCTCGGCCGGCTACGGCGAAGCCTGGTTCCAGGAGAACGGCTTTCGCTCCTGGCGGATCGCGATCGGTGACGTGCTCGACGCCGGCCGCTGGCTGGTGGCGCAGGGGATCGCCGACCCCGCGAAGGTCGCCGTCGTCGGCTGGTCGTACGGTGGCTACGCGGCGCTGCAGTCCGCGGTGACCGACCAGTCGGTCTTCAAGGCGGTGGTCGCGGTCGCGCCGGTCACGGACCTGGCCGAACTCAGGGAGGCGCACCGCCGCTGGTCGAGCTTCCGCTTGGCCGCCGACTTCATCGGTGAGGGACCGCACGTGGACGAGGGCTCGCCGGCGCGCAACGCCGCCAAGATCAAGGTGCCGGTGCTGCTCTTCCACGGCACCGACGACACCAACGTCGACTACGCGCAATCGCAGCTGATGGACAAGGCCCTCGCGGCGGCCGGTGCCCGGCACGAGCTCGTGACCTTCGAGCACCTGGATCACCATCTCGAGGATTCGGCGGCCCGCGCCAAGATGCTGCGCCGGAGCGACGAATTCCTGCGCCAGGCGCTCGGTCTGTAGACGGCAACGGCGACCGCCGCTTCCGGTCCTGGCGCCGAGGGCGTGCCATAGGGCGCGACCCGGCCGGACGCCCGCCGCCGCATTCAGGGCTGCACGAGCTTCATCTTCGCGAGCAGCGCGGCGTAGCGCTGATCGGCGCGCAAAGCGGCGAACAGCGGGTCGCTGCGGATCAGGGTCAGGCCGACATCGTGCAGGCGGTACGCTCGCTCGAGCCAGTCGAACGCCGCGTCCGCCTCGCCACGGTACGCATGCACGCCGGCGGCGCTGTAGGGACCCGACTCGCCGGCCTGGTGGATCAGCTGCTGCAGCGCCCGGTCAGACTCGGACCTGCGGTGCTGCGCCCAGTAGATGATCGGCAGCACGGCCAGCCGGATGTTCTCGTCGACGTCCTTGTTCGTCTCGGTGAGTGCGGCATCGAGTCGTCCCATGAGCGCCAGCGTCAGGCCGAGGCCTGCCGGGCCTCCGGCGAACGCGGGATTGAGCTGCAGCAGGTTGCGGTACGTCGCGGCGGCCTCCTCGAGGCGGCCCGCCGACATCTGCAGCCAGGCGAGATTCCCGAGCTGATCCAGGTCGAGGGGGTTGCGCACCAGCTCCTCCTGGCGCAGCGCGATCTCCTCGGCGAGCTCGCCGTAGATCGTGTGATTCACGCGCGCGAGGCCGCGCGCGATCTTCGTGTTTTCCGGCTCGAGCGCCCGGGCCCGCTCGAACTCGGCGCGGGCTGCGGCCCAGTCCCAGTCGATGCCGACGTGCGTCCAGGCGAGAAAGATGTGGGTCGCCGCGAGGTCCGGCGCGAGCTCGACGGCGCGCGCGGCTGCGGCGCGCGCGCGCGGATAGTTGACCGCCGCCGGGGCCCAGCCGTTGTCCGCCTGCTGCGCGTAGACGGTGCCGAGCTGCACCCAGGCGAGTGCGTAGTCGGGCTGCAGCCGCAGCGCCTCCTGATAGAGCTCGAGCGCCTTGACGGCGTCGTTCTTGTTCACGCGCGCGAGGAAGTAGTTGCCCTTGAGCAGCAGGTTGTAGGCCTCGATGTTGGTGGCCACGGGCGGTGCCGGGCGGCCATCTGCGCCCATCAGCACGTTGAGCGCGGTCGCGACCGTGGTCGAAATCTCGTCCTGGATCTTGAGGATGTCGGTCAGCTTGCGCTCGTAGGTCTGCGACCAGAGGTGTCGCCCGTCGACCGCCCGGATCAGCTGCGCCGTGATGCGCAGGTCCGAGCCGGACTTGCGGACGCTGCCTTCCAGGACGTGGGCGACGCCCAGCGTCGCCGCGATGGCGCGGATGTCCTCGCTCTTGCCCTTGAACGCGAAGGAGGAGGTGCGCGCGATGACCTTGAGCTGCGGGTTGCGGGCGAGGTGGTCGATGAGCTCCTCCGAGAGCCCGTCGGCAAAGTACTCCTGGCTCTGATCGGCGCTCATGTTGACGAACGGCAGAACCGCGATCGACTTCTCGTCGCGGGCGGCGCCCGTTGCGGCGTCCGGAGGGTGCGCCGCGCGCGAACCCACCAGCACACCTGGCGGCAGAAGCCGCCAGGCGACCCAGCCGGCAGCGACCGCCAGCAATGCCGCGGCCACGAGCAATGTGCGGCGGCGCATCGCTGGAGCCGGGCGCGCGCGACCCGACTCTGGCGGCGCCGGTGCCGGCGTGCCGTCCTTGACCGCCCGGTCATCAAGCAGCGCCGCGATCCGGTCGCAGAAGGCCGCGGAGGTCTGTCCCGCGGGTAGTCGCGTCCAGTGGACCTCGAGGAACGAGTCGGGGACCTCGGCGCCCGATTCCGGCGTGTTGTCGACAACGACCGGAACGATGAACGCCTTGCGGCGCGCGATCATCCGACGGCGCTGGTCGGCAAGGTCCCATTCGAGCCGGAAGTAGCCTTCGGCGCGGGCCTGAGTCGCGTGCGAGATGACCGGTATGAAGAGCTCGCACTGGCGGATCTGCTCGCGGATCCGGTGATCCCAGGCATCGCCGCCCCGCAGTTCGCTCTGGTCGAGCCACACCTCGATGCCGGTCTCGCGCAGTCCGGCGCAGAGGCGCGCGGCCGTGGCCGCGTCCTCGGAGGCGTAGCTCAGGAACACCGCGCGACGGACTGCGGTCGCGCGCGTGTTTTCGGGCGGCGGTGGGATCGGCGGTGCCCCGTTCACGGATGTTTTGCCGGCCAGTCCGCGCGAAGCATGCGCCATCGCCTGCGGCGGCTCAACCGGGCAGCGCAGGCGCAGACGCGACGGATTGACGGGCCCCGCCCGAGCTTGCAGGATCGGGCCATTGCGAAAGAAGGGGGGATTTCGCGATGCACGCCCGCGCGCTGGCACGAGCGGATGCCTTCTGCGCCGAATGAAAGGTGCAGGTCCGGGCGAAGGCGGCGCATGAGGGCGTGGCGCGCCGCCGCCCTGCCGCTGCTGCTCGCCGCGGCGGCCGCCGGCGCCGAGCCGCAGCCCGCCGCGGGCGCGAGCGACGTCGCGAACCCGCTCGAGGACGTCGTGGTCACGGCCACCCGCCGGGAGGAATCGCAGTCGAAGGTGCCGATCAGCGTCGCGAGCTTCGGCGCCGCGGAAATGCAAGAGCGCGGAGTCAAGGTCTTCCAGGACCTCGTGCGGCTGACGCCGGGCCTGCACATCCTCGAGGATCAGGCCACCGGCGCCAATCGAGTCATGATCCGGGGCATCGCCTCGACCGCCGGCACGGGCACGACCGGCATCTACATCGACGACACCCCGATCCAGACGGTGCGCCTGGGCTATGCGACGCCGACCGCGTTCCCGTCGCTGTTCGACGTCGCGCGCGTCGAGGTGCTGCTCGGTCCGCAGGGCACCCTGTTCGGGGCCGGCTCCGAGGGCGGCACCGTGCGCTTCATCAGCACGCCGCCGGATCTGGCACGGTTCTCCGGTCATGCGCGCGCCGAGGCCGCGATCCTGCGCAACGGCGCACCGAGCTACGAGGTCGGCGCGGCATTCGGCGGACCGCTGGTGCCCGACCGGCTGGGCTACCGGGTCAGCGCCTCGCTGCGACGCGAGGGCGGCTGGATCGACCTGGTCGACGGCCAGTACCAGATCGTGGACCCGCAGGGCAACGCCTACGGCAACTCGGTCCGGTTCACCCGCACCGCGACGCTCGCGCGCGACGTCAACTGGAACCGCACCGAATCGCTGCGCGGCGCGCTGACGTTCGCGCCGAGCGATCGCCTCGCGATCACTCCGGCCTTGCTGATCAATCGGCGCTACATCAACGACGGCGCCGGCAGCTACTACGACCTGTCGACGTCCGATTCGAGCAGCGGGGACTTCACGCGGCAGGGCTATCGAGCCGGCGCGCCGGGCGCGGTCTACCCGTTCACGGTGACCGGCGCGACCGGCGCGGTCGCGACGCAGGCGCTGGTGCTGAACGCAGTGAACGTCCCCGCCAACGCCTATGGCGAGGACGACTTCACGCTCTCCTCGCTGGGCCTCACCTGGGACGCCGGACCCACCGAGCTCGTAGCGAGCATCTCCTATTTCGACCGGACCAACACGCAGTGGTACGACGGCACCAAGGACTATGCCCAGTACTACCTCCCCGAGTACTTCGTGGCGGCGGACCGCGTGACCTCGACCGGCACCTACCCGCCGCCCGGCTGGAAGGCGATGTCGTCCAACGCTGACGCGCAGGCGAACGCCGTTGCGGAGCTGCGCCTGCAGTCGAAGGACCCGAACGCGCGCCTGGTATGGGTCGCCGGCGTCTTCTACTCGCACGTCCACCAGAGCTCCTCGACGGTGGGGAGCGAGAATTTCCTCATCAACTCGCCGTGGATCGGCTTCGTTCCGACCGCCGTGGGGGCGGGCTATTACGCCGTGACGGGCGGCCCACCCTTCTACGCCGGCTGCGGCGTGGCCGGGCCCTGCTCCGCGGCCCAGAACTTCTTCGGCGACAACATGCTGCCGAACGCGACCTCGTTCCTCAGCCTGGGGCGCCGCACCGACGCGCAGCTCGCAGGCTTCGGTCAGCTGGATTACCGGCTGACCGACCGCCTCGTGCTCACGCTCGGGCTGCGGGTCTCGTCCAACACGTTCGACTTCAGCGCCTATGCGACCGGACCGGAGAGCAACAGCAACGCGCCCTTCGGCGGCGACCCGGCCGGGTTCGGCAGCCCCTGCCCGGTGGCGCCGGCGCCTTGTGCCTTCGGCAGCGGCGCGCTCGCGCCCAGCTATCCGGCGTCGGCGACGCATGGCGCGGAAACCGCGACGACCCCGAAATACGGTCTCACCTACCGCATCGCCGACGATCACATGGTGTACGGCACGGCCGCCAAGGGCTTCCGGCCGCCTGGCGCCTCGCTGCGCGTGCCCTCCATCTGCGACAGCGACCTCGTGCAGAACGGCTACGTCGACGCGAACGGCAATCCGGTCCAGCCGACGACCTACCGGTCCGATTCGGTTTGGAGCTATGAGCTCGGATCCAAGAACCGCCTGCTCGGCGGCCGGCTGGTGCTGGACGGCAGCGTCTACGACGTGAAGTGGCGAGGCATCCAGACGACGATTCTGCTGAACGGGTGCGGTGCGAGCTTCGTCGACAACCTCGCCGACGCGACCTCGCGCGGCTTCGACCTGGCATTTCGGCTGAGCGCCACCGACCGGCTTGGTCTCGACGGCAGCGTCGGCTACAACAAGGCGACCTTCGACGAGGACGCCAAGTCGCCGAGCGGCACGCGCACGATCTACAACGGCGGCTCGAGCATTCCGAACGCCGGCCCGCCATGGAAGGTCTCGCTGTCCACAGAATACGCCGCGCCGCTTGCGAGCGGCCGCCTGGGCTACGCCCGATTCGACTACACGTTCACCTCGGAGTGGCGTCGCTACGGAGTCACCGACCCGGGCACCGCCAGCTACGACCCGCGGCGAACGCCGATTCCCGCGTACGGCATCGTCAACGCGCGCCTCGGCGTGCGCCTCGACGCCCTCGACGTCTCGCTGTTCGTCGACAACATCACGAATGCGGCGCCTGACCTGTTGCGCTACAGCGATCCCAACTACGACCCGCAGGACTGGCACAGCGTCACGATCAGACCCCGAACCTACGGGCTGACCGTCGCGTGGCACCGCTAGCCGCGCCGGGCTGTACCGCCGGCGCCGGGAGGAGGGGACGTGCAGACGCCGCGCTCGCCGTGCGGGGAGTCGCCCCTCCGGCCCCGATCACGCGGCCGGCGACGCGCCGCCCGCCGCGGTCGCGAGGATCGCAGTGCAACGACGGGGTGCACCGTGCCTGAACCGGCGCTGAAATCCGTCCCGGGCCGCCCTTCGTCTTGTGCTGATCTGAACCGCTTGGCCAAGTTGCTACCATCGGTCGCCCCGTACTTGCGGGCTGTCAACTCAGGAGCTGCGATGAATAAGGGAGTTCTCGTCGCCGTCGCCGTGGCCTCGCTGGGCTTCGGCGGCGCTGCGCTGGCCGATGCGGCGGCGGCCAAGGCGAAGTTCGAGTCCGTGTGCGCCGACTGTCACGAGACCAAGGACTTCGCCGGCAAGGCGGCCGCCGACCTTGAGACCAAGATCAAGGCCATCTCGGCGGGCACCATGAAGCACAAGGGCAAGTTCAAGGTGTCCGACGCGGAGGCCAAGGACCTGGCGGCCTTCCTCGCGGCTGGCAAGTAGTTTCGGCTCGGTGAATGGCGCCCCGCGCGGCGCGTCCGGTCCGGGCGCGCCGTGCAGGGCGCCTGTGCGCCCGAG
>DATKOP010000098.1:0-35825 GCA_035524595.1 Steroidobacteraceae bacterium | reverse complement strand
CCGGCCGCGCCCGGCCGGGGCGGCCGCGGCGAGCCGGTGCGGCGCGCGCGCCGCGGGCCGGCGCGGGGCCGGACGCGCCGCGGCGCCACTCTGCAGCGGCCGGCCACGGGCGCACGCCGGCCGCGGTTTCTTTAAGATGGCGGCGCGGCACCGGCAGCGAGGTCAGGCGGATGGCGACGGCAGGTGGTTCGGGGCGGCGACGTCGGTCGCCGCCGCTCGCGGAGGTCACGGCGCACGCACCCGAGGCGGCGGCGCTCCTCAAGGCGCTCGCCAGCGAGCCGAGGCTGCTGGTGCTCTGCAGCCTGCTGGGCGGTCCGCTCTCGGTCGGCGAGATCAACGGCCGGGTGCCGCTCAGCCAGTCGGCGCTGTCGCAGCACCTCGCGGTGCTGCGCGCGGCCGGCATCGTCGCCACCCGGCGCAAGTCGCAGGCGATCTACTACTCGCTGGTGCCCGGGCCGGCCGAGGAGATCATGGCCGCGCTCTACGCCGCCTACTGCGCGGCTCCGCGGCGCGGCCGCGGCGGGCGCCGCCGCTGACGGCGCCGCGCCGGCCCTGCCGGCCTCAGGTTCAGGGCGCGCCGGCGGGCTTCGCGGCGAGGCCCTTCGCGTTCGCCTGCTGCGCCTTCAGCTCCTTGGCGGGCGCGGGCACGAGGCCCTTGTCGACCAGGTAGCCGTCCTTGCCGCCGGCCTTGTCGCTGACGAACTCCTGGACGAACTCCGCGAGGCCGGGGATGACGCCGACGTGCGCCCGCTTGACGTAGATGAACAGCGGCCGCGAGATCGGGTACTGGCCCGAGGAGATCGTCTCGAGCGAGGCCGCGACGCCATCGATCTTGGCGGCGGTGATCTTGTCGCGGTTCTGGTCGACGTAGGAGAACGTGAACACGCCGGTCGCGTTACGGTCGTTCTTGAGCTTGCCCATGATCACGGCGTAGTCCGCCGCGACGTCGGTCCAGGCGCCGTCCTCGCGCACCGTCTGGCAGGTCTTCTTCATCTCGTCCTTCGGCAGCGCCTTGATCTCGGCGAACTTCTCGCAGGACGGGTCCATGACGAGCTCGACGAAGGCGTCGCGGGTGCCGTGGTTCGGGGCGGGCCCGAGCACCGCGATCGGGCGCTTCGGCAGCTTCGGGTCGATGTCGCTCCAGCTGCGGTACGGGTTCGGCACGAGCTTGCCGCCGACGACCACGGTCTTGGCGACCGCGCGGTAGAGCTGCTCGCGCGTGAGGTCGAAGCCCGCGCCCTTCGCGCTCGCGACGACGATGCCGTCGTAGCCGACCCGGAACTCGTCGACCGCGGTCACGCCGGCGGTCGCGCAGATCGCCCTCTCGGCGTCGGTGATCGGTCGCGAGGCGTCATTGATGTCCGGCGTGTCGACGCCGGCGCCGGTGCAGAACAGCTTGAAGCCACCGCCGGTGCCGGTCGATTCGACCACCGGCGTCTTGAAGCGCCCGCCCTGGCCGAAGCGCTCGGCGACGGCGCTCGCGAACGGGTAGACGGTCGAGGAGCCGACGATCCGGACGGCGTCGCGCGCCTGGCCGAGCGCCGGCGCGGCGACGAGGGCGGCGGCGATTGCGCCGCCAACGGCAAGCGTGCGCAGTGGGGAGACTCTCATTGGTGACCTCGATCGGTGGATGGTGGCGGGCGGTGTCGGCGAGCGAAGGACGCTAGCAGGCACCGGCGCGCATTCTGTGACCGCGGTGTGACGGATTCATGACAGCGCCCCGGGCGGCCGGAGGGGGCGGCGGGCCGCCCGGCCGGCCCGCCGGCCGGCCGGGCCAATGCGAGCGGCCCGCTCCACTTCTCCGTATTGCGGGTCCGGGGCCGGGGCGTAGCGTGGCCGTCACGGGGCGGCGCCGCCCGGCGCCGCCCGACGACACCGGAGGTGCCCCATGAGCCTCACTGACCTGTGCAACAGAAGCCCGGTCACCATCGCCGCCGAGGCCTCGCTCGTCGAGGCCGCGCAGCTGATGCGCGCCCGCCACGTCGGCTTCCTGGTCGTCACACCCGACGGGCTCGAGGGACCGCCGATCGGCGTGCTCACCGATCGCGACATCGTGGTCGAGGTGGTCGGTGAGGCCGTCGATCCGGCGAGCGTCACCGCCGCCGACGCCATGACCCGCGAGCCGCTCGTGGTCGGCATCGACTCGTCGCCCGAGCAGGTGCTGGCGCAGATGCGGGCCTTCGGCGTGCGCCGCGCGCCGGTGGTCGACGCGACCGGCTGCCTGATCGGCGTGGTCGCGCTCGACGACATCCTCGACTGGCTCGCCGACGCGATCGGCAACGCCGCGGCGGTCGTGCGCCACGAGCAGCACCTCGAGCGGCAGCTGCGCTCCTGAGCCTCAGCCGGGCGGCGGGCCGCGCGCCGGGCGCGCGGCCGCGCCCGCCTGCTGCGGCCCGACCGCGAGCACGTTGAGCACGCGGTGACCGGCGGCCCAGAGGGCCTCGACGAAGGCCTCGGCGCCGCCGCCCTCGACGCGCACGACGCACACCGGCAGTTCCTCCTGGCGCGACAGCACGAGGCTCAGCACCTCGAGCGGCCGGCCGGCGGCGAGCGCGGCGACCACGGCGAAGGGGTGCTCGCAGCGCGAGGCGTCGAAGGTGACGCGCAGGCCGGGGCGCTCTGCCGCGAACAGGCTCACGAACGCGCGGAACACGTCCGACTCGGTGATCAGCCCGACCAGGCGCGCGTCGCGCACCACCGGCAGCCCGCCCACCTTGTGCCCGAGCATCAGCGTCGCCGCCGCCTCGAGCGGCGCCTCCGGCGCCACCGTCACGGGCTCGCGGTGCACGAGCTCGCCGACCCGCAGGGCGCCGCGCGCCGGGGCCTGCGCGTGCAGCGCGAACGGGTTCAGGTCCGGCGGGTAGGCGTGCAGGAGGTCGGTGGCGGTGACGATGCCGACGAGGCGCGCGCCGTGCGCGCCCGGCTGCACCACCGGCAGGCGGCGGATGCGGCGGCGCGCCATCAGCCTCGCGGCCTCGACGATCGGCGTCTCGGGCCCGACCGTCTCGAGCTCGCGGCTCATCCACATGCTGACGATCACGGCGCCGTCCGGCTACCAGTGCACGCCGCGCATCAGGCTCGCGAAGATGACCGCCTCCGGGGTGGCCTTCGCGGGCAGCGGCGCGTCCGCCGCGCCCGCCGCCGGCGCCCCCGGCGGCCCGGCCGGGGCCGCGGCCGGCGGGCTCTCGGGGAACATCCGAAAGGCGGTGCTCATCACGAGCTCCGACAGCTTCGGCGCCAAGAGCTGCATCCACTGCGCGAACAGCCCGAGGCGGGTCGCGAGGCGCTGCGGGCGGTGGATCACGGCCTCGGCGACGAGGTCGGCGGCCTCCTCGGCCGAGATCGTCGGCATCTGCTCGTAGATCCGCGTCGGCGCGATCATCGGCGTGCGCACCAGCGGCATGTTGATGACCGTGAACACGACGCCGGCATCGGCGAACTCCGCCGCGGCGCAGCGCGTGAAGGCCTCGAGCGCCGCCTTCGAGGCGACGTAGGCCGAGAAGCGCGGCGGGCTCGCGAGCACGCCGATCGAGGAGACGCTGATGACGTGGCCGGCGCCGCGCGCCACCATCGACGGCAGGAGCGCGAGCGTCAGGCGCACGCCGGCGAAGTAGTTGAGCTGGATCAGGCGCTCGTAGTCGTGGAAGCGGTCGTAGGCCTCGCGGATGCCGCGCCGGATCGAGCGGCCGGCGTTGTTGATCAGCACGTCGACGCGGCCGTGCTCGGCCAGCACCCGCTCGACCAGGCTGGCCGAGGCCGCCGCGTCCGTGAGGTCGCAGGGGTAGCAGCGCGCCGCGCCGCCGCGGGCCGCAATGAGCTCGCGCACCACCTCGAGCTTGGCCGCGTCGCGCGCGACCAGCAGTACCGTGCCGCCCGCGTCCGCGACGCGGATCGCCGTCGCGCGGCCGATGCCGGAGGAGCCGCCGGTGATCAGCACCACCTTGTCGCGCACCGCCCCGCCGAGGCTGCGGTCCAGCGACAGGTCGGGGTCCAGCTGCCGCTCCCAGTAGTCCCACAGCCGCCAGGCGTAGTCCTCGAGCGGCGGCACGCGGATCCCGGCGGGCGCAAGCAGCGCCGTCGTGCGCGCGCAGTCGAAGCGGGTCGGGTAGTTGACGAAGGCGAGCGCCGCGCGCGGCACCGCGAGGCCGTCGAGCAGCTCCTCGACCACCCGCCGCACCGGCTCGAAGGCGACCACCGCCGCCGCGAGCTCGGGCGGCACGTGCTCGATCAGCTTCGGGTCGACCCGGATCGTGGCCTGCGGCGCGTGCGCGGCCTTGGCGAACACGTTCAGCACCTCCCCGACCCGCCGCGGCCGGGGGTCGGTCAGGTGGAAGCACTCGCCGTCGTGGCCGGGCAGCTGCGACAGGTGCTCGAGCGCCCGGACGACGAAGTCGACCGGCACCAGGTTCGCCCAGCCGCCCTCGAGCCCGACGAGCGGCAGCCAGTTCGGCCAGCCGCTCCTCAGCTTCTGCAGCAGCTTGAAGAAGTAGTACGGGCCGTCGATCTTGTCGGTGGCCCCGGTCGCGGAGTCGCCGACCACCATCCCCGGCCGGTAGATCCGCCACGGGAAGCGCGTCTCGGCCCGCACCCGCGCCTCCCCGTCGTGCTTCGTCCGAAAGTACGGATGCTCAAGGCCGGTCGCCTCGTTGAACATGGCCTCCGAGAAGGTCCCCCGGTAGAGGCCGGCCGCCGCGATCGAGCTCACATGATGGAAGCACTCGCAGCTCACCCGGGCGGCAAAGTCGAGCGCGTGCTCGGTGCCGGCGACGTTGGCGGCGGCGTCCTCGGGCGCCGCCGCGGTGATGTCGTAGAGCGCCGCGAGGTGGTAGACGTGGCTGATGCGGCCCTTGAGCGCGGCGAGCTCGGCCGGCGCGACGCCGAGCGCCGGGGCGCCGAGGTCGCCGACGACCGCGACCACCCGCGCCGGGTCCTGGCCGGCCGCCGTGCGCTGCGACTCGAAGCGCGCGCGCGAGCCCTCGCGCACCAGCACGTAGACGACGTCGCGCGCCGCGAGCCGCGCGACCAGCCGCCGGCCGATGAAGCCGGTGCCACCGGTGACGAAATAAGCCATGGGGATGCGCCCTTGCCGAGACCTCCCGCCACGGTAGCGCGGCGCACCGCAGCCGGCCTCGTGGCAAGCCTCTATGCGGGGCCGCCGTGATCCCCGCCCGCCACCGCATGGACAGCATCGACGCCGCCTGGCTGCGCATGGACAAGCGCACCAACCCGATGGTGATCAACGGCGTCTGGGTGCTCGACGGGCCGATCACGCTCGAGGCGCTCAAGGGCCTGGTGCGCGAGCGCTTCCTGATCCACGAGCGCTTCCGCTCGGTGCCGGTCGAGGAGGCGATCGGCGGGGTCTGGGTCGAGGATCCCTACTTCGACCTCGATGCGCACGTCGGCCTCATCCGCCTGCCGCCCGGCGCCGGCCAGGCGGAGCTCGAGGCGCTGTGCAGCGACCTCGCGAGCACCGGCCTCGACCCGCGCCGCCCGCCGTGGCGCTTCGACCTCGTGCCCGAGTACGGGCAGGGCTCTGCGGTCATCACCCGCACCCACCACTGCTACGCCGACGGCATCGCGCTGGTGCGGGTCGTGCTCGGCATGACGACCACGGCGCCGGGCGGCGAGCCGCCCCCGCCCGAGCCGCTCGCCGAGCAGCCGCACGCCGGCGACGACTTCGCGCTGCCCTGGCTCGCCCCGCTGCTCGGCCCCGCCGGCCGCTGGCTCGGCGAGGCGGTGGCCGGCGGCAGCGGGCTCGTGGAGGCGGGACTGAAGCGCGTCACGCACCCCCTCGCGGTGCTCGACGAGGCCAAGCACGTCGCCGACATGGCCGGCGAGCTCGCCTCGATCCTGAAGTACAGCGACGACCCGGCGACGCCGCTCAGGGGCGAGCTCGGCGCCCGCAAGCAGGTGGCGTGGGCGCCGCCGCTGCCGTTCGAGGAGGTGCGCACGGTCGCCCACGCGCTCGGCTGCACCGTCAACGACGTGCTGATGTCGGTGATCGCGGGCACGCTCGGCCGCTACCTCGCCTCGCGCGGCGTCGCGACCGAGGGCCTGACGCTCCGGGGCACGCTGCCCGTCAACCTGCGCCCGGCGACCGACCCGCCCTCGCTCGGCAACCGCTTCGGCCTGGTGCTGCTCGAGCTCCCGGTCGGCGTCGTGCATCCGCTCAAGCGCCTGTACGCGGTGCACGAGGCGATGCACGCCCTGAAGCACTCGGCGCAGCCGCCGGCCGCGTTCGCGACGCTCGCGGTGCTCGGCAGCCTGCCGGCGATGGTGCAGGACCTCGCGATGGAGGTGCTGACGCGCAAGTCCTCGGCCGTGATCTCGAACGTGCCGGGGCCGCGCGAGCCGATGTACCTGTGCGGCCAGCGCATCCGCGAGCAGTTCTTCTGGGTGCCGCAGAGCGGCAGCATCGGCCTCGGCATCAGCGTGCTGACCTACTGCGGCGAGGTGCAGTTCGGCATCATCGCCGACCGCGGCCTGATCCCGGCGCCGCACCAGATCGTCGACGGCTTCGCCGCCGAGTTCGAGCGCCTGGTGCTGCTGACGGTGCTCGGCGCGATGCACCTCAGGCGGCCGCCTCAGCCGAGCTCGGCGCGCGCCTGCTCGACGTCCAAGCGCTCCATCGCATCGAGGGGCTCGAAGGACGCGGCCCGCTCGTAGAGCCGCACCGCCTCGTCGCGGCGCTTGTCGCCGTAGAGCGCCAGCAGGCCATTCCCGTACTCCATGTGCGCGATCGCCGACTCCGGGAACAGCCGCACGGCCTCGCGGAAGTGGCGCACGGCCGACTCGCCGCTCGCGCCGTAAGTGAGCCGCGCCGCGAGCGCGCCCACCTTGGCGACGATCTCGGCGTGGTAGAGGCCGAGCGCGATGTGGGCGTCGGCGTGCCGGGGCTCGAGCTCGAGCGCGCGCTCGAGGCTCGCGCGCACCCGGCCCGCGTGGCCGGCGGCGAGGGCCTTGACCACCGAGATCCGCTGGCTCAGGCGGCCGAGCACGAAGGCGTGCACGTAGTGGGCGTTGGCGAGCCCGGGCGCCGCCGCGGCGGCGCGCGCGGCGAGCGCCACCGCCTCGGCAAGCAGCGCCTCGGCACGCGGTTTCCTGTCCTCGAGGTAGCTGACGTAGACGCCGGCCGCCTTGCAGGCGACCACCGCGCCGAGCGCGCCGAGCTCGTTGCCTTCGCGCCACGCCGCGGCGAACTCGCCCGCGTGGAACGCGCGCCAGGCCTCGACGAGGCGCCCGGCGAGCGCGGCGTCGGTCGCCGGCGCCGCGAGCAGCGCCCGCGCCGCCGGGTGCGCGCGGTGCAGGCCCGCGACCCGCGCCGCGTCCGGCCAGGGCTCGCGGTCGCCGCGATGTAGGCGCTGCCACGATTTCTCGAGCGCGCGGGCGCCGGTCGCGGCCGCCGGCACGCTGAACGGAAATTGTATCCACTGCGCTTTCAGCGGCTTGGACGCCATGGCGGCCCCTACGGCAACTACTGATCGGGACTGACCATAGCGGGCCAATAATAGGCTGCGCGTCCGGGCTATACGCAACGGCGCGCCGGGCCCTCGCGGGCCCGTGTCCCAGTAGAGGAGATTGTCATGGCAGTACGCAAGACCGGAAAGCTGGGCCGCAAGGTCCGGGGCCGGCGCACCCGCGCCGAGTTGCCGATCGTGGACGCGATGCACCAGATCTGGCTGGCGGGCATGGGCGCGCTGTCGCGCGTTCAGAAGGAAGGCCCGCGGGCCTTCGAGACGCTGATCGTCGACGGCGCCGAGTTCATCGGCCAGGGCCGGGCGACGGCGGAGAAGATGCTGCGCGAGGCGATCGAGACCGTGCAGGAGACCGTCGGCGAGCGCATGAAGAGCTCGCGCGAGCAGGCCGCCGAGACCTGGGAGAGCCTCGAGAAGATCTTCCAGGGCCGCGTGCAGCGCGTGCTGCACCAGGCGGGCGTGCCGACCGCGACCGAGATCAAGGCGCTGTCGAAGCGCGTCGACCACCTGAACGCGAGCGTCGAGCAGCTGGCGCGCGTGCGCCGCACCCCGCGCCGCCGCGTCGCCAAGCGGGCCGAGCAGCGTCCGGCCGCCGCTTGACGGCGGTCTGATGCTCACGCTGCAGCCCGCACCGCGGCCGCAGCAGCACCCCCACCCCCGGCTCGGGCTCGCGCTCGCCGGGGGCGGGCCCTTGGGCGCCTTCTACGAGATCGGCGCCCTGCAGGCGCTCGCGGAAGCGATCGAGGGCCTCGACCTGACGCGGCTCGACGCCTACGTCGGCGTCAGCTCCGGGGCGATGATCGCGGCCGGCCTCGCCAACGGCATCGGCACGGCCGACATGGGCGTGGTGTTCATCGACAACGCCGCGGCCGAGTACCCGATGTCGCCCGGGCTGTTCCTGCAGCCGGCGTTTCGCGAGTACCTGAACCGGGCGCGCGGCGCGCCGGGGCTCCTGACCGCGATCGTGCGCGAGTACCTGAACGCGCCCTCGCCCGGCGCCTGGGCGGCGGCGGTCGGGCCGCTCGGCCGGCTGGTGCCGACCGGGCTCTTTGACAACCGGCACTTCGAGCGCTTCATCGCCCACATCTTCTCGACCCACGGCCGCAGCAACGACTTTCGCACGCTCAAGCGCCGCCTGTACGTGATCGCGACCGACCTCGACGGCGGCACCGAGGCGCGCTTCGGCGCGCCGGGCCACGACCACGTGCCGATCTCGAAGGCGATCCAGGCGAGCACGGCGCTGCCCGGCCTGTACCCGTCGGTGGAGATCGACGGCCGCACCTACGTGGACGGCGCGCTGCTGCGCACGATGCACGCCTCGGTCGCGCTCGAGGAGGGCGCGAGCCTCGTGTTCTGCGTCAACCCGCTGGTGGCGTTCGATGCCTACGCGCACGGCCGGCGCAGCCATGACCTGAAGCGCGGCGGACTGCCGCTCGTCATGAGCCAGACCTTCCGCGCGCTGATCCAGTCGCGCATGCAGGTCGGCATGTCGGCCTACCGCGGCCGCTTCCCGACCAGCGACATGCTCTTGCTGGAGCCCGACCGCTCCGACGAGCAGCTGTTCTTCGTCAACGTGTTCCAGTACGCGGGCCGGCGCCGGCTCGCCGAGCACGCCTACCAGCGCACCCGCGCCGACCTCGCGCGCCAGGCGCGCGCGCTCGGCCCTCTGCTCGCGCGGCACGGGCTCAGGCTCAGGCGCGAGGTGCTCGGCGACCCGAGCCGCACCTTCCGCGCCGCCATGGCGGCGCGCCGGCCGGACTTCGGGCCGGTCAGCAGCCGCCTGGGCGCCGCGCTCGACCGCCTCGAGGCGGCGCTCTGAGCGGGCCGCGAGCCGCCCATGGCGGAGCTTGCCGCACTCATTGCCGAGAACGAGGCCGAGCGCAGCCGCCTCGCCCGCGAGCCGGCCCGCGCCCAGGCGCTCGCCCGGCTGCGCGCCTGGCAGAGCGCGCGCCTCGCGCGCACCTATGCCGACCTCGCCGCGAACCCGCGCTACGCGCTCGCGGTCAGCTTCTTCCTCGGCGAGCTGTACGGCGGCGCCTACGCGGGGCCGCGCGACCACGACCTGAGGCGCGCCTCGGGCGCGCTCGCGCGGCTGCTGCCGTCCCGGGCGCTCGCGGTGCTCGAGCGGGCGATCGCGCTCGAGATCGAGACCCAGCGCCTCGACGCCGCGCTCGCCGCGTGCCTGCCGGCGGACGCGCCGGTCACCGCCACGCGCTACGCCGAGTGCTACCGCCGCTCGGCGACCCGTGCCGAGCGCGAGGCGCAGCTCGCGGCGATCCTCGAGATCGGCGCGACGCTCGACCGCCTCGTGCGGCACGCGGCCGTGGGCGTGCTGCTGACGCTCGCCCGCGGCCCGGCGCACGCCGCCGGGCTCGGCGCGCTGCAGAGCTTCCTCGAGCGCGGCTTCGCGGCCTTCCGCGCCACCGGCGGCGCCGGGGAGTTCCTCGCCGCGATCGGCCAGCGCGAGTCACGGCTGCTCGCGCGCCTCTACGCCGGCGAGCCGGACCCGTTTGAGGGGACCGAGCCATGCTGAGCTGTGACCACATCGTCGTCGGCGCGGGCTCCGCCGGCTGCGTGCTCGCCAACCGCCTGTCGGCGGACCCGGCGCGCCGCGTCGTGCTGCTCGAGGCGGGCGGGCGCGACTCGAGCCCCTTCCTCGCGATGCCGGCGGGACTCGCCGAGATCGTCAACATGCCGGCGGTCAACTGGAACTACGAGACCGAGCCCGAGCCCGCGCTCAACGGCCGGCGCCTGTGGTGGCCGCGCGGCCGCGTGCTCGGCGGCTCGTCCTCGATCAACGCCATGTGCTACATCCGCGGCCAGCGCGAGGACTACGACGGCTGGGCCGCGGCCGGCTGCACGGGCTGGGGCTTCGACGACGTGCTCGCGGTGTTTCGCCGCTCGGAGGACCAGGCGCGCGGCGCCGACGCCTACCACGGCAGCGGCGGGCCGCTCGCGGTCTCGGACCTCAGGTACCGCAACGTGCTCTCGGAGGCCTTCATCGCCGCCGGCCGCGAGCGCGGCATCGCGCTGAACGAGGACTTCAACGGCGCGACGCAACAGGGCGTCGGCTGGTACCAGGTGACGCAGCGCGGCGGGCGCCGCTGCAGCGCCGCCACCGGCTACCTGCGCCCCGCGCTCGGCCGGCCGAACCTCACCGTGGTCACGGGCGCGCTCGCGACCCGCGTGCTGATCGAGGGCGGTCGCGTCACCGGCGTCGAGTACGCGCGGCGCGGGGCGCTCACGCGGCTCGGCGCCGCGCGGGTGACGCTCGCCGGCGGCGCGGTCAACTCGCCGCAGCTCCTCATGCTGTCGGGCGTCGGCCCGGCCGCCGAGCTCGAGGCGCACGGCATCGCGGTGCGCGCCGATCACCCGGGCGTCGGCGCGAACCTGCAGGATCACCTCGACTGCTGCACGCTCGTCAAGGCGACGCAGCCGGTGAGCTACGACTTCAACAAGCTCGAGGAGGCGCTGGTCGGGCTGCGCTACCTCTTGACGCGCGGCGGGCCGGGCTCCTCGAACATCGCCGAGGCCGGCGCCTTCCTCGCGACGCCGCGCGCCCGCGACGGGCGCCCCGACGTGCAGCTGCACTTCGTGCCGGCGCAGCTCGACGACCACGGCCGCAACCGCCTGCCGGGCCACGGCTACACCTTCCACTGCTGCGTGCTGAGGCCCAGGAGCCGCGGCCGCATCCGCCTCGCGAGCGCCGACCCCGCCGCCAAGGCGCGCATCCACGCGAACTACCTGGCCGAGCCCGACGACGCCGCGACGCTGGTCGCGGGGTTGCGCCTGGTGCGCGAGATCGCCGCGGCGCGGGCCTTCGACGCCTACCGGGGCGCCGAGCTCTACCCGGGCGCGGCGGCGCAGACCGACGCCGAGCTGCTCGCCGCGATCCGCGCCAAGGCCGAGACGATCTACCACCCGGTCGGGACCTGCCGCATGGGCGCGGATCCGGGGTCCGTGGTCGACCTCCGGCTGCGGGTGCGCGGCGTCGAGGGGCTCGGCGTCGCCGACGCCTCGGTGATGCCGACGCTCGTCTCCGGCAACACCAACGCGCCGACCATCATGATCGCCGAGCGCGCCGCGCAGTGGCTCGCCGCCTGAGGCGCAGCCGGTCGCTCGCCTCCTTCCGATCGAGAGGCCCGGCCGGGGAGGCTCCTGCGAACCTCCCCGGCCGGCTCCCGGGCCAAGTCCGTGGCCCACGCATCGGCCCGAGGCCGGGGCGTTCAGGGGGCCGTGACGACGATGGTGGCGACCATCTGCGGATGGATCGTGCACACGACGCGGTAGCGGCCCGCGGTCTTGAACGTGTAGCTGTAGGAGTCGCCCTGGTCGAGCGCGCCGGAGCGAAACAGCCCCTCGACGCTGACGACCGTGTGCGGCTCGCCGTCGAGGTTCTGCCAGCGCACCGTGGTCCCGGCCGCGACCGTCAGGGTCGTCGGCGCGAACATGAAGTGCTCGAGCCTGACGGTCTGGGCGGCATCGGCCACGGGCGCGGCGCCCTCTGCGGGCGCGACGACGAGGAGCGCGGCGGCCAGCAGGAGCGGCAGGCGGGTCAGCGGGTTCTGCACGGTGGCCTCCTCAGGCGAGCGTCGCATCGGCTACCGCGAGCGCGAGCGGGTGGCGCCTCAGGCTCACGGTGCTGACGCCGAGCGCCGCCGGCAGCTCCGCGGCCGGCACCTTGAGCGGCCCGGGGCCCGCGCCCTGTCCGGCCGGCGGCTGCGGGAAGGCGGTCGAGCGCGCGGTGTGGAAGGTCACGTGGCCCTCGACCTTCTGCACGATCTGGTGGATGTGGCCGTTCAGCACCGTCACCGAGCCGAAGCGCCGCAGCAGCGCGAGCACCTCGCCGCCCTCCGCCGTGCCCCAGCCCCACGGCTCGTAGATCGTCCACAGCGGCATGTGCGCGAACACGACGATCGGCGTGCTCGCCGCGCGGCCCCTGAGGTCGGCCTCGAGCCAGGCGAGCTGCTCGGGGCCGAGCGCGCCGAGGCCGCCCGGCTTGAAGGAGAGCACGTTGACGAGGCCGACGAGGTGCACGCCCTGGTGGTCGAAGCTGTAGTAGCCGCGGTTCCCGGAGGCGGCGCCGAAGCGCGCGAAGTACTCGCTGACCGTCGCGTCGGCGACGTCGTGCTCGCCGGGCACGGTGTGCAGCTCGGTGACCTTGAGCCCCTTCAGGAGCTCGGCCGCCGCGTCGAACTCGGCCGGCCGGGACAGGTGCGTGATGTCGCCGGTGTGCAGCACGAAGGCCGGCGGCGCCGCGAGCGCGTTGATGCGCTCGATCGCGACCTTGAGCGTCGCGCCGACGTCGGGGTTCGCCTCCTTGTTGAAGCCGATGTGCGTGTCGCTCAGCTGCACGAAGAGCGGCACCCCCGCGTCCTTGCCGGCGCTCGCCTCGGCGACGTCGACCGGCGTCAGCACGCCGCCCGAGAGCACGAACAGGGTGCCGGCGCCGCCGTAGGCGAGGCACTTCAGCGCATCGCGCCGGCTGACCGGCGGGCTCGCGTCGCTCATGATCCGTCCCCCGGGTTGGTGGTTCCGGGGGTGTAGACCGCCGCGCGGCGCGGTTTATTCCCGCGCGTCCGGCGGCAGCGTCGCGGTCACGAGCCGCGCGAGCGCGCGCAGCTCCGTCTCGGCGGTGTCCGACACCGCGCAGAACGCGAGGTCGCCGGCGCGCCAGAAGAGCAGCCGGTAGCCGTTCCTGCTCACGGCCCGCTCGCGGCCGCGCCCGGCGGCGTCGCGCCACGCGAACACGTCGATCAGGTGCGCGCCGTGGCGGTAGACGACCACCGCGGCGCGCGTGCCGTCGACGTAGTCGACGCGCCCGCCGGCGAGCGCGAAGCCGTCGGCGCCGAAGTCCGCGACCGGCGGCGCGACGTCGGCGTGGCCGGCGAACCACGGCTTGACCGTGTGCCGGTCGCTCGACTCGACGTCGATCGCATGGCCCGACACGAGCGCGCGCAGGTGCGCGGCGACGAGGTCGCGCTCGAGCGCGTCCGGCGCGCCGCGCCCGAGCGCCCCGAAGACTGCGAGCGCCGCGACGCCGGCGGCGAGCGCACCGCTCGCCACGCCGGTCCAGAAGCCCGCGCCGAGCCAGCGCCGCGCACCGGCCGGCGGCGCGGCGGCGGCGTCCGCCTCCGCGAGCGCGCGCTCGAGCCGGGCCCGAAGCGCCGGCGGCGCGCGGTGGCGCGTCAGCCCGGCGCGCAGCGCCGCGCGCTCGCGCCGAATCCCGGCCGCGAGCGCGCGGCACTCCTCGCAGCCGCCGAGGTGGCGCTCGAGCAGGGCGGTCCCGGCCGCGTCGAGCTCGCCGTCGACGAGCGCCTGGACGCGCGGCGCTTCAGCGCAGGCCATCGTCCTGCCCTCCCGCGCCGGCGGCGACGGCGCGCAGCGCCGCGCGCGCGCGCGCGAGCCGCGACATCACGGTGCCGACCGGCGCGCCGATGACCTCGGCGATCTCGCGGTACGACAGATCCTCGATCTCCCTCAGCACCAGCACCTCCCGGAAGTCCGGCGCGAGCGCCGCGAGCGCCTGATCGAGCGCGCCCGCGGCTTCGGCGCGCAGCGCCGCCGCGAGCGGCTCGTCCGCCTCGGGCGCGGCGAGGTTGCCGGCGACGAGCGCCGGGTCGCCGGGCGCGCGCCGGCCGGCCTCGCGGGCCCGGCGTCCGGCGGCGTCGTAGCAGCAGTTGCGCACGATCGCGAGCAGCCACGGCCGCACCTCTGCGCCGCGCCGGCCGTCGTAGCCACGAAACGCACGCAGCATCGCCTCCTGCACGGCGTCGTCGGCCTCGGCCGGCGCCCGGAGGAGCCAGCGCGCGAGGTTGTAGGCGGCGTCGAGGTGCACGAGCGCCTCGGCCTCGAATCGCCGCCGGTCAGTCATCAGCAGCCTCGGTCGCCGTCATCCGCCGTCCCGTGCACGGGCCCTGACTAGACCCCCCGGCGGGCAAGTCTATTCCCGGGCGGCCCGGCGCAGGTCGCGCGCCTCGCCCCCGGCGGCCACCGGGGCGCCTGGCCGGGCGTAGACGTCCTCGACGCCCTCGTAGGTGCGAACGACCGCCGGGCGCCGCCCGACCCGCTCGAACCAGCGCGCGAGGTGCGCGAACGTCGCGAGCGCCTGGCCGTGGGCCGCGTGCGGCACGATCCACGGGTAGACGGCCATGTCGGCGACCGAGTAGTCGCCGGCGACGAAGTCCCGGTCGGCGAACCGGCGGTCGAGCACGCCGTAGAGGCGCGCGGTCTCGCGCGTGTAGCGCTCGATCGCGAACGGCACGCGCGTCGGCGCATAGACGCGAAAGTAGCCGGCCTGGCCGGCCATCGGCCCGAGCCCCGCCATCTGCCAGAAGAGCCACTGCAGCACCTCGGCCCGGCCGCGCGCGTCGCCCGGCAGGAAGCGGCCCGTCTTGCCGGCGAGGTACCAGAGGATCGCCCCCGACTCCATCAGCGCGAGCGGCGCGCCGCCGCCCTCGGGCTCGGTGTCGACGATCGCCGGGATGCGCCCGTTCGGCGCGAGCGCGAGGAACCCGGGGTCGTGCTGCTCGCCGCGGCTCAGGCTCACCGGCACGATCCGGTGGGCGAGCCCGGCCTCCTCGAGGAACAGCCGGACCTTGAGGCCGTTCGGCGTCGGCGAATAGTAGAGCTCGATCACGGCGCACCCGCCGCGGGTGCCGGCCGCGTCAGCGGCCGGCCCCGGTCCTTGAGCACGACCACGAGGAAGCGCGCCGGCTCGGTCCCGCTCGCGTTCGCCGAGACCTCGTGCACGTCGCCCGGCGCCTCGTAGAACACCTCGCCCGGCCCGAGGGTGCGCGCCGCGCCGCCCCGGACCTGCATCGTCAGCCGCCCCTCGAGCACGTAGACGAAGACATGCGCATCGTGCCGGTGCGGCAGCGAGCGCCCGCCGGGCGCGTACTCGACGGTCAGCATCTCGACCTCCTTGCCCGGCAGGTCGGGAAGCACCTGGGTCAGGAGCGGCGCGACCCGCACGGGCTCGGCGGGTTCCGCCGCCCGGCCGGGCGCAGCCGCGCCGAGCGCGAGCGCCGCGGCGATGAGCGGCACGGGGAACGGGTTTTTCGTCGGCATGCGCTCTCCTCGGGCGGGCGTGCGCGGCGGCAGCGTCGGCCCTAGACTAGCCCCCAAACCGGTCTTCCGACAGATCCAGTTCCGGTGAGTTCTATGAGTCCACTTCTGGAGCTCGGCCTCGACCTGCCGCGGCGCGGCTCGCGCCTGCGGCGCCGGGCGCTGCATGAGCAACTGCGCGCCGCGATCCTCGGCGGGCGACTGCACCCCGGCCTTCGGCTGCCGTCCTCGCGCGCGCTCGCCGCCGCCTGCCGCGTCGCGCGCACGACCGTAGTCGCGACCTACGAGCGCCTGCTCGCCGAGGGCTACCTCGTCGCGCGCGCCGGCAGCGGGACCTTCGTCGCGCGCGGCCTGCCGCCGCACGCCGCGCCGCGGGTGCGGCCGGCGCCGGCGCGGACCGACCCGCGCCTCGCCCGGCCGTGGCGCGCCGCCGTCCGCC
Source organism: Steroidobacteraceae bacterium (assembly GCA_035524595.1). Classification (GTDB taxonomy): domain Bacteria; phylum Pseudomonadota; class Gammaproteobacteria; order Steroidobacterales; family Steroidobacteraceae; genus CAIKZZ01. The sequence continues at coordinate 19,844 of DATKOP010000098.1, read as the reverse complement.
CCGCGCCGGCGGACGGGCGGGCGCCGCGCTACGACTTTCGGGTCGGCGTCCCGGACCCGGGCGCCTTCCCGACGGACCTGTGGCGGCGGCTGCTCGGGCGCGCGCTGCGCGCCGCCGGTCCCGCCGGCCTCGACTACGCGCCGGCCGAGGGCCGCGAGGCGCTGCGCGCCGGCATCGCGCGCCACGTCTCCTTCACGCGCGCGGTCGCCTGCCGCGCCGACGACGTCGTGGTCACCGCCGGCGCGCAGCAGGCCTTCAGCCTGATCGCGCAGGTGCTCGTGACGCCGGGACGCACGCTGGTCGCTGTCGAGGACCCCGGCTACCCGCCGCTCGCCGCTGCGCTGCGGGCCGCGGGCGCGCGGCTCGCGCCGGTGCCGGTGGACGCCGCCGGGCTCGTCGTCGGGCGCGTGCCGCGCGCCGCGCGCATCGTCTGCGTCACGCCCTCGCACCAGTTCCCGCTCGGCACGGCGATGTCGCTCGAGCGCAGGAGCGCGCTGCTCGAGCTCGCCCGCGCCCGCGGCGTCGTGATCGTCGAGGACGACTACGACAGCGAGTTCCGCTTCGGCGGGCGGCCGCTCGATGCGCTCAAGACGCTCGATGGCTCGGGCGCGGTGCTCTACGTCGGCACCTTCTCGAAGAGCCTCGCGCCCGCGCTGCGCACCGGCTTCATCGTCGCCCCGCCCTGGGCGCGGCCGGCGCTCGTGGCCGCGAAGCGCCTCGCCGACGGCCACAACCCGACCGCGGTGCAGGACGCGCTCGCACTCCTGATCGACGAGGGACACCTGGCGCGCCACGTCCGGCGCGTGCGCCGGCTGTACGAGCGGCGCCGCGCGCTCCTGCTCGCGGGGCTCGCGGGCGAGCTCGCGCCCTGGCTCGAGCCGGTGGACTCGGCCGCGGGCCTGCACCTGTGCGCCTACCTGCGCGGCCGCGCCGACGCCGCGGCGCTCCTCGCCCGCGCCCGCGAGCGGCAGGTGGGCGTGTCGTCGCTCGCCGGCTACTACCTCGGCGCCGCCGGCCGGCCGGGGCTCGTGTTCGGCTACGGCGCGACCGCCGAGGGTGACATCGCCCCGGGACTCGAGCGGCTGCGCGGGCTGTGGCCGTAGCGCGCCGCCGCCGCGTTGCCCCGCCGCGGGCAATGTGCGACGGTCGCGGCTGGCCCTCGGGGAGCAGCACGCATGGCCGCGACCACGACGATCCGACTGGCGCCGAAGCTGAGGTCGCGCCTCGCGGCGCTCGCCCGGCAGAGCGGCCGATCCGCCCACAGCCTGATCGTCGAGGCGGTGGAGCGGCACGTGGCCGAGGAGGAGGCGCTGCGCAGCCTCGTCAAGGAGGCGCTCGCCGCCGACCTCGAGCTCGACCGGCTCGGCGATTTCTACCGTGCCGAGGACGTCGCCGCCTGGGCGGCCCGGCTCGCGACCGGCGACGCGCCGAGGCCCGCGCCGTGGCGACGGTAGTCTGCGCGGCGCCGCTGCTCGCGCGGCTCGAGGCGTTGCTCTGCGCGCTGCGCGCGGCGAGCCCGGCGGCGGCGGCGGCCGCGGCCGCCGCGATCGGCGACGGGGTCCGGCACCGCGCGGCGCACCCGCTCGTCGGCCGGCCGCTCGCGGACGGGCTCCGCGAGCTCGCGATCTCGTACGGGCGCACCGGTTACGTCGCGCTCTACCGCGTCCTGATCGCGCGCGACGAGGTGCGCCTGCTCGCGATCAGAAGCCTCGCGGAACTGCACCGGCCGGGCGCGCCGGGCGCAGGCGAGCAGCGCGGGGAGGACTGACGATGCGCCGGATCGCGCTCCTCGTCGCCGCGCTCGCGACGCTCACTGCCGCCGCGGCGCCGGCGGGGCCCGCGCCCGAGGGCGGCTTCGCGCTCACGCTGACGCGTGGCTCGCGCCTCATGATCGATGCGCGCATCAACGGCCGGGCGGTCACGGCGCTGCTCGACTCCGCCGCCGAGGCGACGCTCATCGACCGGGCATTCGCCCGCGAGCTCGGCCTCGGCGGCGGCGAGGCCGTCACCGGCCAGGGCTCGGGAAAGGACGCCTTCGCCGCGACGCTCGTCGGCGGCGTGACGCTCGAGGCGCTCGGCCTCGTGCTGCGCGAGCAGACGGTCGCGGTCACGGACCTCGGCGACGTCGGCCGGCGCCTGCTCGGCCGCCGCCTCGAGGTGGTGCTCGGCCGCGAGCTCTTCGACGCGGCGCGGCTCGCGATCGACGTCGACGGCGGGCGCATCGCGGTCGTCGCGCGCGACCGGCCGCCGCGCGGCGAGCGGCTCGAGCTCGTGACCGAGCACGGCGTCGAGACGCTGCCGGTGCGCATCGAGGGCGGCGAGCCGGTGCGCGCGACCTTCGACCTCGGCAACGGCTCGCGGATGCTGGTCGGCGCAGCGCTCGCCGCGCGGCGCGGATTCCTGACCGACGGCCGGCCGGTCAGGAGCGAGCGCGGCGGCGGCCTCGGCGGCGAGGCGAACCTCACCGTCCTCAGGCTGCGCTCGGTCGAGATCGCCGGGCGGCGCTTCGCCGACGTCGCGGCGAGCATCGACCCGCAGCCGAGCGCCTCGGACGCCAACGTCGGCATCGCCCTGCTCAGGCACTTTCGGATCACGACCGACTACGCCGAGCACGCCCTCTGGCTCGAGCCCCGCGACTGAGCCGTCGGCCGCGGGCCCCGGCTGGCGGGTGGTTCGACGACGGCTCGGTCTCCCGTTCCCGTGGGTCGCCGGGAGGTCGGGCCCACGGCCGGCCGTCACCCCGGCGCGACGCGGTCGGCGACCGGATCGTCGTGATTTGGCCGCGGGTCGACACCGCCGCTGCGCATCATCGTCGTGGCCGTGTCGCCGGCGACGCAGCCGATGTGCGCGCGGTGCCGGAACAGCGACGGCGCCGGATCGGCCCATGACAGCGAGGTGCGTGACCACGCCGGAGCCATGCGCTGGCGGCGTTGTACTGCCTCGCGTTCACGGCGCCGATCGCCCGCCCTGCCCGGCGGCGGTGGCTGGCTTCGGCATGGGCGGGTTCATGAAGCTCGAGGCCAGCGCCCGATACAGGCTCTCGCGGCAGACGAGGGCGCTCGCGCCTCGGCCAATCAGAGCGACCGCCATCAAGGGCAGCGTCAGACTGCGATTGCCCGTCATCTCGCTGACGATGACGAGCGACGTCAGGGGCGCCTGGACGACGCCGGCGAAGTACGCGGCCATGGTCAGCACGACGACCGCGCCGCCCGGGGCGAAGTGAACGTACGCGCTCAGAGTCCCGCCCAGTCCGGCGCCGACGGCGAGCGACGGGGCGAAGATGCCGGCGGGAATTCCCGTCGCGTACGAGGCCAGCGTGGCGAGCGCCTTCGCCAGCGCAAACCAGCTGTTCGGCTCCGTCTCCTGCTGGACCAGCGCCCGCGCCTCCGCATAGCCGGTGCCGAACGTGGCGCCGGACGACGCCCAGCCGAGACACGCGACGACGAGGCCGCACAGGAAGGCGAAGCGAACCGGACTCTGGGCGCTGAGTGCGCCCAGCCGCCCGGGCAGGCCGCGCCGCAGCCGAAGCATGCAGCGGGCGAAGACGCCGCCGGCAAGGCCGCCGAGCACTCCGCAGATCGGAACGACCAGCCACATGCGCGGCTCGGGAAGCGATGCCTGGGTCAGGCCGAAGTACGTGTAGTTCCCGACCAGCGCGACCGAGGTGACGCCGGCCAGGATGACCGCCGTGAAGATCGTTCCGGAGTTGCGCTCCTCGAACGAGCGCGACAGCTCCTCGATCGCGAACACGATCCCCGCGAGCGGCGTATTGAACGCCGCGGCGACGCCCGCCGCGCCGCCGGCGAGGATCAGCCCGCGGTCCAGATCGGCTGCCGGGAACCGGGCCAGCCGCCCGAGCGAGTGCATGATCGACGCACCGATCTGCACGGTCGGGCCCTCGCGACCGACCGATGCGCCACTGGCGAGCCCGAGGATCGTGAGCAGGAACTTGCCGGCCGCGATGCGCATCGACAGCAGCCGGTCGCGGGCATCGCTATCCGTCAGGGACAGGGCGGCAATCGTCTGCGGGATGCCGCTCCCCTGGGCACCCGGAAACACCCGGCGGGTCAGCCAGGCGACCAACGCAAGCCCGAGCGGTGGCGCGAGCCACGGCCAGGACGCGCTTTGCGTGGCCGCCGTATGGCAGAAGCGCAGCGCGAGATCGCTGCCCCGGGCGAAGGCGACGGCCACGGCGCCCGTCGCGACGGCACCGCCCCAGAATACGAGCCTGCGAATCCAGGGGCCCGGGCGCAGCCAATGGCGCGCGAGCCGGCCGGCGCCCGAAGTCCAGTTCCGCGGCGCGCTCACCGACGCTCGCTCCCGACGGTCGGGCACCGCGCCGCTCGGGCGCGACCGGCGACCCGGCGCGCCGCCGCCGGCGAGTCGCCGGCCAGCCGGCCGGCCCGGTGCGCGCCAGCGGCCCCGCCCGGGCGCCCGCGCCGCACCAGGCGGCAAGGTTCCGCGGAACATCTCGCCGCACGACGGGTCGGAGTCCCGTTGCGGGGCGTGACGATGCGCTCAGCCAGCTCCGGACCCCCCTGGGCCCTGCCACAGACAGCCGCCGGATTCGCGTCCCGAACATGCCGAGTTCCGCAGCCCTCGCCCCCGTCGCACCGTCGCGCATGGCCGCACGGGCGGCTCTCGTCGCGATCATCCTGGTGGCGTCGTTGCTGGCCGCGAGCACGTGGCGCGTCTACGGACACACCTGGGACGAGCCGGAGCACCTGGCGGCGGGGATGGAGCTCCTGGATCGGGGCAAGTACGAGTACGACATCCAGCACCCGCCCCTGGCCCGTGTCCTGATCGCGCTCGGACCGTACCTCGCGGGGGCGCGATCCGTCGGCAGGCCGCCGCCCGACGGGACGCCCGAAGGCGTCGCCATTCTCTACGGCGGCGGCCACTACGACCTCTATCTGACGCTGGCGCGCCTCGGGACGCTGCCGTTTCTGGCGATACTGCTGATCGCCACGTGGTTGTGGGCGCGCCGCGTCTGCGGCTCGGACCGGGAGGCGCTGCTCGCCGTCGTGCTGCTCGCGGCGGTTCCGCCCGTGCTCGGCCACGCCGCGCTCGCCACGCTCGACGTCCCGGCCGCCGCCACGACGTTGCTCGCCCTGTATGCGGCCGAACGCTGGCTCGCGAGCGAGCGCTGGCGCGACGCGGTCGCACTCGGCCTTGCCGCAGGCCTCGCCGTCGGCACGAAGCTCTCGGCCATCCCGTTTCTCGGGCTCGGGATCAGCGCCTTGTGGCTGCTGCGGGCGGCCCGTTGCCTGCGCAAGCCGCCGGATCCGGCGTCGGCCATGCGCAGCCTGCCGGCGGTCGCAGCCCGGCACGGCCTGGCACTTGCCGTCGCGGGACTCGTCGCCGCCGGATGCCTCGCGATCGTCTACGGCGGACGATTCGTGTACCTGACCGATCAGGCACAGCGGTACAGCCCGACGCTGTCCTACCTGTTCGGCGACCGGGGCCTCGCGCACGCGCTCGCTTACCGCGTCGCGGCGCACGTGCCGCTCCCGGAGGCGCTTCGGACCCTGGTCGGCGGGATCCGGGCACTGATCTGGCACAACGACAATGGTCACCTGTCCTACCTGCTCGGCACCGTGCGCACGCAGGGCTGGTGGTATTTCTACCTGGTGGCGCTCGCCGCGAAGACGCCCCTGGCGATGCTGGCGACGGGTCCGGTAGGTCTCGGCGCTCTCCTTCGCGACGGCGCGCGCAGCCTCGATCCGTGGCGCATGGCGCCGCCGGTGCTGTTCGTGGCGATCCTCGCATTCGCGAGCCTCTACAGCCACATCAACATTGGCATCCGTCACGTACTGATCCTCTACCCGTTTCTCGCGATCGGTGCCGCACACCTGCTCGCCCGGGCCTGGCGGGCGCTGCGCCGGGTCGGCAACCGGGACGTGGCCGGGGTCGGCTGCGCGATCGTGCTCGGACTGGTCGGCTGGCAGGTCAGTACCCTCGCCACCGCGAACCCCGACTACCTGCCCTACTTCAACGAGGCCGTCGCCAATCCCGAAGCCGTGCTGGTCGACTCCGACCTCGCCTGGGGCCAGGACCTGCGCCGACTCGAGCATCGGCTGGCCGAGCTCAAGGTGGAATCCTTCAGCTTCGCCTACCTCGGCACGGCCGACCTCGCGCGCGAGACGTTCCCGAAGCTCACGCGCCTGGCGCCGGCCCAGCCGACGACCGGATGGGTCGCCATCACGGCGCTCGCGCGCGTTCACGGCGGCGCCGGCTACGCCTGGCTGGACGGCTATGCGCCGGTTGAACGGGTCGGCAAGTCCATCGACCTCTACTACGTGCCCGAAGCGCCGTAGCTGATCGGCGCGCCGCGAACGGGCGTCGATGAACTCATCTTAATGCGCGCACCTCCGACCCCGGCCCGGTCTCAGATACAATGGTATCCATTATATTGCATCAATGGTACCCGGCGCCCGGGCGCCCCACGGACCGGAGTTCGTCGCTCGATGGCCGCAGCGCGTCGCCACGTCAACGATCGCCATCACAAGCTGCTCGCGCTCGAGGTGCTGAAGCAGTTCCGGCTCATCTATGGTTCCGCGCGGCGGCATTTCCGCGAGGTCGAGGAAGCCTGCGGGGTGTCGGGCTCGCAGCTTTGGGTGCTGCACGAGGTCAGCCAGGCGCCCGGGGTCGGCGTCTCCGACCTCGCGCATCGGCTGTCGATCCACCAGACCACCTGCAGCCAGCTGGTCGACAAGCTGGTGACGCACGGCTACGTCGTGAAGACGCGCTCGACGCAGGACCAGCGGCGCGTCGGGCTGACGCTCAGCAAGGCCGCTGCCAGGGTTCTCAAGGACGCGCCCGGTCCTGCCGAAGGGCTTCTGCCGCAGGCCTTGATGGCGCTGCCGGACGCGGCCCTGGAGTCGCTCATGACCCACCTCGGCCGGCTGATCGCCGAGCTGCGACTGCCGGACGACAAGGCAGCCGGCAAACCGCTCGCCGATCTCTGATGCGCCCGATCATCCTCTCGTCGTCGCCACGTCCGCCTCGGCAGCCGGCTCGAAGCCCGGCTGCGCCTGGAGATGTGCGACGCGGCGGATGGCGTCGCCGCGACGCGGAACCGGGTCTGCGGCCGTGCTGACGCTGGAGCGCTGCCTGCTCGGGCTCGCGTGGCTCGCGCTCGCCTACGCGGCAGGGCGACTGGCCGCGGCCTGGTCCGGGCGGCGCTGGCTGCACGTGCCGGTGATGCTGGTGACGCTGTGGCTGCCGCTGTGGGACGTGATCCCGGGCGGCATCGCCTATTACATGGCGATGCGCGAGCTCGGGGGCATCCACCTGTACCGCACCGTCGCGGCCGACGGCTACCTCGATCTGCGCCGGCACAGCGACCTCGAGGTATGGAGTTCACTGCCGACGTCGCCGTATCTCTACGTCGAGATCCACAGCGACCGGCGCCCGCTGACCTCTCAGGCGGACCCGGCGTACTACGAGCTGACGCTGGCGCTTCGCGGCGGGCCGTCGTGCGCCGCGTACGACGCGCTTCCCAATGTCGCCACGTTGCGCCAGGCCGAGGGGCTCGGCGACTTCTGCCCCGTCGTGCAGCGGCGCGACCGACCCGTCAGCCGATACCAGGTCGACGCATCGTCCGCCTGGGAGCCGTTGCCCGGTTACCGCTGGCCGAGGCCGGTCGAGGCGAAATGGACGCGTATCGAAGACCGCGGCACTCACGAGCTTCTCGCCACGGCCTATGCACTGCGCTACCGCCCGTGGATCTCGAGCGTCGGACTCGATCCGCTGGTCGCGGCCTACGCGTCCGCGAACGCGTCGGAATCGGCCGTCGACCTTGATGTGGCCGCCGTGATCCGGCCAAGTGTCCGCCCGTGAATCCCGCGGCGCTCGGGTCGCGCGACCCCCTGCGGCGCGGCCCGTGCCCAGCAGCCGGACGGTGAGCCGACTCGGCGGCCTCGCGACGCTCGCATGCCTAGGTCTCTTGGCGGCGTGCCCGGGGTCGCCGCCGACGCGGCCGTCCGCGACCGCGCAATCCGTCACCGGCTCCGCCGGCACGGCGGGCGCCGCCGCGAGCGCCGGCCCGGGGCCGGCATCGCAGCTGCCGGGAGGCGCCCGGGCCGCGAGCGGCGATGGCGCCCTCCTCGCGCAGCGGACATCCATTTCGACTTCGACAGCGCCGGGATCACGCCCGCGTACGCGGGCATGATCAGCGCGCACGGCAGGTCGCTGGCCCTCGATGAGCGCCTGCGCGTCCGGCTCGAGGGCAACACCGACGAGCGGGGCTCGCCGCAGTACAACGTCGGATCGGGAGCGCGGCGGGCGCAGGCGGTCAGGCGTGCGCTGCGCCTGCAAGGCGCACGCGAGATCGAGGTCGCGACCGTGAGCTACGGCGCGGAACGCCCGGTCGTCGAGGGTCACGACGAATCAGCCCGGGCGCAGAACCGGCGCGTCGACGTCGTCTATCCCGCCAACCGCTGAGCGCGCATTCCCCCGCGACGCGCATTCGCAGTGGCGATTTGCGCGCGGGCGAAGTCCGCGGATGCTGCCCCCGCCGGGACCAGGCGCTGCGACGGGCCTGCCGGAACGCCGGCTCCGCGGCCGATCGCTTTCGCGACGGCGCTTGCGGTCCTGCTGCCTGCTGCCGTTCGTCGTGCGCGCAAGCGGCCGCGCCGGCGAGGACAGATGCCCCCGCCGGATGCGCCGGCCGCCGACGGCCGGCGGCGGCTCGCCGCGGCCGCGGCGACCGCGCCGCCGCGGGGATCTCCCCGGCGGCGCCGTTCCGGTCCAGAATGCCCGCCACGCCGCCCCGGGGGGACCGCCATGCGCCCGCTCGTCCTGCTGCTCCTCGCGCTCTGCGCCCTGCCCGGGCTCGCGAGCACCGGCGAGGAGCGCGCGCAGGCCGCCGGCGCGCCGCTCCTCGGGACGCCCGCGCCGCGCCTCGTCGTCACGACGATCGACGGTGAGCGCATCGACCTCGGCGCGCTCTACGGCCACCGGCCGGTGTACCTCAAGTTCTGGGCCACCTGGTGCGTGCCGTGCCGCGAGCAGATGCCGCACTTCGAGCACACCTACGAGACCGCCGGCAGCGACCTCGCCGTCATCGCCGTCAACGCCGGCTTCAACGACTCGCTGGCGGAGATCCAGGACTACCGGCGCGCGCAGGGCCTTCGCATGCCGATCGTGCTCGACGACGGCCGCCTCGGCGCCGCGCTGCGGCTCAGGGTGACGCCGCAGCACGTCGTGATCGGGCGCGACGGCCGCATCGCCTACGTCGGGCACCTGGTCAACGCCGAGCTCGAGGAGGCGCTCAGGCGCGCCGCGCGGGCGCCGGCCGCGGGCGCGGCGGCCGGCCCGGCGGCGCCGGCCGTGCCCGCGCTCGCCCTCGGCAGCCGGGTGCCGGCGCGCGCCCTGACGACGCTCGACGGCGCGACCGTCGAGCTCGGCCCGCGCCCCGGGGCGCCGCTCGTGCTCGTGTTCCTGTCGCCGTGGTGCGAGTCCTACCTCGAGAGCAGCCGCCCCGCGCGCGCCGCCGCCTGCCGGCGCGCCCGCGAGGAGGTCGAGGCGCTCGCCGCCGGCAACGGCGGCGTGCGCTGGCTCGGCATTGCCTCGGGCCTGTGGGCCGGCCGCGAGGACCTCGCCGAGTACCGCGGTGCGCATGCGCTCAGGCTGCCGCTCGCGCTCGATGAGAGCGGGGACCTGTTTCGCGAGTTCGGCGTGCGCGAGGTGCCGGTCGTGGTCGTGCTCGACGCCGGGGGGCGCATCGTGCGGCGCCTCGCGGGTGCGGGCGAGGAGCTGCAGGCCGAGCTCGGCCGCCTCGCGGCGCGCTGAGGCGAAGCGCGCGCCCTGCAGGGCGCGCCGAGGTGCGGCGACGGGCCGGCGCCGCTTACACTCAGGCGCCGGCCGGTGGCCCGCTGCCACCCGCTGCCTTCGGAGGACCGATGAGCTCGACCCGAGAACTCGCGCACGGCTGGGTGGACGCGCACCGCGCGGCGCTGTCGCAGTGGCATCGCACGATCTGGGACTTCGCCGAGCCCGCCTGGCGCGAGTACCGCTCGGCGGCGTGGTTCGTCGAGAAGCTGCGCGCCGCCGGCTTTCGCGTCGAGGCGGGCTCGGGCGGCATGCCGACCGCGTTCGCGGCCGAGTGGTCGAACGGCCCGGGCGCCGCGGTCGCGACCTACGCCGAGTACGACGCCGTGCCCGGCAACTGCCAGGCCGCGGCGACGCGCCGCGGGCCGCGCGCGGGGCTCTCCGAGCACGCGCCCGGCCACACCGACCCGCACTCGGCGCTCGGCGTCGGCGCGCTGGGGGCGATCCTCGCCACCCAGCACGCGATGCGGGCGGGCAACGTCACGGGCACGCTGCGCTTCTTCGGCGAGCCGGCCGAGAAGGTGCAGGGCTCCAAGCTCGTGCACGGCCTCAGGGGCTACTACGACGGCCTCGACGCGATCGTGAGCTACCACCCCTTCTACATGCTGCCGCTCTGCAATACGACGCGCTGGGACACGCACTGCGGCGCCTACGGCAGCCGCATCTACTCGTTCATCTGCGACGCGCCCGAGACCTGGCCGCAGGCCGCGAGCGACAGCCCGATCGCGGCCGCGCACTCGGCGGCGCGCGCGCCCGGCGCGAACCTGGCGCTCGTGACGATGTACACGCTCACCAAGGCGACCATGGAGTCGATGCTGGCGCACAGCGGCGGCTGGTCGCTGAACGAGGCGATCCTGACCGCGGGCCAGGCGACCGCCGACAACCTGCCGGCGCAGCTCGCGCAGATCAACTACGCCTGGCGCGCGCCCGAGATCCGGATGGCCGACGCGATCCTCGACGTGCTCGACAGGAACGCCGACCACGCCGCGGCGGTCGCGCACTGCCGGGTCGTCAAGCGCTGGGTGTCGCGCACCCGTCCGGGGGTCGCGAACCACGTGCTCGCCGAGCTCGCCTACCGCAACCTCGAGCGGGTCGGCGCGCCGCGCTACGGCGCCGAGGCGATCGCGCTCGCGCAGGAGATCCAGCGCAACCTCGGCCTCGCGCCGCTCGCAGCGCCGTTCCTGCCGGCCTGCGAGCGGCTGATCGAGCCGCGCGCGGCCGAGGCCGAGCTGCGCAGGCAGATGCCCGCGTGGCAGACCCACTGGACCTCGGACGACTACGTCGAGATGAGCTGGTACGCGCCGACCGTGCGGCTCTACATCGCGCGGCCGATGCTGGCGGTGCCGCAGGGCTACGGCGGCTATCCGGCGTGGGTGTCGAACGCGCTCGGCGGGCTCGCGCCCTGCATCGACCCGACCGTGCAGGTGGCCGCCAAGACCGTCGCCGGGACGCTGCTCGACCTCCTGACGCAGCCCGCGCTCGTCGCCGCCGCGCGCGAGGAGTTCGCCACGCGCACCGGCGGCGCGCGCCACGTGGCGCCGCTGCTGCCCAGGAGCTTCGCGCCGCCGCTCGACTACCGCTGGCCGGAGTACGTCGGCACCGCGCGCGGCGCCGACTGGTGGATCCCGGCGTCGGCCGAGCTGGAGGGCCCGGCGCCCGGGGACGGGCGCTAGCCCGGCGCCTCGTCCGGCGCGAGCGCGGCGCGCGCCGGGTGCTTCCTCAGCTTCTCGAGCAGCGTCGTGCGGCCGATCCCGAGGAGCCGCGCCGCCTGCGCGACCACGCCGTCGGCGCGCCCGAGCGCCTGCGCGATCAGGTCGGACTCGACCGCGGCGAGCGTGTCGCGAAGGTTGAGGCCCTCGGCCGGCAGCGGCATGCGCGCGCCGTCCGCGGCCGCGGCGGCGGGCTCCTGCGGCGCGCCCGCGACCGCGGCCGCGCGCGGCGCGAACGGCAGGCGCTCGGGCGTCACCGGCGCGCCGCCGCAGGCGACCGAGAGGCGCTCGAGCAGGTTCTCGAGCTCGCGCACGTTGCCCGGCCAGTCGTAGGCGGCGAGCGCCGCGTCGGCCGCGCGGCTGAAGGACACGGGCGGATAGCCGCGCGCACAGAGCCGGAGGTTGAGGTCCTCGATCAGGAGCGGCAGGTCCTCGGCGCGCCGCCGAAGCGGCGGCAGCTCGACCGGGAACACGTTGAGGCGGTAGTAGAGGTCGGCGCGGAAGCGCCCGGCCGCGACCTCGGCCTCGAGGTCGCGGTTGGTGGCGGCGACGATGCGCACGTCGCACTGGATGGTCGTGCCGGAGCCGACCCGCTCGAAGCAGCGCTCCTGCAGCACGCGCAGCAGCTTCACCTGCATGAACGGGCTCATCTCGGCGATCTCGTCGAGGAACAGCGTGCCGCCGGCGGCGAGCTCGAAGCGCCCGCGGCGGGTCGAGAGCGCGCCGGTGAAGGCGCCCCGCTCGTGGCCGAACAGCTCGCTCTCGAGCAGCTCGGCCGGGATCGCGCCGCAGTTGACCGGCACGAACGGCCCGCGGGCCCGTCCCGAGAGCGCGTGCAGCTCCTTGGCGACGCCCTCCTTGCCGGTGCCGGACTCGCCGAGGATCAGCACCGTGGTGTCGAAGCCCGCGACGCGGCCGACCTGCTCGCGCACCGCGCGGATGCCGGCGCTGACGCCGGTCGGGTGGCCGGCGACCAGCGGGCGGCCGCGCTCCGGCGCGTCGTTCGCGACCGGCGCCGGTGCGAGCCTGAGACCCTCAGGCGATCGCATCGAGGTCCTCGCCCTGCTCGGCGCAGCCGACGCCCGGCAGCGGCAGCTGGCTGTGCTCGGCGACGCCGGTGAAGAGCGCCCGCGCCTCCCAGCCGCGCGCCAGCTCGACGAAGGCCGCCGCCGGCGCCGGCCGCGCGACCACGAAACCCTGCACGCGGTCGCAGCCGAAGGCCGACAGCAGCCTGAGCGCCGCCTGGGTCTCGACGCCCTCGGCGCAGGCGCTCATGCCGCGGGCGTGCGCGAGCTCGATGAGGCTCTCGACGACGCAGCGCTGCTCGTCGCTGTGCTCGAGGCCACGCACCACTGCCCGGTCGATCTTGAGCTCGTCGCACTCGAGCCAGGCGAGGCGGGTCGCGGTCGAGAAGCCCGTGCCGAAGTCGTCGAGCGCGGCGCGCAGCCCGGCCCGGCGCAGCCGCGCGAGGTTGCAGGCGGCGCGGCGCAGGTCGGCGATCGGCGCGTGCTCGGTGAGCTCGAGCGTGAGGCGCGCCGGCGCGACGTCGGCGGCATCGAGCAGCCCCGCGAGGAGCCCGGGCAGCGAGTCGTCGAGCAGCGCCGCAGTGTGCAGGTTGACGGCGACCGAGAGCGTGAGTCCGTGGTGCTTCTGCCAGGCGAGCAGCGCCGACAGCGCCTCGGCGAGCACGAACTGGAACAGCGAGGGCATGAGCCCGGCGCGCTCGACCTCCGGCAGGAACTGGCCCGGGCGCAGCGCCGTGCCGCCGGCGCCGGCGCGCACCAGCGCCTCGGCAGCGTCGACGCGCCAGCGGCTGACGCCGTCCGCGCCGACGCGGCGCGCGAGGATCGGCTGGTACGAGACGCCGAGCGCGCGGCCGCCGAGCAGGTGGTCGAGGGCCGGCAGCTCCCGGCGCTCGCGCGTGCCGCGGCGCTCGGACAGCACGACGACGCGGCCGAGTCGCCTCGGCATCCTGCTCACGCCGCGGTCCCCGCGTGAGCCGTCCACTCGCACTCCCCGTGCATCGTCGTCGCGTCCTGGTGCTGTTTGCGGTCGACCGTAGTTGAACAAGCGCGCCGCACGCGCACGATCAGCTAAGCCCCTAATGTCGGGTGAGGCGCTCACCACTGCGCGGCGCGGCTGTGAACGCAGTCACACCGCGTTAGGGGAATGCCCTGAGCCGCTGTTGGCTACGCGCAACGCGCAGGCGCGCGTTCACGGGCGGGCGCACGGCCCGGTGCGGATTCAAGAGGAGTGGCAGTGCCGGCCCGGCGGCGCCGGGCCGGGAACGCTCAGGCGGCCGAGGCCTCGAGCAGGCGCGCACCCGCCGGCCGGCCCCCGGGCTCGCCGCGCTTGCGCAGCTTCTCGAGCAGCGTCGTGCGCCCGACCCCGAGCAGGCGCGCCGCGTGCGCGACGACGCCGTCGGCCCGGCCGAGTGCCTGCGCGATCAGGTCCGACTCGAGCGCCGCGAGCGTGCCCCGCAGGCAGAGGCCCCCCACCGGCAGCTCGACGCGCGGTTCCGCGCCCGCGCGCGCCGCGGGTGCGGTCCCGCCTGCGCCGGGCGCGGCGTCGACGGGCCGCAGCGCACCGAAGGGCAGCTGCGCGACGCCGACCGTCGCGCCGCCCGCCGAGACCGCGAGCCGCTCCATCAGGTTCTCGAGCTCGCGCACGTTGCCCGGCCAGTCGTGGCGGCCGAGCGCGGCGAGCGCGCCGTCGCTGAAGGCGACCGTCGGGTAGCCGCGGCCGGCAAGGCGCGCGTTCAGGTCCTCGATCAAGAGCGGCAGGTCCTCGGCGCGCTGCCTGAGCGCCGGGATCGCGATCGGGAACACGTTCAGGCGGTAATAGAGGTCGGCGCGAAAGCGCCCCTCGGCCACCTCGTCCGGCAGGTGGCGGTTGGTCGCGGCGACGATGCGCACGTCCGCGCGGCGGGTCTCGCCGCAGCCGACCCGCTCGAAGCTGCGCTCCTGCAGCACGCGCAGGAGCTTCACCTGCATGATCGGGCTCATCTCGGCGATCTCGTCGAGGAACAGCGTGCCGCCCTCGGCGAGCTCGAAGCGCCCGCGGCGGGCCGCGATCGCGCCCGTGAAGGCGCCCTTCTCGTGACCGAACAGCTCGCTCTCGAGGAGCTCGGCGGGAATCGCGCCGCAGTTCACCGGCACGAACGGGCCCGCGGCGCGCGGCGACTGCGCGTGCAGCGCGCGCGCGACGCCTTCCTTGCCGGTGCCGGACTCGCCGGTGATCAGCACCGTGGTGTCGAAGCGGCCGACCTGGCCGATCTGCTCGCGCACGCGCCGCGCGCCGGCGCTGACGCCGGTCGGGTGGCTGACGTACAGGGCCGGCGCGCCTTGCGGCGCGTCGTTGGCGGCGAGCGGCAGCGCCCGGGCGCAGGCGGCGTCAGGCGATCGCATCGAGCTCGCCCCCCGTCCACCAGGCGACCGTCTGGCCGAAGCCCGGCAGCGGCAGCTGCCGGTGGCGCGCCGCGACCGTGATGCCGTCGGCGCCGTGCCAGTCGCGGGCCCGCGCCGACAGCTCCTCGACCGCCATCGGCCGCGCGATCAGGTAGCCCTGGGCGCGGTCGCAGCCGAGCTCCGACAGGATCTCGAGCGCGGCCTCGGTCTCGACGCCCTCGGCGAGCGCCGCCATGCCGTGCGCATGCGCGAGCGCCACCAGGTTCTCGACCACGCAGCGCTGCTCGTCGCAGTACTCGAGGCCGTGCACCAGCGCCCGGTCGATCTTGAGCTCGTCGCACTCGAGCCAGGCGAGGCGGGTCGCGGTCGAGAAGCCCGCGCCGAAGTCATCCAGCGCGACCCGCACGCCGAGCGCGCGCACGCGCCGCAGCGTCCGCGCGGCGCGCCGGAGGTCGCTGATCGGCGCGCTCTCGGAGATCTCGAGCGTGAGGCGGCCGGGCTCGACCCCGGCGACGCTCAGGAGCGCGCCGAGGGCGTCCGGCAGGCGCTCGTCGAGGAGCGCCGAGGCGTGCACGTTGACGGCGGCGCCGAAGCGGCCGGCGCCCGCGCGCTGCCAGCGGCCGAGCGCGGCGAGCGTCTCGCCGAGCACGAAGTCGAACAGCGTCGGCAGCATGCCGGCGCGCTCGATCAGCGGCAGCAGCTGGTCCGGTCGCACGCTGAGGCCCTTGCCCGACTCGGCGCGCAGCAGCGCCTCGGCACCGGCGTAGCGCCAGCGGCACTGGCCCTCGCCGTCGGGCTCGCGCACGACGATCGGCTGGAACAGCACGCCGCAGCGCCGCCCGGTCGCGCGCTCGAGCGCCGCGGCCGGCGTCGCCGGCGCGGGCTCGCGCTCGCCGCGCTCGGCGAGCAGCACGACCCGTCCGTTCCCGCGTCGCGGTGCCTCGCTGCCCCGCTGCGCCCCACCCTCGCAAAGCTTCTGTGCCGCGTGCATCCCCATGCCCTTGGCCGATTGTTGGTAACCGATCCGTCCCGTGTAGTTGACCAATTGCGGCGCCCGGCGTAGATGCGGAAAGCCCCTAAAGTGGCCTGCACATCGCGCGGGACCGGGCACGCGGCGGTGCACGGCAGCGGCGCCCTCACGATGCGCGCCACGCGCCGCGCGCGCGACGCGCGCCGGTGGCTGCGGTGCCGGAAAACAAGGGGTTTGAGCGCACGCACCTGGCGCGCGGCGGCGCCTCGGCGCGACTCGATGTGACATAACGGGCGCCGCGCGGCGCCCGACGCTCAGCGCCTCAGGCGATGCGCGAGCAGGCGCGCCAGCAGCTGCGCGAAGTCGTCGCCCAGCTGCGGGTGCTTGAGGCCGTACTCGACCGTCGCCTCGAGGTAGCCGAGCTTGCTGCCGCAGTCGTAGCGCTTGCCCTCGAAGGCGTAGGCGTACACCGGCTCCTCGGCAAGGAGCGCGGCGATGCCGTCCGTCAGCTGGATCTCGCCGCCCGCGCCGCGGCCGACGCGCGCCAGCTTGTCGAACACCTTCGGGCTCAAGAGGTAGCGGCCGACCACGCCGAGCGTCGAGGGCGCGACCTCGGGCTTGGGCTTCTCGACGATCTGGGTGATGCGCGAGACGCGCTCGGTCATGCGCTCGACCGCGACGATGCCGTACTTGTCGGTGTCCCGGCGCTCGACCGCCTGCACGCCGAGCACGCTGCCGCCGAGCTCGGCGTACACGCCCGCCATCTGCCTGAGGCACGGCACCTCGGCGTCGATCAGGTCGTCGGCGAGGTGGATGAAGAACGGCTCGTCGCCCACCACCGGCCGCGCGCACAGCACCGCGTGGCCGAGTCCGAGCGGCGCCGGCTGGCGGATGTAGATGCAGGTGGCCGAGGCCGGCACGATGCTGCGCAGCGACTCCAAGAGCTCGCGCTTCCCTTGCGCCTCGAGCGCCGCCTCGAGCTCCGGCGCCGAGTCGAAGTGGTCCTCGATCGCGCGCTTGGAGCTGCCGGTGACGAACACGAGCTGGGTGGCGCCGGCCGCGAGCGCCTCCTCGGCCGCGTACTGGATCAGCGGCTTGTCGACGATCGGCAGCATCTCCTTCGGGCTCGCCTTGGTGGCCGGCAGGAAGCGGGTGCCGCGGCCGGCGACCGGGAACACGGCGGTGCGGACTGGCTTGCGCTGGGCGGGCATGGCGACCTCGGCTCGGGTGCGGCGATGATATACGAGGCGGGGGGCGCGGCGTCGCGGCGCGCGGCCCGGCTCAGCGGCCGCGCGCCGACGCCAGCTGGCCGCCGAGGTCCGACGGCGACAGCGGCTTCAGCGAGTCCCAGCTCTTGCAGCCGGGGCACTGCCAGAAGAAGCCGCTCGAGGAGAAGCCGCACTCGCCGCAGCGAAAGCGCGCCGCGCGCAGCACCTGGCGCCGGATTGCGGCGCACAGGCGCACCAGCGCCGCGTCCTCGAGCGCCGCGCCCTCCGGCAGCAGCGCGCCGACGATCTCGGCGACCGCGGGCTCCCGGCCGAGGAAGCCGCGGGCGAGCGCGAGCAGCGCCGGCGAGTCGAGCGCGCCCGTCAGGATCGCGGCGTAGGCGAGCGCGTCGGCCACCTCGCGGCCGTCGCCGGCGAGCTCGGCAACCACCGCCGGCAGGTCGGCCTCGCGGCCGGCGGCCTTCAGCGCCCGCACCAGGCGCGGCAGCACCTCGCCCGCCAGCTGCGGGCTCTGCACCGGCACCTTCTTGAGGAGCCGGATCGCGTCCTCCGGCGCGCCGAGGTCGAGCGCGACGTCGGCGCGCACGAGCGCCGCGCGCGGGAAGCGCCGCAGCTCGCTGCGCGCCGTGCGCAGCAGCTCGCGGGCCTTGGCGGTGTCGCCGGCGGCGCGCGCGACCTCGGCGAGCTCGCAGTGGTAGTGCGCGATCGCCGACGGCTGGTCGGGCTTGCCGATGCGGGCGAGGTCGCGGTGGATCGCGATCGCCCGCTGCCACTCGCGCTCGACCTCGTAGAGCCCGACCAGGTCCTTGAGCGCCGCGATCCGGTAGGTGCCGCCCTCGGCGAGCTCCAAGAGCAGCTTCTCGGCGCGGTCGTAGAGCCCGGCGCGCTGGTAGTCCTGCGCGAGCGCGTAGGTCGCCTGCTCGCGGAACGCCGGGTCGAGCTGCTCGCGGGCGATCAGGTTCTGGTGCACGCGGATCGCGCGGTCGACCTCGCCGCGGCGCCTGAACAGCGCGCCGAGCGCGAACTGCGTCTCGACGGTGTCCTGGTCGACCGCGACCGCGCGCAGGAAGGCCTCGACCGCGCGGTCGGGCTGCTCGTTGACCAGGTAGTTGAGGCCGGCGAGGTAGTCGCGCGAGGGCGGGCGCGGCGCGGGCTCGGCCGACAGGCGCCAGCGGCGCGTGGCGTACCAGCCGACGATCGCGCCGGCGGCGATCAGCGCGGCCTCGATCCAGCTAGCGCGCATGCGCGGGCGCCACCGCCCGAAGCGTCCGCACCTCGCCCTCGGCGAGCTTGAGCGCGCGCGCGAGCTCGCGCCGCTCGCGCGCGAGGCGCCGCACCCAGAGCAGCGCGCCGGCGAGGCCGACCGCCCAGCCGGCGAGGAAGGCGGCGACCAGCGCCTCGCCGAGGCTCGCCGGCAGCACCGCGACGAACAGGTCGACCCGGGTCGCGGCGCCGTTCAGGCGCACGAAGCCCGCGCACAGCAGCGCAAGCACCACGAGGCAGAAGGTGAGGGCGAGGCGGCGGAGCATGGCGCACCCTTCGGCGGACCGCGCCGCAATCTAGCATGCGCGACCGCGGGCGCGCCTCTCGCTACTCGCGGATCGGGAAGTGCTGGCCGTCGTTGACCCGCTCGCGCAGGTCCTTGCCCGGCTTGAAGTGCGGCACGTGCTTGCCGGAGAGCGCCACCGCCTCGCCGGTCTTCGGGTTGCGGCCCTGGCGCGGCGGGCGAAAGTGCAGCGCGAAGCTGCCGAAGCCGCGGATCTCGATCCGCTCCCCGGTCGCGAGCGCGTCGCTCATGATCTCGAGGATCTGCTTGACCGCGAGCTCGACGTCCTTGGCAGGCAGGTGCTTCTGCTTCGCGGTGATGATCTCGATCAGTTCGGACTTGGTCATGCAGCCGTCCGGGGTCTGGCAGTCGGGCCGGGGGACATGAGGCGGCCGGCGCGCGCGCGCCGGCCGCCCCGCTCATCGCTCAGTTGTCGCGTTCCGAGAGCTGCTCCTTGAGCAGGTCGCCGAGGCTGGTCCCGGTGGGCGCGTCGGTGCGATACGCCTGCATCGCCTCCTGCTCCTCGTGGATGTCCTTGGCCTTGATCGAGAGCGCGATGGCGCGCGACTTGCGGTCGACGCCGGTGAACTTCGCCTCGACCTCGTCGCCCACCTTGAGCACCGTGCGCGCGTCCTCGACGCGGTCGCGGGCCAGCTCGGAGGCCCTGAGGTAGCCCTCGATGCCGCCGCCGAGGTCGATGATCGCGCCCTTGGCGTCGACCTCGCGCACCGCGCCCTTGACGATGCTGCCCTTGGGGTTCTGGGCGATGAAGGCCGAGAACGGGTCCTTCGCCATCTGCTTGATGCCGAGCGAGATGCGCTCGCGCTCCGGGTCGATCGACAGCACCACCGCCTCGACCGTCTGGCCCTTCTGGTAGTTGCGCACGGCCTCCTCGCCGGGCACGTCCCAGGAGATGTCGGAGAGGTGCACGAGGCCGTCGATGCCGCCGGAGAGGCCGATGAAGATGCCGAAGTCGGTGATCGACTTGATCTGGCCCGAGACGCGGTCGTCGCGGTTGTAGTTCTCGGCGAACTCCTTCCACGGGTTCGGCTTGCACTGCTTGAGGCCGAGGCTGATGCGGCGCCGCTCCTCGTCGATGTCGAGCACCATGACCTCGACTTCCTGGCCGACGTGCACCACCTTGGCGGGGTT
>DATKOP010000097.1:0-16655 GCA_035524595.1 Steroidobacteraceae bacterium | reverse complement strand
CGGGCCGGTGAACCAGACGCGGAACGCCGGGTCCTCCGACTGCGACAGCTCCGCGACGTCGCCCGGGCTCATCTCGTCGCGGATGCCGGTGGTGTGCGCGCTCGAGTGCGCGGGCACCGACCAGAAGCGGCCCTCGAGGCGCGGCACGAACAGGAACAGCACCGCCGCGAGCGGCACGCCGAGCACGAGCGTGTGCGCGGCGAGCCGGAACGGGCGGACCGGGGTGTTGGCGTCGACCGGGCGGTGCACGCGCGCCAGCGCCGCGGTCAGCAGCCAGGCCGCGGCGAGCACGTAGACGAGCCGGCTGAAGCTCTGCTCGCGCAGCAGCGTCGCGAGGCACAGCAGGTAGCCTACGAACACCAGCACCGCGTGGTCGCGTGGCGCGCGCGTCTCGAGCAGCTTCAGGCACGCCATCACCGACAGGAGCGCGGTGCCGGCGTCGAGGCCGTTGAGCGTGCGGTAGCCGGCGAACACCGCGAGCGTCGCGCCGAGGGCGGCGCCGGTGCGCACGCTGCGCGGCGGCATGGCCCAGCCGCGCTGCTCGGCCAGCAGCCGCCACAGCACCGTGCCGGCGAAGGCGGCGCTGATCCACACCGGCAGTTCCACGACGTGCGGCGCGAGCGCGAGCGCGACGGCGCCGCAGGTGACCGTCAGCCGCTCGACGCCGGGCGAGCGCTTCACGGCGGCGCCGCCGGCAGCGCGAAGGTCGCGAGCCGCGCCAGGCAGCGGTTGCGGTGCGTGAGCCCGGCGCCGGCGCCGACCTCGCCGTCCGGCAGGCGCAGGCCGTAGCGGTCGCCGCGCTCCTCGGCGTCGACCACCCAGCGCGCGAGCCGCGCGAGCCGCGCCTCGAGGTCGCGGCCGGGCGCCGTCGCGAAGTCGAACAGCATCGGCGCGCGGGCCGCGCCGGTGTACTCCTTGACCACCAGCTCGCCGCCGCGCGCCCAGGCCTTCCAGGCGATGCGCCGCGGCGGGTCGCCGCTGCGAAAGGCCCGCAGCCCCGCGAAGTCCTCCTCGCCGCTGGCCCGGCCGTCGTGTGCGGCGCCCGGCTCCGCCTCCGGCGGCGGGCCCTCGCGATCGCGCGCCGCCGGGCGCGGATAGACGAGGCACTCGAGCTCCGGATGGGTCCACGTCCAGGCGGTGAACAGGCCGAGCGGGAAGCTCGACTCGATCCGCAGCCGGGCGAGCCGCACCCGGCCGCGCTGCACGGTCGGCACCGCGACCGCGGCGCTGGCGCTCAGGCCGGCGCCGAGGCTGACCGCGGGCGCGGCGCGCTCGCCGGCGCGCAGCACCAGGTCCTCGCGCACCGAGGGCGCCGCCAGCGTGAACGAGAACTCCGCGTCGTCGCCGGCGAAGGGTGCGCGCGTCCCGGCCGGGCGGATGGTCAGGCCGGCGAGGTTGTGGTGGCACTGGTGCATCGCGACCCAGCCGCCGGCGGCGAGCAGGAAGGTCAGCGCCAGCGCCAGGTTGTTGCCGTAGTTGAGGCCGGCAAGCAGCATCGCGAACAGCATCGCCGCATAGGCGAGCCCGAGGCCGGTCGGCAGGATGTAGACGCGCCGGCGGGTGATCGTCACGGTGCCCTGGTCGGGCCCGTGGCGGCGGCGCGACCAGGCGACCAGCCGCTCGGCGCCGGCGCGGCGCAGTGTGCGCAGGCGTCCGCCGATGGCGCGCTCGGCCGCGGTCACGGGCCTGCTCAGGGTACCGCGACCGCCCCGAGCAGCAGCCGGTCGAGATCGGCGGCGTGCGACCCGTCGACGGCGGTGCGCAGCTCGAGGCGATGGCCGGCGACCGCGCGCAGCACGGCCTGGACGTCCTCCGGCACGACGCCGGGGCGGCCGTGCAGCAGCGCCCACGCCTGGCTCGCGCGCAGCAGCGCGATCGCGGCACGCGGCGACAGCCCGGCCTCGAAGTGTCCGGACTCGCGCGTGTGCAGCACGAGCGCCTGCACGTAGTCGAGCAGCGGCTCGGCGACGTGCACGCCGGGCACGTGCGTCTGCAGCGCCTGCAGCGTGGCGGCGTCCAGCAGCGGCGCGAGGCCGGCGAGCAGCTGACGCCGGTCGCGGCCGCGCAGCAGCTCGCGCTCGAGCGCGGCCGCGGGGTAGCCGAGCTCGATGCGCATCAGGAAGCGGTCGAGCTGCGACTCCGGCAGCGGGTAGGTGCCGAGCTGGTAGCTCGGGTTCTGGGTCGCGACCACGAAGAACGGCTCCGGCAGCGGGTGGGTGCGGCCGTCGACGGTGACCTGGCGCTCCTCCATCGCCTCGAGCAGCGCGCTCTGCGCCTTGGGCGTGGCGCGGTTGACCTCGTCTGCGAGCAGCAGCTGCGCGAACACCGGGCCCCGGTGGAACTCGAAGCGGCCGCTGTCGCGGTCGTAGACCGAGACGCCGATGACGTCCGCCGGCAGCAGGTCGCTGGTGAACTGCACGCGCTGGTAGCTGAGCCCGAGCGTGCGCGCCAGCGCCTGCGCGAGCGTGGTCTTGCCGACGCCGGGCAGGTCCTCGATCAGCAGGTGGCCGCGCGCCAGCAGGCAGGCGAGCGCGAGGCGGATCTGGCGGTCCTTGCCGAGCACGATGCCGTTCAGCGCCGCGATCACCGGCTCGAGCGCGCGGCGCGTGTCGGCGGCGTGGCTCACGCCGGCGGCCCTGCGAGCCGGCGCACGCGCGCCAGCTGCGCCTCGAGGCCGTCGAGTTCGCGGCGGAACTCGGCGACCCGTGCGCGTTCCTGCTCGACCACCGCCGCCGGTGCATTGGCGACGAAGCTCGGGTTGCCGAGCTTGGCCTCGGTCTTGCCGAGGTCCTGGCGCAGCTTGCCGATGCGCTTGTCGAGGCGTGCGGCCTCGGCGGCGACGTCGATCAGCCCGGCCATCGGCACCAGGATCCTGAGCGCGCCGAGCAGCGCGACCGCCGACTCGGGCTCCGGCTCGGCGGCGGCCAGCGGCCGCAGGCTGCCGAGGTTGGCGAGCCGCTCGAGGAAGTGCCGGCCGCGCGCCAGCCGCGCGAGGTCCTCGGCCGAGGCGCCGGCCAGCAGCACGTCGAAGCGCCGCGACGGCGCGATGTCCATCTCGCCGCGGATCTGGCGCACGGCGAGGATGAAGTCCATGAGCCAGCGCATCTCGGACTCGACCGCCGGCTGCCGGCGCGCGGCCTCGCTCGCCGGCCACGGCTGCAACATGACCGACGGGCCGTCGCGGCCCGCCAGCGGGCCGACGCGCTGCCAGATCTCCTCGGTGATGAACGGCATCAGCGGATGCAGCGCGCGCAGCAGCGCCTCGAGCGTGCCGACCAGCGTGCGGCGGGTCGCGCGCCGCTCGGCGCCGGTCGCGGTCTCGGACTGCAGCACCGCCTTGCTGAGCTCGAGGTACCAGTCGCAGAACTCGTACCAGGTGAACTCGTACAGCGCCTGGCTGGCGAGGTCGAAGCGGTACGCCGCGAAGCCGGCGCGAGCCGCCTCCAGCGCCGCCTCGAGGCGCGAGAGGATCCAGCGGTCGGCGAGCGACGGCGACTCCTCGCCGGGACCGAGTTCCTGGCCCTCGACGCTCAGCAGCACGAAGCGCGCCGCGTTCCAGAGCTTGTTGCAGAAGTTGCGGTAGCCCTCGATGCGGCCGACGTCGAAGCGGATGTCGCGCGACAGCGTCGCCAGCGAGGCGAAGGTGAACCTGAGCGCGTCGGTGCCGTAGGGCGCGATGCCCTCCGGGAACTGCTTGCGTGTCGCCTTCTCGATGCCCTTGGCAAGGTGCGGCTGCATCAGTCCGCCGGTCCGCTTCGCGACCAGCGCCTCGAGTCCGATGCCGTCGATCAGGTCGAGGGGATCCAGCACGTTGCCCTTCGACTTCGACATCTTCTGGCCTTCGGCGTCGCGGATCAGGCCGTGCACGTACACCTCGCGAAACGGCACCTCGCCCATGAACTTGAGGCCGAACATGATCATCCGCGCGACCCAGAAGAAGATGATGTCGAAGCCGGTGACGAGGACCGAGGTCGGGTAGAACCTGGCGAGCTCCGGCGTCGCCGCCGGCCAGCCGAGCGTCGAGAACGGCCACAGCGCCGAGGAGAACCAGGTGTCGAGCACGTCCTCGTCCTGGCGCAGCGCGAGGCCGGCGGGCAGCGCATGGCGCGTGCGCACCTCGGCCTCGCTGCGGCCGACGTAGATGCTGCCGTCCGGCGCGTACCACGCCGGGATCCGGTGCCCCCACCACAGCTGGCGGCTGATGCACCAGTCCTTGATGTTGCGCATCCACTCGAAGTAGGTGCGGTCCCAGTTCTCGGGCACGAAGCGGATCCGGCCGCTCTCGACCGCGGCGATCGCGGGGCCCGCGAGCGGCTCGATGCGCACGTACCACTGGTCGGTGAGCCAGGGCTCCAGAACCGCGTTGCTGCGGTCGCCGCGCGGCACCATCAGCGTGTGCGGCTCGATCCTGTCGACGAGGCCCAGCGCCTGGAGGTCGGCGACCACGCGGCGCCGCGCCTCGAAGCGGTCGAGGCCGCGGTAGGCAGCCGGCACCGCGTCGTTGAGCGTGGCGTTCGCATCGAGGATGTTCAGCAGCGGCAGGCCGTGGCGCTGGCCGAGCTCGTAGTCGTTGAAGTCGTGCGCCGGCGTGATCTTGACGCAGCCGCTGCCGAAGGCAGGGTCGACGAACGGGTCGGCAACGATCGGGATGTCGCGGCCGGCGAGCGGCAGCCGCAGCATGCGGCCGACCAGGTGGCGGTAGCGCTCGTCCTCCGGGTGCACCGCGACCGCGGTGTCGCCGAGCATGGTCTCCGGGCGGGTGGTCGCGACGGTCAGCGAGCCGCTGCCGTCGGCGAGCGGGTAGCGCAGGTGCCAGAGCTGGCCGGCCTCCTCCTGCGACAGCACCTCGAGGTCCGACAGCGCCGTGTGCAGCACCGGGTCCCAGTTGACGAGGCGCTTGCCGCGGTAGATCAGCCCCTGCTCGTGCAGCCGCACGAAGGTCTCGGTCACCGCGGCCGACAGGCCCTCGTCCATCGTGAAGCGGTCGCGCGACCAGTCGACGCTGGCGCCGAGACGGCGCAGCTGGCGCGCGATCGTGCCGCCGGACTCCTCCTTCCAGCGCCAGACGCGCGCCACGAAGGCCTCGCGGCCGAGGTCGTGGCGGGTCTTGCCCTCGGCGTTCAGCTGGCGCTCGACGACCATCTGCGTGGCGATGCCGGCATGGTCGGTGCCCGGCTGCCAGAGCGCGTCCTCGCCGAGCATGCGGTGGTAGCGCGTCAGCGCGTCCATGATCGTGTCCTGGAACGCGTGCCCCATGTGCAGCGTGCCGGTCACGTTCGGCGGCGGGATCACGATCGAGTAAGGCGCGCCGTGGCCGCTCGGCCGGAAGAAGCCCTCGGCCTCCCAGCGCGCGTACAGGCGCTGCTCGATGTCGCGCGGCGAGTAGGTCTTGTCCATGCCGCCTCAGCCGCCGACCCGGTGCGTCTCGGGCGTGTGGCCCGCGTCGCGGTAGGCGGCGAAGCGCCTGCGGCCGGCGTCGCGGCGGGCGGGGTCGGCGTCGACGAACTCGGCGACGCGCGCGTAGCCGGCGTAGAAGTCGGGCGCCTCGCTGCCGAGGTTCACCAGCAGGTCCGCCGCGACCGCGGTGCGGCAGCCGACCGCGACCGGCGCCGCCGGCGGCGGCCCGGCGGCGACGCCGTGCGCGGCGGGCTCGTGCGGCACGAAGCTGCGGTCGCCGAAGGTCCACAGCAGCGCGTCGAAGGCCTCGGCCTCGGCCGGCGTATCGAGGCTGACGCAGACGGTGAGCTTCTGCAGGTACGCCTTCTCGATCAGCCGGCAGGCGTACACCAGCCGGGCGCGGTCGTCGGCACCCTCCAGCACGTAGAAGTCGATGCGTGGCGCCATCAGTTCCGCGACAGCAGGTAGTCGACCAGCAGCGGCACGGGCCGGCCGGTGCTGCCCTTGTTGGCGCCGGAGAGGTAGGCGGTGCCCGCGATGTCGAGGTGCGCCCACTTCAGGCCGTCGACGAACTTCCACAGGAAGCACGCCGCCGTGACCGCGCCGCCCTCGCGGCCGCCGACGTTGGCGAAGTCGGCGAAGTTGCTCTTCAGCTGCTCCTGATACTCGTCGGCGAGCGGCATCCGCCAGCAGGGGTCCGCCGCGCGCCGGCCGGCCGCGAGCAGCGCGTCGGCGAGCTCCTCGTCGTTGCTCATGACGGCGCTCATGTGCTGGCCGAGCGCGACCACGCAGGCGCCGGTCAGCGTCGCGATGTCGATCACCGCCTCCGGCCGGAAGCGGCGGCTGTAGGTCAGCGCGTCGCACAGGATCAGCCGCCCCTCGGCGTCGGTGTTCAGGATCTCGACCGTCTGGCCGGACATCGAGCGCACGATGTCGCCCGGCTTCGTGGCGCGGCCGCTCGGCATGTTCTCGCAGGCCGGCACGATGCCGACCACGTTCAGCGGCGCGCCGAGCAGCGCCACGGCCTTCAGCGTGCCGAGCACCGAGGCGGCGCCCGTCATGTCGAACTTCATCTCGTCCATGCCCGGCGGGTCCTTCAGCGAGATGCCGCCGGAGTCGAAGGTCACGCCCTTGCCGACCAGCGCCACCGGCGCCGCGCCGCGCCTGCCGCCGCGGTACTCGACCACCAGCAGTCGCGCCGGCTCGTCGGTGCCGTGCGTCACCGACAGGAACGCGCCCATGCCGAGGCGCTTGAGTTCGCGCTCGCCGAGCACCCGCGCGCGGATCGTGCGGTGCTCGCGGGCGAGCCGCCTGGCAACGGTGCCGAGATAGCTCGGCGTACAGACGTTGGCCGGCAGGTTGGCGAGGTCGCGGGTGAGCGCGCTGCCGGCGGCCACGGCGGCGCCGTGCGCGAGCCCGCGGCGGGCCGCGGCGAGTTCCGCCCGGTCGGCGCAGGCGACGCGCACCCGCTTCAGGCGTGGCGGCGGCGGACGGCGCGCGGTCTTGAGGTCGGGGACCTGATAGCGCCCGCCGCCGACCGCCTCGGCCACGAAGCGCGCCCGGTAGTAGGGGTCGACCTCCGGGACGCGTTCGGCGGCCAGCAGCATCAGCGCGTCGCGGGCGCCGGAGCGCAGCAGCGCCTGGGTCGCGGCCACGAGCGCGCGCCGGTAGGCGCGGCGGCTCCAGGCCTTGGCGGCGCCGAGACCGACCAGCAGCACGCGCGCCGCCGGACCGCGCCCGAGGTCCGGCAGCAGCAGCGTCTCGCCGAGCCGGCCGGCGAAGTCGCCCTGGCCGATGACCCGGGCGAGGCGCCCGCCGAGCGCGCGGTCCAGGTCGGCGGCGACCGGCGGCAGCGTGCCACCGTCGTGCACGCCGACCACGGCGCACTCGGTGCGGGCGCGGCGCGCCCCGCGGGTCTCTGCTTCGAACTCCATGGCATCCCTCCGTCGCGCGTCGCCTGCGACCGGCCCGGTCGGGGCGGCGGACCCGCCCTTCTGCGCGCGCTGCTTTCGGTTTAAGTTACGGGGCGCGGCTGTACCGGGCCGGCGCTCTCGTCCTTGGCGCAGAGTGTACTTCAAGGGCCCCCCGGCGCGGGTGGGCCGCGCGGCCCGGGCGGCTCTCGCAGGAGGCAGGTTGGGGACCATCGATCGCTACATCCTGCGCGAGGTCGGCCTGTCGTGGCTCGCGGTGACCGGCGTGCTGGTCGCGATCTTCTTCAGCTACCAGCTCGCGCAGGTGCTCGGCCAGGCGGCCGAGCGCGGCTATCCGCGCGGCGTCATCCTCGGTCTGATCGGCCTGATGTCGGTCCAGAACGGCACCAACGTGATTCCGATCGCGCTGCTGATCGGCGTCGTGCTGGCGCTCGGGCGCCTCTACCACGAGAGCGAGATGGCGGCCCTGCGGGCCTGCGGCGTCGGCCCCGGGCGCCTGCTGCGGCCGGTCAGCGTCGTCGCGCTCGCGGTCACCGCGCTGCTGGCCTGGCTCGCGCTCGACGCCGCGCCGCGCTCCTTCGGCCGGGTGCAGGAGATCCAGCGCGAGGTCATCAAGGCGGCCGAGTTCGGCGTGCTCGACCCCGGCCGCTTCCACACCTTCGCCCGCGGCAGCGCGGTCTTCTACGCCGAGTCGGTGGACGCCGACGGCACGTTCCGGCGGGTGTTCCTGCAGCGGCGCATCGTCGACCGCGTCGAGATCATGCTCGCCGAGCGCGCGCGGCACCTGGTGCAGGAGGGCGGCACGCTGCACGTGCTCGTGCTCTACGACGGCGAGCGCTACGAGGGCACGCCCGGGCAGGCCGAGATGCGTCGCGTGCGCTTCGCCGAGCACGGCATCCCGGTGCGCATCGGCCTGCCCGACAGCGGTCCGGCCCGGGTCGAGAGCCGCGGGACCCTCGACCTGCTGGCGGACCCCGCGCCGCGCGCGCAGGCCGAGTTCCAGCGGCGGGTGTCGCTGCCGCTGATGGCGCTGATCCTGACGCTGCTCGCGGTGCCGCTCGCGGAGCTGCGGCCGCGCCAGGGGCGCTACGCGCGCATCGGCATCGTGATCCTCGTCTACTTCGTCTACGCCAACCTGCTGACCGCGGCGCAGACGTGGATCGAGAAGGGCTGGATCGTGCCGGCGGTCGGCGTCTGGTGGACGCACGCGCTGGTGCTGCTCGTGGCGCTTTGGCTGTGGTGGCGCCACTCGCCGCCGGCGTGGGCGACGCGATGAACCTGCTCGACCGCTACCTCGCGCGCCAGGTGCTCTGGTACACGCTGCTGGTGATGGCCGTGCTGGTGACGCTCGCGGCGCTGTTCGTGTTCATCGACCAGCAGAGCGACGTCGGCGTCGGCAGCTACGGCATGCTCGATGCGCTGTTCGTGACCGCGCTGATGGTGCCACAGCAGGCCTTCCAGCTGCTGCCGGTCGCGGCGCTGATAGGCGCGCTGTTCGGCCTCGGCAACCTCGCGCGCGGCAGCGAGCTGATCGTGGTGCGTGCCGCCGGCGTGTCGGTGCTGCGGGTGGCGCTGGCGGCGGCGGGCGCCGGCGTCGTGCTGCTCGCCGTCGGCGGCGTGCTCGGCGAGGTGCTGGCGCCGCCGCTCGAGGCCTACGCCCAGCAGATCAAGACCTTCGGCAAGTACAGCGACTTCAGCTTCGCGGCCCGCGCCGGCATCTGGGTCAAGGACGGCAACCGGATCATCAGCATCCAGCAGCAGTCGGCCGACACCGTCTACGGCGGGCTGTACGTCTACACCGTCGAGGCCGGCGCCGACGGCCGCCAGCATCTCGCGGCGCTGGCGCGCGCCGACCGCGCCGAGGTGGTCGCGGGCCACGGCTGGCTGCTGTGGAACTTCGCCGACTCGACGCTCGGCGCCGACGCGGTCGCGGTGCGCCACGCGCCGACGCTGCAGGTGGCCGGCGGCATCAGCCCGGAGTTCCTCGGCATCGCGGTCGTCGAACCCGTGTCGCTGCCGATACGCGGCCTGTGGCGCTACGTGCAGCACCTGCGCGCCAACGGCCTCGAGGCACGCAGCTGGGAGGTCGCACTGTGGTCGCGGATCTCGCGCAGCCTGTCGACCGTGCTGCTGTGCATGCTCGCGGTGGCGTTCGTGTTCGGCCCGCTGCGCTCGGCCGGCACCGGGTCGCGCGCCGTGATCGGCATCATCGTCGGGGTGGTGTATTTCCTGATCAACCGCACGCTCGAGAACAGCGGTGACGTCTACGGCCTGAACCCGCTGTTGGTCGCGTGGGCCCCGGCCGCGCTGCTCGCGGTCGTGACCGGAGTCGCGCTCGCTCGCGTGCGCTAGCCGGCCGCGTCGCGCACGATCCGGGTCCCGGACAGCCGGTCCGGCAGCGTGCCGCCGCCGGTCAGCAGCTGCAGGCCGAGGCTCGCGGCCAGCGGCAGCGCGCCGAGCAGCAGTCCCGGCCAGCCGGTGCGATGCGCAATGAAGAGCAGCGCGGCGCCGACCAGCGCGAGGTAGAGCGGTGTCGCGCAGGCGAGTCGCAGCAGCACCGCGCGCCAGCCGGGCAGGCCGCCGGCGGCCGTCTCGAGCCGCAGGCCCCACGCCTTCATGCCGAGCGTCTGGCCGCGCCGTGTCCACGAGACGCCGAAGTAGCCGGCCGTCACCGCTGCCAAGAGCACCTGATAGCCGTACACCCAGGCGCCGACGCGCTCGGCGGTGATGGCCTCACCATGTGTCGCGACCAGCAGCAGCGCCGTCACCAGAAACAGCACCGCGCCGAGCAGCAGGCCGTCATAGACCGCCGCGGCGAGGCCGCGGAGGACCGGGGCGTGCGGCCGGGGCAAGTCAGCGCCTCAGCAGTTCGTCGCGCTTGCGGAAGATCGCGTCGAAGCGGTAGGCCGGGACCTTGTACTCCCAGCCGCGTGCCGTCGCCGTGAGCCGCTCGGCCTCGGCCCGGACCGCGTCGGCGGCCGGCGCCGGCTGCCCGGCGGGGGCCGGGAAGCGCGCCGCGAGCGCGGCGTCGAAGTCCGCGGCCAGCGTGACCCAGCGCGCCTCGCCTTCGGCGCGGCCCTCGAGCGTGATCACGAGGCCGTCGAAGCAGCGCACCACCGCGCGCTCTGGCCGGCCGCGACCGGCTTCGGGCGCGGCGTGCCGCACCTCGTCGAGCTCGAGGTTGCCGAGCACGTTGCCGGCCGCGTCCGCCGCGCCGGCACTCGCGAGCTCGCGCCCCTTCGGCAGCCCCGGCACCTCGAAGTGGGCGGCGTCGCGCGCCGGCCTGAGCGCGCGCCAGGGCGGTGCGTCGCTGCGCGCCACCTCCACCGACTCGACCCGCGCCGGCGCCAGATCGACGATGGTGCGCGCGAGCCAGTCACGCGGCGTGCGCGCGACGTCGAGCGCCGGGCGTGCCTCGAGCGCCTGCCGGTGCCCCGGCACGCGCACGTAGACGCCCTGGCCGGTCGCCGCGTGGCCGACCAGCAACGCGACCGGCTCGCGCAGGCCGCCGAGATCCAGCCGCAGCGACTGGGCCTTGGAATCCCCGACGTCCTCGACCGCCAGCGCCGCGTAGCGTGCCGGGTCCTCGGTCTTCGGCTCGAGCACGCGCAGCTCGCCGAGCGCGACCAGCAGCCGCCGCACACGCGCCGGGTCCGCGGGGTAGCCGGCCTCGACCACCTGCCAGCGCCCGTCGCCGCGGCTCAGCGTCACGAGCGCCTGGCCGCCGGCGCCGACCACGCGAACCGACGTCACCGCATCGAGCGCGGCCGCGAGGCCGGGCAGCACCGCCGTGCCGAACTCCGGGTCGTGCCGCAGCGTGCGCTGCGTGCTCAGCCAGATCGCGGCGCCACTGACGGCGAGCGCGAGCAGGACCAGTACCAGGAGCCGCCGCGCGCTCAACCGGCGGCTCCGGGCCGGGCGCGGCGCCGGCGGCGCGCGAGCAGCGTCACGGCCAGAGCGGCGACCGACAGCACGAGCGGCATCGCCGCGACGTCCAGCAGCTTCAGCATCGTGCCGAGCCGCTCGATCTGCTCGTCGAGGCCGTGGCGCACCGCGCGCAGTTCCTTGCGGACCCGCAGCTTCTCCTGCTGGAAGCGCTCCACCTCGCGCTGCTGCTCGGCGGACAGCACCAGCGACTGGCGGTCCTCGCGGCGGTTCTGCAGCTCGCCGAGCTTGCGCTCGGTCTCGGCCAGCTGCTGCTCGAGCTCGGTCTCCTTGCCGCGCAGCCGGTCGTCGGCCTGCGCGCGCAGCCGTTCGACGCGCGTGAATGGCCGCGAGAAGGTCGGCCGGCCGCGGATGCCGATCAGGTCGGCGCTGCCGGTCAGGTTGTCGAGCGCGTTCAGGACGAAGTCGCCGTTGTTGGCCCAGGGCTCGGCGTAGCGCTGGCCGTAGAGGCTGCCGCTGCGCACCCAGAGCATGTCGGCGAGAAAGTCGGTGTCGGCGACGACCACGAGGTTCGCCGGCCGCGCGGCGCGCGCCAGGTGCGGCGTGGCCGCGCTGACGCCGGCCGGCGGCCCGGCCGGATAGCCGCTCGGCAGGCTGCCCGAGACCCGCGCGGCGATCACGTAGCGCTTGCCGGTCGGCTTGAAGCCCTGGCGCAGGCTGTCGGGCGTCGCGGCCAGCGCGAACCGCTCGACCGGGATCGGCGCCGCTTCGGTGCCGGTCGTGATCAGCGGCTCGAAGGTGACGCCCGCGACCGGCTTCGCCTCGAGCGCGCCCGGGCTCGCGAAGTTGATCGTGCCGAGCGCGGCCGTGATGACGTCGCCCTTGGCGAGGCTGTCCTCGCCGAGCCCCGCGAAGCCGAGGTGGCGCAGCGGCTGCCCGCCGCTCGGGTTGCCGACCAGCAGCGCGTGCTCGAGGTCGCCGACCGCCACGCGCGGGTCGTAGCCGACGCCCCAGGCCGCCAGCATCGGCTCGAAGGTCGAACTCTTGTCGGCGCCGGCGAAGGCGGCCGCGGGGCCGGCCGCCGCCTCGAGCTGCGCGTCCGGGTCGACGCACAACAGCGCCCGTCCGCCGGCCATCAGGTACTGGTCGATCGCGTAGCTGAGCGCCGGGGCGAGCCCCTTCGGGTGCACGATGAACAGCGCGTCGAGACCGGCGGGCAGCGCGGTCGCGTCGGCGGGGATCGTCTTCACCTCGAACAGCTCGCGCAGCTGCGTCACCACGATCCACGGCGGGCGCATGCCGCCGCTCGCCGGATCAAAGCCGCCGCCGACCGGCAGCGAGCTGATGAGGCCGACGACCTTGCGCGCCGGCGCGCCGAGCTCGTGGATCATGCGTGCCACGTCGTACTCGAGGAACTCCTCCTTGTCGGGCTGGAAGAACTCGATCACCGCGCGCCCGTCGGTGGAGTTGCTGCCGGCGAGGCCGAACCAGATCGGCTCGTTGCCGGCGCCGAGCGGCACCGACTTCAGGCCGAGCTCGGTGGCGCGGTCCTCGTCCTCCGAGTAGGGCTGCGGGTCGACGACCCGCAGCCGCACCTTGCCGCCGGAGCGCGCCGCGATCTCCTCGAGCAGCTCGCGCACGCGGTTGGCGTAGGCGCGCAGCTGCGGCACCGCCACCGAGCCCTGCTGCGAGAAGTAGAAGGTCAGGGTCACCGGCTCGTGCAGCGAGCCGACCAGGCGCGTGGTGCCGGGCGCGAGCGTGTACAGGTGGTTCTCGGTCAGGTCCAGCCGCGCGCCGCGGAACGCGTGGTTGAAGATGACCGTCAGGCCGACGAACAGCACCGCGAGCACCACGAACGTGGCGGCGCCGACTCCCTTGCTGCGCAGTGGTCCCATGCCTCAGTCCGCCTTGCGAAGCTCGAGCACCAGCGTCGTCGCGTACAGCCACGCGCCGATCGTCATCGCGAAGTACAGCCCGTCGCGCAGGTCGAGCACGCCCTTCGAGATCGCCTGGAAGTGCGTCAGCAGGCTGAGACTCGCGACCGCGTCGAGCAGCGGCGCCGGCGCCCAGCCGCGAAACGCGTCGAGCACGAGCGGATAGCCGGCCAGCAGCAGCACGAAGCAGACGACCACCGTCAGGATGAAGGCGATCACCTGGCTGCGCGTGGCGGCCGACAGGCAGCTGCCGATCGCCAGGAAGCCGCCGGCCATCGCCAGGCTGCCGATGTAGCCGGCGACGATCGCGCCGTTGTCGGGTGCGCCGAGGTAGTTGACCGTGATCCAGATCGGGAACGTCAGCGCCAGTGCCAGCGCGACGAACGTCCAGGCGGCCAGGAACTTCGCCAGCACCGCGACGCCGGGCCGCACCGGCAGCGTCAGCAGCAGCTCGATGCTGCCGCTGCGCCGCTCTTCGGCCCACAGCCGCATCGCCACCGCCGGCACCAGGAACAGATACAGCCACGGGTGGAAGTTGAAGAACGGCGCGAGGTCGGCCTGGCCACGCTCGTAGAAGCCGCCGAGCCAGAACGTGAATGCGCCGGCGAGCAGCAGGAAGATCACGATGAAGACGTAGGCGAGCGGCGTCGCGAAATAGCTCGCGAGTTCGCGCCGGTAGACCGCGAGCAGGCCGTTCACGGCGCACCGTCCGTGCCGGTGGTGATGGCGCGAAATACCTCGTCGAGCCGGCCGCTCTCGAGCCGGATCTCGCTGAGCGCCAGGCGCTCGCGCGCCGCGAGCGCGGTGACCGCGGCGTACAGCGCCGCACCCGGCCGCGGCAGCGCCGTCAGCCGCGCCTCGGCGGTGTCGGTCTCCACCGCGGCCACCTCGGGCAGTGCCGCGAGCGCCTGCTCGGCGCGACCGAGCTCGGCGCGGTCGGCGAGCGCGACCGTGACCGCGTTGTGGTAGCGCGAGCGGGCCTCGAGCTGCGCCGGGCGCTCGTCGGCCAGCAGCCGGCCGCCGGCGACGATGATCGCGCGCGTGCAGACCGCGTGCACCTCCTCGAGGATGTGCGTCGAGATGACGATGGTCTTGCCGGGCGCCATCTCGCGGATCAGCGTGCGCACCTCGTGCTTCTGGTTCGGGTCGAGGCCGTCGGTCGGCTCGTCGAGCACGAGCACCGGCGGGTCGTGGACGATCGCCTGCGCGAGCCCGACGCGGCGCTTGAAGCCCTTCGACAGCGTCTCGATCGGCTGGTCGAGGACCGGCTCCAGGCCGAGGCGGCCGATCGTGTCGGCGAGCCGGCGCCGGCGGTGCTCGGCCGCGAGCCCGCGGACATCGGCGATGAAGCCGAGGAACGCGCGCGGCGTCATCTCCGGCCACGCCGGGGCGCCTTCCGGCAGGTAGCCGAGGGCGCGCCGCGCCGCCTGCGGCTCGCGGCCGACGTCGTGGCCGCAGACCGCCGCCGTGCCCGACGTCGGCGCGATGAAGCCGGCGATCAGCCGCATCGTGGTCGACTTGCCGGCGCCGTTCGGGCCGAGGAAGCCGAGGATCTCGCCGGGCCCGACCGCGAAGGTGAGGTCGCGGACCGCGGTGATCTCGGCGAAGGTCTTGGTGAGCGCGCTGACTTCGATCATCTCGTCGCCTGTGACTCGGCCGGCCCGGGCGAGTTCCCGGGCCGGGAGGCGCGCGATTTTGCAAAAGCGCGCCGCCCGGCGCAATGGCTACCGGCGCGAGGCGCCCGGCGGCGCGCCGCCGGGCGCCGGCTGCGTACAATGCCCGAATCCGCTCCCGGTGTGCGCCATGAGACCCCCAAGACCAACGCCGACCACGGCGGGCGACGACACCCCGCGGCTCGTCTGGGACCTGCCGCTGCGCCTCGCGCACTGGGGCCTGGCGCTGGCGGTGAGCGGCGCATTCGTGACGAACTGGCTCGGCAGCACGGCCTTCGCCGCGCACCGCGCCTGCGGCGTGAGCGCGCTGGTGCTGGCGCTGTTTCGAGTCGCCTGGGGCTTCGTCGGCCCCGCCGACGCGCGCTTCGCCGGCTTCGTGCGTGGCCCGCGCGCGGTGCTCGCCTCGCTGCCGGACCTGACGCCCGCCGCGCACCGGCCGCGCGCCGGCCACACGCCGCTCGGCGGCTGGATGGCGCTCGCGCTCATCGTGCTGGTGGGCGCGCAGGCGGGCCTCGGCCTGTTCGCGAACGACGAGATCAGCCACGCCGGGCCGCTGTACGGCTACGTCGACGGCCGGCTGAGCAACCGCCTGAGCGCGTGGCACGTGCGCCTCGCCTACACGATCCTCGCTGCCGTCACGCTGCACGTGCTGGCGGTGCTCTACTACCGGCTCGCGCTCGGCGACGATCTGGTGTGGCCGCTCGTGACCGGCTACAAGCGCGGCGTCGGCCCGGACGCGGCCATCCGTCAGCAGCGCGTCCGGCTCGCGCTGCTGATCGTCATCGCGCTCGCGGCGCTGCTGCTCTGCCTGATCGCCACCGCACCGGAGGTCGTGCTGGACCTCTGAGCCGCGGCGCCGTCAGTCGTCCTTCTTCTTGAACTTGTCGTGGCAGCTCTTGCAGACCTGCGTCAGCTCGTTGAACGCCGGCTTGGACTTGGCGAGGTCGCCGCTCTTGGCGACCTCGGCGAGCGCCGCGCTCTTCGCGGCCAGCTTCTTCATCAGCTCGTCGAACTCGGCGCGCTTCTGCCAGATGTCGGGCTTGGCATCGGTCTTGCCGGCGACGTAGGAGCCGTCCGGGAAACCCTCCGGCAACAGCGGCGCCAGCATCGCGACGCGCGCCGCCTGCAGCGCGAACGCGTCCTTGTCGAACGGCACCTTGCCGTCGACGGCGTCGCTCAGCTTGTGCACGTTCCACGCGATCACGTGGTAGACGGAGTGGCGGTAGTCGATGGCCTGCTCGGCCGGTGACGGCGCCGGCGGGTGCGCGCCGGCGGCGGCGGCCAGCAGCGCGGTGCACGCGACGAGGCCGGAACGGATGAACGACATGCAGTGGTCCTCGGAGGCCGGCGCCGCTGGCGCCTGTCGGCCGGCAGCGTACGCAACCGCCGCGTCGCTGCCAACCGCCGCCGCGCGCGCTACTCCGCCGCCGCCTTCTCGATCTCGGCCTTGAAGCTGCGCAGGCACTTGCGCACCTCGACCACGCCCGGCCGGCCGGCGATGCGGGCGATGGCCTCCGGCAGCTCGTGCCACTGCCGGCCCCACTTCAGCAGGCGAACCGCGTCCGCGACGATCTCGGCCTCCTGCGATCCGTCCGCCGGCAGGCGTGCCTGCTTGCCGGTGGCCCCGCGCGACTCGCGCTTGGATCCGCCACGCGCCGGGCCCGCGGCGGGCCTGGCGGCAGCGGGGGCTTTCGCGGCCGGTGTCGACGTCGCGGTGGACCGGGTCGGCGTCGCGGGCGCAGTCGTGCCGCGCGCGGTCGGCGGTGGCGGCGCGGGCGGCGGCGGTGCCACGCGCGGCGGCGGCGGGGGCGCCGGTGCCGGGCGCGGCGGCGGCG
>DATKOP010000096.1:0-46564 GCA_035524595.1 Steroidobacteraceae bacterium | reverse complement strand
TGAGCTGGACGGAGCCGCCCTTGATCCGGTTGACTCCGGAAGACCGGCTCGAGAGATAGGTGCCCTGTATCAGCACCTTTCCTGCCTTGGTCAACGTCACACTGGCCTTCCCGCAGCGGAGCACGAGCTGCTCCTTGGCGGAAACGATCAGGCGCTCGCCGTCGGCATCGACCTCGACGTTGCCCGGAGCGTCGGCGAGCCCCTGGCCCTCGTCGGTGCGTA
Source organism: Steroidobacteraceae bacterium (assembly GCA_035524595.1). GTDB lineage: Bacteria > Pseudomonadota > Gammaproteobacteria > Steroidobacterales > Steroidobacteraceae > CAIKZZ01. The sequence continues at coordinate 46,342 of DATKOP010000096.1, read as the reverse complement.
CCCAGCCGACGATGATCGGGCGCGTCGCGTCGCCCCGCTCGAACACGAGCAATACCTGACGGCCGATGTGAACGCCGTGCAGGTCGATGGTTGCGCGCGCGGCGACGGCGGCCGAGCCGCGTTGCCCGGCGAAAAGCACGAGTGGTGTACGGCCCTCATCCTTGAAGCCGATCAGTGCGCCGACGATAGCGCCGGGCAGTGTAGCGGCCAGCGGTTGCTCAACCGGCTCCTCATTGGTGTCGTCTACGTTCGGGCGGTCCTTCAAGTTGGCGCTCATGTCCGCTCTCCCGGCCCCGAGGGCCGCTCAGTTCTGCGTGATCTTGCTGCCCTTCATCACGATATCGCTCGAGGCCTTGACGTTTATCTTGCCACTCCCCTCGACCGTGATGTCCTTGCCCTTGATCGAGATCGTGCCGTCCTTCTTCATCGTGATACTCGCATCGCCGGTCGTGATCGTGATCGAGTCCGCAGCGGTAATGGACAGGTTCTTGCCGACGTCGAGCGAGTCGTCCTTGGCGATGGAGGTCGCGCGCGCGCCGGAGACGCTGCGGGTCTCGTCGGCGCCGATCGACGTCGTCTGTCCGCCGCCGACGTTGACGCTCTGGTCGGCTCCCACGTTGGTCGTCTGACTGGCGCCGACGTTGATCGACTGCGCCGCGCCGACCGTGACCGCCTGGGCCGCACCGACGGCGATCTCCTGGGCGCCGCCCACCGCGATGGCCTCGTTGGCGCCAACCGAATGCGTGCGCGCCACCGCCACGGTCGCGGTCTCGTTCGCCGAGACCGTGATGGTGCGGTTGGCGCCGATGCTGATGGTCTCGTTCGCGCCGACCGACTCGGTGCGGTTGGCGCCGATCGCGATCTTCTCGTTCGCGCCGACCTGCTCGGTGCGGTTGACGCCGATCGTGATCGACTCGTTGTTGTCGACGGTCTCGGTGCGGTCGTGCTTGACGTGCGTGGTCTCGTCGTGGTCGATGGTCTTGGTGCGGTCGTGCCCGACCCAGTGCGTCTCGTCGTTCTCGACCTCGATGTCCTGGTTCTTCTCGGCGTGGATCCAGAGCTGCTCGGAGCCCTTCTTGTCCTCGAAGCGGATTGCGTTGGCGTTGGCGGCCGCGCCACCCTTCGAGGAGCGCGTCAGGATCCCCGACTGCGTCTTGTTGTCCGGCAGGCCCCATGGCGGCATCTGCTCGGCGTTGTAGACGCGGCCGATGACGATCGGCTCGTCGGGGTCGCCCTCGAGGAAGTCGACCAGCACCTCCTGGGTGATCCGCGGGATGTGGATCGCCCCGAAGTTCTTCCCTGCCCAGGGGTAGGAGACGCGCACCCAGCAGGAGCTGTTCTCGTCCTTCTTGCCGTAGCGATCCCAGTGGAACTGCACCTTGATGCGGCCGTACTTGTCGGTGTAGATCTCATCGCCCGACGGCCCGACCACGACCGCCGACTGCGGCCCTTGCACCGCGGGCTTCGGGGTCGTGCGCTGCGGCCGGAACTGCTGCTTGCTGGTCATGCACTCGAAGCTGCAGCGGTAGCCCGAGTCGGCCGACTCGGGCAGCGACTCGTACTCGCTGTACTCGAGCGCGTAGCTCGCCGACAGCACCAGGTACTCGCGGTTCTGGTCGTCGCGCGTGTGGTCGGTCAGCTTGAAGGTGCAGCCGGAGGCGAGCCCGCGCGCGTTGCTCGCGGCCTGCGCGATCTCGAACTGCGCGGCGAGCTCCTCGATGCGGGCGGCGGCGTACTGCTCGCCGTCCGGCTTCTGGATGTACTCGCCCGGGAAGTCGTAGACCTCGTAGTCGGCGTGCTCGTGCTTGCGCGAGTGGCTCTTCTTCGCCATCAGCTCGACGCTCGGGCGCTCGAAGTCGTGATCGTCGTGGGCGAAGATCCCCGGCTGGATCGCGCTCGCAAACTCCCAGGCGCTCACCGAGTCGGTGTCGTCGCCGGAGTCGTCGTTGTCGTCGCGGTACGGGATCTCGGCGAAGCCCGGGAAGGGGTCGTGGCAGCTCGGCGCGTCGGCGAGCACCAGCGTGTGGCGGCCGTCGTCGTGCTTGAAATAGTAGTAGATGCCTTCCTGCTCCATCAGCCGGCTGACGAAGTTGAAGTCGGTCTCGCGGTACTGCACGCAGTACGGCCACTTGTGGTACTTGCCGGTGAGCTTGTCGTCGAAGTCGGCCGCCTTCTCGTCGCCGAACACCTTCTTGATGATGTCGGGCACCGTCATGTCCTGGAAGATCCGGCAGTCGGCGGTGCGCGTCAGGAACCACAGCCACGGCCGCACCGTCGCCGCGTAGCGCGCGTAGCGGCCGAGCGTCCCGACCTGCGCGATGCGGGTGACGTAGCCGTTGAAGAAGCGCTTGCCGCCCTCCGGCAGCGCGAGCTTGACGGTGACGGCGGTGCCGAGGATGTCGTCGAACTTGACGCCGGCGTCGTCGCTGATGAGGTCCAGCTGGTACTCGAACAGCCGGCCGAGCTCCTCGCGCCCGTACAGCCCGCGGAACAGCAGCACGTCCGCGCCGAGCTTGGTGTCGATCTCCATGTCCCGACTGGATGGCGCCATGAGCCCCTCCCCTCAGTCCGCGCCCGGCGAGGCGCCAGGGCCGCCGCGTGCCGCGGCCGCCATCGACGCGGGCTTCGTGCCGGCGACGACCAGGCCGACGACCGGCTCGCCGCCTTCCATGCGCAGCTGCGCGCTCTGGATCTCGGCAATGAGGCCGGCGCGACCGAGGCAGGCCTCGACGTAGGCGCGGGAGTGACTGTAGCGCCCGTGCGCCTGCAGCGCATAGCCGGCGGTGTTGCCTTCCGCATACTCGACCGTGAACACGAGCGTGCCGCCCGGCCTGAGCGCCGCGGCGGCCGCGGCCAGCACCCGGTCCAGGTCGCCGAAGTAGCAGAGCGTGTCGGCCGAGACGATGATGTCGAAGCGCCCGGGGTGCGCCTCGAGGTAGGCGGTGAGCTCGGCCTTGGCGAGCTCGTGGTAGAGGCCGCGTGCCTGCGCCTTGGTGAGCATGCCCGCCGACAGGTCGACGCCCACCAGCCGGCGTGCGTACGGCAGGAGCAGCGGGGCGCACAGGCCCGTGCCGCAGCCGGCATCGAGCACCTCGGCCGAGCCGTCGCCCGGCCCGCGCACGAGCTCGAGCAGCTTCGCGGTCAGCGCCGGCGCCCGGTAGCCGAGGCTGCCGAGGCGCGAGTCGAAGCTCTCGGCGAAGTCGTCGAACACGCGCTCGACGTAGGCATCCGCGGCGCGCGGCGGCACGTCCTCGCCGGAGACCGCCGCGAGCGTGTGCTGCGCGACCGGGTCGGCCGGATCGCGCGCCAGCCACTCGCGGGCCACGCGCACTGCGTTCGGGCGGTCGCCGATCCGGTGGTAGGCGTGCGCCAGCGAGCGCCACACCTGGCGGTGGGCGGGATCGAGCGTGGTCGCGACGCTGAACTCGTAGACGGCCTCCTTGACGCGGCCGGTCGCCGCCAAGAGCGCGCCTAGGTTGTGGTGCGCCTCGGCGTGCTCGGGGTTCGCCTTGATCGCGCTCCGGTAGGTCTGCTCGGCCTCCTCGGGCCGCTCCAGCGCCCGCAGCACCATGCCGAGGTTCGAGTAGGCGTTGGCATGCGCCGGGTTGAGCGCGATCGCGCGGCGGAACGCCGCCTCGGCGTCGGCGAGGCGCTCCTGGGCGCGCAGCACGAGGCCGAGGTTGCTGTGCGCATCCGCGTGCTGCGGCGCCGCCGCGATCGCGTAGCCGATGATGCGCTCGGCCGCCGCCAGGTCGCCGGCCTCGAAGGCGATCAGGCCGAGGTAGTGCGTCGCGTCGACGTGCCCCGGCAGGTGCTCGAGCACCTGCCGGTAGATCTTCTCGGCGGCGTCGAGGTGGCCCTCCTTCTGGAACTTGAGCGCGATGGCCATGGCCTCGTTGAGCCCGACCTCGTGCCGCTTCGGTGCGCCGACCTCCGCCATGCTGCCGACCGGGCGCCGCTAGTCGAAGCCGTAGGCGAAGTCGCTGCCGCTGACCCCGAGGCTCACCCTGGCGAGCGTCTTGCCCTCCATGGTCCGCGTCAGGAACTCGCGGCTGATCTCCGGCAGCACGGTGTTGGTCAGGATCGCGTCGATCATGCGGCCGCCGCTCTCGACCTCGGTGCAGCGGCTGACGATCAGCTTCACCGCGGCGTCGTCGTACTGGAACGGGATGCCGTGGTGCTGCTCGACGCGCTTCGCGATCCGGCCGAGCTGCAGGCGCACGATGCTCGACAGCATCGCATCGCTGAGCGGGTAGTAGGGGATCACGACCAGCCGCCCGATCAGCGCCGCCGGGAACACCTTGAGCAGCGGCGCGTGCAGCGCCTTGGCGATGCCCTCCGGCGCCGGCATCAGCTCCGGGTCCTTGCACATCGTCATGATGAGCTCGGTGCCGACGTTGGAGGTCAGCAGGATGATGGTGTTCTTGAAGTCGATGTAGCGGCCCTCGCCGTCCTCCATCCAGCCCTTGTCGAAGACCTGGAAGAAGGTCTCGTGGACGTCCGGGTGCGCCTTCTCGACCTCGTCGAGCAGCACCACGCTGTACGGCCGGCGGCGCACCGCCTCGGTGAGGATCCCGCCCTCGCCGTAGCCGACGTAGCCGGGCGGCGCGCCCTTCAGCGTCGAGACCGTGTGCGCCTCCTGGAACTCGCTCATGTTGATCGTGATGACGTTCTGCTCGCCGCCGTAGAGGGCCTCGGCCAGCGTCAGCGCGGTCTCGGTCTTGCCGACGCCGGAAGGGCCGCACAGCATGAACACGCCGATCGGCTTGTTCGGGTTGTCGAGCTTGGCACGCGAGGTCTGGATGCGCCGCGCGATCATCTCGAGCGCGTGGCGCTGGCCGATGATGCGCTTGTTGAGCGTGTCGGCGAGGCCGAGGATCGCCTCGAGCTCGTTCTTGACCATCCGCCCGACCGGCACGCCGGTCCAGTCCTCGACCACCGAGGCCACCGCCTGCTCGTCGACCGTCGGCAGGATCAGCGGCGAATCCCCCTGCAGTAGCGCGAGCTCCTTCTGCAGCGTGCCGAGCTCGGCGAGCAGCTTGTCGCGGTCGACGGGCGGGGCCGCGGCGGCGGCCGGCGGCGCCCCGGCCTTGGCGGCCTCGGCTGCCTGCTCGAGCTTGCTGCCGGTGCCCTCGACCTTGCCGGCGCCGCGCCGGAGGTCGGCGCGGATCGCGAGCAGCCGCTCGACCAGCGCCTTCTCCTTCTGCCAGCGGCCATCGAGCTCGCCGCGGCGCTTCTCCTCGTCGGCGAGCTTGGACTCCACCGACGTCTTGCGGCTGCCGATGTCGATGCCGACCGCCGCCTCGCGCTCGATGATCTCGAGCTCGGTCGAGAGCGCCTCGATGCGCCGGTGGCAGTCGTCGAGCGCCGGCGGCACGGCGTGCTGGCTGATCGCGACCCGCGCGCAGGCGGTGTCCAGCAGGCTCACCGCCTTGTCCGGCAGCTGCCGGCCCGGGATGTAGCGGTGCGAGAGGCGCACCGCCGCCTCGAGGCCCTCGTCGAGCACCTGCACGCGATGGTGCTTCTCGAGCACCGAGGCGACGCCGCGCACCATCAGGATCGCCTTGTCCTCGCCCGGCTCGTCGACCTTCACGACCTGGAAGCGGCGGGTCAGCGCCGGGTCCTTCTCGATGTACTTCTTGTACTCGGCCCAGGTGGTGGCGGCGATGGTGCGCAGCGTGCCGCGCGCGAGCGCGGGCTTCAGGAGGTTGGCCGCATCGCCGGTGCCGGCCGCACCGCCGGCGCCGATCAGCGTGTGCGCCTCGTCGACGAACAGGATGATCGGCTTCGCGGAGGCCTGCACCTCGTCGATGACCTGCCTGAGGCGGTTCTCGAACTCGCCCTTCATGCTCGCGCCGGCCTGCAACAGGCCGATGTCGAGCGACCACAGCGACACGTCCTTGAGGGCGGGCGGCACGTCGCCGCGCACCAGGCGCTGCGCGAAGCCCTCGACCACCGCGGTCTTGCCGACGCCGGCCTCGCCGGTGAGGATCGGGTTGTTCTGCCGGCGCCGCATCAGGATGTCGACGATCTGGCGGATCTCCTCGTCGCGGCCGGTGACCGGGTCCATGCGGTTCTGGCGCGCCCGCTCGGTGAGGTCGGTCGCGTACTTCTTGAGCGCCTCCTGCTTGCCGAGCGCCGCCGGCGCGACCGCGCCGCTCGCCTCGCCGGGCGCACCCGCCTCGGAGGTCGTCATCTGCTCCTCGGGCGAGCCGGCGACGATGCGGTTGAAGTCCTCGGTCAGCGTGTCGGCCTTGAGGCGCTCGAACTGCCGCGACATCGCCATCAGCGCGTTGCGGAGCGAGCCGGTCTTGAGCATGCCGACCACCAGGTGGCCGGTGCGGATCTGGCCGGAGCCGAACATCAGCGTCGCGTACACCCAGCCGCGCTCGACCGCGGTCTCGACCGGCTCGGCGAGGTCCGAGATCGAGGTCGAGCCGCGCGGCAGGCGGTCGAGCGCCTCGGTGATGTCCTTCGCGAGCCGCGAGCCGTCGAGCTCGAAGTGCTTGACGATGCGGTGCAGGTCCGAGTCCTGGCCCTGCAGGATCTGCTGCACCCAGTGCACCAGCTCCACGTACGGGTTGCCGCGCAGCTTGCAGAACACGAACGCGCTCTCGATCGCCTTGTAGGCGAGCGGGTTGAGCTTGGAGAAGGAGGTCGTGCGGCTGATTTCGCTCATGCGGTTCCCCTGACCCGGGCAAGCTGGGTCTCGGCGTCCAAACACAGGTCCGCGGCCTCGCCGGCGCTCTGGCGGTGGCCGAGCCAGCTGGTCCAGCCGAGGCGCGTGCCGCCGCCGAGGCGCGTCAGCGGCACCTCGTCACGCCGCAGCTTGAGCTTCAGGTCCCAGTCGAGCTCGAAGCCGAGGTAGGTGCGCACCCAGTCGACCAGTTCGTGCAGCCGGCTGCCGCCGGGCAGGAAGCTCTTGTAGACGTCGAGCGCCAGCGGCCCGAGCACGATCCGGAACTTGTGCTGCCGGTCCCAGACCGCCTGGCCGAGCACCGCGCGCGAGCCGAGCGTGGCGCCGGCGCCGCCGAGCTGCGTGCGCTCCGCCGGCGCGAGCTCGAGCCAGTGGCCGACGAAGGTCTCGACCTCGGCCGGGACCCGGAAGTAGCCGGCGAGGATCGTGGTCAGTCCCTCGGCGTTGCGGACCTGACGGGCGAGGATGCCGGCGTAGTGCAGCCGCGCGTAGTCGGGCACCGCGTCCCGGCCGCGCATCGCCGGCGTGCCGCCGCCGTACAGCGCGCCGAGGTAGGTGGCGTAGTGGTCGTCCGCCGGGCGGTCGAGGTTGACGTGCGGCTGGGCCTGCGCCCAGGCGCGGTACAGCAGCACGATGAAGCGGTGCTGCAGCAGGTCGAGAAAGCGCGCGAAGGTCGGATCGCCGTGGTTGCGCAGCCGGTCGCGGGCGTACTCGGTCAGGTGCAGCGGCAGCGGCCCGTTCGGGCCGAGCAGCCCGAAGTGGTACACCGAGATGCGCGGCGGGGCCGTCTCGGTGGCGGCCTCGAACGCCGCGAGCGCGGTCGGCGCGAAGCTGAGCGACGGCTCCTGGCCGAAGCGCACCGGCTCGTCCGCGGGCCGCAGCGCCTGACCCCAGCGCGGCTTGTCGCCGTGGGCGCACTCGAGGCGCCGCAGCGTCTCGTAGAAGTCGAAGGCGTACGGCGCCTTCTCGATCGCGCCCAGCAGCGCTACAGGATCTGTCGCTCGCCCCATCGCGGCACCCAGCGGTGGATTTCGCCGTGCATCTGCGAGCGCAGCACGGTCTCGGTGAACGAGTTGATCGAGACGTGGCGCGCCAGGAAGCGCTCGAGCACCGCGCCGAGCAGGAACGCGCTCGCGCCCTCGTAGGCGAGCTCGTCGAGCTCGAGCGTGATCTCGAGGCCGCGGCCGAAGGCGATCGGCCCGGGCGCCGGCAGGCGACGCACCACCGGGCGCACCGCGACCGAGCGCACGCCGTCGATCTGCCGCCGCGCGGTCGCGCCGCCGGCGGCGGCGTAGAGCTCGAGCAGCTCCCTGAGCGCGGTCGCGCCCTCGGCCTTGCTGGCGTCGAGCAGCGACAGGTAGTTGAGCGACAGGTGGCTGACGGCGCGCCAGGCGAGCGCGCCGTCGACCAGCGGCGCGTACGGGCGGCTCGGCCCGGCCAGCGAGCGCACCGCGACCACCGGCGCCGCGACGTCGAGCGTGAAGTCGGTGCTGCCGACGCCGAGCGGCATCTGCAGCACGAGGTCGCGGTTGGTGCACAGCGTCTCGATCGACAGCTGCCGCAGGTCGCTGTCGTAGGGCGCGGCCTTCGGGTCGACGATCGACAGGAACAGCTCGGTGCCGATGTAGCTCGAGCGCGCGCCACGCGCCTTCTGCGTCGTCGACGGCAGCCGCGGCTCGCGCCGCACCGTGAAGTAGGCGGAGGCGCCCTCGTCGTCGAGCGTCTGCGCGGCGTAGAGCGGCCGGAACTCCTGCTCCGCGTCGCTGCCGCTGCCAAAGCCGGTGACGCGGGTCACCTGGTAGACCTCGAAGTCCATCGGCCGCGTGCGGTCCGGGACGACGTGGAACTCGAACTGCCCGTCCTCGACGTGGATCCGGTCGGCGCGCCGCGGGAACAGGTTGAGCGCCGGCGTGCAGTGCAGCGCGAAGTTGCCGGCGTCGACCAGGCTCTCGAGCTGCGCCTCGGCGCGGCCAAAGAGCAGCACGACGTCGAGCTCCTCGCCCTTGTGGCGGCGGACGCCGGCCGCCAGCCCGCCGACGTCGACGAAGCGGAAGCGCTGCGGGAACGTGAAGTACTCCTGCAGCAGGCGGTAGCCCTGGAAGGTGCGCGCGGCCACCGGCAGCAGCGCCTCCTCGTCGCCGAAGCCCGCCGGCGTGACGGCGCCCGCGGCCGCGAGCTCGTACCACGGCGCCGGCCGCTGGGTCGGCAGCACCAGCACGCCGATCGTGTCGCCGGCCATGAGCTCGTAGAGGCGCAGCGCCACGTCCTCGCGGCCGCCGAGGTAGAAGCGCAGCGACTCGAGCGCGACCTCGTTCCACTTGAGGCCGGCGGTGGTCCGGAGCCTGAGCCGCACGCCGCCCTTGATGCGCTGCGCGATCGGCAGGCTGCTGAGCGGCAGGTCCGGGGCGTAGCTGAAGTAGCTGGCCGAGGCCACCTCCACGGGCCACAGGCGCACCTCCGCGGCAGTGCGGAACTCGCAGGCGGTCACGTCGCCCTTGCCCATCAGGCTCTGCAGCCCGGTGTCGCGCGGCAGCCGGTAGCCGGTCGCGAGGCCGGCCTCGCCGGGATCCGGCTTCAGCTGCGCGATCAGCATCGCCGGGGTGGGCGCGAGGTAGTGCGGGTGCACCATCTCGAGCAGCGACTGCGTGAAGCGCGGGAACTCGGCGTCGAGCTTCAGCTGCACGCGGGCGGCGAGGAACGCCACGCCCTCGAGCAGGCGCTCGACGTACGGGTCGACGACCGTGAGCCCCTCGATGCCGAGCCGCGCGGCGATCTTCGGGAACTGCAGCGCGAACTCCGCCCCCATCTCCCGCAGGTACTGGAGCTCGGTGTTGTAGTGCTGCAGCAGCCGCGGATCCACTCAGCCTCCCTGCGTGCCGGCGAGGTCGGCGATCTCGACCTTGCCGGTCTCGAGGTCGATCTCGGTGCGCACCAGGAGCTCGAGCGGCACCGGCTGGGCCCACAGCTGGCCGTGGATCTCGATGCCGACGACGTTGTGGTGGTCGAGGGCGTCGGCGTCCACGACCGCGCGCACGCGCAGCGTCTCCGGCAGGATGCGCGGCTCGAAGTCCTTGATCGCCTCGCGGATGCGCTTCTCGAGGTCGGCCGGCTCGAGCATCGAGGCCGAGGTGCCGGAGAGCGCCGGCAGCCCGTAGTTGAGCACCGAGCGCCGCGCCTCGGGCGCCTCGTCGAAGTCGATCTCCTCGCCCGGCCGCGTGGTGTTGAAGAGCCACGCCAGGTCCCTGAGCACCGCCTGGCGCACGCGGCTCCGCGACATCACCCGCCGCTCGCGCGGCTCGGAGCGCTCGCTGGGCTCCTCGTCGGTGAGCCGGTCGAGGAGCGCCGGCTGCAGGCGCTCCTGCGGGGTCAGCTCAGCCATCGACGCCGGACCCCTCGCCCCTGTCCGCGGGCTCGATCCGGATCGAGCGGATGTCGAGCACCGGGTATTCGCCGTTGTCGGTCGCGAACACCCGCTGCCCGAGCCCCCGGAACACGTTCGGCTCGACCTCGTCCCAGGCGGTCTTGCGCGCGAGCTTGAGCGCCGCATCGGCGCTCGACTCGGTGCCGGGGTAACGCGTCGGCACCACCCCGACCACCTCGCCGCCGTTCGTGAACTGCAGGTGGGCCGGCGCCCAGACGAAGTCCCTGAGGTCCGCCGGCGCCTCGAGGTCGAGGCGCGCGATGCGCTCGAAGGGGACCCAGTAGTAGCGGCCGTTGACGATCGCCTCGCAGACCGGCCCGAGGCGCATGTCGGCGTCGGCGATCCAGCCGAACGGCGTGCCGTCGACGGTGCCGGCGGTGGCCGGCGCCGCCTCGAAGGCGCGCTCGCGCAGCCCGGCAGACTCCGCCGCGCGCTCGGTGTTCTGCACCAGCAGCGACTCGATCAGCAGCGCGAGCCACTGCTCCGGCTGGCCGAAGACGAGCGGCGAGCGCCGGCCGGCGAACACCTCGGCGCGCAAGAGCTCGCAGCGCAGCGTCTCGCGGTACATCTGCACCATCGCGAGGTTCGCGGCGTCGAGCTCGCCGGCGACGTCGAGCTGGTTCAGCGCCCGCTCCCACTCGCCCTCGACGGCGAGCAGCTGGAACAGGAACACCCGGAGGTCGGCCGCGGCCGGCTCAGCGCGCACCGCGTCCTGCAGCTCGCGTCGCGCCGCCGCGAGGTCGCCGTCCTTGAGAGCGCGCTCAGCCGCGGTTCTGGACATCGTGATCCTCCGCCCTGCCTCAGCTGCCCTGCGGTCGCCGGTCGTCGCTGAAGGTCATGGCGCCGCCCAGCGTGCCGTCCGCCGCCTGCTTGCGGTAGGTGACCGTGATCTTCTCGAACGCGAGCTTGACGCGCTCGAACAGCTCCGACTCGCGCGACTCGAGGTCGATCGAGCTGATCTTGACCTTTTCGAGATCGATGATGAGGTACTCCGCCGGCGTCTTGCCGGCCTTGCGCACCGTGAGCTTCGCGGCGCAGACGGCGTTGTTGGCGAGCGCGGCGAGCAGCCCGGTCGAGGCCGAGTCGACGCGCTTGACGACGTCGACGGTCTCGTAGGTGCGGTGGCCGGCGCCGCCATAGCCCTGCGAGCGCGCGCCCCACGACCAGGAGACCACGTCGATCTCCTCCTTGTGGTCGGCGTCCCGCGCCTCGCCCTTGAGCTCGCCGGCCGTCTTGGACGTGACCTTGAGGAACATGTCGGCGATTGCCACGTCACTGCCTCCAGCCCGCGCGCCCGGCAGCCGGTCCGTCGCGGCGATCTACCGGCCGGCCGCCGCCCGGGGCCGGGCGGTGGCCGCGGACTCCGCCCCTAGATCTTCTTGTTCTCGGCGAAGTTGTACTTCTGCTTGGCTTCGCCGCCGAGCGTGCCGTCCGCCTTCTGCTCCTTGTAGATCACCTCGAGCGAGGCGAAGTTGATCGAGAAGGTGTCCATCGGCACCGAGTCGGTGCCGCCGCCGCCGCCGCCGGCGACGTTGTAGCTGCTGATGAAGACCTCCTCGAAGTTGAACTTGAGGTACTCCTGCTGGCCGCCGCCGGCCTTGCGCACCGTGAGCGTGCCGGTCTTGTAGTGCGAGCCGGTGGCGCAGGCGATGAACAGCTGCGGCGAGGCCTTGTCGAAGCGCTTCACGAAGGTGAAGTCCCCGGCCGCGACCTTGCCGGCGCCCTGGCCGCCGCCGAAGCCGGCGGTGCCGGCATTCGACTCGCCCCAGCTGAAGCTGGCGATCTCGATCTCGCCCTTGTGCTTGTCGTCACGCGACTCGGAGGTGATGCCGTCGAGCTTGAGGAAGTAGTCCGCCGCTGCCATGTCCGCGCTCCCTTAGATTCGTGAAAGGTTCCGCTGTCCCTGTCGAGGCCGGGCGCCCGGCGCCGCTCACGCCGCCTTGGCGGAGGGCAGCTTCGAGACCAGCCGCAGCGACACCGTCAGCCCCTCGAGCTGGTAGTGCGGCCGCAGGAAGAACTTCGAGGTGTAGTAGCCGGGGTTGCCCTCGACCTCCTCCACGGTCACCTCGGCGGCCGCCAGCGGCTTCTGCGCCTTGGTGGTCTCCGACGAGTTCGCCGGGTCGCCGTCGACGTAGTTCATGATCCAGTTGTTGAGCCAGCGGTGCATGTCGGTGCGCTCCTTGAAGGAGCCGAGCTTGTCGCGGACGATGCACTTCAGGTAGTGCGCGAAGCGGCAGCACGCGAACATGTACGGCAGCCGGGCGGCGAGCGCGGCGTTCGCGGTCGCGTCCGGATCGTCGTACTCGGCCGGCTTCTGCAGCGACTGCGCGCCGATGAACGCGGCGAAGTCCGAGTTCTTGCGGTGCACCAGCGGCATGAAGCCGTTCTTGGCGAGCTCGGCCTCGCGCCGGTCGCTGATCGCGATCTCGGTGGGGCACTTCATGTCGACGCCGCCGTCGTCGCTCGGGAAGGTGTGCACCGGCAGGCCCTCGACCGCGCCGCCGGACTCGATGCCGCGGATCCGCGAGCACCAGCCGTAGAGCTTGAACGAGCGCGTGATGTTGGTCGCCATCGCGTAAGCGGCGTTCGACCAGGCGTACTTGTTGTGGTCGGCGCCGGCGGTGTCCTCCTCGAAGTCGAAGTCCTCGACCGGCGCGGTCTTGGCGCCGTACGGCAGGCGCGCCAGGAAGCGCGGCATCGCGAGGCCGATGTAGCGCGCGTCGTCCGACTCGCGCAGCGAGCGCCACGCGGCGTACTCCGGCGTCGTGAAGATCTTGGTCAGGTCGCGCGGGTTGGCGAGTTCCTGCCAGGATCCCATCTGCATCACGGTCGGGCTCGCGCCGGCGATGAACGGGCAGTGCGCGGCGCCCGAGATCTTGGCGATCTCGCCGAGCAGCTCGACGTCCGGCGCGCTCTGGTCGAAGTAGTAGTCGCCCACCAGGCAGCCGAACGGCTCGCCGCCGAACTGGCCGTACTCGGCCTCGTAGATCTTCTTGAACAGCGGGCTCTGGTCCCAGGCCGTGCCCATGTAGCGCTTCAGCGTCTTGCCGAGCTCCTGCTTGCTGATGTTCATCACGCGGATCTTCAGCATCTCGTCGGTCTCGGTGTTGTTCACCATGTAGCTGAGACCGCGCCACGCACCCTCGAGCTTCTGGAAGTCGGCATGGTGCAGGATCTGGTTGATCTGCTCCGACATCTTGCGGTCGAGCTCGGCGATGATCGCCTCGATCGACTGCACGACGTCGCGGCCGATGAGCTTGGTGTCGCTGAGCGCCTGCTGCGCCAGCGTCATCACCGCCTGCTGGACGGCGCTCTTCGCCTCGTCGGTCTTCGGCTTGAACTCCTTCTGCAGCAATGCCGCGAAGTCACCGCTCTCGATCGCCTCGGCGAGTTTGCCCTCTTGGGCTTTGGATTGGGCCATCGCTCAGGTCTCCTGCTGTGTTCTACGGTTCAGGCCGAGCCGGATTCGTCGGGCTTCTTGCTCGCGGCGAGCGACTTCAGCAAGGCCGGGTCCTGCAGCAGCTGGCTGACCAGCTCCTCGGCACCGCTCTTGCCGTCCATGTAGGTGATCAGGTTGGCGAGCTGCTGGCGCGCCTCGAGCAGCTTGTTCAGCGAGTCGACCTTGCGGGCGATCGCGGCCGGCGAGAAGTCGTCCATGCTCTCGAAGGTGAGCTCGACGTTGAGGTTGCCCTCGCCGGTCAGCGTGTTCGGCACCTGGAAGGCGACCCGCGGCTTCATCGCCTTCATGCGGCTGTCGAAGTTGTCGACGTCGATGTCGAGGAACTTGCGGTCGGCGACGCCCGGCAGCGGCTCGGCCGGCTTGCCCGACAGGTCGGCGAGCACGCCCATCACGAACGGCAGCTGCACCTTCTTCTCGGCACCGTACAGCTCGACGTCGTACTCGATCTGCACGCGCGGCGCGCGGTTGCGGGCGATGAACTTGGCACTGCTCTGCTTGGCCACGACGGACCTCCTGATTGGATCGCGTTAGCAACTCGACTCGAACACCGGCGCCGCGGTGCCGCGCGCCTCGCGCATCGTCATTCCGCCTCGCGCACGCCGCCGACCTGGCGGGCCTGCGCGACCGAATCCGGCATCATGTCCTCGAGCACCTCGAGGAACGACTTCGCCACCAGGCGCTTGGCGCGCTCGACGAACAGCGGCACCGGGCTCGACGGCTCGGTCTGGCGGAAGAACGCCGCGACCGCATCGAGCGCCCGGATCGCGTCCTGGCGCGAGCGGATCGGTCCGCCCACGCCTCCGCCGGCCGCACCCTCGGCGGCGCCGCCCGCGGCCGCGTCCGCGCCCGCGCCGCTCGGGTGCGCGGCGAGCTGCTCGCGCAGCAGCGCCAGGATCTTCTGCAGCTGCTGCGCGAGCGGCTGCAGGTCGGGCGTGCCCTCGGTGCCGATCGCCTCGCGCGTCTTGGTCTCGATGCGCTTCAGCGCCGCCTGCGCGGCCTCGACCTGGCCGACCAGCGCCGCGAGCTCGGCGCCTTCCATCGCGGCGAAGGCCGCCGCGACCTGCGCGGCGTCCTTGACGTGGGTATCGGCCTCGGTCGGCTGCAGCGTGCCCTGCGCGAGCTCGTGGTCGCGCAGCGAGAACGCGCCGAGCTGGCGGTTCGCGACCAGCGGCGCGCGCCTGAGCGCATCGATGATCGCGATCCGGTCGGCGAAGCAGCTGAGGGCGTTGCGGCGGAAGATGCCTTCCTCGTCGAGGCCCGGATAGACGCCTTCCCAGAAGCCCTCGAGCCAGTCGGCGGCGACGCCGAGGCTCGCGAGCAGCGCCGCGAGGCCGTCGGTGCGCAGCGCCGCGGCCGCGAAGTGGGCGAGGATCCGGATGTCCTTCGACCGGCCGAGCGTCTCGAGCGCGCGGCCGCGCAGCTCGCGCCAGTCGGGCGGCTGCTCCCAGGCGGTGGACTGGCCGAAGACGCGATAAGCGTTGAAGGCGGCGAGCTCGGGGCTGTCCTCGAGGCTCGGGCCGCAGGGCGGCGCCGCCGCGGTCGGAGCCTTCAGCAGTTCCAGTTCCGGTGGTTCCATCACGCGCCCTGGTCCATTCGCGCCCGCGGTGGCATCCGGCTGCCCTCCCGACCGAGTCTTCTGATGTTTCGGCACGCGGGCCCGCTGCACTGGCCGGCCACGCGCGCGCCCGCCGCTGGGCCGAGGGGCGACGAGGGACTATATAGCGTTGCGACCGAGGCAGTCGAGCCAGCGCCCGCCCGGCCGCACTCGCCGCGGCGAAATTTTGCAGCGCGGCAGGCCGGCGGATCGTGCCGCCGGCGGCGGCCGGCACGGTGCGGGTCCCGCACCCGGCGATTGACGTAATGCAGCCTGCGAGGTATTCCGTCCCCGCGAGCGCCTCTCCTGCGCTCAGGGATGGCACCATGACGCACGAACGGAATCCGGCCCCGCCGGTCTCGACCCCGCGCCGGCGCCTCGCGCCTGCGCTGCTGCGCCTCGCCGCCGCACTCGGCCTCCTCGGCGCGACCGCGCTCGCCCAGGCCCAGACCGTCTGCCCCGGCCTCGTGGTGACGCCCGCGAACAGCACCGTGCTGATCACCACCAACGTGTTCTACGACGCGACCTTCTCGGTCTCGAACGGCAATGGCGGCTGCACGGTCACCGACGTCACGACGCAGGCCCTCTGGACCTCCTCGGCACCCGCGACCGCGGCGTTCCTCAACCCGAACACGCCCTACGAGGCGACCGCGCAGGCCGCCGGGACCACCACCATCACCGCCTCGTACACCGTCCCCGGCGCCGGGACCTTCACCGCGAACACGCCGCTGACGGTCAACCCGCCGCTTGGCGCGATGGCCGGGCTGACGCCGAACCAGAAGTCGGTGGGCCAGGCGCTCGACACCGTCTGCCCGCGCCTCGCCGCCATCTACAACAGCGACAACCCGCCGCCGCCGGAGCCCGCGGCGCTGCTCGGGCACTGCAACGGCATCCTGCTCGACCCGAACCCGGTGACCCGCGCCGCCGCGCTGTCGGCGATCGGCGGCCAGGACTTCACGAGCTTCCAGTCGCAGACGCTGATGTTCGCGCAGTCGCACACCGCCAACGTCCTCGACCGGATGATGGCGCTCAGGTCCGGCGCCCGCGGCCTCAACGTCGCCGACCTGACGCTCGACACCGCGAACGGGCCGGTGTCGCTCGCCGAGCTCTTCGGCATCGCCCGCGACGCGCTCGGCGGCGGCGCGAGTGCCGATGCCGCACCGGACGGCCTGCTCAGCGACAAGCTCGGCCTGTGGCTGCGCGGCACCTACGGCAAGGGCAGCAAGAGCGCCTCGACCGCGGACAACGGCTTCGACGGCCACCAGGTCACCGCGACCTTCGGCGGCGACTACCGGGTCGGCAGCCAGTCGGTGCTCGGGCTCGCCTTCAGCCTGGCGCGCGCCGGCATCGGCTTTCGCACCGTCGGCGGCGGCCTCGACACCCATGCCTTCAACGGCTCGCTGTACGGCTCGGGGTACCTCTACAAGAACCTCTACGTCGACGGGCTCGTGAACTACGGCCACGACAGCTACACGACCACGCGCCACATCGTCTACGTCGAGAGCGGCTCGACGGTCGACGAGACCGCGGTCGGCGAGACCACCGGCGGCACCTGGAACGGCACCCTGTCCTTCGGCTACGACGTCGCGCTCGGCGGCCTGACCGTGACGCCGATGGTCGGCTATGCCTACCTGCGCTCGACGATCAGCTCCTTCACCGAGACCGGCGCCACCGGCCTCAACCTGTCGATCGACGAGCAGACGATCAAGAGCTCGACCGCGAACGTCGGGCTGCAGATGAACCTCGCCTGGAACACCTCGATCGGCGTGATCCTGCCGCACCTCAGGGCGCAGTGGATCCACGAGTTCGACAGCGCAGCGCCGCTCCTCGGCATGCACTTCGCCGCCGATCCGCTCGGCGGCACCGACGCGCAGATCATCGTGCAGGGCGACCCGCCGAACAGCTCCTACTGGAAGCTCGCCGGCGGCGCCTCGGTGCAGTTCAAGCACGGTGTCGCCGGCTACATCGAGTACCAGCGGCTGCAGGGCTACGGCGCCGGGAGCTACGGTGACCTGACCGCGGGGCTCAGGGTGCAGACACACTTCTAGCGCCGGGCGGCGCTCAGCTGCGCCCGTACGCGAGCGGCACGAAGAAGAAGTCGCCGACCTCGTGGCCGGCGCCCTTGATTGACTTGAACTCGGGCACCTGCTTGAACTGCAGGCGCGCCGCCGCGACCTTGACGCGCGCCTGCACCTGGGCGAACAGCGCCGGGCTCGGCAGCAGCTCGGCGTTCTCGTCGAGCACGTCGGCGAAGGCCTTGGCGAACACCGAGTAGCCGCCGCCGCCGGTGTCGAGCACCGGCTCGTCGCCGCCGGAGGTGAGCAGGAGGCGCGAGCGCTTCGGCAGCTTGAACTTCACGTAGTCGAGCGAGAACTGCGCGCCGTCGCCGAGGAACAGGAAGCTCGGCTCGGTGGAGAGGAGCCCGGCGTAGCAGGAGTCGGCGACCACCAGCACGCGGCGCGCCTCGATGCGGCCGAGGTGGCCGGTGATCTGCTCGTTCGGGATCCAGAACGTGTCGGTCGGCGGCGGGTCGGCGTTGACCGGCAGCCAGAAGCCCGAGGTGCCGGTCGCCGACGGCAGCCGGTAGCCGTGGCCGGCGTAGTACACGAGCAGGTTGTCGTTCGGCTTCAGGACCTTGTTGAAGTCGTTGAGCGCCTTCAGCACCGCGACGTCGTTGGCGTCCTCGAGCACCTGCACCGTGAAGCCGTACTTGTCCTTCAGCACCCGCGCGATGCGCTCGACGTCGGCGCGCGGCGTCTTCAGGTTCTCGAGCGCGCTGTAGTTCTGGTTGCCGATGATCAGCGCGTAGTAGCGGCCGAAGTCGAGGCCCTTGGCGACGCGCGCCATCGCCTTCGGGTCGAGCGGCGCGACCGCGGTGGCGGCGGCCGGCGCGCGCGTCTGCGCGACCGCGCCGAGCTTCTTCTGCGCCGCCATCTTCTCGACCTCGAGCTGCTCGACCAGCCGGCGCAGCGTCTCGACCTCGGCGCTCGAGGCCGTCGGCGCGGCCGGCGCCGCCGGCGAAGTCGCCTGGCGCTTCTTGAGGTCGGCCTCGGCGCGCTCGAGCTGCTTCTTCAGCACCTCGACCTGCTGGTCCTTCTCGGCCACGGTCCGGCTGAGCTCGGCGCGCAGCTCCTCCTGCTGCCTGCGCGCCGCCGACTCGAACATCAGGTTGTCGGCCGGCAGGCCCCAGGCCTGCCGGTACAGGTTGAGCGCCTTGACCGGGTCCTTGTCGACGCCCTGGCCCTGCTCGTAGAGCGTGCCGAGGTCGAACAGCGCGCGCGAATAGCCCTTGTCGGCGGCCTTCTGGTACCAGATCGCGGCCGCCTCGTAGTTCGGGGTGCCGCCGAGGCCGCGCTCGTAGATCTCGCCGACGTTGGTCATCGCCTCCGGATCCCCGGCGGTGGCCGCGTCCATCCACACGTGCAGCGCCGACTTGTAGTCGGCGCGGTCGTAGGCGACGTACTCGCCGCCGCGGATCCGGCAGTCGGACGTGGTCGTGCGGATCGGGCGCCGCGCCGCCAGATAGGAGGTGTTGCCGAGCTGGCGCACCTGCGGCGGCAGCAGGCAGTCGACGATCTCGAGGTCCTGGCGCGCGGCCATTCCCTCGCGGGCCTTGGTCGCGGGATCCGCCGAGCGGACCGGGCCTGCGGCCAGCAGCACGAGCGCGGCGGAGCCGAGTAGGAAGGCGACGGGGCGGGTACGCATAATGGCCGAGAGTAACGCCGGGGGCAGGCATTGGCTAGGAAGCGGGACGCCGGACGCGAGCCGGCGCGGCACGCGCGCTGCGGCGCACAACGAGCGCCGCCGGCACGGGTTCGCGGCGCGCTCGCGAGCCTCGCGGCGCTGCTCGCGGCGGGCTGCGCGAGCGCGACCGGTCCCGCGGCGCGCTTCGCCGATGCGCATGGGTTCGCGGTCCGCACCGTCGCCGGCGCACCGTTTCGCCACGTCGTCATGCAGCGTCGCACGGCGGGGGCGCCGGGCGACCCGCTGTGGGTGTTCATCGAGGGCGACGGCCGGCCGTTCGTCGCCGGCGGCACGCGCGTCGCCGGCGACCCGACGCCGCACCGCGCGCTCGCGCTCGAGCTCGCGGCGCAGACGCCGGGCGCGGTGCTCTACCTCGGCCGGCCGTGCTACTTCGGGCTCGCCGCCGATCCGGGCTGCGGGCCCGCGCTCTGGACCGATGCCCGCTACTCCGAGGCGGTGGTCGCGAGCCTCGCCGCGGTGATCCGCGGCGCGCTCGCCGAGGGCGGCCACGCCGACGCGGTGCTGGTCGGCTACAGCGGCGGCGGCGCGCTCGCCACGCTCCTCGGCGCGCGGCTCGCCGGAGTGCGCGCGGTGGTGACGGTCGCGGCCAATCTCGACGTCGGCGCGTGGGCCGAGTTCCACCGCTACCGGCCGCTGGCCGGGAGCCTCGACCCCGCGCGGCTCGCGCCGCCGGCCGCGCCCGCGCGCCTCGCCCACCTCACCGGCGGGCGCGACGCGGTGGTGCCCCGGGCGCTGATCGCGGGCTACCTCGCGGCCCACGCCGGCGAGATCGTCGGCGACTTCCCGGACTTCGACCACGCCTGCTGCTGGGCGCAGGCGTGGCCGGCGATCCTCGCGGACCTCGCGCCGTGGCTCGACGGCCGCGCGCCGCTGCCGCAGCCCGCGCCGGGCGCGCCTCAGCGCGCCTTCAGCGTCGCGATCGCGCGCCCGAGCGGCGGGTAGCTCGTCAGGAACGCGTTCTTGCGCTGCAGGTCCTCGAGCTGCGCGAGCGCCGTGTCGCGGTCGGCGGCGGCGAGCAGCTTCTCGATCGCGAAGTCGGCGGCGCGCCTGAGGCCCGCGACCGCCCGCGGGTCGCGCGGGTGCAGGTCGTAGGCGCTGCCGTAGTGCTCGAGCGCGTCGTTGACGAGGAACGTCTGGCCGGCCTGCACCAGCTCCCACGCCCGGTCGCCGTCGCCGACCTCGCGCCGGAACGCCTCCTGCACGGCCGCCGGCAACTGCTCGAGCGGCAGCTCCGGCTGCTCGGCGCGCCAGCCGCGGTACCAGAAGATCCCGGCCGCGACCGCGAGCACGAGCGCGAGCGCGCCGAGCACCCGTGGCAGCGCGCTCGTGCCCTGGAACGCGCGCCGGAACGCCGCCGCGTCCGGCCAGCGCGCCGGCCGCTCAAAGGCGAGCGCGCGCTCGATCGCGCGCCACTCGCGCGCCTTCAGCCCCTTGAGCGGCGCCGGCTTCAGCCCCTTGGCGCGCGCCGCGTCCGCGGCAGCGCCGCCGAACGGGTGCCGGCCGCTCAAGAGCTCGTAGAGCAGCACGCCGAGCGAGTACACGTCGTCGGCCGGGGCCGGGTCCTCGTCGGCGATCAGCTGCGGCGAGGCGTAGGCCGGCGTGTAGCCCTGGAAGCCGTCGTCGTCGGCCTCGGTCGCCGCGGCGTCGCCGCGCGCCGCGCGCGCGATGCCGAAGTCGAGGATCTTCGGCACGCCGTCGCCGGTGACGAAGATGTTGCCGGGCTTGAGGTCGCAGTGCACGACGTGCCGCCGGTGCGCGTAGGCGAGCCCGTCGGTCACGCCCTCGATGATCGGCAGCGCCTCGGCACGCGTCACGCCGCTGCCGCGCGTGCGGCGGATCAGGTCCTCGAGCGGCTGCCCCTCGAGCAGCTCCATCGACATGAACGCGCGCGCGAGGTCCGGGTCGAAGTCGAAGTCGTAGACCGTGACCACGTTCGGGTGGGCGAGCTTCTGCGCCTTGCTCGCCTCGCGCTCGAGGCCGACGAACGCGTCCGGGTGCCGGGCGCTGTCCGCGTTGAGCAGCTTCAGCGCGACGAACGGATGCGGGTTGCGCGCCTGCTCGCGGATCAGGTCCTTGGCGCGCCAGACCTCGCCCATGGCGCCCGCGCCGATCATCGAGGTGAGCACGAAGCGCCGCTGCACGGTCGCCCCTTCGGTCACGGCGGCGCGCGCCGCGCTGCCCGCCGCGCGCGGCGCGGGCCGCAGCAGCGTCTCGGCGGTGCCCGGCGGCGCGGCGGCGACGGTACCGGTGCGCGCGACCGTGGCGGGCGGCGCGCTGACCGCCGTCGGCGGGCGGGCGAGCGTGGCCGGCGGCGCCGCCGCGGGCGCCCCGGGCGCGGGCCTGAGCGTCGTGCCTTCCGCGGCGGGCGGGTCGGCGGGGGTCTGGTCGGTCGGTTTCACGGCGTCCTCGTCCGCAGGCGATCAGCCGCGACCGCCCCGCCGCGTGACCTTAGCGGCCGGCGCCGCGCTCGGCAACGCTCGGCCGCCGCGGTGCGCGCTCACCGCAGGATCGCGTGCAGGATCGCCGCCGGCACGACGAGGAACATGCCCGACATCGCGACCGAGAGCACGAGCAGCAGGTAGACGACGACGCCGCAGGCCGGCGCGAGCAGAGCCGCGAGCGCCGCGATGAACAGCCACGCGGCGCGCGGCAGCCCGATGCGGCCGGGCACGACGTGCGCACCGAGCGCGCGCAGCGAGCGCTCGCGCCGCGCGAGCCCGGGGAAGAGCGGCACGACCGAGCCGCCGAGCAGGCCGCCTCCCGGCCCGGGCAGGAGGGCGAGGTGCGCGGCCCAGGGCGTGAGACCGGCGCCGGTGCGGGCCGCGGCGAGCACCTGCAGGGCGCCCGCGAGTCCGTCGGGGTCGCGGGTCAGCCGCACCGCGGTCGCATCGGCCAGGTACTTGCGCTGGCGCCAGGCGAGCGCGATCACGGGCGCGAGCAGCAGCGCCGCGACGAAGGCGCTGAAGAAACCGGCGATCATCACCGGTCCCGCCATCGGCAACACCAGCCAGTCGCGCCAGCTGCGCCCGCTCGGGCCGGCCGCCGGCGCGCGGCCCTGCTCCGCGCCGAACGGCGCGGCGATCTCGGCCGCGAGCCGCTGCGCCGCGGCGCCGCGCGGCGCGGCGAACGCGACGCCGAGGCTGAGCAGCCGCCCGAGCGGGCGGCGGTCGGTGAGCGCCTCGCTCAGGCGGCCGAGCAGGTTGAAGAGCGCGAGCGTCACCGCGGTGCGCAGCCCGATCGCGAGGTCGCCGTTGGCGATCGCGCCGACCAGGTGGCCGGCGACGCCCTCCAGCTGCTCGCGGTTCAGGAGCTCGAGGAGCGGCGCGCCGACGACGATCGTCGCGTGCCGCTCGTCGCGGCCGAGCGCGGCGGCGTTGGCGCCGGCGGCCTCGAGCACCCGGATGCGCGGCGGCGGCAGCTGCGCCGCGAGGCACATCTCCTCGACGACGTTCGCGAAGCGCTGCTCGGCGAGCCGGCTCCGGTCCGGCGCGCGCCCCGGCACCTCGCCGCTCGCGAACCAGGCGGCGTCGCTGAGCATGCGCCGCAGCCCGAGTGCCGACAGCGCGAGCAGCACGAGCCCGGGCGCCGCGGCGAGCAGAGTGACGCGCGCCCAGACCGTGAGCGGCACCGCACGCGGCGCGGCAAGCAGCGGCCGCAGGAGCCGCACGCTCGCCCCGATCAGGTCCGGCGCCGGCCGCAGGCGGTTGACGAGGTCGAGCACGAGTCCTGCGGTGCAGTAGAGCAGCGGACTCAGGAGCACTGCCACCACGACCGCGATCACGGCCGTCGCGAACGCCGCGGCGAGCGTCACGCGCCACGAGGCGCGCCGGTGGCGGGCGATCGCGCTGAAGAAGCTCTCGCGCTCGGCCGCCGTCCAGCGCGCGGCCGCGATACGCTCGTCGCCCGCGCTCGTCATGCGCCCCTCCGCGGCCGCCGTCCCGCGCGCTGCGGCCGCGCGTCCGATTGTGCCGGATCGCGCCGCCGCCGTGGCGGCGGGTCCGCGCCGCCCTCGGGCCGCGGCGCCGGTTAGCGGGCGCCGAGAGCCGTGGGCTATAGTCGGGGCACAGTCGCTGCCCGGTGCAGGCAAAGGGGGAGCCATGTCGTCGTCGCTCAGTGTCCGCCTCGCGCGCGGGGGTTGCCTGTGCGCCGCCGCGCTGCTCGCCGCGGGCGCGTGCCTCGCCGCGACGGCGCAGGACGAGCGCGCCAAGAAGGAAGCGGAGATCCCGACCTGCCCCAAGAAGTACGGCGCGATCTCGGTCATCGAGCCGCAGCACAACTGGTGGACCGAGTACCAGCTGGCCTCGCCCGAAGCGCTGCTGAAGATCTACGTCAACAAGTCCGGCTGCTTCACGCTGGTGGACCGGGGCAAGGGGCTGGCGGCCGCGAAGACCGAGCGCGACCTCGCCTCCTCCGGCGAGCTGCGCGGGCGCTCCAACGTCGGCAAAGGCCAGATCAAGGCCGCCGACTACGTGCTGGTGCCGGACCTCGTGTCCCAGAACCGCAACGCCGGCGGCAAGAGCATCGGCGGCCTGCTCGGCGGCCTGGTGCCGGGCGCCGCCGGCGCCGCGCTCGGCGGCCTCAACATCAAGAAGAAGACCGCCGACGTCACGCTGACGGTGACCGACGTGCGCTCGACCGAGCAGGTGGCGCTCACCGAGGGACACTCGACCAAGACGGACCTCGGCTGGGGTGCGGGCGGCAGCCTGTTCACCGGCGGCGCCTTCGGCGCGGGCGGCGCGACCGGCTACGACAACACCGAGATCGGCCAGGTGATCGCGCTCGCCTACCTGCAGGCCTACACCGACCTCGTGAAGAAGTTCGCCGAGCTGCCCGACAACGCGAGCGCCGCGAACGAGCAGCAGGCGGTGACGATGGCGAAGCCCGGCCGCATGTACGCGGCGGCCTCGCCGAGCAGCAAGGTGGTGCGCACGCTCGATCCCGGCATGATGCTCTACCCCACCGGCCAGAAGCAGGAAGTCATGTGGGAGGTCGAGGACGAGCTCGGCAACAAGGGCTGGGTGTCCTCGCTGCTGTTCCAGCTCGCGAAGTAGCAGGCCCCGGCCCTAGGCGACGGGCGCCG
This sequence comes from Steroidobacteraceae bacterium, assembly GCA_035524595.1. Classification (GTDB taxonomy): domain Bacteria; phylum Pseudomonadota; class Gammaproteobacteria; order Steroidobacterales; family Steroidobacteraceae; genus CAIKZZ01. The sequence goes on along the minus strand of DATKOP010000096.1, from coordinate 22,325 downwards.
CCCCCGGCGCGCGCAGCAGCGCCAGCACCGCGGCGCGCGCCGCCGGCGAGTGCACGAGCAGCGCCAGCACGTCGCCGGGGCGCGCCCACGCGAGCGCGCGGCGCGCCGCCTCGAGCTCGGTCGGGCACACGGGCAGCGCGTCCTCGGCGAGTCCCGCGCGCACGAGCTCGGCGCGCAGGATCGCCGGGATCTCGCCCGGCGCGCGGCCGCGCAGGTGCGCCTCGTTCTCCTTGATGACCACGAGCTGCGGCCGGAACGAGGCCGCGACCCGCGCCAGCTCCTCGATGTCCTCGTCGCGGCGGTTGCCGGCGTGGCCGAGCAGCAGCCCGAGCCGCCCGGCGCCGCGCAGGTGCGCGGCGACGCCGAGCAGCCCGCGCAGCCCGTCCGGGTTGTGCGCGTAGTCGAGGAGCACCTGCACGCCGCCGACGTCGAAGCGCATCAGCCGGCCGAGGTTGTCGGCCGGGTCGGCGCCGAAGCGCGCGCAGACCGCGGCGACCGTCGCCGGCGGGATGCCGAGCGCGACCGCGGCGAGCGCGGCGGCGGCGAGGTTGGCGACGTTGTAGGCGGCGGCGCCGTCGACGCTGAGCGGCATCGCCGCGACCGGGCCCAGGTCGTGCTCGCGGCCGGCGGCCGCGACCGCGAGCCGCCCGGCGCGCACGCCGGCGGTCGCGCCGCCCGCGCGGCGGTGCGCGACCAGCGCCGCGGCATCGGCGTCGTGCGCGAACCAGCCGAGCGGCGGCCGGCGCCCGAAGCGCGCCGCGAGCCCGCCGGCCTTGGCGGCGAGCAGCGGATCGTCGGCGTTCAGCACCAGCAGCCCGTCCTGCGCGACCACCGCCGCGACCGCGAGCTTGACGTCGGCGAGGCCGTCGAGGTCGTGGATGCCGTACTCGCCGAAGTGGTCCGAGCTCACGTTCGTGACCACCGCGACCTGCGCCTGCGAGGCGGCGATGCCGCGCCGCAGGATGCCGCCGCGCGCGGTCTCGAGGATCGCCGCCTCGACGCGCGGCTCGCGCAGCACGCGGCGCGTGCCGGCGGGACCGGAGTAGTCGCCGCTCGCCAGCGCCTCGCCGTCGAGAAACACGCCGTCGGTGCAGTTGAAGCCGGCGCGCCAGCCGTGCGCCCGCGCGCAGGCCGCGAGCAGGCGCACCGTCGTGGTCTTGCCGTTCGAACCCGTGACCAGCGCCGTCGGGATGTCGCCGAGCGCGGCCCACGGCACCGCCGCCGGCGCCGGCAGCGCCTCGAGCGCGTAGCCGCGCGAGCGCGCGCCGCTGCCGAGCGTCAGCAGCGTCTCGTCGAGCACGTGCGGCAGGCCGCGCGCCTGCGCGGCGTCCAGGAGCGCCACGAGCGCCGGGCGCGCCTCGCGGCCGGCGAGCGCGGCGAGGCGCGTGAGCGCCGCCGCCTCCTCGAGCACCGGCGCGACCACGGTGGCGGGGTCGGCGGCCTCCTCGAGCGCGGCCGCGAGCAGCCCCGCCTCGAGCCCGGCCCAGCGCGCCGGGTCGCGCGCGGCGAGGGTGGCACAGAGCGCCCACTCGTTGAGCTCGGTGGCGGCGAACAGCTGGTCGGGCGGCGCCGCGATCGCGAGCGAGGTGCCGCGCGCGTGCGGCCGCACCGCGAGCCGGGCCTCGGCCCAGCCGAGGCGCGCGCGCCCGCGCCCGACCCGCGCCCGCCAGCCCTCGATCAGCGCCTCGTCGGCGGCCACGCCGGCGAGCTCGAGCACCGCGCCGGTGGCGGCGAAGAACAGGTTGCTGCCGGTCAGCCGTCTCGAGTCGGCGAACGGCAGCTCGAATTGGACGTTCAGTCTTCGGCCTCCGGCGCGAGCCGCACGCCGCGCTCGTCGCGGATCACGCCCTCGAGGCTGAATGACGAGGGCCCGGCCTCGGCCGGCGGCGGCGCGGCGGCCGGTTCCTCGGCGCGGCGCGCCGGCGGCGGCGCGCTCGCGGCGGCGCCCGCCGGCCTGAACTTCGTGACCTGCTTCCACGAGCGCACCAGCGCGTCGGCGAAGATCAGCACCAGGTCGCCCGGCTCGCCCATGCGCAGCGCCGCGTCGATCGCCTGCTGCTCGTCGGGGATCACCTCGATCGAGCCGGCGGCGACTCCGGCGGCGCGCAGCGCCGCGGCCTGGATCTTCGGCACCTCGTCAGGCTGACGCTCGCGCAGGTTGTCGTCGCGCCGGCAGATGTAGTGGTCGAAGCGGCCGGCCACGGCGTTCGCGATCGCCACCAGGTCCTCGTCGCGGCGGTCGCCCGGCCCCGCCAGCACGACGATCCGCCGGCCGCCGACGTCGAGCCGTCCGGCGAGGTCGGCCATCGCCGCGACCGCGTGCGCGTTGTGGCCGTAGTCGAACAGCACCTTGAACGGGTGCTCGTTGAAGACGTTCATGCGGCCGGGCGCCTGGAAGAACGTGGTGTCGAAGGTCCGCAGGCCCTGGCGGATGGCGTCGAGCTTGATGCCGAGCGAGAACGCCATCGCCGCCGCGAACATCGCGTTCTGCACGTTGTGCGTCGCGCGGCCCTCGAGGGTGGCCGGGATCAGGTGCGTCCACAGCAGCGGGATGTGCCCGCCGCGGTCGTAGAGCGTGATCATCTGGCCGTTGACGCCCGCCTCGAGCGCGCAGGCCCGGCCGCCGGCGCGGATGTGCTCGCGCACCAGCGTGTGCTGCGGGTTCAGGGTCACGTAGCAGATGTGCTTGGCCTCGGTGTAGCCCGACATCCGCAGCACCAGCGGATCGTCGGCGTTGAGTACCGCGCAGTCGCTCGCGATCTCGACGACGATGCGCTTCACCTCGGCGAGCTGCTCGAGCGTGTCGATGCCCTTCAGCCCGAGGTGGTCCGCCTGCACGTTCAGCACCGCGCCGACGTTGACCTCGTTGACGCCCATGCCGGCGCGCAGCAGCCCGCCGCGCGCGGTCTCGAGCACCGCGATGTCGATCTGCGGGTCGGCAAGCACCATGCGCGCCGAGACCGGGCCGGTCATGTCGCCCGACACGGTGCGCTGGCCGTCGATGTAGACGCCGTCGGTGGTGGTGAGTCCCGGCGTGTAGCCGCCCATCTTGGTGAGGTGCGCGAGCATGCGCGCGGTGGTGGTCTTGCCGTTGGTGCCGGTCACCGCGGCGATCGGCACGCGCGTCGGCGTGCCGGGCGGGAACAGCATCTCGATCACCGGCGTCGCGACGTCGCGCGCCGTGCCCTCGCTCGGCGCGACGTGCATGCGAAAGCCGGGCGCGGCGTTGACCTCGCAGATGCCGCCGCCGATCTTGCGGTAGCTCTCGGCGATGTTCTTGGAGAGGAAGTCGACGCCGCCGACGTCGAGGCCGATCGCGCGCACCGCGCGCTCGGCCATCTCGCGGTTGTCGGGATGGATGATGTCGGTGACGTCGGTCGCGGTGCCGCCGGTCGACAGGTTCGCGGTCGAGCGCAGGTACACGGCCTGGCCCGCCGCCGGCACCGAGTCGGGCCTGAGGCCGAGCGCGTCGAGCATCTTCTGCGCCTGGGCGTCGAGCTCGAGCCGCGTCAGCACCTTCTCGTGGCCGACGCCGCGGCGCGGGTCCTGGTTGACGATCTCGATCAGCGCCGCGATCGTGTGCACGCCGTCGCCGACGACGTGGCCCGGCGTGCGCCGGGTCGCGGCCACGAGCTCGCCGTTGACCACCAGCAACCGGTGGTCGTCGCCCTCGAGGAACGACTCGACCACCACCGAGCGCGAGTGCTCGCGCGCGACCAGATAGCCCTGCGCGACCTCCTCGTCCGAGTTCAGCCGGATCGAGATGCCGCGGCCGTGGTTGCCGTTGTAGGGCTTGGTGACCACCGGCAGGCCGATGCGCCGCGCGGCGCGCACCGCCTGGCCCTCGCTCTGCACCAGCTCCTGCTTCGGCACCGGCAGGCCGAGCGTCGCGAGGATCTTGTTGGTCTCCTCCTTGTCGCTGGCGAGCTCGACGGCGATGTGCGGCGTGCGGCCGGTGACGGTCGCCTGGATGCGCTGCTGGTACTTGCCGTGGCCGAGCTGCACCAGCGACTGCTCGTTGAGCCGCAGCCACGGGATGTCGCGCGCCTCGGCGGCCCGCACCAGCGATGCGGTCGAAGGGCCGAGCGCGCGGCGCTGCGCGAAGCGGATGAACTCGTCGCGCGCCTCGGGCCAGCTCCAGCCCTCGGGCACGGCGTCGGCCGGGCGGATCTCGGCCGGCAGCAGCGAGCACAGAAGCCTCAGGCCGAGCTCGCCGGCGGCGATGCCCTCGTCGCGCTGCGCGTACTCGTAGACCACCGTGTACACGCCCGGCGGACCGGCGCTCCGGGTCTTGCCGAAGGTCACCTCCTCGCCGGCGATATTCTGCAGCTCGATCGCGACGTGCTCGAGCACGTGGCCGAGCCAAGTGCCCTCGTCCTCGCGCATGCGCCGGTAGAAGCCGCCCGGCGCGTTGTACGAGCAGCCGTGCTCGGCGAGGCCCGGCAGCGCAGCGGCGAGCGCGTCGACGTAGCCCGGCCCGAGGCGGCCGGTGGGCCACGCCTCGAGGCTGCCGAGGTCGAGCTCGAGGCGGATGACCGGGAAGTGCGCGTGCAGGGACGGGCCGACGTAGACGGAACGATCGAGGATGCGCATGGTGGCTGCTCAGTCGCTCTGGAATTCGCGTCCGGGGACCGGCGCGCGTCGCGCCGCGCGGTCCCGCTCCGATCCGGGGGCTGCGGCCCGCGCCGCCGCGGTCACTCTTTCGGCTGCACCAGCGCGCCGGGCGTCGCGACGCGGGTGTGCAGGTTGAAGGTGGCGCCGGCGACGAGGATGTGCAGCCTCAGGCCCAGCATGCAGACCGGCTGGCCCTCGCTGACAGCGTCCATCGACGAGTAGCTGACGTCGGCGCCGTCGACGATCGTCACCCCGCCGCTGCCCTCGACCTCGACGGTCTCGTCCGGGCCGATGAAGGCGGCGGTGTCCTCGTCGAGGCCGATGCCGACCGCGAAGGGGTTGTAGGCGAGCGCCGTCAGCAGGCGCCCGAGGCGGTCGCGCTGGCGGAAGTGCTGGTCGATGATGAAGCGGTTGGTGAGGCCGAGCCCGGGCGCGAGCCGCACGCTGCCGGAGATCACCGAGGCACCCTCGTCGCCGAACGCGATCATGTGCTCGGAGAGCACGCTCGCGCCGGCGCTCGTGCCGCCGACCGCGACGCCGCGTGCGTTGCGCAGCCGGATCAGCTTCGCGACCGGCGTGCCGCCGAGCAGCGTCGAGAGCCGCAGCTGGTTGCCGCCGGTGAAGAAGATGCCGCTCGCCTCCTCGAGGCGCCGCAGCCGCCCCGGCTCCTGGCAGTCGCGGCGCGTGTCGAAGTCCATGACCGTGACGCGCGCGGCGCCGATGTCGGCGAACAGCTTCTCGTAGCGCGGCCCGGTCTCGTTCATGCGGCTCGCGGTCGGGATCACGACGATGTCGGCGTCGCGGCCGCCCGAGACGCGCACGAAGCGCTCGAGGATGTGGCGGTCGTTCTCCTTGTTCTCGGCGCCGCCGATCGGAATGATCCAGCCGCGCGTCTCGCCGTCGGGAACTTTGCTCGGCACCCGTGCTGCTCCTGTCGTCTAGCTCTCGAAGCTGCCACGCCGGACGACCGCGCCGTCCTCGACGTGCACCTCGCCGCCAATGATGACCGTCCGCGCGCCGCCTGTCGCGTCGAGCGCGACCAGGTCGGCGTCGGCGCCGGCCGCGATCACGCCCTTGCGCGGCAGCCGCAGCAGCCGCGCCGGGTTGGCGGTGAAGGCCGGCAGCGCCGCCTCGAGCGCGAGGCCGAGCGCGCCGGCCTCGCGCAGCGTCGCGAGGAGCGCGCCGGCCGAGCCTACCGCCATGCCGGTGACGCGCCCGTCGGCGTCGAACTCCGGCAGGCAGCCGCCGGCGTCGGAGCTGACCGTGATGCGCTCGGGCGCTGCCCCGCTCGCCGCGTAGCGCACGAGGCCCTCGGCCGCGCTGTAGGCGTCCTCGCCGGCGGCCACCGGGAACGCCGTCAGGTCGACGGTGCAGCCGGCGCGCGCGAGCGCGAGCGCCTCCTCGAAGAGCGCGCGGCGGCGGTTGACGTGCGTCGGGTGCCAGACCCGGGCCGGCAGCTCGGTCTCGGCCAGCGCCCGTCGCACCAGCTCGAGGCCGCGCGGCCCGTCGCCGAGGTGCAGGTGCAGGATGCCGGCCTTGTCGGTCATCAGGCCCGCGACGTGCGCGTCCGCGGCGAGGCGGACGAGCTCCTCGAGGGTCGGCTGGCTGGAGCGGTGGTCGCTGACCGCGATCTCGCCGATGCCGATCAGCGCGTCGACGAACACGAGGTCGCCGCGCACGCTGCCGGTGAGCGTCGCCGGCGGCACGTGGTAGCCGCCGGCGTAGCCGTAGGCGTTCAGACCCTGCTCGCGCAGCGCGTACAGCACCGCGAGCAGCTCGCGCGGCCCGCGCGCGACGTCGTCGGTGCCGAGCAGCCCGACCACCGTCGTGACGCCCGCGCGGGTGAAGCGGCCGAGCGACAACGGCGGCACGCGCGTGCGAAAGCCGGCCTCGCCGCCGCCGCCGGTGACGTGCACGTGGCCGTCGATGAGGCCGGGGATCAGGCGCGCGCCGCCGAGGTCAAGGACGCGGCCGGCGCCGCGCAGCGTCGGGGGCAGCTCGGCGAGCTCTGCCGGCGGTCCCATCCAGAGGACGCGGCCACCGCCCAGCAGCAGGTTGCGCAGGCCGAGGCGGCGCGGCGCGTGGACGTCGGCATTCTGGATCAGCAGCATAGGCGCTCGCGGCCCTCCCGGGCCGATCATGCCCGACATCGGCCGCCGGCCCAATACGACCGGCGCCGCGTGGCGCCTGGGGGATGCCCGAACGGCAGCGGCACACTCATAATCGGGCGGCGGCCGAACGGGGCACCCGGGCGGCCGCGGGTTCACGCAGCGGTTCCTGAAGGGAGCGCCATGAAGGCGAAGATGCACATCGAAAGCGTCTCGATCCCGAACATCAAGATTCAGCCGTACGGCGGGCGCGGCAGCTCGCCGGCCGGGCACAACTTCGTGTTCGCCGCCCGGGTCCGCGTCACGCCACGGACGCTGGGCACGTTGTCTGGCGCGGACATCGACTGCCCCGAGCTCGAATGGAAGGAGCGGATCGAGTGGTTCGACCACAAGCCGGCCACCGGCTGGTACTACGTCGGCGACAACAGCAAGGACATGTACGCGTTCAACAAGACCTCGGCGACCTTCGGCAGCTGGCACACCGTGCGCTACCTCGGCGCCAAGTACCCGCCAAATGGTCCGTGCCCGGGGCTGCAGTCGGCCAGCGACGACCGCGCGGCCGGGAACTGGATCGCCGAGCACGGCTTGACGTGGACCATCGAGATCCGCGACGTCCCGGGGATGGGACTCGCGGGCGGCTCGGGCGGCGGCGGCGGCGCGAGCCTCGTCGTCGGACCGTCCCGGCGCCGCGTCATCTATTTCGATCTCGGCTTCAGCGGCGGCGGGCCGCGCGTGCAGTGCGTGCAGATCCTGGAGACCGAGGGCGGCGTCCTCAAGATCCACAAGTTCGTCAATCAGCCGCTGGCGAAGCACATCGTCGACAACCCGGTGCACCTCGCCCGCTGGCGCGCCCAGGTCAACTCGCCGAACGACTACCTGCCGTAGCCGGGCGACGCCGTACAGGCGGCCGGCGCTGGTGCCAGTCGGTCGCGCGCTCGTAGGCTCGCGCGACGCGCAGCACCGTGGCCTCATCACTCATGAAGCCCGTGATCGGCATGCCGACCGCCAGGCCCGAGCGCGTTCGGATCGCGCGCCCGCGGCTATTTTCCGATGCAGAAGCTCGCGAAGATCCGCCCCAGCAGGTCGTCGCTGGTGACGCGGCCGGTGATCTCGCCGAGCGCGTCGTGCGCGAGCCGCAGCTCCTCGGCGACCAGCTCCGTGCCGGCCGCGGCGGCGAGCCGCTCGGCCGCGGCGCCGAGCGCGCCCTGCGTGCGCGCGAGCGCGTCGAGGTGCCGGCGTCGCGCCGCGATCACTCCGGCCTCGCCCGGCCGGTAGCCGAGCGCCGTCCGCAGATGCGCGCGCAGCGCCGCGAGCCCCTGCCCGGTCAGCGCCGAGATCGCGAGGCCCGTGCCGGCCGGTGGCGCCGCGAGGTCCGCCTTGTTCCAGACCACGGTCACCGGCGGCCCGGCCGCGAGCGCGGCGAGCTCGCGCGGCAGTGCCGCGAGCGCCGCCGGATCCGTCGCGTCGACGACGTACAGCACGTGGTCGGCGCGCGCGAGCTCGGCGCGGGCGCGGCGGATGCCCTCCGCCTCGACCCGCTCCGGGCTGTCGCGCAGCCCGGCGGTGTCGAGCAGCAGCAGCGGCAGGCCCTCGAGGCTGATGCGCTCGCGCAGCACGTCGCGGGTCGTGCCGGGCACCTCGGTGACGATCGCGGCGTCGTGCCCGGCGAGCGCGTTCAGGAGGCTCGACTTGCCGGCGTTCGGCCGGCCGGCGATCACGACCGCGCAGCCTTCCTGCAGCAGGCGCCCCTGCTCGGCGCTCGCGGCCAGCGCCTCGAGCTCGCGCGCGAGCGCCGCGAGCCGCTCGGCGACGCCGCCGTCCGCCAGCAGCTCGAGGTCCTCCTCGCCGAAGTCGATCGAGGCCTCGACGTGGACGCGCAGCTCGGCGACGCCCGCCTCGAGCGCGTGCACCCGCGCCGAGAACTCGCCGTCCAGCGAGCGCAGCGCGGCGCGCGCGGCGGCGCCGGAGCCGGCGTCGATCAGCGCGGCGATCGCCTCGGCCTGCGCGAGGTCGAGCCGGTCGTTGAGGAAGGCGCGCTCCGAGAACTCGCCGGCGCGCGCGGCGCGCGCGCCGAGCGCGAGGCAGCGCGCGACGACGAGGTCGAGCACGACCGGGCCGCCATGGCCGTGCAGCTCGAGCACGTCCTCGCCGGTGAACGAGTGCGGCGCCGGGAACCAGAGCGCCAGTCCCGCGTCTAGCGCCTCCCCCGCCGCGTCCCGGAAGTGCCGCGCGACCGCGCGCCGCGGCGGCGGCAGAGGCCCGGCGAGCGCGCGCCCGATCGCCGCCGCCGCCGGACCCGAGACCCGCACGATGCCGACACCGCCGCGGCCGGGCGGGGTCGCGATCGCGACGATGGTGTCGGTGGCTGTCACGGCTGCGGCGCGTTCCCGGCGCCGGCGGCCCTTGATGGCCGGCGCCCGGTCCCGACGATACACTCGGCGCGATGGATCCGGTCGACGCCCCGCTCGCGGCGGAGGACGCGCCGCGCTATCCGGCGCCGGTCTCGGCGCGCCGCGCGCTGGCGATCGTCGAGCTGCTCGAGGTGCCGCCCGGCGGGTCGGTGCTCGACCTCGGCGCGGGGCCCGCCGGGCTGCTGCTCGACGTGGTGGCGCTCTGCGCCTGCCACGGCGTCGGCCTGGTCGGAAGCGAGACCCTGGCCGCGGGCGCGCGCGCGGTGGCCGAGCGCGAGGGGCTCGGCGAGCGCATCGAGTTTCGCGCCACCTCCGCCCTGGCCTTCGCGCCGCCGCGGCGCCTCGATGCGGTGCTCGGCCTCGGCGGCCTCGGGCGCCCGGCGGAGTCGCTCGAGGACGCGGCCGGACGCTGCCTCGGCTGGCTGCGCACCGGCGGCGTGTTCGTCTACGGCGAGGCGTTCCTGCGGCGCGCGCCGGTGCCGGCCTACCGCGCGCTGCTCGGAGCCGCCGGCGAAGGGCTGCGCATGCCGGGCGTCAGCGCCCGCGCGATCGTGGCGGCCGGCTTCGAGCTGATGCTGACGGCGGTGCTGAGCGAGTCGGAGTGGGACGCGCACGAGAGCGCCGCCTATCGCGCGAGCCTCAGGCGGGCGGCGCTCGACCCGGACGACGCCGCGGCGGCGGCGCGGCGCGAGCGCGCCGAGCGCTGGTACCAGGGCTACTGGCGCCACGGCCGCGACACGCTCGGCTACGCGCTGCACGCGTTTCGCAAGCCGCGCCTCGCGCTGCACGTCGTCTGAGCGCGCCCGGCCGCGGCGCCGGCCTCAGGCGCGCGGCTTCTTCTCCTCGGCCTCCACCAGCTTGTTGATGCGCCACTGCTGCGCGATCGAAAGCCCCGTGTTCGTGATCCAGTAGAGCACGAGGCCGGCCGGGAAGAACGCCATCATCACGGTCATGACCAGCGGCATGAACATGAACACCTTCGCCTGCATCGGGTCGGGCGGCGCCGGGTTCAGCTTGTACTGGCCGAACATCGCCGCGCCCATGATCGCCGGCAGCACGAAGTACGGGTCCTTGGTCGACAGGTCCTGGACCCAGAGCAGGAACGGCGCCTGGCGCATCTCGACGCTCTCGAGCAGCACCCAGTAGAACGCGATGAACACCGGGATCTGCACCACGATCGGCAGGCAGCCGGCGAGCGGGTTGACCTTCTCGCGCTTGTACAGCTCCATCATCTGCTTGCCGAGCTGCTCGCGGTCGTCCTTGTAGCGCTCCTGGATTGCCTTCATGCGCGGCGCGAGGCTGCGCATGCGCGCCATCGAGCGACCGCTGGTCTGCGCGAGCGGATAGAAGCAGAGCTTGATCAGGAAGGTCACGATGATGATCGTGAAGCCCCAGTTGCCGACCAGCCGGTGCACCTGGGCGAGCATCCAGAACAGCGGCCGCGCCAGCACCGTCAGGTAGGTGCCGTAGTCCGCCGTGCGGTCGAGGTCCGGCGCGATCGCGACCAGCTGGTCCTGCAGCTTCGGGCCGATGAACAGCGTCTCCTTGAAGTCGGCCGCGCCGCCGGCGGCGACCTCGCGCATCGGCCCGGCCTCGCGCAGCAGGAAGTTCTTGTCCTTGACGTCGAGCGCGTACTCGGTCGGCTCGCCGGCCTCGGGCACCATCGCCGCGACGAAGTGGTGCTGCACGGCCGCGGCCCAGCCGCCGGCGATCGGCGCCTTCGGCAGCTGGTCGGCGTCCGGCTTCTCGAGGTCGAGCTTCTGGTACTTGCGGCCGTTGTAGATCGACGGCCCGCGGAACGACGAGGTCGCCGGGTTCCACATCGAGCGCTCGGCCTTCTGCCAGTGCTGCAGCACCTGCGAGTACGCGCGGCCATGCCACGGCCCGGGACCGGCATTGGCGACGTGCTGGTCGAGGTCGATCGCATAGCTGCCGCGCCTGAAGTGCAGCGTGCGCGTCACCGTGACGCCGGCGCCGTCGCTCCAGGTCAGCGGCACGCTGAGCTCGCTCTGGCCCGCGGCCAGCGTGTACGCCGGCTGCGCGGCGCTGAACAGCGCCTTGTGGTTCGGCTCGGGGCCCGTGCCGCCGGAGGTCAGCCCCCACTGGAACAACGACGGCGCGTCCGGGCCGCTGGTCGTCAGCAGCGTCATCAGCTCGTTCGGCGTGTCCTTCTGGCGCGGGTACTTGAGCAGCGTCGCCTCGCGGATCTCGCCGCCCTGCGTGCTGATGACGAGGTCGAGCACGTCGGTACGGACGCGGATCGACGGCACGGCCGCGACCGCGGGCTCGGTCGCGGCCGGCAGCGAACCCGGCGCCGGCGCGGCCGGCGCGGTCGCCGGCACGGGCCCCGCCGCGGGCAGTGCGTCCGAGAGCGAGGAGCCGGCCGCCGGCGCGGCCGCCGTCGGCGGCGGCGCTGCGCTCTCGGCGGTCGGGGCCGCCGGCGCCGGCGCGTAGTCGTGCTGCCACGCCTGGTAGTTCAGGAACAGGACCAGCGCGAGGCCGGTCCAGAGGAACAGACGTTGGTTATCCATGGAGCGCGCTCTTGCAGTCGGGGTCCCGGCAGCGGTCGGCGCGCGCGGGAACGGGATCGTAGCCGCCGGGGTGCCACGGGTGGCAGCGAGCGAGGCGGCGCAGGGCGAGCCACAGGCCGCGCAGCGCGCCGTGGCTGTCGATCGCCTCGAGCGCGTACGCCGAGCAGCTCGGGTAGAAGCGGCAGCGCGGCCCGAGCAGCGGGCTCAGCGTGTAGCGATAGAGGACGATCAGCGCGCGCGCGGCGGCCGCGAGCGGCGACGGTCGGCGTTGAGTGAGCTCGGTCTCGCGGTTCGGCATCGGGATCCCCGTCGGTCGTCAGTGGCGCGGCGCCGGGGCCGCGGCCGCGGCGACCTTGCGGGTCGCCTCGGCGAACAGCCGCTCGAGGCTCGTCTCGATCGCCGGCCGGTCCGCCGCCCGCGCACCGGGCCGGCTGGTGACCACGAAGTCGAGCGCCGGCAGCATCGCGTGCCGCAGCCTAAACAGTTCGCGGATGATCCGCCGCACGCGGTTGCGGCGCACGGCGTTGCCGACCGTGCGGGTGCTGACCGACATCCCGAGTCGCGCGAAGCCGCTGTCGTTGCCGAGCGCGTTGACGGCGAACAGGCCGTCGCCGGCACGCGGGCCGCTACGGTACACGCGCTCGAAGTCGGCCGCGCTGCGCAGCCGGTGGCAGGGACGAAAGCGGTAGGGTCGGGTCACGGCGACGCGGGGTGGTGCGCCGCACGCCGGCGGTCAGCGTCGGCGCTCAGGGAATCAGGCGCTTGCGGCCCTTCGCGCGCCGACGCGCCAGGACCTGTCGACCCTTCTTGGTCGCCATGCGGGCACGGAAGCCGTGCGTGCGCTTGCGTTTGACCTTGCTCGGCTGGTAGGTGCGCTTCATGAAAATCGTCCGGAAAACAAGCAATTGCCAGAGCGGCGAGAGCCGCGCACTGTACGTCGGGCCCCTCACGTTGTCAACGCCGGCGCGACGACTATGGGCGTTGGTGCCCGCCGACCCGCGGTATAGACTCGCTCCCCCTTTTTTCGACCCCGGCGCTCACAGGTAGCGGATGCAAAGCCAGGCGACATTGTGGAACCGCTGCCTGCACCAGCTCGAGGCCGAGGTGCCGGAGCAGCTCTTCAATGTCTGGGTCCGGCCGCTGCAGGCGGTGGAGGCCGACGGGGTCCTGAGGCTGCTCGCGCCGAACCGGTTCGTCGTCGACTGGATCCGCCAGAATCTCTACGAGCGCATCGGCGAGCTCGTGCGCGGCGACGCGAACGGCGCCGCACCGCAGGTGCTGGTCGAGGTCGGCACGCGGCCGGCGACGGTGGTCGAGCCGCCGCCGGCGCAGGTCCCGGGCGCCCGCCCGGCGCGCGCGGCCCCGCTCGTCAGCGGCGGGCGCGTCAACCCGGAATTCACCTTCGACACCTTCGTCGAGGGCAAGAGCAACCAGCTCGCCAAGGCGGCGGCCCGCCAGGTGGCCGACAACCCGGGACGCGCCTACAACCCGCTGTTCATCTACGGCGGCGTCGGCCTCGGCAAGACCCACCTGATGCACGCGGTCGCGAACGCGATGAAGGCGCGCCGGCCCGAGGCGCGCGTCGCCTACGTGCACTCCGAGCGCTTCGTCGGCGACATGGTGCGCGCGCTCCAGCACAACACGATCGCCGACTTCAAGCAGGCCTACCGCACGCTCGATGCGCTGCTGATCGACGACATCCAGTTCTTCGCCGGCAAGGAGCGCTCGCAGGAGGAGTTCTTCCACACCTTCAACGCGCTGCTCGAGGGCCAGCAGCAGGTGATCCTGACCTGCGACCGCTACCCGAAGGAGGTGCACGGCCTCGAGGAGCGGCTGAAGTCGCGCTTCGGCTGGGGGCTCACGGTCTCGATCGAGCCGCCGGAGCTCGAGACCTGCGTCGCGATCCTGATGAGCAAGGCGCACGGCGCGCAGGTCGACCTGCCCGAGGAAGTGGCGTTCTTCATCGCCAAGCGCATCCGCTCCAACGTCCGCGAGCTCGAGGGCGCGCTCAGGCGCGTGGCGGCGAACGCGCAGTTCACGGGCCGGCCGATCACGCTCGACTTCGCCAAGGAGGCACTGCGCGACCTGCTGGCGCTGCAGGAAAAGCTGGTCACCGTCGAGAACATCCAGAAGACGGTGGCGGAGTACTACAAGATCCGCGTCGCCGACCTGCTGTCCAAGCGCCGCAGCCGCTCGATCGCGCGGCCGCGGCAGGTGGCGATGGCGCTCGCCAAGGAGCTGACCAGCCACTCGCTGCCGGAGATCGGCGATGCGTTCGGTGGCCGCGACCACACGACCGTCATGCACGCCTGCAAGCGCGTCAAGGAACTGCGCGAGTCCGAGCGGCGCCTGGCGGAGGATTTCTCGAACCTGTTGAGAACCCTGACCGGTTGATGTGGACAACGTGTGGAGCGGCGCAGGAGCCGCAAACCGTGGCAAGATATCCACACGAGTCCCACAGCGTGTGCGCGGCTTCCGGGCGATCGGTCAAGAGGCTTTGAGGGAGCGCAAGGTCGCGCGGGCGCTTGGGTTTTGCCGGTTATCCACCCGGAATGGCCTGCCTAACTGCAATAGCAGTTATCTGGGTTCCGGACTCAAGAAAGAAATACAGAGTCAGAGGGCCGCGCCGCACGGCGTCGCCGCGAAGGTGCAGAGATGAAATTCACGAGCGAGCGCGAGCGGATCCTGGAGCCCCTGCAGGCGGTCATCGGCGTCGTGGAGCGACGCCAGACGATGCCGATCCTGGCGAACGTGCTGCTGTCGGCGAAGAACGGGCGGCTCGCGGTGACGGCGACGGACCTCGAGGTGGAGCTCGTCGCCGGTGGCGAGGTCACCGTGCAGCAGGCCGGCGACATCACGGTTCCGGGGCGCAAGCTGCTCGACATCGTTCGCGCGCTGCCGGACAAGGCGAACGTCACCTTCGCGATCGAAGGCGAAAAGGCGATGGTGCGCGCGGGCAAGAGCCGCTTCACGCTGACGACGCTGCCGGCCGGCGAGTTCCCGGCGGTGGAGGAGATCAATCCGCAGCTCTCCTTCCAGGTCGAGCAGGCGGCGTTGAAGCGCCTGATCGACAAGACGCACTTTTCGATGGCGCAGCAGGACGTGCGCTACTACCTGAATGGGATGTTGCTGGAGTCTGACGGCAAGTTGCTGCGAACGGTCGCGACCGACGGCCATCGCCTCGCATTGTGCGAAATGGAGCTCGTGACGAAGTCGGGCCAGCAGCAGGTGATCGTCCCGCGCAAGGGCGTCCTTGAGCTGCAACGGCTGATCGGATCGGAAGGCACCGTATCGGTCGAGGTCGGAAGCAACCACATTCGCGTCACGATCGGCGACATTCGCTTCACTTCAAAGCTTGTTGATGGCCGGTTCCCGGAATATGGCCGCGTGATCCCGGCCGCGCCGCCACGCACCGTCCGCGCCGACCGAGAGGCGCTGCGCCGCGCGTTGCAGCGGACGTCGATCCTGGCGAACGAGAAGTACCGCGGGATCCGGCTGGCGCTTCGGCAGAACATGGTGGTGCTGACGGCCCACAACCCGGAACAGGAAGAGGCCGAGGAAGAGGTCGAGGTGAACTACCAGGGCGAGGAGTTCGAGGTGGGCTTCAACGTCAACTACCTGCTGGACGCCCTGGCGGCGATCGACGGCGCCGAGGTCGAGGTCGGACTCACGGACGCCAACAGCAGTTGCCTCGTGCGGGCGCCGGGCGGCGGGCAGAGCCGGTACGTCGTGATGCCGATGCGACTCTAGGCGGGGATGACGCTCGCCCGGCTCGAGATCGACGATTTCCGCTGCCTCGAGCGAGTCCGGCTGGGGCTCGATCCCCGGTACAACCTGTTCGTCGGCCCGAACGCCTCGGGGAAGACGAGCCTCCTTGAAAGCATCTTCTTCCTGGGCCGCGGGCGCTCCTTTCGGACCCGGCGCCTGGACCGGCTCGTCCGCCAGGGACAGGACGCCTTCCAGCTCGTCGGCTGGGTTGAGCGAGAAAACCGCACGACCGTGCTGGGAATCGGCGGGAGCCGGCGGTCGACGGAGATCCGCGTGGGCGGGTCTGCGGCAGCGGGTGCAGGCGAACTCGCGCTGCACTTCCCGCCCCAGGTGATTGACCCGGAGATCCACAAGCTGCTCGAGGAAGGCCCGCATCGTCGGCGGCGGTTCCTGGACTGGGGCGTGTTCCACGTGGAACCAACGTTTCTGGAGACCTGGCAGCGGTACCACCGGGCGCTACGGCAGCGGAACGCAGCGCTGAAGCCGGGCTCGGACCTGGCATCCGCCAGAGCCTGGGAACCCGAGATCGTCGCTGCAGGCCAGCGGCTGGACGAGATCCGTCGCAGCTACCTCGAGTTGCTGGAGCCGACGCTCGAGGAGTTCGGCCTGCGCCTCCTCGGACTGCCGGTGAGCCTCGGCTACCACCCCGGCTGGGCGTTGGGCGAGAGCTTCCCGGAGGCCCTGGCGCGAAGCGCCGAGCGGGACCAACGACACGGGATCACGCACGTAGGTCCGCATCGCGCGGACGTCACGGCCCGGGTGGACGGTCACGTCGCCCGCGAGCGCGTCTCGAGGGGTCAGCAGAAGCTACTTGCGGCGGCGCTGACGCTCGCCCAGCTCGCCGTGCAGGAAACCCGCAGCCCCGGGAGCGGGGCGCTGCTCCTGGACGACCCGGCGGCCGAACTGGACGCCGCGAATCTGTCGCGCCTGCTGCAGCTCGTCCGCGAGCTCGACGTCCAGCTCTTCGTAACGGCCTTGCGCCCGGACTTGCCAGGGCTTGGAACGCCCGGCCGACTGTTCCACGTGGAACAAGGACGAGTCACCCAAGCCCCGTGAATTCGGGGCGGAATCTGTGGATAACCTGAGATTCACGTCCGGAGTTACGCGCGGTTCCGCGCCGCGCTCAGCCCGAACATCGACGCGCCCCCGATGCGCCGCTGCGCCGTCGCGCCCCCTCCCGGACCACTCCTGCGGAGGCGTTCTAAGCCCTTGAATGCTATACTTCGCCGTTGCCTCGGCAAGGGTCCTGCATGTCTTCGAACGACGTCTACGATTCGAGCAAAATCAAGGTCTTGAAGGGTCTGGATGCGGTGCGGAAACGCCCCGGCATGTACATCGGCGACACCGATGACGGCACAGGCCTCCACCACATGGTTTTCGAGGTCGTCGACAACGCCATCGACGAGGCGTTGGCCGGCCACTGCAACCGCATCGTCGTCACGATCCACGCGGACGAATCCGTCACGGTCACCGATAACGGCCGTGGAATTCCTGTGGATATCCACCCGGAGGAGGGGGTATCCGCGGCCGAAGTGATCATGACCGTCCTGCACTCCGGCGGGAAATTCGACGACAGCTCCTACAAGGTCTCCGGCGGCCTGCACGGGGTCGGCGTCTCGGTCGTCAACGCCCTCTCCGAGCACTTGCAGCTGACCGTCGCCCGCGACGGCAAGCTGCACCGCCAGGACTTCCGCCACGGCGAGCCGGTGGCGCCGCTCGCGGTCGTCGCCCCGACCACCGAGCGCGGCACGACGATCTACTTCAAGCCGAGCGCCGAGACCTTCACCCACATCCGCTTCGCCTACGAGATCCTCGCGCGCCGCTTACGCGAACTCTCGTTCCTGAATTCCGGTATCAGAATCGAGCTCGTCGACGAGCGCGACGAGAAGCACGACGTGTTCGAGTACGAGGGCGGCATCGCCGCCTTCGTCAAGTACCTGAACCGCGGCAAGACGCCGATGCACGAGACGATCTTCTACTTCCGCGACATGCAGGGCCCGGTGACGGTCGAGGTCGCGGCGCAGTGGAACGACTCGTACGCCGAGTCGATGTTCTGCTACACGAACAACATCCCGCAGAAGGACGGCGGCACGCACCTGCAGGGTTTTCGCGCCGCGCTGACCCGCAAGCTGTCGGACTACATCGAGAGCGAGGCCAAGAAAGAGAAGATCGACATGACCGGCGACGACGTCCGCGAGGGCCTCACCGCCATCCTGTCGGTCAAGATGCCGGACCCGAAGTTCTCGTCGCAGACCAAGGACAAGCTGGTCTCGAGCGAGATCCGAGGCATCGTCGAGAGCGCGGTCGCCGAGCGGCTCGAGGCCTTCCTGCTCGAGAAGCCCGCCGAGGCCAAGGCCATCGTCGCCAAGATCGTCGACGCGGCGCGCGCCCGCGAGGCCGCGCGCAAGGCGCGCGAGATGACGCGGCGCAAGGGCGTGCTCGACATCGCGGGCCTGCCGGGCAAGCTCGCCGACTGCCAGGAGAAGGACCCGGCGCTCTCCGAGATGTTCCTCGTCGAGGGCGACTCCGCCGGTGGCTCCGCGAAGCAGGGCCGCGACCGGCGCACGCAGGCGGTGCTGCCGCTGAAGGGCAAGATCCTCAACGTTGAGAAGGCGCGCTTCGACAAGATGCTGTCGAGCGCCGAGGTCGGCACGCTGATCACCGCGCTCGGCTGCGGCATCGGCCGCAACGAGTTCGACGTCGCGAAGCTCCGCTACCACCGCATCATCATCATGACCGACGCCGACGTCGACGGCTCGCACATCCGCACGCTGCTGCTGACGTTCTTCTACCGGCAGATGCCGGAGCTGATCGAGCGCGGCCACATCTACATCGCGCAGCCACCGCTCTACAAGGTGAAGCGCGGCAAGAGCGAGGCCTACGTCAAGGACGACGGCGAGCTCAACGCGGTGCTGCTGCGCAACGCCCTCGAGGAAGCCGCCATCCACGCCGCCCCGCAGGCGGGTGGTGCGGGTCGCGTCCTGCAGGGCGCCGAGCTCGAGCAGCTCGCGAAGCAGTACGTCGACGTCCAGGCCATCTTCGCGCGCTGGGCGCGCCGCTACGACCCCCGCGTGCTCGAGCAGCTGCTGAACCTGCCGGTGGTGCGCCACGAGGACCTCGCGAACGCGACGCTGCTATCGGCCTGGGCGCGCCAGCTCGAGGAGCGCCTCAACGCCGAGAAGCACCAGGCGCGCAGCTACCGGGTCGAGCTCCAGGTGAACGCCGGCGGCGCGCCGGTCCGCTTCAACGTCTTCCGCACCGAGCACGGGCTCACGACCGAGAAGCACCTGCAGCGCGAGTTCTTCGACTCCGCCGAATACAAGCGCATCGCCGAGCTCGCGCGCGCGACCGACGGGCTGCTGCGGCCGGGTGCGTACGCGCTCAAGGGCGACGACCGCCTCGAGATCGCGAACTTCAAGGACGCGATCACCTGGCTCATGGAGCAGGCGAAGAAGGGCCAGTCGATCCAGCGCTACAAGGGCCTCGGCGAGATGAACCCGGAGCAGCTCTGGGAGACGACGATCAACCCGCAGACGCGCCGGCTGATCCAGGTGCGGATCGAGGACGCGGTGGCGGCGGACGACCTGTTCACGACGCTGATGGGCGACCAGGTCGAGCCGCGTCGCGAGTTCATCGAGAAGAACGCACTCGCGGTCGCGAACCTCGACGTCTGACGGCGCGACTGGCGCGCCGGGGAAGGCGCGCGTATCCTGCGCGCCCCCCGTCGCGGGGGGAGCGACACGGAGGTGTCCCATGCGCATCAAGACCGAGTACCTCGACGCCGGGTGCTTTCGAGGTCACGCGTAAGCGTCGCAAGGGTTTCCCGTCCGAGACCCGCGTCGTGCGCGGGACGCGGATCGTCGGCGGCTACAAGGAACTCGTCGAGAAGCTCGGCCGGAACGATCCGTGCCCGTGCGGCTCCGGACGCCGGTTTCAAGCGCTGCTGCCTGCCAGCCGGAACCCTCGACGGTTCCGATCGCCACTACTACTTTCAGGTCCTGAGGGCGGCGTCACCGTCCGCGGGCGGGCCGGGCCGGGCCTCTGCACGCCCGGCCCGCGCCGGCGCGGTCAGTGCCCGGTCGGGCGCCGCCGCCAGGGATCGCCCGCGCGCACGACGAAGTTCGCGACCAGGTAGTCCCACGGCAGCAGCGGCAGGATGATCGCGATCAGGCTGCACTCGAAGCTCGTCTCCGCGGTGGCCGCGTCGACCGTCCCGGCCGCGTAGCGCGGCAGCGCCACCGCGCCGAGCCAGATCAGCTTCCACGCCACCTCGAACAGCAGCAGCGGCAGCATCGCGAGCGGATACCGCAGGCCGAGCACCGCGAGCAGGCCCAGCGCGGCGAGCATGCAGCTCACGACGCCGCGCATCAGCGGGAAGGCCTGCACCGCGTGCGGGATCTGCGGCCAGACCTCGACGCCGAGCCCGACGGCGAGGATTGCGTAGGCGGCGCGCAGGAGGTTGAGGCGCCAGGGCGGCAGCGGCGTCACGAGCGGTCTACTCCACCTGCTTGAGGATCTTCTCGACCGAGGCGACGCTGGTCGCGAGCCGGGCGAGATCGGCGCGAAGCCCGGCCAGCGCGGCCTGCTGCTCGGCCTGCGCCGCGAGCGCCTGCTCGGCGAGCGCGCGATAGGCCGCATCCCCCGCGAGCCGCGCCCGCGCGGCGAAGGCGGCCGAGCCGTACTTCATCGCGAACACCAGGATGATGGTCCCGAAGATGGCCGCGACCGAGAAGACGTAGACACTGGTGGACATGGCAGCTCCTTCTCTCAATCCGAATCGGTGCCCGGCTCGCGCAGCGAGGCCGCGGCCTCCGCGATGACCGCCGGGTTCAGCACGACGCTGAAATCCGCGAGCTCGATGTAGTTGAGCGCCTTGCCGTCCGCCGAGAGCTCGAGCGTGCTCGTGACGATCCCGGCCGACTCGAGCTTCTGCAGGTGCAGGTGCAGCAGCGGACGGCTGATCCCGAGTTCGCGCGCCAGCTGGCTCACGTAGTTCCGGCCGTGGCTCGACAGGGCCGCCACGATGCGCAGGCGGTGCGGATTCGACAGCGCCGCGAGCGTCACGAGGAGGCGGTTCCCGTCCAGGCTCAACGTACAGTGACCTCAAACATGTGTAATATTATTATTACAGGTGTGGCCCCATTTCAACCCGGCGGCACGCCGTTCGTCTCGCCCGGCGGGCAGCTCGTCGCACGGTGGCTGACGTCCGCCGCCACCCCCGCCACACTCGGGCCCCGCCGCGGTCACGCACCGCGTGGAACGGACGCCATGCCAACGGAGGTGCCCCCGTGCCCAGACTTCCCCATCCCACCCGACTGCTCGCCCTCGGCGCGATCCTGGCCTTCGGCGCCGCCCGGGCCGAGGCGCCCGCACCGTTCTACCCGCCCTTCGGCGTCGACCTCTCGGCCCGGGACCTCACCGTGCGACCGGGCGACAGCTTCTTCGGGTACGCGAACGGCGCGTGGATCGCGCGCACCGAGATCCCGGCCGACAAGCCGTTCATGACCACCGGCCAGGTGCTCCGGGACCGCGCCGAGGCCCAGCTGCGGACGCTGATCGAGACGGCGGCGGCCCAGGCGGGCCACGAGCCGAAGACCCTGGAGGGCAAGGTCGGCGCGTACTACCGCGCCTTCCTCGACGAGGCGCACATCGAGGCACTCGGGCTGCGGCCGCTCGCCCCCGAGCTCGAGGCGATCGCGAAGGCCCGCTCGCGGGAGGACCTCGCGCGCCGGATGGGACGAACGGCCGGCGGCTTCGAGAGCGCATTCTTCTCGGTGGGCATCGATGTCGACCTCAAGGATCCCGCGCACTACGCCGTGTACCTCGGCCAGGCGGGCCTCACGCTGCCCGACCGGGATTACTACCTGAAGCCCGAGTTCGCGACGACGCGCGCCGCCTTCGAGCGCTACGCCACGGAGCTGCTCACGCTCGCCGGCGATGCCGACGCCGCGGGCGAGGCGCGCGCGATCCTCGCCCTCGAGACCCGGATCGCCGAGGCGAGCTGGACGAAGGTCGAGCAGCGCGACCTGCCCGCGCTCTACAACCCGATGAGCCCGGCCGAGCTCGAGGCCTTCGCGCCCGGCTTCCCGTGGAAGGCCTACCTCGAAGGCGCGAGCCTGGGCCACCGGGCGCGCGTGATCGTCGCCGAGAAGACGGCCTTCCCGAAGATCGCGCGGATCTACGCCAGCACCGAGCTGCCGCTGCTGAAGGCGTGGCTGCGCTTCACCGTGCTCGATCGGGCCGCACCGTACCTGCCGGCCCGCTTCGACGCCGCGCACTTCGAGCTCCACGAGCACGTGCTGCAGGGCATCGCCGCGCCCGGGCCCCGCTGGCGGCGCGGCATCCGCGCGGTCTCGGGCGGCGACTGCGGCGCCGAGCCCGACAGCTGCTTCGGCTCGCTCGACTGGGCGGTCGGCCAGCTCTACACCGCGCGCTATTTCCCGCCCGCGACCAAGGCCCGCATCGAGGCGCTCGTGCGCGACGTCATCGCCGCGTACCGCGAGCGCATCGCGCACCTCGACTGGATGGGCGATGCCACGCGCGCCGAGGCGCTGCGCAAGCTCGACACCTACGTCGTCAAGGTCGGCTACCCCGACCATCCGCGCGACTACTCGGGCCTCGTCGTGCGCGACGACGACGCGATCGGCAATGCGCGCCGCGCGGCGGCGGCGGACTGGGCGTTCTACGTCGGCCGCAGCGACGGCCCGGTCGACAAGACCGACTGGTCGATGACGCCGCAGACGGTCGACGCCTACAACGGCGCGCTGCGCGACATCGTCTTCCCGGCGGCCATCCTGCAGCCGCCGAACTTCGATCCGGCGGCCGACGACGCGGCCAACTACGGCGCGATCGGCACGGTCATCGGCCACGAGCTGACCCACGGCTTCGACGAC
>DATKOP010000095.1:0-49230 GCA_035524595.1 Steroidobacteraceae bacterium | reverse complement strand
GTCGCGCTACGTCGATCCGAGCTTCGCCGACTGCTTCGCGCTGGAATGTCGCGCGGTGCGCAAGGTCCGCGAGGAGATGGGGCTGACGAACTGCTGGGTGATGATCCCGTTCGTGCGCACGCTCGAGGAAGGCCGCAAGGTCATCGACGTGCTGGCGAAGAACGGCCTGCGCCGTGGCGACAGTGTCGATGGAAAGCCGGGGCTGAAGATCATCATGATGTGCGAGCTGCCCTCCAACGCCCTGCTGGCCGAGGAGTTCCTGCGGTACTTCGACGGCATGTCGATCGGCTCGAACGACATGACCCAGCTGGTGCTCGGCCTCGATCGCGACTCGGGGATCGTCGCCAAGCTCTTCGATGAGCGCGACCCGGCGGTCAAGGCGGCGATCGCGCTGGCGATCAAGGCCTGCCGCGCGCAGGGCAAGTACGTCGGCATCTGCGGCCAGGGCCCTTCCGACCACCCCGAGTTTGCGCGCTGGCTGGTCGACCAGGGCATCGGCAGCCTGTCGCTCAACCCGGATACGGTGCTCGAGACCTGGCTGTTCCTCGCCGGCCAGAAGCGCTAGCGCCCGGCGGCGCGGCTCAAGACCGGGCGCGCCGCCCCGCCCGCAGCGCGAGCGCGAGCAGCACCGCGACCAGCGCCACGCACAGGTCGGCGAACAGCTGGCCGACCGCGGCGAACACGGTGTGCCCGCCTTCCAGCAGCGGCGCCGTGACCAGCAGGCCGTCGGCCGGATGCGGATCGCGGTACGGATCGATCGCGTAGGAGCGCGCGACCACGCGGCCGTTCGCGTCGACCAGCGCCGAGACGCCCGAGTTCACGGCGCGCACCAGCGCCGTGCGCAGCTCGATCGTCGCGAACACCGACAGCGCCAGGTGCTGCCAGGGCTCGGCGGCCGCGCCGAACCAGCCGTCGCTCGTGAGGTTCACGAGCAGGTCCGGCCGCAGCGCGCCGACGCGGCGCAGGTAGCCCGGCAGGATGTCCTCGTAGCAGATGATCGGCGCGAGCCGCCGGTCGCGTCCGGCGGGCCCCGGCAGCGGCATCGTCACCGGGCCGCTGCCGGCGGTGAAGCGACCGGCGCCTTCCGGCAGCAGCGCGCGCAGCCACGGCAGGGTCTCGATCGCCGGCACGTACTCGCCGAAGGCCAGCAGCCGCACCTTGTCGTAGCGCCCGAGCACGCGGCCGTCGGCATCGAGCAGCAGCGCCGAGTTGTAGACGTCCTGCAGCGCCGCCGCCCAGGTGGTCGTACCGACGACGAGCGGCGGCGCGCCGGCCGGCCGCAGCGCCTGCGGCGAGCCGGCCGCGAGGTCGCGGGCGAAGTCGCGCCTGAGGGCGTACGGAAAGCTGCCCTCGCTCCAGACGACGAGCTCGGCGCCGGCGCGCGCCAGCCGCTCGGTCTGCGACTTGAGTCCGGCGACCATCTCGGCGGCGAGCGCGGCGGGGATCGGGCCGTCGATCGGGTACGGCGCGTTCGGCTGCACCAGCCCGACGACCAGCCGCGGCGCGCGCGCCTGCAGCGCATCCACCTGCTGCATGCGCAGCGCACCGCCCGCCAGCACCGCGCCGAGCACGCCGGCGGCGGCGAGCGCGGGCGCGAGTGCCGCCCGGCGCCGCCGCAGCAGATCGTAGAGCGCGCCGTTGACGAGCAGCAGCAGCGCGGTGACGCCGAGCGGCCCGGTCCACTCGGCGATCTGCAGCACGAGCGGATGCCAGGCCTGGGTGATCCACAGGCCCCAGGGGAAGATCTCCGGCAGCAGCCGCTCGCACGCGACGACCACCAGCGGGCAGAGCAGCGCGAGCGGCCACGCGAAGCGGCCGCGCAGGCGCCGCAGCAGCCAGGCCGAGGCCATGAAGATGAGGCCGTGGTAGGCGCAGAACGCGACGAACACCAGCACCGCGGCCGCGAGCGGGAAGCCGGCGAAGCGGCGCATCAGGTCGATCAGCCAGTAGAAGCCGCCACCGGTCGCGACTGCGCCCGCGACCCAGCCGCAGAGCGCCGCGCGGGCCGGCGTCGGCGCGCACTCGATCGCGTACAGCACCGGCAGCATCGCGATCCACGCGAGGCCCCACAGGTCGAAGGGCGTGCAGGCGAGGAACCAGAGCACGCCCGACAGCGCCGCGAGCGCGAGCCCGGGTGCGGCGCCGAACCGGGGTGACGGGCGCGCCGGCGCCGGCGGCGGATCCGCCGCGGCCGTGGCGCGCTGCCTGGCGCGCGCCCGGGCGCGCGACTTCTTTCGGGTCACAAGGTCTCCGCGCGCCGCCGGGGCGGCATCCGGGCCGTCGCGAGGCGGGTCCGCGAACTGCGGACCCGCGCACCCCGGCCACGCCCCGACAGTAGCAGAGCATCCCGGCCGGCACGCGCCCGCCGGCCGCCCGTCGCGGCGCGGTCCGGCCCGGCCTCCCTACGCCAGACCGGCGCGCGCCGCTTCCCAGTTGCGGCCGTCGTACGGCCTGATGAGCATCGCCGTCACGGTCGAGTGGTCGAGGCAGCGCGCGTGGACGCTGATCCCGTCCGGGTGCGAGCGCGGCACGTAGAAGGACTTGATGCCGCAGCGCCTGCAGAACAGGTGCTTGGCGACGCCGGTGTTGAAGGTGTACTCGGTCAGCTGCTCCGCGCCGCGCAGCAGGCGGAAGCGCTCCTTCGGCACGATCAGGTGCAGGAAGCCCGTCATCGCGCAGATCGAGCAGTTGCAGTCGGACACCTCGAGCGCGGCCGGCGCCTCGACCTCGAAGGCCACCGCGCCGCAGTGGCAGCCGCCGCGATGCGTGACCAGCGGCGCCGCGCTCACGGCGTGCGCCCGGCGTCGAGCGCGCGCCAGGCCTCGAGCCGCGGGTCCATGATCCGCCGCCACAGCGGCGGCACCAGGGCGAACACGAGCATGCCGCCGTAGCCGGTCGGCAGCTGCGGGGCGTCGGGCATGTGCAGCAGCTCCTGGTAGTGGCGCGTGACGTGCGCGTGGTGGTGCGAGTGGCGCTGCAGGTTGAACAGGAACCAGTTGCTGAGCTGCTGGCTCGAGTTCCAAGAGTGCCGCGCCGTCACGCTCTCGTAGCGGCCGTCGGCGCGCCGGCGCCGCACCAGGCCGTAGTGCTCGAGGTAGTTGACGAGTTCGAGCAGCGTCACCGCGACGCCCGCCTGGACGACGAACAGCGCCACACCCGCGGCGCCGCGCCACAGCCCGAGCCCGGCCACGATCGCGAGCGGCGCGGCGACGGCCCACAGCATCCGGTTCGCGGCGCTCGCCGGGCCGAGGCCGCGTGCCGCGAGGCGCGCGCGCTCGATCCGCCACGCGCTCGCGAACTGGCCGGCGACGGTGCGCGGCAGGAAGTGCCAGAACGACTCGCCGGCACGCGCCGTGGCCGGATCCTCGGGGGTGGCGACGCGCGCGTGGTGACCCTTGTTGTGCTCGATGTAGAAGTGGGCGTAGCCGACGCTCGCCAGCAGCGTGCAGCCGAGCGCGCGCTCGAAGAACCGGCGCCGGTGCCCGAGCTCGTGCGCGACCACGATGCCGACGCCGCCCGTGACCACGCCGGTCGAGTAGGCGAGCCCGGCGCGGCTCGCGAGGTCCGGCAGCGAGGGGAACACGGCCGCCGCCCAGACGAGCAGCGCGAGCTGCAGCGGCACCCAGAGATAGAGGATCGCGTCGAAGAAGCGCGCCCAGCCGGCGCTGCCGCGCCCGTCCTCCAGCACCGGCCGCGGGTCGGGCCCGAGCGCGAAGTCGGCGAGCGGCAGCGCGACGAACAGCCAGCCGACGGTCAGGAAGTTCCAGGCGCCGCCGAGGCGATAGCCGGCGACCACCAGCAGCGGCAGCAGCAGCGGCAGCACGAACCCGAGGCGACGCAGCAGCATGGCGGGACCCCCGCCGGAATCATAGGGCGCGCTCCCCGGGCCTGTCGATCGGCGCCCGCGCTCAGCGGCAGACCGTGCCCGCGACCGGCGCCGCGGCGACCGGTGCGAGCAGCGCGAAGGTGCGCCCGCCGGCCCGCTCGAGCAGGCACTCGGTGCGCAGCGACCCGCCGCCGGGGATCACCGCCGGCGGCGCCGCCGGCGGCGGCCGCTCGGGGCGGTAGCCGAGGAAGCCGAGCCACGCGCGCAGGTCCCAGCGGCTGCGGTCCGGCACCAGCCACAGCAGCCGCAGCTGCGGCCCGAGCGCCGCCTGCGCGCGCGCGAGCCCCCCGGCATCGGCGCTCAGGAGCACGGCGCGCGCGGTCCCCGGCGGCAGATAGAGCTCGGCGAGCGCGAGGGTCGTCTCGTCCGGGTCGATGAGCGCGAGCGGTGCCGGCCCCGCGGCCGCGGCGATGCGCCCCGCCAGCCGCTCGAGGCTGAGCCAGTCGTTGATCGCGAGGTAGAGCGGCGCGATCGCGAGCGACAGCACGAGCGCGGCCGCCCCGGCGTAGCGCGGCAGCGCCGCGGCGCCGGCGGTGCGCGCCGTGAGCGCGAGCCACGCGGCCGCGGCCGCCGCCGCGACGCCGAGCGCACCGAGCGCGGCCGCGCCGGGCACCGCGTTCTGCGGCGCGAAACCGACCAGCGCGTCGAGCGCACCGACCATGAGCGCCGTGGCCGCCAGCAGCGCACCGGTCACGCGCCAGGCGATGCGCTCGAAGCGGTCGAGCGCGGCGCCGGCGCCGCCGACGTACAGGCCGACCAGCACCGCGAAGCCGAGCGCGGGTGGTGCGTAGTAGACGCCGCGCGCGGTCGCGGCCAGCGACAGCAGCAGCGTCGGCAGCGCGATCGCGCCGAGCGCGAGCCGCCACGCGCTGCCCTCGGCGTCGCGCCGCCTGAGGCCGCGCGGCAGGCGCCGCAGCGCCGCCACCGCGAGCGCCGTCCACGGCAGCAGGTAGAGCGGCAGCTCGAGCAGATACTTGCCGGGGCTGTTGGCGTGGCCGGCAGCGTAGGCGAACCCGGCCGGCGCCACGAGCGGCACCGCGCGCCCGACCAGGTTGTACCAGAACAGGACCTTGAGCGCGGCGACGCCGCCGTCGCGCGTCGCGACCCAGCCGGCCCAGGCGCCGATCGCGAGCAGCACCACGAGCGCCCCGCCCCAGAGCTCGGCCCGCCACAGCTCGCGCCAGCGCCGCTCGAGCACCACCACCGTCAGCCAGGCCGAGGCCGGCACCAGCCAGCCGGCGAAGCCCTTGGCGAAGAACGCGAGCGCGAGACCGAGGTGCATGACGAGATAGCCGCGCCGCCGCGCGCCGGGGTCGGCGGCGGCGAGCCCGAGGGAGGCGCCGAGCAGCGCGAGCGCCACGCCCGCGACCAGCGGCGCGTCGGTCGCGAGCCAGATCAGCACCTGGTAGAGCTGCAGCATCGTCGTCGCGGCCATGCCCGCGGCGAAGCCGGCCGCGGCGCCCGCGACGCGGCTGACGAGCGCGGCGATCGCGAGCGCCGCGACCAGCAGGTAGAGCAGGTTCGGGAGGCGCGCCGCGGCCGGCGCCGGGCCGAACGCCGCGACCGAGGCGCCGCCCAGCCAGTAGAGCAGCGGCGGCTTCTCGGCGAACGGCCGACCGGCGAGCTCGGGCAACGCCTTGTCCGGCTGGTGGGCCATCGCCACGACGAGACTCGCCTCGCGCGGCTCGTCGGGGGTGTAGTAGGCGCGCGCGCACAGGCCGACCAGCGCCACCGGCACGAGCAGCACCAGGAGCCGCGCGACCGGCAGCCGGGTCACGGGCGCTCGACGCGCAGGAAGTGCTCGCGGTAGTGCCGCAGCTCCTTGATCGAGTCGAGCACGTCGTCGAGGGCGCGGTGCGCGTTGCCCTTGGCGACGCCGGCGAGCACGCCGGGCGCCCAGCGCCGCGCGAGCTCCTTGACGGTGCTGACGTCGAGGTTGCGGTAGTGGAAGTGGCGCTCCAGCGCCGGCATCCAGCGGGCCAGGAAGCGCCGGTCCTGGCAGATGCTGTTGCCGCACATCGGCGAGCGCCCCGGCGGCAGCCACTCGTCGAGGAAGGCGAGCGTGCGGCGCTCGGCCTCGGCCTCGTCGACGGTGCTGGCGCGCACCCGCGCGATCAGGCCGCTGTCGCCGTGAGTGCGGCGGTTCCAGTCGTCCATCCGCGCGAGGCGATCCTCGCTCTGGCGCACCGCGATCACCGGGCCCTCGGCCAGCACGTTCAGGTCGCCGTCGGTCACCAGCGTCGCGATCTCGATGATCCGGTCGGACTCCGGCACGAGCCCGGTCATCTCCAGATCGATCCAGGCCAGGTTGTCTTGGTGCTGCGGCATGGGACTCGGGTTGCCGGTGATTCTAGCAGAGGCTAGAGTGCCGCCTCGCTCCGGGACCCGCATGCCGCTGCTCACCACCGCCTTCCTCGCCGCGCTCGCCGCCATGCTGGCGATCCGCTTCTGGCTCGCGACGCGGCAGCTCGGCGCGCTGCGCCGGCACCGCGACGAGGTGCCGGCGCCCTTCGCGGCGACGATCAGCGCGGCCGACCACGCGCGCGCCGCGGACTACACCGCGGCGCGGCTGCGGCTCGCGCGCCTCGAGCTGCTGTGGGACGCGGCCGTGCTGCTCGCCGCGACGCTCGGCGGCGGGCTCGCGGCGCTGGACGCCTGGGTCGCCGGCTTCGGCTGGCCGCCGCTGGAGCACGGCGTCGCGACGCTCGCGCTGCTCGCGCTCGCGATGGCGGCCGCCGGCCTGCCGTTCGAGCTCTACGCGACGTTCCGCATCGAGGCGCGCTTCGGCTTCAACCGCACCACGCCGCGCCTCTATCTCGCCGACCTGCTGCGCTCGCTGGCGCTCGCGACCGTGCTCGGCGTGCCGCTGCTGGCACTGATCCTGGCGCTGATGACCGCGGCCGGGCGCGCGTGGTGGCTGTACGCGTGGCTGGCCTGGGTCGTGTTCGGGCTCGCCGTCAGCTTCCTGTGGCCGCGCCTCATCGCGCCGCTCTTCAACCGCTTCCGGCCGCTCGAGCCCGGCGCGCTGCGCGAGGCGGTCGAGCGCATCATGCAGCGCTGCGGCTTCGCGAGCGAGGGCGTGTTCGTCATGGACGGGTCGCGGCGCTCGAGCCACGGCAACGCCTACTTCACCGGCCTCGGCCGCCACAAGCGCATCGTGCTCTACGACACGCTGCTCGAGCGGCTCGCGCCCGGCGAGGTCGAGGCGGTGCTGGCGCACGAGCTCGGCCACTTTCGCCTGCACCACATCCGCCAGCGCCTGGCACTCGGCTTCGGCGGCGCGCTGCTGGGCTTCGCGGTGCTCGGCCGCGCGGCGCTCGCGCCGTGGTTCTACAGCGCTCTCGGCGTGCCGCAGCCGTCGGCGCACGCCGCGCTTGCGCTGTTCGCGCTGGTCGTGCCGGTGTTCACCTTCCTGCTGGCGCCGCTCGGCAGCTGGTGGTCGCGGCGCCACGAGTACCAGGCCGACCGCTTCGCCGCGGCGCACGCCGAGGCGCGGCTGCTGGCCTCGGCGCTGGTCAAGCTGTACCGCGACAACGCCTCGACGCTGACGCCGGATCCGCTCTATTCCGCCTGGCACGACTCGCACCCGCCGGCGCTGGCGCGGATCGCGGCCCTCGAGCGGGGCGGCTGAGTGCCGCGCGCGGCCGCGCCGGCCGGCGACGCGGGCGTCGCGCTCCTCGCCGGTCGCGTGGTCGCGAGCCACGGCCGGCAGCTCGTCGTCGAGGACGTCGCCGGGCAGCGCATCCCCTGCCGGCTGCACGGCCGCCGCCTGGCGGCGGTGTGCGGTGACGAGGCGCGCTGGGGCTACGCGCACGCCGGCGAGTCCTACGGCACCGTGTACGAGCTCCTGCCCCGCCGCAACACGCTCGAGCGCCTGACGCAGGGCGGCCGCGCGGAGCCCGTGGTCGCGAACCTCAGCCAGCTCGTGGCCGTGGTCGCACCGCGGCCGGCGCCGGACTGGTTCGTGGTCGACCGCTACCTCGCCGGCGCCGCCTGGTGCGGCGTCGCGGCGCTGATCGCGTTCAACAAGGCCGAGCTCGGCGTCGCCGCCGACGCGGCCGCCGAGCTCGACGGCTACGCCGCGCTCGGCGTCAGGATCGTGCACTGCTCGACCCGCGCAGCACCCGGGATCGAGGCGCTGGCGGGGAGCCTCAAGGGCGCGGTCAGCGTGCTGGTCGGGCAGTCCGGCACCGGCAAGTCGAGCCTCCTGAACGCCCTGATCCCCGAGGCGCGGGCCGTGACCCAGGAGATCTCGGCGGCCAGCGAGGAGGGCCGGCACACGACCACCCACGCCGTGCTGCACCGCCTCGCGAGCGGCGGCGACCTGATCGACTCGCCGGGCGTGCGCGACTACGCGCCGCCGCTGCCGGCGGTGCGCGCCGTCGCCTCGGGCTTCGTCGAGCTCGAGCGCGCCGCGGCCGGCTGCCGCTTCCAGGACTGCCTGCACGTCCAGGAGCCCGGCTGCGCGGTGCGCGCGGCGCTTGACGGCGGCGCGATCCGGCCGCGCCGCTACGAGAGCTACCGCCGGCTGCTGGGCCTCGCGCGCGAGATGGGCGAGCGCTTTCCTGACCGGCGGCCGGGACGGCCGCGGCGCTAGCCGAGCCGCTGGCGGCCGGCGAGCGCGTGCGCGAGCGTGCCGCCGTCGACGTACTCGAGCTCGCCGCCGACCGGCACGCCGTGCGCGATCCGCGAGGCACGCACGCCGCGGCGCGTCGCGAGCTCGCCGAGGAAGTGCGCGGTCGCGTCGCCCTCGACGGTCGGGTTGGTGGCGAGGATCAGCTCGCGCACCGCGCCCTCGTCAAGCAGCGCCTCGAGCTGGCCGACGCCGAGCTCCGCCGGGCCGACGCCGTCGAGCGGCGACAGGTGCCCCATCAGCACGAAGTAGCGGCCGCGAAAGCCGCCCGACTGCTCGACCGCGACCACGTCGGCCGGCGACTCGACGACACACAGCAGGGCCGGATCGCGCTGCGTGCTGGCGCAGATCGGGCACAGCTCGGCGTCCGATAGCATGCGGCAGCGGCGGCACTGGCCGATCGTCGCCACCGCCTGCGCCAGCGAGCGGCTGATGTCGAGCGCGCCCTCGCGGTCGCGCTCCAGCAGGTGGAACGCCATGCGCTGCGCGGACTTCGGCCCGACCCCGGGCAGGCGCCGCAGCGCCGCAATCAGCTGGGCAAGTGCCGGCGAGTAGTTCACGGCATCAGAACGGCATCTTGAACCCGGGCGGCAGCTGCAGGCCGCCCATCATGCCGGCGAACTTCGCCTGCGTCGTCGACTCGACCTTGCGCACGGCGTCGTTGATCGCGGCCGTGACGAGGTCCTCGAGCAGCTCGCGGTCATCGCCGGCGACGCTCGGATCGATGCTGACGCGCCGCACCTCGTGCTTGCCGTTCATCTGCACCTTGACCATGCCGCCGCCGGCCTCGCCGGTGACCTCGAGCGCGGCGAGTTCGGCCTGCGCCTTCTGGAGATTCTCCTGCATCTGCTGCGCCTGGCGCATCAGGTTGCCGATTCCACCCTTCATCTGTCGCTCCTCGACCTCAGCGGTTGGGCTTGACGGTATCCGGCGCGACGCTCGCGCCGAAGCGCTCCTTCAGCGCGCGCACGGCCGGCTCGACCTCGAGCGCGGCGCGCGCGGCGGCGATCTCGGCGGCAGCGGCGCGCGCCTCGAGCCGGGCCGGCGTCTCGGCCGCCGCCGGCGCGGCAGCCGCGCCCTCGTCGCGCTCGATCACGACGCGGATCGCGGTGCCGAAGTGGCGGCCGAGCGCCTGCACCAGCCGCTCCTCGGTCTGCGGCGTGCGCAGCGCGTCGTTGCGCCGGTCGAGGCGGAACCGCACCGTGTCGCCGTCGCGGCCGAGCCACAGGCAGTTGGCCGCGAGCTGGTGCGCGGCCCCGACGAGGTCGAGCCGCGCGAGCAGCAGCGGCCAGTCGTCGCCCGTGACCGCCGCGGAGCCGGACGCGGGCGCCACCGTCGCCGGCCCGCGGCCGGCAGCGGCGCGCGTCGCGCCGCTGGCGGGCGCCGTCGCCTCGGCGCCGCGGCCGGCGGCGGGCTCGGCCACGTCCGGCGGCAGCGGCCGGAACGCGAGCATCCGCAGGAGCGTCATCTCGAATCCGACGCGCGGCTCCGGGGCGAGCCCGAGGTCGCGGCGCCCGCCGAGCGCGATCTGGTAGTAGAGCTGCACGTCCTCGGGAGCGAGGCGCGCGGCGAGCGCGGTCAGCAGCGACGCGTCGAGGCCCGCCTCGCTGCCGGCGCCCGGGACCAGCTGCTCGAGCGCCAGACGCTCGAGGAGCCCGGCGAGCTCGGCCAGCACCTGGTCGTAGTCCGGCGCCTGCTCGTCGAGCGCCCGCAGCGTCGCGACCAGCCCGGCTGCGTCGCCGGCGGCGAGGCACTCGGCGATGCGCGCCACGTGGCCGCGGTCGATCGTGCCGAGCATCGCGCGCACGTCGGCCTCGAGGATCTGGCCCGCGCCGTACACGAGCGCCTGGTCGAGCAGCGACAGCGCGTCGCGCAGGCTGCCGTCGGCGGCGCGCGCGAGCAGCGGCAGCGCCGCCGGCTCGGCGCCGATGCCCTCCGCGGCGAGGATCGCGGCGAGGCGCTCGACGATCAGCGCCGGCGGCAGGCGCTTCAGGTGGAACTGCAGGCAGCGCGAGACCACCGTCACCGGCAGCTTCTGCGGATCGGTGGTCGCGAGCAGGAACTTGACGTGCGGCGGCGGCTCCTCGAGCGTCTTGAGCAGCGCGTTGAAGGAGTGCCCCGACAGCATGTGCGCTTCGTCGATCAGGTAGACCTTGTAGCGGCCGCGGGACGGTGCGTACTGCACGTTCTCGAGCAGCTCGCGGGTGTCCTCCACCTTGGTGCGCGAGGCGGCGTCGACCTCGATCAGGTCGACGAAGCGCCCCTCGTCGATCTCGCGGCACGCCGAGCAGACGCCGCAGGGCCGCGACGAGACCCCGGTCTCGCAGTTGAGCGCCTTGGCGAGCAGCCGCGCGACGGTGGTCTTGCCGACGCCGCGCGTGCCGGTGAACAGGAACGCGTGGTGGACGCGGCCGGAGTCGAGCGCGTTGGCGAGCGCCCGCACGACGTGCTCCTGGCCGACCAGCTCGGCGAAGGCGCGCGGGCGCCACTTGCGGGCGAGGACGAGGTAGCTCACGCGAAACACCCGCGGCCGTGACCGAAGAGGGAGGCGGCCCGCGCCAGCACCCCTCCGGCACCCGATCGCACCGCTACCGCTGCTCCCTTCCGGGCCTGACGGGGTTTACGGCTGATCGTCGCGGAGGAACCGACGCGGGCCACCATGGAAATCATCGTCCAGTATTCTGGGGCCGAGCGGCGAACGCCACGCGAACCGGGAGCGGGGACTGCCGAGGCTGCGCGACGTTACACGCGGGTCTGGCGAGCGTCAATTCGCGACCCGGCGCGTGAGATTTGACCGTTAAGCTTATGATTTTACTGTTTTTCTCGATGACCTGCGGTGGCCACACCGTGCGCAGGGGGTGTGGCGGAGAGGGTGGGATTCGAACCCACGAATACCTTTTGGGTATTACTGGAATTCCAGTCCAGCGCCTTCGACCGCTCGGCCACCTCTCCGGCGGCTGCGAAGCCTAACCGCCGGCACGCCGCGAGGCAAACGCGTCACCCGGACTACTTGGTCGGCGCCGCCGGCTTCGGCCGGTCGGCGTAGAACGCCGGCGCCCGGTCGAGGCACGCGTCCGTGGGCTTGCGCGGCTTGGCCTCGGCGCTCGCCTCGGGGACCTTGAGCGCGTTCTTGGTGTTCGCCGCCGGCAGCCCCTCGGCCGCGTGCAGCGGCGCGATGCTGGTCGCGGTCTCGTAGTTCTGCGGCTCGTTGCAGGATTCGCCGCTGCCGACGAGGTGGCAGCCGGCGAGCGCGCCGAGCGCGACCACGGCAACGGTTCGGACGATCAATCGCATGCAACCCCCGCGGCGCGCATGGCCTCGCGCACCGTAACTTGGCCCGCCGCCGACAGAGGCGTCAGCGGCAGCCGGATCCCGTCCCCCGTCAGGCCGAGCCTCGCGACGGCCCATTTGACGGGAATCGGGTTGGATTCGACGAACAGCGCGCGGTGCAGCCCCTGCAGCCGCGCATCGAGCGCCCGCGCCTGGTCGGCATCGCCCCTGAGCGCCACGGACGCCAGCTCGTGCATCGCCCGCGGCACCACGTTCGCGGTCACCGAGATCACGCCGCGGGCGCCGGCCAGGATCGCCTCGGCGGCGATCGGGTCGTCGCCCGACAGGAGCTCGAGCTCGGTCCCGCACCGGGCTTGGAGCTCGGCGAGCCGCGCCAGGTTCCCGGTGGCCTCCTTCAGCGACACGATCCGCGGGTGCGCCGCCAGCCGCTCGGCGGTCTCCGGCAGCAGGTCGACGCCGGTCCGGGACGGCACATTGTAGAGGATCACCGGCACGCTCGAGTCGTCGGCGATCGCGCTGAAGTGCTGGAACAGGCCTTCCTGGGTCGGCTTGTTGTAGTACGGCGTGACGACCAGCACCGCGTCGGCGCCGGCCGCGGCGAGCTCGCGGGTGCGCTCGATGCTGCGCGCGGTGTCGTTGGTGCCGCTGCCGGCGATCAGCGGCACCCGGCCGCGCACGCGCGCCGCGGCCCGGCGCGTCAGCTCGACCTGCTCGGCAAGCGTCACGGTCGGCGACTCGCCGGTCGTGCCGCCGACGACGATGCCGTCGCTGCCCTCGGCGAGGTGCCAGTCGACGAGCGCATCCCACGCGACGAGGTCGAGCTCGCCGGTGGCGCTCATCGGCGTGACGATGGCGACGATGCTGCCGCTGTACATCTGGCTCTCGCGAGGAATGGGCCGGCGATGGTACTGACCCGGCGCCGGCCCGCGCAAGCCGCAGGCAGGCCGGCGGTTTCCCACGGCCGGGCGCCCGGGGGTACACTACGCGTTCACCCGCCCGCCCGCCGAGTTGACCGCCCCGGATGAAGCAGCTGATCGCCCTGTCTGCCATTGGCAGCGACCGCACCGGCATGGTGCACGACCTGACCCGCGTGATCGCCGACTGCGGCGGCAACATCGTCGAGAGCCGGATGTCGGCGCTCGGCAGCGAGTTCGCGATGGCGCTGCTGATCTCGGGCAACTGGCACTCGCTCGCCAAGATCGAGACCGAGATCAAGAAGGTCGCCGATGCGGGCGAGGTCTCGGTGCAGATGCGGCGCACCGAGCAGCGCGCGGTGCGCAGCGACATGCTGCCCTACTCCGTCGACATCGTCTGCCTCGACCAGTCCGGCATCGTCTCGAGCGTGTCGGGCTTCTTCTCGGCGCGCGGCATCGACATCGCCGAGCTCGACACCCGCAGCTACCCGGCCGCGCACACCGGCGCGCCGATGTTCTCGCTGCGCCTCGTGATCAACGTGCCGAGCCGCATCCATCTCGGCGTGCTGCGCGAGGAGTTCATGGACTTCTGCGACCACCTGAACCTCGACGCGATCCTCGAGCCGGTCAAGAACTGAACTGAGCCCTGGGAGCGACATGGCGGCACCGGTCATCGGCAAGAAGATTCCCGATTTCGCGGGCGACTCGACCGCCGGCCGCTGGCGCCTGAAGGACGCGGCCGGCAGCCGGCTGGTGCTGTACTTCTACCCGCGCGACAACACCTCCGGCTGCACCCGCGAGGGCGAGGCGTTCCGCGACCTGGCCGCGGACTTCAGGAAGGCCGGCACCGCGATCATCGGCGTGTCGCCGGACAGCGTCGCCTCGCACGGCAAGTTCAAGCAGAAGTACCGCTTCCCCTTCGAGCTCCTGTCCGACCCGGAACAGCAGGTCTGCAAGCTCTTCGACGTCATCAAGGAGAAGAGCATGTACGGCAAGAAGTACCTCGGCGTCGAGCGCAGTACCTTCCTGCTCGATGAGAAGGGCGTGCTGCGGCACGAATGGCGCAAGGTCAAGGTCGACGGCCACGCGGCGGAAGTGCTGGCCGCGGCCCGCGCGCTCTAGGCGGGCCCCGCGATGACCCGCGCCGCGCGCGCCAAGCGCCGCATCTTCGTGCTGGACACCAACGTCCTGATGCACGACCCGACCGCGATCTTCCGCTTCGAGGAGCACGACATCTACATCCCGATGATCGTGCTCGAGGAGCTCGACGCGGGCAAGAAGGGCCTGTCGGAGTCGGCGCGCAACGTGCGCCAGGTCAGCCGCTTCCTCGACGAGCTGATGCAGGGCGCGGCCAAGGACGAGATCGACCGCGGGCTCGCGCTGCCGAACGTCCTGAACGGCAGCGGCGGCAAGCGCCCGCCGGCCGGCCGGCTGTTCTTCCAGACCAAGAACCTCGACGCCGGCCTGCCGGAGCTGCCCGGGCACGGCGCCGACAACGCGATCCTCGGCCAGGCGCTGGCGCTGAAGCGCGCGCACGCCGACGCCGAGGTCACGCTGGTTTCGAAGGACATCAACCTGCGCATCAAGGCCGCGATCCTCGGCGTCCACGCCGAGGACTACTTCAGCGACCAGACCATCGAGGACGCGGACCTCTTGTACACCGGCACGCAGGCGCTGCCGGCCGACTTCTGGGAGCGCCACGGCGCCGACATGCAGTCCTGGAAGGAGCACGCGCGGACCTTCTACCGGCTGCGCGGGCCGGCGGTGCGCGAGTGGCACCCGAACCTGTTCCTGTACGAGGACACGCCGAACGGCGTCGAGGCCACCGTGCGCACGGTCGCCGGCGACGAGGCGGTGGTCGAGCTGGTGCACGACTTTCGCACCGAGCGGCACAACGTCTGGGGGGTCACCGCGCGCAACCGCGAGCAGAACTTCGCGCTCAACCTGCTGATGGACCCGGAGATCGACTTCGTCACGGTGCTGGGGCCCGCCGGCACCGGCAAGACGCTGCTGACGCTGGCCGCCGGGCTCGCGCAGACGCTCGACAACCGGCGCTTCAACGAGATCATCATGACGCGCGTGACGATCCCGCTCGGCGAGGACATCGGCTTCCTGCCCGGCACCGAGGAAGAGAAGATGGAGCCGTGGATGGGGGCGCTGATGGACAACCTCGAGGTGCTGACGCAGGGCCAGGAAGGCGGCAACTGGGCGCGCGCCGCCACCAACGACCTGCTGCGCAGCCGCATCAAGATCCGCTCGCTGAACTTCATGCGCGGCCGGACCTTCCTGAGCCGCTTCCTGATCCTCGACGAGGCCCAGAACCTGACGCCGAAGCAGATGAAGGCGCTGGTGACGCGCGCCGGCCCCGGCACGAAGCTGATCTGCCTCGGCAACATCGCCCAGATCGACACGCCGTACCTGACCGAGACGACCTCCGGACTGACCTACGTCGTCAACCGCTTCCGCGGCTGGCCGCACTCGGGCCACGTGACGCTGGTGCGCGGCGAGCGCTCGCGCCTCGCGGACTTCGCCTCCGACACCCTCTGAACCGGCCCATTGAACCAACGCCGCCGCCGGCGGTCTGAACGCCCAGCCATGCCGCCCGCCACCCTCCTCCGCCGCGCGCTGCTCGCCGCCGCTGCTGCCGTGCTGACCGCGAGCGCGGCCTTCGGCGCCGCGCCGACCGCGCAGGAGCTGCCGGACATCGGCACGCCGGTGGACCAGCTGCTGACCGCCAGCGACGAGTACAAGATCGGCGCGATGATCATCCAGGGCCTGCGCGACCAGGGCCAGATCCTCGACGACCCGGAGCTCAACGAGTACATCCAGTCGGTCGGCTCGCGCCTCGCGAGCCAGGCGCAGGAAGGCAATACCCGGTTCACCTTCTTCGTCGTCAAGGACCGCGGCATCAACGCCTTCGCGCTGCCCGGCGGCTTCGTCTGCGTCAACGCCGGCCTGATCCTCGCGACCTCCGGCGAGAGCGAGCTGGCCGGCGTGCTGGCGCACGAGATCTCGCACGTCACCCAGCGCCACATCGCGCGCAGCTACCAGGACGCCAGCAAGGCGAGCCTGGCCTCGACCGCGGCGATGCTGGCCGCGATCCTGCTCGGCGCCATGTCCGGCAACTCCAACGTCGGCATGGCGGGCGTGATGGTGGGCCAGGGCGCGGCGATGCAGCACCAGCTCAACTTCTCGCGCGAGAACGAGTACGAGGCCGACCGCGTCGGCATCGGCGTCATGGCCGCCGCCGGCTACGACCCGAACGCGATGGGCACCTTCTTCGAGACGCTCGAGCGGCGCATGGGCAACCCGGGGCCGAACGCCAAGATCCTCGAGTTCCTGCAGACCCACCCGGTCACCAGCGGCCGCGTCGCCGAGGCCAAGAACCGCGCCGCGATGTATCCGATCGTCCGGCCGGTCGACACGACCGGCTACCGGCTGGCGCGCGAGCGGCTGCGCGTGATGACACTCGGCCCCGAGGACAACCCGCGCGAGGTCTACGCCGACGCGGCCTCGGTCGACCTCGCGGTCTCCGACTACCGCTACTACGGCCGGGCGCTGGCGCTGGTGCAGGCCAACGCCGCCGGCGAGGCCGTGCCGATCCTGCGCGACCTGGTGCAGCGCCACCCCGACACGATCGAGTACCACTCGGCGCTCGGCCAGGCGCTGCTCGCGGCCGGGGACGTGCAGGGCTCGCGCGCGGTGCTGGCGCGGGCCAAGGAGCTGTTCCCGCGCAACGTGCCGGTGACGGTGCGCTACGCCGAGACGCTGATGCGCGCCGGCGACGCGCGACTCGCGCACGCCGTGCTGCTCGACCTCTTCAACAACGTCGCGCCGACCCAGGCCCAGGTGCGCCAGATCGCGCTCGTGGCCAGCGCCGCCGGCGAGGCCGCCGAGGCCAACTACTACATGGCGGAGTACCACGTGATGAGCGGCGACCTGACGCTCGCGATCGAGACGCTCAGGCTCGCGCTGTCCGCGCCGAACCTGACGCCGGTGCAGCGCAGCCGCTTCAAGGCGCGGATCGACGAGCTCAAGGAATACCTGCCGCCGCGCGTCCAGGCCGCGGTCGATCGCGGCGATCCGCTGCCGGCGCCGAAGCCCGACGGCCGGCACCAGTGACCTGCGCCGCGCGCTGCTAGACTCCCGGCTCATCAGGGAGGACGCCATGCCCGATGCCCACCCACCCGCGGCCGGTGGCCGCGGACGCCGGCCCGCCGCGGCGGGGCTGCTCGCGATCGCCGGCCTGGTCGCCGCCACCGCGCACGCGGCCGACAAGACGAACGATCCCCTCGAGCGCCTGAACCGCGCCACCTACGCCTTCAACGACGCGATCGACCGGATGCTGGCGCGGCCGGTGGCGAAGGCCTACAAGGCGGTGGTGCCGGAGAAGGCGCGGCAGGCGGTCAGCAACTTCGTCGCCAACCTCAATTACCCGACCGTCATCGTGAATGACGCGCTGCAGGCCAAGTTCAAGGACGCCGGCAGCGACACCGCGCGGTTCCTGACCAACACGGTGTTCGGCATCGGCGGGCTGTTCGACCCGGCGACGCGCTTCGGCCTGCCGGTCCACGACGAGGACTTCGGCCAGACGCTCGGCGTCTGGGGCGTGCCGCCGGGTCCCTTCCTGGTGCTGCCGTTCGTCGGGCCGTCGGACTTTCGCGACGCGCCGGCGAAGGTGGCGGACGCGGTCACGCGCGCGGACTACTACTTGCGCTACACGAACAACGACGTGCTCGCCTCGTCGAACACCGAGTGGGTGCTGTACGGCATCCGGCTGCTCGACCTGCGCACGGCGCTCTTGTCCACCGACGAGACGCTGCACCAGGCCTTCGACGCCTACGCGGTGGTGCGCAACGCCTATGTGGCGCGCCGCGAGTACCTGGTCCGGGACGGCAACGTCCCGGAGGAAACCTTCGACGAGCCGGAGCCCGACAGCGCGTCGCCGCCGGGCGAGGCGCCGGCGGAGCCGCCGCCCGCGACGCCGCCGGCGGAGGCGCCGCCGGCCGCCGTGCCGCCGGCCGCCGTGCCGCCGCCCGCGGAGGAGCCGGCGCCGCCGCCCCCGGCCGCGTCCCCGGAATCCTCACCGCAGCGGATGCCCGAGTCGCCGCCGAAGCCGCCGCCGGCCGAGACGCAGCGGCCGCCGACCTAGGCCGGCGGCCGGCGCGCCGCGCTCGCGGCGCCGAGCATCGACTCGACGCCGCAGACCCGCGCCAGCGCCGCGAGCCGCTGCGGCACCGCCGTGAAGGTCAGCCGCTGGCCGGCGACCCGCGCGCGCTCCACCCACGTCAGCAGCACCGCGAGCCCGGCGCCGTCGGCGCTCTCGACGCCCGACAGGTCGAGCTCCACCTGCGGCTGGCCGCGAAACTCCTCCAGCCCGCGCTCGAGCAGCGCCCGCGCGCTCGCCATGTCGGCGCCGCCGCCGAGCCGGTAGCGGCCGGCGGCGCCCTCGAGCACGAAGCCTGCCGTGTCGCGCCGCGCCATCGAGCGCCTAGTGCCTGCCCGCGGCGGCGGCGGGCTGCTCGCCGGCAGGCTTGTCGCTCGCGATGTGCACCGCGAGGCCCTCGTGCTCGAGGCGCGCGATCACGGCCTCGAGGCCCTTGGCGCTGATCTCGGCGCCGAGGTCGGTGCGGTAGTTCTTGACGTAGGAGATGCCTTCGATGACGACGTCCCAGGCCTTCCAGCCGTCGGCGGTCTTGCGCAGCCGGTAGTCGACCTCGACGGTGGTGCCGGCCGAGCGTGTCACGACGGTGTGCACCGTCGCCTGGGTCGCCGCCGGGTCGCCCTTGAACGGCAGCAGCTTGAGCCGGTCGGCGGTGAAGTCGCCGATCGCGCCGCCGTAGGTCTTGAGCAGCGCACGGTAGAGCGCCGCGACGAAGCGCTTGCGCTGCTCCGGGGTGGCGGTGCGCCAGTTCTGGGCGAGCACCAGCTGCGCCGCGTAGTCGGTGTCAAAGTGCGGCAGCAGGATCGTGTCGACGATCGGGAAGGCCTTCTCCGGATCCTTCTTGATCGCGGCGCGGTTGGCGTCGAGCGCCTCGAACAGCTGCCGCGACACGGTCTCCATCAGCTCCTGGGGTCCCTGCTGGGCCGCAGCCGGCGCCTCGGCGCGCGCCACGGCGCAGAGCCGCGGCACGAGGACCACGGCCGGGACGGCGGCGAGCAGCGCGACGGCGAGCAGGCGCGGCAGCCGATGGGAAAGGTGGATCACTTGGCGGCTCCTTCGGACTTCTTGGCATCTCCCTGTGCGGCCTTGTCAAACAGGAACTTGCTGATCAGGTTCTCGAGGATGACGGCCGACTGGGTCAGCTCGATCTGATCACCGTCCTTGAAATAAGTTTCCGCGCCGCCGGGCGTCAGGCCGACGTACTGGCCGCCCAGCAGGCCGGCGGTGTAGATCGCGACGTCGCTGTCGTTCGGGATCTTGTCGTAGCGGCTCTGAATCGCGAGGCGCGCGACCGCCCGGTAGTGCTGGACGTCGTAGTCGATCGCCTCGACCCGGCCGATCGTGACGCCGCCGATCGACACCGGCGAGCCGACCTTGAGGCCGCCGACGTTGTCGAAGCGCGCGGTCAGGCGGTAGTTCTGCTCGTGCAGCACGAAGCCCTTGTTCGTGATCTGGGTGACCATGAAGAACAGCGCCGCGAAGCCGAGCATCACGAAGAGGCCCGTGCTGAGCTCGATCGTCCGTGTCTGCCTCATCGCCTGTCTCCTGCGCTCATAGCAGTACCGCCGTCAGCATGTAGTCGAGCACCAGCACCGCGACCGAGGAGGTCACGACGGTGCGGGTGGTGGCGCGGCCGACGCCGTCGGCGGTCGGCACCGCGTGGTAGCCCTCGAACACCGCAATCGCGCTGCAGGCCAGCCCGAAGGCGCCGCTCTTGATGATGCCCTCGGTGATGTCGCGCAGCTCCACGGCGCCGCGCATCTGCGACCAGAACTGGCCGGCGTCGACGCCCATCAGCGTCACGCCGACCAGCTGCCCGCCGAAGATGCCGGTGGCGCTGAAGATCGCGGCCAGCAGCGGCATCGCGATCACGCCGCCGATGAAGCGCGGTGCGCACACGCGCCGCACCGGGTCGACCGCCATCATCTCCATCGCCGACAGCTGGTCGGTCGCGCTCATGAGGCCGATCTCGGACGTCAGCGCGGTGCCGGCGCGGCCGGCGAACAGCAGCGCCGTCACCACCGGGCCGAGCTCGCGCAGCAGGCCGAGCGCGACCGCCGAACCCAGCGACTCCGTCGAGCCGAAGCGCCGCAGCAGGTCGAATCCCTGCAGGCCGAGCACCATGCCGACGAACAGCCCCGACAGCATGATGATCACCAGCGACTGCGCGCCGGTGTTGTAGACCTGCTCGAGCAGCAGCCGCGGCCTGAGCAGCGCGCGCGGCGTCACGGCGCACAGCCGCGCGGTGAACAGCGTGAAGCGTCCCCACTTCTGCGCCAGTTCGCGCCCGCCGCCGGCCAGTTCCGCGACCAGGCTCATTCCGGCACCTCGGCGCCGAGCAGCTGCGCCTCGTAGTCCGGTGCCGGATAGTGGAACGGCACCGGGCCGTCCGCCTCGCCGCTCATGAACTGGCGCACGACCGGCGCGGCGTCCGCGGCAAGCTCCGCGGGGCTGCCGGCGGCGGCCACCCGCCCGGCGGCGAGCAGGTAGGCCCGGTCCGCCAGCAGGCCGATCTCCTGCACGTCGTGCGAGACGACGATGCTCGTCAGCCCGAGCGCGTCGTTGGTGCTGCGGATCAGCCGCAGCACGACGCCCATCGCGATCGGGTCGAGGCCCGCGAACGGCTCGTCGTAGAACAGCAGCTTCGGGTCCATGACGATCGCGCGCGCGAGCGCCACCCGCCGCGCCATGCCGCCGGAGAGCTCCGAGGGCATCAGCCGCGCCGCGCCGCGCAGGCCGACGGCGTGCAGCTTCATCAGCACGATGCGCGCCACCAGCGACTCCGGCAGGTCGGTGTGCTCGCGCAGCGGAAACGCCACGTTCTCGAACACGTCGAGGTCGGTGAGCAGCGCGCCGTTCTGGAACAGCATCCCCATGCGCTGCCGCAGCCGGTACAGGCCGTCGGTGTCGAGCCGGCCGAGGTCCTCGCCGTCGACCTCGATGCGGCCGGCGGTCGGGCGGATCTGGCCGGTGATCAGCCGCAGCAGCGTCGTCTTGCCGGTGCCCGACGGGCCCATGATCGCCGTCACCTTGCCGCGCGCGATCGTGACGTCGAGGCCGTCGAACACCTGGCGCCCGCCGATCGCGTAGCCGACCCCGCTCAGCCTTGCGATGCAGCCGGCCTCGTCCGGCGCGGCCGGCTGGATGGCGGGGGTCATGGCGCGGTCTTGCGGCGCGGCGTTCA
Organism: Steroidobacteraceae bacterium; assembly: GCA_035524595.1. GTDB lineage: Bacteria > Pseudomonadota > Gammaproteobacteria > Steroidobacterales > Steroidobacteraceae > CAIKZZ01. The sequence continues at coordinate 28,158 of DATKOP010000095.1, read as the reverse complement.
GGCCGCCTGCTTCTCGAGCGCCGGGTCGTACTTGCCCTGCGTCGCGAGACCGTTGAGGCGGGCGCGCTTCAGGAACTCGCGCTGCGCTCCCGGCACCTGCGCCGCGGCGCCGGCCCAGGCGCTGAGCGCGGAGGCCTGCAGCGCGCGGCCGTAGCTGAACGACAGCGCCCACGGCAGCGAGCCGACGCGGTTCATGAGGTCGAGGTGCAGCGTCGCCTCGGCCTCGCTCTGGCCGCCCGACAGGAACGCGATGCCCGGCACCGCCGCCGGCACGTGCCGCTTCAGGCAGCGCACCGTCGCCTCGGCGACCTGCGCCGGCGCCGCGCGCTCGGCGCACTTCTGGCCGGCGATCACCATGTTCGGCTTCAGGATCATGCCCTCGAGGAACACCCGGTGCGCATCGAGGCGCTCGAACACCTCGGCCAGCACCGCGTTGGTGACCTCCTCGCAGCGCTCGAGGTTGTGGCCGCCGTCCATCAGCACTTCCGGCTCGACGATCGGCACGATCGCGGCCTCCTGGCACAGCGCCGCGTAGCGCGCCAGGAGCTCGGCATTGGTCTCGATGCAGGTCCGCGTCGGGATGCCCGCGCCGATGTCGATGACCGCCCGCCACTTGGCGAAGCGCGCGCCGAGCTTGTGGTACTCGGCAAGCCGGCCGGCGAGCCCGTCGAGGCCCTCGGTGATGACCTCGCCCGGGAAGTTCGGCATCGGCTTGGTGCCGGCGTCGACCTTGATGCCGGGCACGACGCCGAGCCGGGTGAGGAGGTCGGCGAAGCGCTCGCCGCCCTTGGTCGACTGGCGCAGCGTCTCGTCGTACATGATCACGCCCGAGATGAACTCGGCGGCGCCCGGCGCGGCGAACAGCAGCTCGCGGTAGGCGCGCCGGTTCTCCTCGGTCGACTCTACCTTGATCTTGTCGAAGCGCTTCTTGATCGTGCCGGTGCTCTCGTCGGCGGCGAGGATGCCCCGTCCCCGGGCGACCATGGCGTGCGCGATGCGGACGAGCTCAGTGCGATTCATGACCCGACTCCTGTTGTGGCGCCGCCGCCACGCAGGCGGACCGGCTTCGCGAGGCGAAGTTCCCAATGATAACGGATCGCCCCCGCCCGCCATCGGGGCGCGACCGCAGCGCGCTTGGCGCCGGGGCCTAATAGGACTAAAATGGTCCTGTATCAGGAGGCCCCGCGATGCTGCGCATCAGCAAGATGACCGACTACGCGACCGTGATCCTCGCGCACCTCGCCGGTGACGACGGGATCCGCCGCACGGCCGTCGAGCTCGCCGAGCTCACCGGCATCGGCCTCGCGACCACCAGCAAGGTGCTCAAGGAGCTGCAGCGCGCATCGCTCGTCGCCTCGACGCGCGGCGCGCACGGCGGCTACACGCTCGCGCGCCCGGCGGCCGCGATCAGCGCCGCCGACATCATCGACGCCGTCGAGGGCCCGGTCGGCCTCACCGAGTGCGCGACGCATCCGGGGCAGTGCGACCTCGAGCCGAGCTGCCGCGTCGGGCGCAGCTGGCAGCGCGTCAACGTCGCGATCCGCCGCGCGCTCGGCGACGTCAAGCTCACGCAGCTGACGGCCCGCGACGGCGCCGCGGTCCCGGTGCCGGACCTGACGATCGCGCTCGGCGCGCGCCCCGGCGTGCGCGTGCGGGCCTGAGGCGTGCCATGACCAGCACGCCCACCGACCTCGACGCCCTGGTCGCGCAGAAGTACCAGCACGGCTTCGTCACCGAGATCGACGCCGACACCGTCCCGCCCGGCCTCGACGAGGACGTGATCCGGCTGATCTCGCGCAAGAAGGGCGAGCCCGCCTTCCTGCTCGAGTGGCGCCTGAAGGCCTACCGCCACTGGCGCACGATGACCGAGCCGCACTGGGCCCACGTCCGCTACCCGCCGATCGACTACCAGGCGATCTCGTACTACTCGGCGCCGAAGCAGGCGAGCGACGGCCCGAAGAGCCTGGCCGACGTCGACCCGAAGCTGCTCGCGACCTACGACAAGCTCGGCGTGCCGCTGCACGAGCGCGCCCGGCTCGCGGGCGTCGCGGTCGATGCGGTGTTCGACAGCGTCTCGGTCGCGACCACCTTCAAGGCGCGCCTCGCCGAGGCGGGCGTCATCTTCTGCCCGTTCTCGGACGCGGTGCGCGAGCACCCGCAGCTCCTCGAGCAGTACCTCGGCAGCGTCGTGCCGCCGACCGACAACTTCTACGCGGCGCTCAACTCCGCGGTGTTCACCGACGGCTCGTTCGTCTACGTGCCGAAGGGCGTGCGCTGCCCGATGGAGCTGTCGACGTACTTTCGCATCAACGCCGCCAAGACCGGGCAGTTCGAGCGCACGCTGATCATCGCCGACGCGGGCAGCCACGTCAGCTACCTCGAAGGCTGCACGGCACCGCAGCGCGACGAGAACCAGCTGCACGCCGCGGTGGTGGAGCTGATCGCACTCGACGACGCCAACATCAAGTACTCGACCGTGCAGAACTGGTACCCCGGCGACGAGCACGGCGTCGGCGGCATCTACAACTTCGTCACCAAGCGCGGCGAGTGCCGCGGCAGGAACGCGCGCATCTCCTGGACCCAGGTGGAGACCGGCTCAGCGATCACCTGGAAGTACCCGAGCTGCGTGCTCACCGGCGAGAACTCGGTCGGCGAGTTCTATTCGGTCGCGGTCGCGAACCACTACCAGCAGGCCGACACCGGCACCAAGATGATCCACGTCGGCCGCAATACCAGGAGCACGATCGTCTCCAAGGGCATCTCCGCCGGCCACGCGCAGAACAGCTACCGCGGCCTCGTCAAGGTGCTGCCGTCGGCCGACGGCGCGCGCAACTACACGCAGTGCGACTCGCTGCTGATGGGCGCGCGCTCGGGCGCGCACACCTTCCCGTACGTCGAGGTCAGGAACCCGACCGCGACGGTCGAGCACGAGGCGACCACCTCGAAGATCGGCGAGGACCAGCTGTTCTACTGCCTGCAGCGCGGGCTGTCGGCCGAGGACGCGGTCAACATGATCGTCAGCGGCTTCTGCAAGAGCGTCTTCAAGGAGCTGCCGATGGAGTTCGCGGTCGAGGCGCAGAACCTGCTGGCCGTGAGCCTCGAGGGCGCGGTCGGCTGAGAAACAGGCACGGGGCGACGTACATGAGCGACATCGGCAAGGGCGACGTCATTCTCGAGATCCGCGGCCTCGCGGTCGAGGTGCAGGGGCGGCGCATCCTCGAGGGCCTCGACCTCGCGGTGCGGGCCGGCGAGGTGCACGCGATCATGGGGCCGAACGGCGCCGGCAAGAGCACGCTGTCGCAGGTGCTCGCCGGGCGGCCGGACTACGACGTCCGGGCCGGCACGGTGCGCTACCTCGGCGAGGACCTGCTGGCGCTGCCCGCCGAGGAGCGCGCCCGCCGCGGGCTGTTTCTCGGCTTCCAGTACCCGGTCGAGATCCCGGGCGTCAACAACGTCTACCTGCTGAAGGCCGCGCTCAACGCGCGTCGCCGCCAGCTCGGGCAGCCGGAGGTGGACGCCTTCGAGTTCCTCGGCCTGGTGCGCGACAAGATGCGCCTGATGCAGATGGACGAGAGCTTCCTGTCGCGCGGCGTCAACGAGGGCTTCTCCGGCGGTGAGAAGAAGCGCAACGAGATCCTGCAGATGACGGTGCTGGAGCCCGTGCTCGCGATCCTCGACGAGACCGACTCCGGCCTCGACATCGACGCGCTGAAGGTGGTCGCGCACGGCGTCAACAGCCTGAGGCGCGACGACCGCGCGGTCGTGCTCGTGACGCACTACCAGCGCCTGCTCGACCACATCGTGCCGGACCGCGTGCACGTGCTCGCGGGCGGCCGCATCCTCAAGTCCGGCGACGCCGGCCTCGCGCTCGAGCTCGAGCGCCGCGGCTACGACTGGGTGCGCGCCGAGGCCGCCGCAGCATGAGCGCGAATCCCCAGGCGGCCTCGCCGCTGGCGCGCCTCGCCGGCGCGCAGGCGGCGCTGCCCGGCGGCGCGGCCTGGGCCGCGTGGCGCGGCGCCGCGCTCGAGCGGCTGATCGCCGCCGGGCTGCCGACGCCGCGCGACGACGCCTGGAAGTACACCAGCCTGCGGCTGCTCGCGCGACGCGAGCTGGCGCCCGCCCCGCCGCGGCCAGTCGCCACCGGCGCGCTGGCCGAGCTGCCGGCGCTCGCGGGCCCGAGGCTCGTGTTCGTCGACGGCCGCTACCACGCGGCGCTGTCCAGCCCGCGGCTGCCCGACGGCTGCCGCTTCACGCCGTTCGCGGCGCGGCTCGCGGCCGAGTCGCCGCAGGCGCTCGGCGCGACCCTCGCCGGCGACGCCGCCCGGATCGACGAGCGCGTGCGGCTGCTGAACGCGAGCCTCGCGGCCGACGGCCCCTCGCTCGAGCTCGCGGACGGCGCGCGGCCGGCCGAGCCCGTGCACCTGGTCCACGTCGCGACCGGCGGCGGCGCCTACCCGCGCACCCGCGTCGTCCTCGGCGCGGGCGCGAGCCTCGAGCTGCTGGAGTACCACCTGACGGTGGGCGGCGGCGAGGCCTTCGTCGCCGCGGCCGGCGACTACCGCCTCGCGCGCGGGGCGACGCTGACGCACAGCTCGCTGCAGGTCGCGGGCGACCGCACCATCCTGCTCGACGACGCCGCGGTGGTGGTCGGCGCCGGCGCCCGCTACGCGCACCGGCTGGTCGCGCTCGGCGGCCAGCTGACGCGCCTCGACCTCAGGGTCGCGCTCGACGGCGAGGGCGCCGGCGCCGAGCTCGCCGGCATCTTCCTCGCCGACGGCGCACGCGAGCAGCACCTGCGCACGCTCGTCGAGCACCGCAGCCCGCACACCGCCAGCGACCAGCTGTACCGCGGCGTGGCCGCGGGCCGCGGCCGCGGCAGCTACGACGGCAAGGTCATCGTGCACCCGGGCGCCGCCAAGACCGAGTCGCGCCAGTCGAGCCGCAACCTGCTGCTCGGCCGCGAGGCGGCGATCGAGTCTCGGCCGCAGCTCGAGATCAACGCCGACGACGTCAAGTGCAGCCACGGCGCGACCACCGGCACGCTCGATGAGCAGATGATGTTCTACCTGCTGGCGCGCGGCCTCGACCGCGACACGGCGCGCGCGCTGCTGACCTACGCGTTCGTCGGCGACGTGCTGCGCCGGCTCGCGCCCGCGGCCCTGCGCCGCGCCGTCGAGGCGCGCGTGCTCGGCCGGCTGCCGGCGGCGGAGCTGCTGCGGGAGTTCGTCGCATGAGCGCCGTGGCCGCGGGCCCGGCGCCGCTCGACGTCGCGCGCCTGCGCGCCGACTTCCCGATCCTGGCGCAGCGCATCAACGGCAAGCCGCTCGCGTACCTCGACAACGGCGCCTCGAGCCAGCGGCCGCGCGCGGTGATCGACGCCGAGCGCCGCTACGCCGAGGAGATGCACGCCAACGTGCACCGCGGCGTGCACACGCTCTCGCAGCGCGCCACCGACGCCTTCGAGGCGGCGCGCGAGCGGGTGCGCCGCTTCCTGAACGCGCGCTCGACTCGCGAGATCGTGTTCACGCGCGGCACCACCGAGGCCATCAACCTCGTCGCACAGTCCTTCGTGCGGCCGCGCGCCCGGCCGGGCGACGAGATCCTGATCACCCACCTCGAGCACCACGCCAACATCGTGCCCTGGCAGATGGCCTGCGCGGCCACCGGCGCGACCCTCAGGGTGGCGCCGATCAACCGGCGCGGCGAGGTCGAGCCCGAGGCGTTCGGCGCGCTGCTCAGCGAGCGCACGCTGCTGGTCGCCGTCGCGCACGTCTCGAACGCGCTCGGCACGGTGCTGCCGGTGCGCGAGCTGGTCGCGCTCGCGCACGCGCGCGGCGTGCCGGTGCTGGTCGACGGCGCCCAGGCCGTGCCGCACTTCGCGCTCGACCTGCAGGCGCTCGACTGCGACTTCTACGCCTTCTCGGGCCACAAGCTCTACGGCCCGGACGGCATCGGCGTGCTGTACGGCCGCGAGTCGCTGCTCGAGGCGATGCCGCCGTGGCAGGGCGGCGGCGACATGATCCTGTCGGTGCGCTTCGACGGCACGACCTACAACCAGCTGCCGTTCAAGTTCGAGGCCGGCACGCCGCACATCTCGGGGGCCGTGGGCCTGGCCGCGGCGATCGACTACGTCGAGGGCGTCGGGCTCGCGCGCATCGCGGCCTGGGAGCGGGAGCTGCTCGCGCACGCGACCGCGCGGCTGACGGCGATCGACGGCCTGACCCTCATCGGCACCGCCCGCGACAAGGCGAGCCTCGTGTCGTTCGTCGTCGACGGCGTCCACCCGCACGACCTCGGCACGATCCTCGACCAGGACGGCATCGCGATCCGCACCGGCCACCACTGCGCGATGCCGGCGATCGAGTTCTTCGGGGTGCCGGCCACGGCGCGCGCCTCGTTCGCGTTCTACAACACCCGCGACGAGATCGACCGCCTCGCGGCGGCGGTCGCGGCGGCGCGCGCGATGTTCCGCTGAGGCGCGCCGTGGACCTCAAGGACCTGTACCGCGACGTGATCCTGGACCACAACCGGCGGCCGCGGAACTTCGGCCGGCTGGCGCCGCCGGCGCACTCGGCGCGCGGCCACAACCCGCTGTGCGGCGACCAGCTGACGGTGTACGCCGAGCTCGACGGCGAGCTGCTGCGCGAGCTGCGCTTCGAGGGCGCCGGCTGCGCGATCTCGGTGGCCTCGGCCTCGCTGATGAGCGAGGCCGTCAAGGGCAAGAGCCGGGCCGAGATCGCGCGCCTCTACGCCCTGGTGCACGACCTCTTGACCCGCAGCGACGCGCCGGTGCCCGCCGAGCTCGGCAAGCTCGCGGCGCTCGCCGGCGTGCGCGAGTACCCGGCGCGCGTCAAGTGCGCGAGCCTGTGCTGGCACACCCTGAACGCCGCGCTCGAGGGCGCCGGCACGCCGGTCACCACCGAATAGCCCCGAGCACCCGAGCGAGCGCATGCGTCAAACCGACAGAGAACCGTTCGTCGTCAGCCGCGACGTCAAGGCGGTGCTGGTCCCGGCCGGCATCGAGGTCAAGCTGCGCACCGGCAGCGTCGGCTACATCACGCAGGCGCTCGGCGGCAGCTTCACCGTGTACGTCGAGGGCAACCTGTTCCGCGTCGCCGGCGAGGACGCCGAGGCGATCGGCCGCGAGCCGCCGCAGCGGCTCGAGCTGCCGCCGGACGCCACCGACGCCGACGTCGAGAAGCTCGCCTGGGAGCAGCTCAGGACCTGCTACGACCCCGAGATCCCGGTCAACATCGTCGATCTCGGCCTGGTCTACTCCTGCGAGATCTCGCGCCGCGACGACGGCGGCCGCGCCGCGACGGTGCGCCTGACGCTGACCGCGCCGGGCTGCGGCATGGGCGAGGTGCTGGTGCAGGACGTCAAGGACAAGCTCGAGCAGATCCCGACGATCGCGGCGACCGACGTCGAGCTCGTGTTCGACCCGCCGTGGAGCCGCGAGATGATGTCCGAGGCGGCGCGGCTGCAGACCGGGATGATGTGATGGCGGACGAGGAGCGGACGATCGCGTGGGTGGAGGTCGCGCCCGCCGCCGAGCTGCCGCCCGGCTCGCACCGGGTCTACGAGGTCGATGGCCGGTTCGTCGCGGTCTACAACGTCGCCGGCGAGCTGTACGCGATCGAGGACGTCTGCACCCACGACGGCAACCCGCTGTCGGACGGCCCGGTCGAGGGCCACGAGGTCATCTGCCCGCGGCACGGGGCGCGCTTCTGCCTGCGCACCGGCGCCGCGCTGTCGCCGCCGGCCTACGAGCCGGTGGCGACCTTCCCGGTCGCGGTCCGCGCCGGGCGCCTCTGCATCGGGGCCGGCTGAGCCCGCTGCCGGTAGAATGGCCGTCATGAAGCACGTCACGATCGTGCGCCACGCGCATGCCGAGAAGCACGAGGCCGACATCGAGGACTTCGAGCGGCGGCTCGACAAGCGCGGCCGCCGCGAGGCCGAGGAGATGGCCGAGCTCGCGCACGCGATCGGCCTCCGGCCCGACCACATCGTGACCAGCCCGGCGGTGCGCACGGTCAGCACCGCCAAGGAGTTCGCGCGCACCTTCGGCTTTCCGCTGCAGAAGATCCGCCACGACGATCGCATCTACCTCGGCGAGCGGGCGACGCTGGTGACGATCCTGAGGGCGGTACCGGCCGCCTGCCGCCACGTGCTGCTGGTCGGCCACAACCCCGGGCTCAGCCGCCTGGCGAAGTGGCTGACCGACGACGACTCGATCGGCGACCTGCCGCCCGCCGCGGTGTGCGCGCTGCGCGCCGACATCGACCGCTGGGCCGAGGTCGACGCCGGGCTCTTCGAGCGGGTCGCGCTGCGCTGGCCCGACGACGGCGGCGCACGCCGCTGAGCCGCCCGCCCGCGCCGCGCGCCGCGCGCCGCGCTACTTCGCGCCCGGGTCGTAGGTGCCGGCCTTGAAGATCAGGCCGTCGCTGACTTCCCAGTAGGCGAGTTTGCTCTCGACCTTGCCGTCCACCGGGTTCTTGCGCTGGTAGGTCACCCAGCCGGAGGACTTGCCCTTCGCGGCCTCGACGATTTCCTTGATGAACTTCTTGCCCGACGGGTCGGCCGCCTCCATCCGGTTCAGGCCGACGAGGCTGGGCGTGGTCGGGTGCGCGACGCAGTTGCCGTTCACGTCGTGGACGTCGATGTAGTCCTCGCCCTTGGCGAACTGGCCGTCCCTGCTGTTGAACTCGGCGAGCGCCTTGTCCTTGCCGACCGACTTGTAGAAGGCGATTCCCTTCTTGACCTGGGCGACCACCTCTTCCTTGCTCGGCGCGCCCTCGGCGAGCGCGCTGCCGAGCGGGGCCACCGCCAGCATCAGCCCCAGCAGGGCCGCGACGTACTTGCGAAACATGGAACCTCCCGTCTGTGGACTTCAGTTGGCGCGCGCGGCCCGGCCGGACCACGGCCGTTCCGTTGCGCGCCGCTCGATCTCGCGGGCCCCGCCGGCCACGGTCGCGGCACCGGCGTCGGCGCCGACGCGGTAGCGGCCCATCATCTCGTTGAGCGCGCCGGAGGAATCGGCGAGCGCCTTGGAGGCCGCCGCGGCCTCCTCGACCAGCGCGGCGTTCTGCTGCGTCAGCTCGTCCATCTGCGTCACCGCCCGGCCGACCTGGTCGATCCCCGAGGCCTGCTCCTCGCTGGCGGCGGAGATCCCGGCGATGATGTCGCTGACCTTGTTGACCGCGGCCACCAGCTGCTCGAGCGTCTGGCCGGACTCGGTGACGAGGCGCCCGCCGTCCTCGACCCGGGCGACGCTGTCCTTGATCAGGCCCTTGATCTCCTTGGCGGCGTCGGCGCTGCGCGAGGCCAGGTTCCTGACCTCGCTGGCGACGACCGCGAAGCCGCGGCCCTGCTCGCCGGCGCGCGCCGCCTCGACCGCCGCGTTGAGCGCCAGCAGGTTGGTCTGGAAGGCGATCTCGTCGATGACGCCGATGATGTCGGCGATCTTCCTCGAGGCGCTGCTGATGCCGCCCATCGCGGTGACCGCCTGCGAGACGACGCTGCCACCGCGCTCGGCGCGGCTGCGCGCCTCGAGCGCGAGCGCATTCGCCTGGCGGGCGTTGTCGGCGTTCCGCCGCACGGTGCTCGTCATCTCCTCCATCGACGCGGCGGTCTCCTCGAGCGAGGCGGCCTGCTCCTCGGTGCGCTTGGAGAGGCTTGCGTTGCCCTGCGAGATCTCCTGCGAGCCGCGCGACACCTCGGCGGCCGACTCCTTGACGCGCGCAACGAGCGCCGCGATCTCGGCGACCAGCTGGTTGACGCCGGTGGCGATGCGGCGTTCGAGGCCGCTCTTGTTGGCGGTGTGGATCCGCTGCGTCAGGTCGCCGGAGTTGGCGGCATCGACCACCCGCTGCAGGCCGGCGACGATGCCGGCGACGTTGTCGACCAGGGCGTTGATGCTGGTCGCGAGCTGCTCGGCGAAGCCGCTCTTGCCGGCGGTCGCGAGCCGCCGCTCGAGGTCGCCCTCGACCACCGCCGCGACGATCTGCTGCACTTCCTCGAGCGCGCGGCGGTCGCCCTCGGCGCGCTGGCGCTCGTCCTCGGCGTGCCGCCGCTCGCTCGCGGCGCGCTCACGCAGCGCCGCCTGCGTCGCCGCGACGCCGGCCAGCAGCTCGCCCACCTCGTCGCGGCGCGCGGTCTCGATGTCGTTGTCGAGCCGGCCGGCGCCGATCTCGCGGAGCAGGCCGACGGCGCGCTGCAGCGGCCGCGTGATCGCGCGGCTGACCAGGAGCGCGATGCTGACGCCGAGCGCCGCCGCGATCGCGAGCAGCACGAACACGGTGCGCCGCGCGCCGGCGGCGATCGCGTCGGCCGCGGCGCGCGCCTGGCCGGCCTCGGCGTTGGTCGCGTCGACCAGCCTGCGGATCGCGCCGGTGACGGCGTCGTACTTGCCCTTCGCCTGGGCGATCAGCACCCGCTGCGCGTCGCCCGGCAGGCCGTCCTCGGCCATCGACAGCGCCCGCTGCTGCTCCTTGTCGTAGTCCCTCCACTTGGACTGCAGGTCGGCCCACAGCGCGCGCTCGTCCGCGGAGCGGGCGAGCTGCTCGTAGCTGGCCGTGTCGGCCTTCATGCGCGTCGCGATCGCGGCGAGCGACTGCGTCGACTCGCGGGCGCCGTCGGTGTTGTTGAGCTGCAGGCGGGTCAGGATCTCGAGCACCACGCCGCGGCTCTCGGCGACTTCGCCGCCGATCTGCGACACGAGATAGACGCTCGCGAGCGAGCCCGTGGCGAGCTGGTCGGTGGTCGCGGCCACCTTGGAGAGCTGCGCCACCGCCGTCAGGCCGATCACGCCGGCGAAGGCGAGCACCGCCAGGAACGTCAGCTGGAGCTTCGGACCAAGACGTAAGTCATTGATTACGCTCATCTCGGGTCAACTCTCCGTGCGCGTCGGCCGCGGCCTCCACCGCGTTGGCGAGGCTCGGCTCTGGCCTGCCCGTGCCGGGCAGGACGCGGGCCCGGCGGGTCAGGGCGTAAGGGCCCGTCCCGGGAGTCGTCCGTGCGGATGAAAACTGTAGGCCGGCGGCCGGGCGGCCGCCGAAACTGCGAGGTGGCCCGGTTCCGGCGGGGCCGTTCCCGGCCCCGCCCCCGCCGTCAGCCCGCGAGCGCGAGGAGGCTCGCGTTGCCGCCGACCGCCGCGGTGTTGACGGTCACCGTCTGCTCGGTCGCGAAGCGGTGCAGGTAGTGCGGCCCGCCGGCCTTCGGGCCGGTACCGGAGAGGCCGTGGCCGCCGAAGGGCTGCACGCCGACGACCGCGCCGATCATGTTGCGGTTGACGTAGACGTTGCCGACCCGCGCGCGGCTGCGGACCCGCGCCACGGTCGAGTCGATGCGCGTGTGGATGCCGAGCGTGAGGCCGTAGCCGGTGGCGTTGATCGCGTCGACCAGCGCATCGAGGTCGCGCGCCCTGAAGCGCACGACGTGCAGCACCGGCCCGAACACCTCGCTCTCGAGCGCGCCGATGGCGGGGATCTCGACCGCGAGCGGCGCGAAGAAGGTGCCGGTGCCGGTGCCGGCACCGACCGCCGCGCGGTGCGACCAGCGCGCGCCCGCGACGATCCGCGCCGCGTGCTGCTCGAGCCGGGCGAGCGCCTCGGCGTCGATCACCGGCCCGACGTCGGTCGCGATCAGGCCGGGCGCGCCGACCGCGAGCTCGTCCATGGCCCCCGCCAGCAGCGCCTCGACCCGGTCGGCGATCTCCTCCTGCACGCACAGGACGCGCAGCGCCGAGCAGCGCTGCCCGGCGCTGCCGAAGGCCGACAGCACCGCGTCGTTGACCACCTGCTCCGGCAGCGCCGAGCTGTCGACGATCATCGCGTTCTGGCCGCCGGTCTCGGCGATCAGCGTCGCGATCGGGCCGGGGCGCGCCGCGAGCGCGCGCTGGATCGCGTTCGCGGTCTCGTTGGAGCCCGTGAACGCGACGCCGGCGACGCGCGGGTCGGCGGTCAGCAGCCTGCCGACGTGCGCGCCGTCGCCCGGCAGGAACTGCAGCGCCTCGCCCGGCACGCCCGCGCCGTGCAGCAGCTCGGTCGCGAGCGCCGCGACCAGCGGCGTCTGCTCCGCGGGCTTGGCGATCACGGCGTTGCCGGCGGCCAGCGCCGCGGCCAGCTGGCCGGTGTAGATCGCGAGCGGGAAGTTCCACGGGCTGATGCAGACGAACACGCCGCGGCCGCGCAGCAGCATCTCGTTGCTCTCGCCGGTCGGGCCCGGCAGCTGCTGCGGCCGGGCGAACTCGAGCCGCGCGCGCTGCGCGTAGTAGCGCAGGAAGTCGACCGCCTCGCGCACCTCGGCGACGCCGTCGGCCACCGACTTGCCGGCCTCGCGCACCAGCAGCGCGATGAACTCGGCGCGGCGCGCCTCGAAGGCGCCCGCGGCGCGCTCGAGGATCGCGGCGCGCGCCTCGGCCGGCGTCAGCTCCCAGCCGGCGAACGCCGCCGTGGCGCCGGCGAGCGCCCGCTCGACCTCCGCCGCCCCGGCGTCGACGACCGCGCCGACGCGCTCGCCGCGGTCGGCGGGGTTGGTGATCGGCGTGCCGCGCGCCAGCGCCGCGGCCGGCTCCAGCAGCCGGCGCCCGCCGAGCACCGGCACCGCGGTGCGCGGCTCGCCGAGCGCACCGCCCGCCGCGCGGGCGAGCTCGGCGAGCGCATGGCCGTCGGCGAGGTTCAGCCCCTCCGAGTTCGGCCGCTCGGCGCCGAAGATCCGCGCCGGCAGCGGGATCCGCGGGTGCGGCGCGGTGGCGAGGCCCTCGACGAAGGCGACCGGGTCGGCGGCGATCTCGCTGGCCGGCAGGCGCGCATCGACGATGCGGTTGACGAACGAGGTGTTGGCGCCGTTCTCGAGCAGGCGGCGCACCAGGTACGGCAGCAGGTCCTCGTGCGAGCCGACCGGCGCGTACACGCGGCACGGCGCGCCCTCGCGCTCGGCGTCGGTGACGATGCCGTACAGCTCCTCGCCCATGCCGTGCAGCCGCTGGAACTCGAACACGCGGCCGCGGCCGCGCGCGAGGTGGAGGATGCTCGCCACCGTGTGCGCGTTGTGGGTGGCGAACTGCGGGTAGACGACGTCCGGGGCGTCGAGCATCAGGCTCGCGCAGGCGAGGTAGGCGACGTCGGTGCTCTGCTTGCGGGTGTAGACCGGGTAGCCCGGGTGGCCGCGCTCTTGGGCGCGCTTGATCTCGCTGTCCCAGTAGGCGCCCTTGACGAGGCGGATGTTGAGCCGGCGGCCGGCGCTCCTGGTGCGCGCGATCAGCCAGCGCAGCACGTCCGGCGCGCGCTTCTGGTAGGCCTGCACCGCGAGCCCGAAGCCCTGCCAGCCGGCCAGCGACGGCGTCACCAGCACGCGCTCGATGAGCTCGAGCGAGAGCTCGAGGCGCTCCGACTCCTCGGCATCGACGGTGAGCGCGATGCCGGCGGCGGCGGCGCGCTCGGCGAGCAGCACGAGCCGCGGCGCGAGCTCGGCGTGCACGCGGGCGCGCTTGGCGAACTCGTAGCGCGGGTGCAGCGCCGAGAGCTTGACCGAGATCGACGGCGCCGCCTCCGGCGTCGCGTGCCGCTCGGCGCGCGCCGCGCGGCCGATCGCCTCGATCGCCGCCGAGTAGGCCTCGAGGTAGCGGTCGGCGTCCTGCATCGTCAGCGCCGACTCGCCGAGCATGTCGAAGGAATAGCGGTAGCGCGCGTTGGCGCCCTCGCGGGCGCGCGCGAGCGCCTCCTCGGCGCTCCTGCCCATGACGAACTGGTGGCCGAGGATGCGCATCGCCTGGCGCATCGAGGTGCGCACCACCGGCTCGCCGACGCGCGCCACGAGGTTGCGCACGAAGCCGGCGGGGTCGCGCTGCGTGCCGGCGTCCGGCTGCACGATGCGCCCGGTCAGCATCAGCCCCCAGGTGGAGGCGTTGACGAACAGCGAGCCGCCGTCGGAGAGGTGCGAGGCCCAGTCGCCGGCCTTGATCTTGTCGGCGATCAGCCGGTCCGCGGTGACCGCGTCCGGGATCCTGAGCAGCGCCTCGGCGAGGCACATCAGGATCACTCCCTCCTGCGAGGACAGGTCGTACTCCCGCAGGAAGGCGTCCATGCCGGTCTTGTCGACGCGCACGCCGCGCACCGCCTCGACGAGCGCCGCAGCGTGCGCGCTGATCTCGGCGCGGGCCGCGGGCTCGAGGCGCGCGAGCGGCAGGAGCTCGCGCAGCACGGCCTCCTCGTCGGCGAGCCACAGGCGGTTGACGGCGGCCGCGATCGGGCCCTCCAGCGGCTCGGCCGCCGGGCGAAGGAAAGGCGTCATGGGGTCCCCCTGAATGATCCCGCTACTCTATGTGGGATCTCCTAGGTGTTTCTTCTTTTTGGTATGATGCTGGCAGCAGCTTCAACTGTAACGGAGGCCCCGGATGGCGGGCTCGCTCGACCGGATCGATCGCAGGCTGCTCGCGCTCCTGCAGTCCGACGGCCGGCTCTCGGTCGCCGAGCTCGCACGGCGCGTGCACCTCAGTCCGACGCCCTGCTTCGAGCGCGTGCGGCGCCTCGAGCGCGAGGGCTACATCCGCGGCTACAGCGCCGACCTCGACCCGGCCAAGCTCGGCGCCGGCCTGATCGCCTTCGTCGAGGTGCAGCTCGACCGCACGACGCCCGACGTGTTCAACCGCTTCCGCGACGGGGTCATCGGCCTCGAGCCCGTGCAGGAGTGCCACATGGTCGCCGGCGGGTTCGATTACCTGCTCAAGGTGCGCACCGCCGACATGGCCGCCTACCGGCGCTTCCTCGAGGACCTCGCCGCGCTCGCCGGGGTCGAGCAGACCCACACCTACGTGGTCATGGAAGAGGTGAAGTCGACCCGCGCCGTGCCGATCGACGAGCGCTGAGCGGCGCGCCGTGCTCAGCGGCGCCGGCGGGCGCGGTAGTCGGCGAGGATCCGGCCGTGGTCGAACGCGAGCGGCGGCGGCGCCGCCGGGTCGACGACCTGCACGTTCTGCGCGTCGTCGGCGGCGCGCGGCTCGCCGCGCGCGCGCCCGACGAAGACGATCCCGATGGTGTGGCCGCGCGGATCGCGGCCGGGGTCGGAGTACACCCCGAGCAGGCCGTCGAGCTCGACGTCGAGGCCGGTCTCCTCGCGCGCCTCGCGCACCGCGGCCGCCTCGACGGTCTCGCCGAGCTCGACGAAGCCCCCCGGCAGCGCCCAGCCCGGCGGCGGGAAGCGCCGCTCGATCAGCACGATCGGCCGGCCGGGCCGGTCGATGAGCTCGATGATGACGTCGGCGGCCACCGGCGGCGTGACGGGCCTCGGCATCGGCAGAGTATCCCATGCGGCCGCCGGCCCTTGATACTCGCGCGGCGCGCCCGCACGCTGTCGGTCGGCGGCCCCTGGAGCGAGCGGTGACGGCAGCGGAATCGGCGGTGCGCGCGGTCGGCGCGGCGGACTTCGAGGTGCAGGTGCTCGCGCGCTCGGCGCAGCTGCCGGTGGTGGTCGATTTCTGGGCCGAGTGGTGCGCGCCGTGCCGGATGGTGGCGCCGCTGATCGAGCGGCTCGCGGTGGCGTACGCCGGGGCCGCCGAGTTCGCCAAGGTCGACGCCGACGCCGAGCCCGCGATCGCGGCGCGCTACGGCGTGCGCAGCCTGCCGACGATCGCGCTCTACGCCCGCGGCGAGCTCGCGGACGCGCTGGTCGGCGCGCAGCCGGAGCCGGTGCTGCGCGCGCTGATCGAGCGCCACGTCGAGCGGCCGGCGGACCGCGAGCGGCAGGCGGCGCTCGCCGCCGCCGCGGCCGGCGACGCCGGGGCGGCGGTCGCGACCCTGGAGCGGCTCGCGGCCGCGGAGCCCGACCGCGCCGAGCACTTCCTCGCGCTCGTCGGCGTGCTGCTCGACTCCGGCCGGCTCGAGGCGGCGGCGAGCCGCATCGCCGAGGCGCCGATCCGCGTCGCCGCCGACCCGCGCCTCGGCGCGCTCGCCGCGCGCCTCGAGCTCGCGCGCGCCGCGGCGCAGCAGGGCGCGCCCGGCACGATCGCGGCACGGCACGCGGCCGCGGCGCGCGAGTTCCTCGCGGGCCGGCACGCGGCGGCGGTCGCGACCTGGCTCGAGCTGCTGCGCGCCGAGCCGCGCTACGGCGGCGGCGCGCTGCCGCGCGTGCTCAAGGCCGCGTTCGCGCTGCTTGGCGATGAGCACGAGCTGGTCGCGGCGAGCCGGCGGCGGATGGCCTCGCTGATGCACTGAGGCCGCGACGCCACCTCAGCCCCGGCCCTGCCGGCGCGCGAGCGCGAGCAGGTCGCGCCGCTCCTTCTTGTCCGGCCGGCCGCCGGGCCGCGGCGTCGTCAGCGCGGCGAGCCGGCGCGCCTCGCGCCAGCGCGCGCCGCGCTCGATGCTGGCCGCGCTCTCCTCGTAGCAGGCCTGCGCCTCCGGCGCCGGGCCGCGCCGCGCCGGGATCGCGCGCACCGCGAGCTCGAGCTCGCGCCCGCCCAGCGAGACCGCGAGCCGGTCGCCGACCCGGACCGCGTGCGCGGGCCTGACGCGCGCGCCGTTCAGGTGGACGTGGCCGCCGGCGACCGCCGCGGCCGCGAGCGAGCGGCTCTTGTAGAGGCGCGCGCACCACAGCCAGCGGTCGAGGCGCAGCGCAGCGGCCGCCGCCGGCGGCCGGGCGTCGCCGCGCGCCGCGCCCGCTGCGGCACCGCGCCGGTCGCGTGTGTTGGTCATAATCCGCCTCCGCCGGCTGGCCGGCGCGCGGCCCTCGGTGCGCCATTATTGCCTATACTTGCGGATCGTTTTGCCAGTGGGCGCACGGCATGGACACGGCCTTCTACGACCGGCTCGGCACCGAGCTCGCGGCCCTGCGGGAGCAGGGACTGTACAAGACCGAGCGCCTGCTCGGCTCGCCGCAGGCGGCCCTGGTGCGCGGCGCCGACGGCCGCGAGGTCGTGAACCTGTGCGCCAACAACTACCTCGGCCTCGCCTCGCACCCGGCGGTGCGCGAGGCGGCGCATCGCGCCATCGACCGCTACGGCTACGGCATGGCGTCGGTGCGCTTCATCTGCGGCACGCACGCGGTGCACCGCGAGCTCGAGCAGCGCCTCGCGGGCTTCCTCGGCTGCGACGACGCGATCCTGTACTCGTCGTGCTTCGACGCCAACGGCGGGCTGTTCGAGACGCTGCTCGGCGAGGCCGACGCCGTGATCTCCGACGCGCTCAACCACGCCTCGATCATCGACGGCATCCGGCTGTGCAAGGCGCGCAAGTACCGCTACGCGAACCGCGACCTCGGCGAGCTCGAGGCGCGGCTGCGCGAGGCCGCCGACGCGCGCACCCGGCTGATCGTCACCGACGGCGTGTTCTCGATGGACGGCACGCTCGCGCCGCTCGCCGAGATCTGCGCGCTCGCCGACCGCTACGGCGCGCTGGTCGCGGTCGACGACTCGCACGCCACCGGCTTCGTCGGCGCCGGCGGCCGCGGCACGCCCGAGCTCGCGGGCGTGCTCGGGCGCGTCGACCTGCTCACCGGCACGCTCGGCAAGGCGCTCGGCGGCGCGGCCGGCGGCTACGTCGCCGGCCGGGCGCGCGCGGTCGAGTGGCTGCGGCAGCGCTCGCGCCCGTACCTGTTCTCGAACTCGCTGCCGCCGGTGATCGCGGCGACCACGCTCAGGGTGCTCGACCTCGTCGCCGACGGCCACGAGCTGCGCGCGCGCCTCAGGGACAACGCGCTGCTGTTTCGCGCCGGGCTCGCCGCGGCCGGCTTCACGCTCGTGCCCGGCGAGCACCCGATCATCCCGGTGATGCTCGGCGAGGCGAGCCTCGCCGGCCGCATGGCCGACCGGCTGCTCGAGCTCGGCGTGTACGTGGTCGGCTTCTCGTTCCCGGTCGTGCCGAAGGGCCAGGCGCGGATCCGCACGCAGATGAACGCGGCGCACACGCGCGCCGACCTCGAGCGCGCCATCGGCGCGTTCGCCACCGCCGGCCGCGAGCTCGGCGTCATCCGGTAAGGGACTGCCAATGAAAGCACTGGTCAAGGCCAAGGCGGAGCCGGGCATCTGGATGCAGGACGTCCCCGAGCCGACGATCGGGCCCAACGACGTGCTGATCAAGATGCGCAAGACCGCGATCTGCGGCACCGACATGCACATCT
Organism: Steroidobacteraceae bacterium; assembly: GCA_035524595.1. GTDB lineage: Bacteria > Pseudomonadota > Gammaproteobacteria > Steroidobacterales > Steroidobacteraceae > CAIKZZ01. Next base: position 10,047 of record DATKOP010000095.1, on the reverse strand, counting down.
GGCACTGGGACGACTGGGCGCGGCGCACGATCAGGGTGCCGATGGCGGTCGGCCACGAGTACTGCGGCGAGATCGTCGAGATCGGCAGCGAGGTCCGCGGCCTCGGCGTCGGCGACCGCGTCTCCGGCGAGGGCCACATCACCTGCGGCCACTGCCGCAACTGCCGCGCCGGCCGGCGGCACCTGTGCCGCAACACGGTCGGCGTCGGCGTCAACCGGCCGGGCTGCTTCGCCGAGTACATGTCGCTGCCGGCCTCGAACGTGTTCAAGCTGCCGGCCGCGATCGGCGACGAGATCGCCTCGATCCTCGACCCCTTCGGCAATGCCACCCACACGGCGCTGTCGTTCAACCTGGTGGGCGAGGACGTGCTGATCACCGGCGCCGGGCCGATCGGCATCATGGCGGTCGCGGTCGCGCGCCACGTCGGCGCGCGCCACGTCGTCATCACCGACGTCAACCCCTACCGGCTCGAGCTCGCGCGCCGCATGGGCGCCTCGCGCGCGCTCGACGTGCGCACCGAGACGCTGGACGGCGCGATGCGCGACCTCGGCATGGAGGAGGGCTTCGACGTCGGCATGGAGATGTCGGGCGTGCCGTCGGCCTTTCGCGAGCTGCTCAGGACCATGCACCACGGCGGCAGCGTCGCGCTGCTCGGCATCATGCCCAAGGACACGGGCATCCTCTGGGACGAGGTGATCTTCAAGGGGCTGATGCTGAAGGGCGTGTACGGCCGCGAGATGTTCGAGACCTGGTACAAGATGGCGAGCATGCTGCAGAGCGGCCTCGACATCTCGCCGGTGATCACCCACCGGCTCGGCGTCGCCGACTACCGCCTCGGCTTCGAGACCATGGCCTCCGGCGCGAGCGGCAAGGTGATCCTCGACTGGGACGGCTGAGCCCGGGCGGCGCCGGCGCCGGCGCCGCTCAGTCCGAGCTGCAGCCGCAGTAGCTGTAGAGGTGGCGCGGGTCGTTGAAGGCGCCGATCGCCGCCAGCTGCCGCTCGAAGGCACCGAGCACGTGCGCGACCGCCGCCGGCGGCGACGGCGCGAGGCCGAGCGCACGCGCCGCCGCCCGCCCCTCGGCGCGCAGCTCGCGCAGCAGCCGCTCGCGCCAGGTGAGCTCCTTCTCGCGGAACGTGACCTCGTACTTGCCGGGCGCGAGCTTGGCGAGCTTGGCGGCCGCCTGCACCGCGCCGTCGAGGTCGCCGAGGTGGTCGACGAGGCCGAGACGCGCCGCGTCCGGCGCGATCCAGACGTGGCCCTCGGCGATCTGCTCGATCTCGGCGGCGGTCTTGTGGCGGGCCGCGGCGACGCGCGCGACGAAGTCGTGGTAGGCGTGCTCGACGCCGGTCTGCAGCAGCTCCTTCTCCTCCGCCGGCAGGCTGCGCTCGAGGTGCATCGCCCCCGCGATCGGCGAGGTCGCGACGCCGTCGCTCGCGACGCCGATCTTGGCGAGCGTCTTGGCGAAGGTCGGCACCAGGCCGAACACGCCGATGGAGCCGGTGATCGTGGTCGGCGTCGCCCAGATCTCGTCGGCGTCCATCGCGATGTAGTAGCCGCCGGAGGCGGCGACGCTCGAGAACGAGGCCACCACCGGCTTGCCGGCGGCCTTCAGCGCCGCGATCTCCTGGCGGATCACCTCCGAGGCCAGCATGCTGCCGCCGCCGCTGTCGATGCGCAGCACCACCGCCTTGACGTCGTCGTCGTAGCGCGCGCCGCGCACGATCTCGGCGAAGCTGTCGCCGCCGATCTCGCCGGCCGGGCGCTCGCCGTCGACGATGTTGCCGGCCGCGACCAGCACGGTGACCTCGCCGGCCGGGTGGCGCGTCAGCGCCGCCTCCGGGTGCGCGGCCAAGAGGTACTCGGCGTGGTCGATGGCGTTGTACGAGTGCGTCGCGCGGTCCTCGCCGACCAGGCCGATCAGGAGCTGCTCGAACTCGAGCGCGGTCTTGCGGCCGTCCACCAGCCGGCGCTGCTCGGCGAGCCGCGCCGCGTCGCCGCCCGCCGCCTTGAGCGCCGGCACCGCCTCGTTGACGTAGGCGTCGACGGTGCCGGCCGGCAGCTTGCGCGCGGTCTCGACGCCGGTCGCGTAGGCCTGCCACAGCGGCTTCAGCCAGCCCTCGGTCTGCTCGCGGTCCGCCGGCGACATGTCCTGGCGCGTGTACGGCTCGACGAAGGACTTGTGGGTGCCGACGCGGAACACGTTGACCTCGACGCCGAGCCGCTCGAGCGCGTCGTGGAAGTAGAGCCCGTAGGCGGCGAAGCCGATCACGCCGATCGCGCCGGAGGGCTCGAGGTAGGCCTCGTCGGCCTGCGCCATCAGGTAGTACTGCTCCTGGGTCGCGTAGCGCGCGTAGGCGAGCACCTTCTTGCCGGTCTTGCGAAACTCCTGCACGGCGTCGCCGACCGCGCGCAGCTTGGTGAGGCCGGTGCCGCTCAGCTGCGCGGGGTCGAGCACCAGTACCTTGATGCGCTCGTCCTTGGCGGCGGCCTTGATCGCGTCGACGACGTCGCGCACCAGCGTCTCGGGCTCGTGATCGCCCGTCAGCGCGCCGAGCGAGCGGTCGAAGGGGCTGCCGGAGAGCTGCTCCACGAGCCGCCCCTCGGGCCGCACCACGAGCGCCGCGCCGCTCGGCACGAGCGGCAGCGGATGGCGCGTCGCGGCCCAAAGGACCGCGAAGATCGCCACCAGCAGCACGAGCTGCAGCGCCTTGCGCAGGCCGTCGAGGAAGCGCCAGACGCCGCGAAGCAGCCGAGCCACGAAGCCCATGGTGACTCCCGAGAGGGCGGCCGGCACCTACCGGCGCCGCAGCGGACGAGTGTATCGCGGGATCGGGCCGGCGCCGGCATCGCCTCGCCCGCCGGCCCGCGGCGACGGCGGGCCGGCGGCGCGGCCCTGCCGGCCGGCCCCAGGGCGGCGCGCGCCGAGCGCGCCCCCGCTCAGACCTTCTCTTCGATGCGCGCCGACTTGCCCGAGCGGTCGCGCAGGTAGTAGAGCTTGGCGCGACGCACGTTGCCGCGACGCTTGACGGTGATGCCGCCGAGCGCCTTGCTGTAGGTCTGGAAGACGCGCTCGACGCCCTCGCCGTGCGAGATCTTGCGCACCGTGAACGACGAGTTGACGCCGCGGTTGCTGCGCGCGATGACCACGCCCTCGTAGGCCTGGACGCGCTCGCGGTCGCCTTCCTTGACCTTGACCTCGACGACCACGGTGTCGCCCGGGCCGAAGTCCGGGACCTTGCGCGCGGTCTGGCGCTTCTCTATTTCCTGGATGATCTTGTTCTGCATAACTCGTGTTCCTCTCGATACTCGTCGAGGAGCGCGCGCTCCTCGTTGCTCAGTTCCCGCGCGGCCAAGAGCTCCGGCCGCCGCTCCCAGGTCCGCCCCAGCGCCTGCTTCAGGCGCCAGCGCCGGATCGCGGCGTGGTCGCCGCCGCGCAGCACCTCCGGCACCGGCCGGCCGCGCCACTCCTCCGGGCGCGTGTAGTGCGGCCAGTCGAGCAGGCCCGCGCCGGGCGCGAACGACTCCTGCTCGGCCGATTCGGCGTCGCCGAGCACGCCCGGCAGCAGCCGTACCGTCGCGTCGATGACCACCAGCGCCGCGAGCTCGCCACCCGACAGCACGTAGTCGCCGATCGACAGCTCCTCGTCGATCATCTCCGTCACCAGCCGCTCGTCGACGCCCTCGTAGCGCCCGGCGAGCAGCAGAAACCCCGGCAGCGCCGCGAGCCGCCGCGCCGCGCGCTGGTCGAACCGCCGGCCCTGCGCCGACAGGTAGATCCGCGGGCTCCCGGCCGGCAGCCGCGCCGCGGCGGCCCCGATCGCGGTCGCGAGCGGCTCGACCTTCAGCACCATCCCCGGGCCGCCGCCGTAGGGCCGGTCGTCCACCGTGCGGTGCACGTCGCGCGCGTAGCCGCGCGGATCCTCGGTGCCGACCCGCGCGATGCCGCGCTCGATCGCCCGACCGACCACCCCGACCGCGAGCTGCGCCCGGACCGCCTCCGCGAACAGCGTCACGACCTCGACCGCGAGCCGCGGACCTGCCGCGTCCATCGCCTCAGAACTCCGGGTCCCAGTCCACGGTCACGCGCCGCCCGCCGAGGTCCACCTTCTTGAGGTGGCGCGGCGCGAGCGGGATCCAGCGCTCCCGCCTGCCGTCGCGCACGACCATCACCGGTCCCGCCGGGTACTCGAGGAAGTGGCTGACCTCCCCGAGCTCGACCGCACCGAGCGTCGCCACGCGACAGCCCAAGAGGTCCTCCCAGTAATACTCGCCGGCCCCGGGCTCCGGCAGCTCCGACCGCGGCACCGCGACGTCGCGACCGACCAGGCGGCGCGCGTGCTCGGGGCTCGCGACCCCCTCGAGCGCCGCGACCACCCGCCGCCCGGCGCCCTGCGGACGCCCGGCGACGACCCGGACCGGCTCCCAGCTGCCGTCGGCGCGCGCGAGCTGCCAGAGCGGGTAGTTCAGGATGGCGGCCGGCGGGTCGGTGAACGAGTCCACCTTGATCCAGCCCTTGACCCCCCACGGGGCACCGAGGTGCCCGAGGATCACCATCCGCTCCGCGGCCGCAGGCATGCGCCGCGGGCTCCGGCTCAGGCCGCGGCGGCCGTCCCGGCCTGCTTGCGGTAGTCCTTCAGCAGGGCGGCGACGCGCGCGGAGGCCAGCGCGCCCTGTTTCAGCCAGGCGTCGATCTTGGCGACATCGAGCCGAAGCTTCGTTTCCTTGCCGCGGGCGACCGGGTTGTAGAACCCCACGAGTTCCAGGGTCGTGCCGCCCTGGCGCTTGCGGCTGTCGGTGACGACGACGTGATAGAAGGGCTCCTTCTTCCCGCCGCGCCGCGTCAGGCGAATCGTGACCATCGGCTGAAATTCCTAAGAAAGATCGGTAGTTACTGCCGGCGGGCCCAGGGGCCCACCGCTAAAGAGCCGCGCATTCTACTGAAAATGCCCCGCTACCGCTAGGGCCCGAAACCGGGCGGCAGGCGCCCGCCGAGGCTGCGCATGAGGCCCCGCACCCCGCCCTTCGAGAACTGCTTCATGACCTTCTGCATCTGCAGGAACTGCTTCAGCAGCCGGTTGACGTCCTGCACCTGCACGCCCGCGCCGTTGGCGATGCGGCGCTTGCGCGAGCCGTCGATCAGCTCGGGCCGGCGCCGCTCGGTGGGCGTCATCGAGTTGATCATCGCGATCTGGCGCTTGACCTGGCGGGCCTCGAACTGGCCGGGCGCCTTGGCAGCCGCCTGCGAGATCTTGCCCGGCAGCTTGTCCAGCAGCGCGCCGATGCCGCCCATCTTCTCGAGCTGCTGCATCTGCTCCCTGAGGTCGTCGAAGTCGAAGCCCTTGCCCTTGGCGAGCTTCCTGGCGAGCTTCTCGGCCTGGGCGCGGTCGACGTCGCGCTGCACCTGCTCGACCAGCGACAGCACGTCGCCCATGCCGAGGATCCGCGAGGCCACGCGCTCCGGATGGAAGGGCTCGAGCGCCTCGACCTTCTCGCCGACGCCGAGGTACAGGATCGGCTTGCCGGTCACCTGCCGCACCGAGAGCGCCGCGCCGCCGCGCGCATCGCCGTCGGCCTTGGTCAGGATCACGCCGGTGAGGTCGAGCGCCTCGTCGAAGGCGCGCGCCTGGTTGACGGCGTCCTGGCCGGCCATGCTGTCGACGACGAACAGCCGCTGGTGCGCCGCGAGCGCGCGGTCGAGCGCGCGCACCTCCGCCATCATCTCGGCATCGACGTGCAGGCGTCCGGCGGTGTCGACGATCAGCACGTCGTAGAGCCCGCGACGCGCCTGCTCGAGCGCGGCGGCGCCGATCGCGAGCGGCTCTGCGCCGCCGGCGACCGGGTGGAAGGCGGCGCCGATCTGCGCCGCGAGCCGCTCGAGCTGGGTGATCGCGGCCGGCCGGTAGACGTCGACGCTCGCGAGCAGCACCTTCTTCTTCTGCTCCTGCAGCAGCCGCGCGAGCTTGGCGGCGGTGGTGGTCTTGCCCGCGCCCTGCAGGCCGGCGAGCAGCACGACCACCGGCGGCTCGGCGCGCAGGTTGAGTCCCTGGCCGGGCTCGCCCATGACGCGCACCAGCTCCTCGTGCAGGATCTTGATGAACACCTGGCCCGGCGTCAGGCTCTGCTGCACCTCGGCGCCGAGCGCGCGCGCCTTGACGGCATCGACGAAGCCCTTGACGACCGGCACCGCGACGTCGGCCTCGATCAGGGCGAGCCGCACCTGGCGCAGCGCATCGGCGATGTTGTCCTCGGTCAGGCGGCCGCGGCCGGTCAGCGCCGCCACCGCCCCGGACAGGCGTTCGGTCAGTCGGTCGAACATCAGCTCTCCTCGTGGCGCGCCATTATAGGGACCCCCGGCCGGGCGCGCTTCCCGCGCGGGAGCCGCTGTGCAATCATCTTGCCGCCTTGCCGACCTCCCACACCGTGCTGCACCTCGTCCCACTCGCGCTCTACCTGATCGCCGCCGCGCTGGTCGTGCGGACCGCGCGCGCCGCGCCTGCCGCCCGCCCGTGGTTCGCGGCGCTCGTCGCCGGCGCCGGTCTCGCGGTGCACGGCTTCGTGCTGTTCGGCGCGATCCGCCGGCCCGACGGCGGCTTCTCGCTCGCGATCACCGACAGCGCCTCGCTGGTCGGCTGGGTGGTCGCGGCGACCACCCTCGCGGCGATGCTGGCGAGCCCGCTGGCGGCGCTGCCGGCGGCGCTGCTGCTGCTGGCCGGGCTGCTCGCCGCCGGCACCGGCGTGTTCAACGGCTTCAACGAGATCCACTCGCCGCAGTGGGAGATCACCGCGCACATCGCGCTCGCCGCGCTCGCGGCCGGCTGGCTGTCGATCGCCGCGATCGTGGTGCTGATGCTCGCCTGGCAGGACACCCGGCTGCGCAAGCGCGCGCCGCCCGGCATCCTCGCCGGGCTGCCGCCGATGGAGACCATGGAGCGGGTGCTGTTCCGCGCGCTCGGCGGCGGCTTCGTGCTCCTGACCTTCGTGCTGGTGACCGGGCTGTTCTTCGTGCAGAACGTGTTCGCGCAGCACCTGATCCACAAGATGACGCTGGCGATCGTCGCCTGGATCGTGTTCGGCGTGCTCTTGATCGGCCGGGTCCGCTACGGCTGGCGCGGCCGGCGCGCGCGCAAGTTCACGATCGCCGGGTTCGTGATCCTGGCACTCGCCTACTTCGGATCGAAGTTCGTGCTCGAGAACCTGCTCGGGCGCCACTGGGGCTGAATGATCCACGTGCCGCTCGGCCTCGCGCTGGCCGGGCTGTTGATCTGCATCGTGCTGTCGGCGTTCTTCTCGAGCACCGAGACGGCGCTGATGAGCATCAACCGCTACCGGCTGCGGCACCTCGCCAGCCGGGGGCACGCGGCTGCGCGCCTGACCGAGCGCCTGCTGGCGCGGCCGGACCGGCTGATCGGCGTGATCCTGCTCGGCAACACGCTGGCGACGGTCGCCGCCGGCAGCATCGTCACGCTCGTGACGCTCGAGCTCAGCGACGCGCACTGGCTCGCGCTCGCCAACGGCGGGCTGACGATCGTGCTGCTGCTGTTCTGCGAGGTCGGGCCCAAGACCTACGGCGCGCTGCACGCCGAGCGCCTCGCGCTGCCGTCGGCGTTCGTCTACCGGCCGCTGCTGTGGCTGAGCTACCCGCTGGTGTGGCTCATCAACTCGATCACCAACACGCTGCTGCGCCTGCTCGGCGTCTCGGCCGAGCGGGTGGCCTCGCACTCGCTGTCGGCCGACGAGCTGCGCAGCGTCGTGGCCGAGGCGGGCTCCTTGATCCCGCTCAAGCACCAGCAGATGCTGGTCAGCATCCTCGACCTCGAGCGCATCCGCGTCGACGACATCATGGTGCCGCGCAGCGAGGTCGCCGGCCTCGACCTGCAGGACGACTGGGAGCGCCTGCTCGGCGCGCTGCGCGAGGCGCAGCACACGCGCCTGCCGGTCTACGAGGGCGACCTCGACCACATCGTCGGCGTCCTGCACCTCAAGAAGGTGGCGCGCGAGCTGGCGCGCGGCGAGCTCAACCGCGAGCGCCTGGTCGCGATCGCGCGCCAGCGCGAGCCCTACTACGTGCCCGAGGGCACGACGCTGCAGCAGCAGCTGGTCGCGTTCCAGCAGGCGCACCGCCGCCACGCCTACGTCGTCGACGAGTACGGCGACGTGCAGGGCCTGGTGACGATCGAGGACATCCTCGAGGAGATCGTCGGCGAGTTCACCTCGATGCCGTATGCGCTGCGGCACGACGTGCTCGCCGAGGACGACGGCAGCTACGTGGTCGCGGGCGGCACGACGGTGCGGGCCCTCAACCGCGCGCTCGGCTGGTCGCTGCCGACCGGCGGCCCGAAGACCCTCGCCGGCCTGATCGTCGAGTACCTCGAGACGATCCCGGAGCCGGGCACCGCGCTCAAGCTCGCCGGCCACCCGGTCGAGGTGCTGCAGATCGCCGACAACACCGTCAAGACGGTGCGCATCTGGCCGGCGGCGGCCGCCGACTGAGGCTCAGCGGGCGGCGGCGAGCGCCTCGTCGAGGCGCGCGACCGCGACCACCTCGAGCCCGTCGATCGCCTTGCGCGGCGCGTTCGCGCGCGGCACGAGCGCGCGCCGGAAGCCGTGCTTGGCGGCCTCGCGCAGCCGTTCCTCGCCGTACGGCACCGGCCGGATCTCGCCGGCGAGGCCGAGCTCGCCGAAGGCCACGAGCTCGGTCGCGAGCGGCCGGTCCTCGAGGCTCGAGACCGTCGCCAGCAGCGCCGGCAGGTCGGCGGCGGTCTCGCCGAGGCGCACGCCGCCGACGACGTTGACGAACACGTCGTGGCCGGCGAGCGCGATGCCGGCGTGGCGGTGCAGCACCGCGAGCAGCAGTGCGAGCCGGCTGGCGTCGAGGCCGAGCGCGACGCGCCGCGGCATCTGCAGCGGCGACTCGTCGACCAGCGCCTGCACCTCGATCAGCAGCGGCCGGGTGCCCTCGCGCGCCACCGTGACCACGCTGCCCGCGACCGGCGCCGGGTGGCGCGACAGGAAGATCGCCGACGGGTTCCTGACCTCCCTGAGCCCGCCCTCCTCCATCGCGAACACGCCGATCTCCTGCGCCGCGCCGAAGCGGTTCTTGACCGCGCGCACCACCCGGAAGCGGCTGCCGGCGTCGCTCTCGAAGTACAGCACCGTGTCGACCAGGTGCTCGAGCACGCGCGGCCCGGCGATGACGCCCTCCTTGGTGACGTGGCCGATCAGCACGACCGCGGTGCCGGTGCGCTTGGCGAACTCGACGAAGCGCGCCGCCGACTCGCGCAGCTGCGACACCGAGCCCGGGCTCGCCTCGACCTCGGTGCTCGCCATCGTCTGGATCGAGTCGACCACCAGCAGGCGCGCGCCGGCGGCGCCGGCGGCGGCCAGCACCGCCTCGACGCCGGTCTCGGCGAGCACGGCGAGCAGCAGCGACAGGCGGTTGGTGTCGATGCCGATGGCGACGCGCCGCGGCAGCTGCGCGCGCGAGTCGTCGACCAGCGCCTGCACCTCGATCAGCATCGGCCGCGTGCCCTCGCGGGTCACGGTGACGATGCTGCCCGGAACCGGGGTCTCGTGCCGCGACAGGAAGATCGCCGACGGGTTCTTGACCTCGCGCAGGCCGTGCTCGTCCATCGCGAACACGCCGATCTCGTTCGCGGCACCGAAGCGGTTCTTGATCGCGCGCACCACGCGAAAGCGGCTGCCGGCATCGCTCTCGAAGTACAGCACCGTATCGACGAGGTGCTCGAGCACGCGCGGCCCGGCGATCACCCCCTCCTTGGTGACGTGGCCGATCAGCACGACCGCGGTGCCGGTCTGCTTGGCGAAGGCGACGAAGCGCGCCGCGGATTCCCGCAGCTGCGACACCGAGCCGGCGCTCGCCTCGACGTCGGCGCTCGCCATGGTCTGGATCGAGTCCACGACCAGGACGCGTGCGGCGGCGGCCTCGGCGGCCGCAATCACCGCCTCCACCGAGGTCTCGGCGAGGATCGCGAGCGTTGCCCCCGCAAGTCCGAGGCGCCGGGCACGCAGCCCGACCTGCTCGACG
>DATKOP010000094.1:0-41179 GCA_035524595.1 Steroidobacteraceae bacterium | reverse complement strand
AGCCCTGTGCTCTGCTCCGAGTCCATCGAGCGACCACCGCGCGGCAGGAGGCGAGCCATGGCGACTCCAAAGTTGCTTGATGTCGTGCGCGACCGGCTCAGGGCCCATCACTACACCGTCCGCACCGAAAAAGCATACCTCCAATGGATCCGGCGGTACATCCGCTTCCACGCCGGCCAGCACCCGCGCGACCTGCGCAGTGCGGAGGTCGAGAGGTTCCTGACGCACCTGGCCGTCGAGCGGCGCGTCGCGGCGGCCACGCAGAATCAGGCGCTCGCGGCGATCCTGTTCCTCTACAAGAAGGTCTACGACGTGGAGATCGGCTGGGTGGATGGCGTTGTGCGCGCCAAGACCTCGGAGCACGTGCCGGTCGTGCTGTCGCGGGAACAGGTCGCGCGGCTGCTCGGCTTCATGACCGGGACCGAGTGGCTCGTCTGCTCGCTGCTGTATGGCTCGGGGATCCGGCTCACCGAGTGCCTGGAGCTGCGGGTCAAGGACCTGCGCTTCGACTACAAGGACATCACGGTGCGCGCCGGCAAGGGCTCGAAGGACCGGGTCACGATCCTGCCGGCGCGCCTGATACCGCCGTTGCAGGACCAGCTCGGGCGGGTGCGGGCGGTGTTCGACGCCGACCGCGAGGCCGGTCGCGGCGGCGTCGCGGTGCCGCACGCGCTGCATCGCAAGTACCCGGACGCGCCGGTGAGCTGGGGCTGGCAGTACGTGTTCCCGTCGCGCGGGCTGTGCCGCGATCCCGCCTCCGGTCGCTGGCTGCGCTCGCACGTCGACCAGCGGCAGATCCAGCGCGCGATGCAGCGCGCGGTCCGGCAGAGCGGCCTCGTGCAGCACGCGAGCTGCCACACGCTGCGGCACAGCTTCGCGACGCACCTGCTCGAGTCCGGCTACGACATCCGCACGGTGCAGGAGCTGCTCGGCCACGCCGACGTCAACTATCTCCCGAGCCGGACTATGTCCCGCGTCGGTCTCGCGTCATTGATAGACACAGGAATGAGTGCGACGCGGCGGGACATAGTCCGGGTTCTCACAGGCGTTTCAGGAACTCGAGCAGACGGTCGTCGGGTCGATACCGGCCAGGCCTGCCCTGCGGTGGCGTGACGGTGTCGAGAACCCGCTGCTTTAGCTCGAGGTCAGCATCGAGGTAGATTTGCGTGGTCTCGATCGACTCATGACCGAGCCACAGCGCGATCACGGCCTGCTCGACTCCTGCCTGCAAGAGGTCCATCGCTGTCGTGTGCCGAAGCACATGCGGGCTGACGCGCTTGTGCTTCAGCGACGGACAGACGGCGGTCGCCGCAGCGACGTGCTTTGCCAACAGGTAGTGCACGCCATGCGCACTCAATGGGCCGCCGCGCGCGTTTGGGAACACGGGCTGTTCCGGAGCTCGAGGTGGCTCTCGCAACCAGGCTGCGAGCACTGCCCGGCTGCTCTTGCTGAGCGGCGTACAGCGTTCCTTGCGGCCCTTGCCGATCACGCGCACGTGCGCGCCGGAGCCGAGATCAAGATCCTGCTGGCGCAGCCCAATGAGCTCCGACAAGCGCAGCCCGGTCTGTGCCGCGAGCAGGATCAGTGCATGATCGCGGCGTCCGGACCAGGTCTGCGGATCCGGTGCTGCGAGTAGCGCGTCGACCTCTGGTCGAGTCAGGAATGGCACGAGGGTGCGGGTGAAGCGCTTGGAGGGGATCGCGAGCACGCGTTGGATCTGTGCTGCGTGCGCGGGGGCCTCGAACGCCGCGTAGCGGAAGAATGAGCGGATCGCGGTGTGGCGCAGGTTGCGGGTCCTGGCCGTGATACCGCGGACGCGCTCCAGGTCGTCGAGAAAGGCCACGATCAAGGGCGCATCGATGTCCTGCAGCGCGAGGCTGGACGGTGCCCGGCGCAGTCGCGTCTGCACAAACTGCAGCAGCAGCCGAAACGTCTCGCGGTAGGCGGCGATCGTGTGAGTGCTCGCTTGTCGCTGCTGCATCAGCCGCTGCGTGAAATAGCCTTGCAGCAGGACCGGGAAGGTTGGCTCGCTCCTCATGATGGCTCTCCCCAGCGCCGTTCCAGTCGCGCCATGGCCTGCGCCATCAACTCGGGCGAGTCGTGCAGATACCAGTAGGTGCCGGCCACGTACACGTGCCCGAGAAAGGTCGAGAGTACCGGCAGTTGGCGCGCGGGGTCCTCGCCCGCCTCGTACCACCGAGTGAGGACCCGTACTGCGAAGCGGTGGCGGAAGTCGTGCAGGCGCGGGCCGCAACGCGCACCAGGAGCCCGCAGGCCCACCTGCCGGGAGAGGGTGTAGAAGGCTCGATGAACTCGGCCGACGTCGAGTCGTGTGCCGCGGTTGGAGATGAACAGGTGGCTCGAGCTACGGGGCCCGAGGAACGCGCTCCGACGCGACAGGTAATGCGTCAAGACCGTGCGCGTGGATGGATGGATCGGCACCAGGCGGGATCGACCGAACTTGGCCGCGCGGATCGTCAGCACGCCCTGCGCGAGATCGACGTCATCGAGCTTGAGATCCAGCGCCTCGGCAATGCGCAGGCCCGTGACACTGAGCAAGCCGAGCAGGCAATGGAAGACCCAAGGTCGCAGCGGCGTCGAGGGCCAGGCTGTCGGCAGTTGCAGCGCTGCCGACAGCAGCTGCTGCACCTCCTGCTCAGTGTACAAGTAGGGTCTCGCCCGGCTGGATCGGCACGGCAAGAGCTCGGGCGGTGGGATCTCGGTGAGCGCATCCGTGGCGCGTCGGTGGCGCGCGAAGCCGCGCACGAACAGGAGCCGTCGCGCCCACTCGGCAGGCTGGGCGGTCGAGGTCTGCTGCGCCCACTCGAGCGCGAGCCGCGTGGTGATGTGCGGTGCCTGGCGTTCGGCCATGAACGCAACGAACTGTGGCAGCAACCGAGCTGGCTCGCTCAGCTTGAAACCCATCTCTCGACGCAGCGCCAGGTACTCCTGCAAGGCCTCCTCGAGCGTGTTCATCACGCACCTCCTGGCCACGGCAGGGCCAGAGGGCGCAGCGCGCTCAGATCCACGCGGGCATAGATCGAGGTGCTCTGTGGACTGCGGTGACGCAGCACCTCACCGATCTCGGGAAACGAAGCTCCGGCTTGCAGCAGGCGCACGGCAAGGGCGTGCCTGAACTGATGCGACCCTCGGTGCGGTGATATGACGTGGGCACGTTCCAGCGCGTAACGCACGATCGCACCAATGACGTCCGAGCCAGAAGTCAGACCCCGGTAAGGCGCCTGTGCCCGCAAGAACAAGTGCCGGTCCTCGCTCGCCGGCCGGCCATGCTGCAAATAGGCGCTGATGGCCTCCCCAACGTCCTGTGGCATCGGCAGCAACACCTCGCGTCCGCCCTTGCCGCGCACGCGCAGATGGCCGCAGTCCCAGTCGCAGTCCTCGAGGTGCAGTGCAATGATCTCGTGAGCGCGAAGACCGAGACGCGCGAGGAGCAGCAGTACCGCGCGATCGCGCAGTCCGGCCACCGCACCCGGGTCACAGCTATCAATCGCTCGCTGCGCATGCTCCGGAGCGATCGCCTTGGGCAACGCCGGCGTTGTAACCCAAGTCGCTACCGCTGGCACCGCGGCCTCCAGTACGACGGCTGTCTCGCCGCAATACTGCAGGTAGCGGAAGAATGAGCGCAGGGCGTTGCCGACGCACCTGAGCGTCAGCGGCCGCAGCTCCTTCGCCCGCCGCCGCATGAACGCGATCACATCCTCGGCGTCCAGCACACGCAACTGGACGTCGCCGCAGCCAAAGCGTTCACGGAGAAACTGCAACGCAACCGCCTCGTACCGCTCGACCGTGGCACAGGTAAGACCTTGCTGGGACCGCAGGTACGCCGCGTAGCGCCCGGCCCACTGCTCGGCCCGAGAGCGCTGGAGCACGATGGGTCGGCAAACTCCGCGAGTACGCAGGAACTGCAGGAAATACAGCACCTCGCGCTGCTCACTGCACAGGGTCTTAGAGGCAACGCGTCGCCCGATCGGGCGAGCTCGACGCTGAAAGAGCTCGACGTGGCCTTCGCCGAGGTCAGCGACTGCATAGCGTCGCTTCGCCAACCACCGGTCAAACGCGGCGGCGTGCCGCACCTTGACGTACACGACACTCGCCGTGTAGCGGCAGTTGATCAGTCCAGAGACATAGCCATCAAGATGGGTCGCGAGCGGACCACCGGCGCGACGAACAAGCGCCCTCGAGCTCGCATACGATCGTTCCATGGTGCTCTCCTCACGGGCAACGGTGCCCAGCAAGGAGCATGGCTATGTACTGCGCGAGGAGCAGCAATCCCAGAAGAACGCCGGCACCCGCGTGGACGGAACATAGTCCGGCGCGGGACATAGTCCAGCCTGTTGCCCGCAGTCCATAGCGTCAAGACGACGATGATCTACACGCACGTCCTGCAGCGCGGCGGCAACGCCGTGCTGAGCCCGCTCGACCGCGGCGACCTGTTCGGCGCCCCCTCAGAACCCGACGCGCGCGAACAGCTGCGGCCCGGTTGAGCGCAGCTGGAAGATCCCGCTCTCGGTGGGCTTGGTCGAGTCGACGTCGACCTTGAAGCCCGAGTAGCCGAGCCCGAAGGTGACGTTCGGGCTCAGGCGGTACAGCACGTTCGCCTCGAAGGTCTCGAGCGTGCCGTCGACGTTCTGGACGTTGACCTTGAGGTACTGTGCGCGGGCCTCGGCGTACCAGCGACTGCTCATGCGGTAGGTGCCGTCGAGGCCGATCAGCGGCGCCGGTGCCGAGTGGTCCTCGGTCTCGGTCCGCAGCCGCGCGGCCACGGTCGCCGCGGCCTCGAAGCCGACGACGTCGAAGCCCAGCGACGCCGCGAGCTCGGCACGGTCGTTCTTGACGAACGAGTAGCTGTAGGTGATCGCTAGCAGGCGCATCTTGAGCTCGCTCGAGACGACGTCGCCGACGTTGTAGGTGGTGTTGCCGAAGTTGATGGTCTTCTGCAGCGTCGTCGTCGCCTGGCGGTCGAGCGGCAGGTAGTAGTTGCCGATCCGCACCCGGTGGCGGTTGCGCATGCGGAACATCAGCTCGGCGCGCCCGATCAGCTTGCGCGACGGCAGCCCCAGGTCGTTCTCGGCGTCGATCACGGTGCCGGGCGTGCCGGCGGCGCTGTCGTAGCGGATCGTGGTGTGGTTCGAGGAGCTCTCGATGCCGGCCTGCAGCGTCAGGATGTCGTTGAGGAGGTTGTCGGGCTGCTCCGGCGGCGGCTTGGCAGCGGCGGCGGTCGCGGCGAGCAGCAGCGCGACCGCCAGCAGGCGGTCCAACGGTCGGGTCGGAATCGGGAGCACGGGGCGCCTCGCACCAGATGGGCTGGCCCCAGAGTTAACGGGGATCCGGCAGCAAACTCAAGTCGTTGTCGGCCCGCTGCGACAGGTGCGCCGGCACCGGAAGCGAAAACCGTGACGGTGCGCAGATTCGCGCGTCAGTGCGTGTGGGGCTCGTGCGCGCGCTCGCGCAGGTGCTGGCGCTGCTCCGGCGTCATGCTCTTCCACCTGTCGCGCAGCCGCTGGCGCTGCTCCGGCGTCAGCTGGTGGAACTTCTGGAAGTTCTCGCGGATGTGCGCCTGCTGGTCCGGGGGCAGGCTGTTGAACTGGCGCCAGCGGTCGCGCATCTGGTCGCGCTGCTCGGGCGGCAGCGCGCGCCAGCGCTCGAAGCGCTGCTTCGACTCGGCGCGCTGCGCCGGCGACATCGACAGCCAGCGGGCGCTGCCCTTGGCGAGTGCGGCCTGGCGCTCGGGCGGCAGCTGGCTCCACTGGCCCTCGAACTGCTTCAGGAGCTGCTGCTGCTGGCCGTTCAGCGCCGACCACTGCACGCCCGCCGGCTCGTCGGCGCGCGCGCCGACGGCCGCGGCGCCGAGCACGAGCGCGCAGGCGAGTGCCGCCGCCCACGTCGACCGTCGCGCTGCCGCTGCTCTCGATCTCATGTCTGTCCGCTCCCGCGCTTCGGCGTCGGCTTCGGGTCCTGGGTCTCGCTCGGCGGCTGCTTCGCGAGGTACTTCTGCAGCTCCGCGTCGACGTCGTCGCCGCTGCCGAGGAACTCGAGCAGCTCGGCGTCGGGGCTGACCGGCTTCGGGTCGGTCGTCTGCGCCGAGCACGCGAGCCCGAGCAGCGGGCCGAGCCCGAGCAGCAGCGCGCGACGACCGACGCGCGGCCGCATCCCGCCTAGCCCTCGCCGCCGCCGGCGGCGGCCGCGTCGCTGCCGGCCCACTCGTAGAAGTCGGCGTCGTCGGCATAGAGCTCCGGGCCCTCGCCCGAGGCCAGCAGCTCCACGTCCTCGGCGGCGAGCGCGTCGGCGAGCGGCGTGCCGGGACCGGCGGCCGGCCGCGCGATCCAGACCGCGAGCGCGAGCGCCGCGGCGCCGGCCAGCGCGCCGACCGGCAGCCAGCGGCCGGGGACGCGGAAGGGCCGCGCGGCGGCGCCGCTGCCGAGCTCGGCGAGCGCCGCGTGGCGCGCCTGGTTGAGCCGCGAGCGCACGCGGCCGTCGAGCGCCTCGGCGCTCGCCTGCAGCAGTTCCCGGCTGCGGCGCTCCAGCGCGCCGTGGCCGTCGTCGGGGTCGGGGGTGTTCGCGTTCATGGCCAGTGCTCACCGAGCTGTTCACGCAGCGCCTGCAGCGCCCGGAAGTAATGAGTCTTGACGCTGCCCTCGGAGCAGCCCATCGCGGCCGCCGTCTCGGCCACGTCCAGTCCTTCGAAGGTCCGCAGCAGGAAGGCCTGCTGCTGGCGCGGCGGCAGCGTGCCGAGCGCGCCCTCGAGCGCCGCCATCGCCTCGTCGTTCTCGATGCGGCGCGCGGGGCCGGCATCGGTCGCGGCGGCGTTCTCGATCGGGTCCGGCGCGTCGTCGCTCTCGTCGGCGACCCCGCCGGTCCACCAGGCGATGATCTTGGAGCGCGTCCGGCGCCGGCGCTGCCAGTCGTGGATGCGGTTCTGCAGGATCCGGTAGAAGAGCGGCTTCCACTCCTGCGGCGGGCGCGTGCCGTAGCTCTGCGCCAGCTGGATCATCGCTTCCTGCACCACGTCGAGCGCGTCGTCGGCGTTCCGGAGCGCGATCTCGGCCATCCGGAACGCGCGGCGTTCGACATCCTTGAGGAACCGCTCGAGCTCGCGCGCCGCGTCCAGAACGCCCTCCCGCGCCTCGCGCCGCAGGGGGCCGGCGAGGCTCAGCATCGTGTGGCGCGGCAGGGTAGCAGAGCGGTCCATCGGCAGGTCCATTGTGGAGCGCACGTAATCTCGGGCGGAAGGCGGCGACGGGCAGGACGGGCGCTCGCTGGTCGCCCTGCTCCCTCGCCGGTATAACGTGCCCTCACTGCCGTCGTTGACGGTACTGGCGCACAGCCCGGGCGCCGCGGCGCGTGCCGTGGCCGCGGACCGCCCGATCGCGCCCTCGCCCGGCAGACACCGTAAGTCATTGATTAACATTGCCTAAATCCCCGCCCTCGCCGGTCTACACCGGGCCCGTGCTGAAGGTGGCGCTCGACGTGCCGCTGCCGCAGCTGTTCGACTACCGCCCGCCGGCGGGCGTGGAGCCCGGGGCGCTCACGCCGGGTGTTCGGGTCGAGGTGCCCTTCGGGCGGCGCCGCCTGGTCGGCCTGCTGGTCGAGCTGAGCGCGGGTTCGCAGCTGCCGGCGGCGCGGCTCAAGGCCGCGAACGCGGTGCTCGACACCGAGCCCGTGCTCGACGCCGCGACCTTCGCGCTCGTGCGCTGGGCCGCCGACTATTACCACCATCCGCTCGGCGAGGCCTGCGCCGCGGCGCTGCCGGCGGCGCTGCGCGCCGGGCGGCCGCTCGTCGCGCGCGAGACCCGCTGGTGCCACACCGAAGGCGGCGCGGCGGCGATCGCCGAGGCGCCGCGCCTCGGGCCGCGCCAGCGGGCGCTCGCCGCGGCGCTCGCTGCGCACGAGTCGCTCGGCGCCGCCGAGCTCGAGCCGCTCGGGCCGGGCGCCGCGGCGGCGCTCAAGGCCTTCCTCGCGCGCGGCTGGGTCCAGTCCTTCGAGCGCGAGCCGCCCGAGCCCGCGACGCCCGCCGGCCCGCCGGCGGCGGGCCCGGTGCTGACCGCGGCGCAGGCGCACGCGGTGCGCGAGATCGGCGCCGCGCTCGGCGGGTTCGCGCCGTTCCTGCTGCACGGCGTCACCGGCAGTGGCAAGACCGAGGTCTACCTGCGGGCCATCGAGCGCGTGCTCGAGCGCGGCCAGCAGGCGCTCGTGCTGGTGCCCGAGATCGCGCTGACGCCGCAGGCCGTGGCGCGCTTCTCGGGCCGCTTCCCGGTGCCGCTCGCGGTGCTGCACTCGGCGCTCGGCGACGGCGAGCGGCTCGCGATGTGGCGCGCGGCGCGAAGTGGCGCGGCGCCGCTCGTGATCGGCACGCGCTCGGCGATCTTCGTGCCGCTGGCGCGGCCGGGCATTCTGATCGTCGACGAGGAGCACGACGGCTCCTACAAGCAGCAGGACGGATTCCGCTACTCGGCGCGCGACCTCGCGCTGGTGCGCGCGCAGCGCCTCGGGGTGCCGGTGGTGCTCGGCTCCGCGACGCCCTCGCTCGAGACGCTGCAGCAGGCCGGCACCGGCCGCTACCGGCGCCTGGACCTCCCCGAGCGCACCGGCTCCGCGGGCGCGCCGGCGATGGCGATCGTCGACCTGCGCGCGCACGCGGAGCGCCACGGCATCGCGACCCCGTGCGTGCTCGCGATCCGCCGCCACCTCGACGCCGGCGGCCAGGTGCTCCTCTATCTCAACCGCCGCGGCTTCGCGCCGACGCTGTTCTGCCCGGGCTGCGGCTGGGCCGCGCCGTGCACGCAGTGCGATGCGCGCCTGACGGTGCACCTGCGCGCCCACCGCCTCGTCTGCCATCACTGCGGCGCGAGCGCGCCGGTGCCGTTCGCCTGCCCGCGCTGCGCCACCGAGCTGCGGCCGGTCGGCCAGGGCACCGAGCGGATCGAGGACGCGCTCGATGAGCTCTTTCCGGGGGTGGCGGCGGTGCGCATCGACCGCGACACGATCACGAGCCGCGGCGAGATCGAGAGCGCGCTCGCGCGCGTGCACGCCGGCGCGGCGCGCATCCTGGTCGGCACGCAGATGCTGACCAAGGGCCACGACTTCCCGGAGGTGTCGCTGGTGGTGGTGCTGAACGCCGACCAGGGCCTGTTCGGCACCGACTTTCGCGCCAGCGAGCGCCTTGCGCAGAGCATCGTGCAGGTGGCCGGCCGCGCCGGCCGCGCCACGCGGCCGGGCGAGGTGCTGATCCAGTCGGCGTGCCCGGAGCACCCGCTGCTGACGCGGCTGCTGGCGGCGGGCTACGATGGCTTCGCCGAGGTCGCGCTCGCCGAGCGCGCGGCGGCGGCGTGGCCGCCGTTCAGCCGGCTCGCGGTGCTGCGCGCCGAGGCGGCGAGCCGCGAGCAGGCGCTCGCGTTCCTGACCGCGGCGCGCGATGCGGCCGGCGCCGCCGAGCGCGGCCCGGTGCGGCTCTTGGGTCCCGCGCCCGCGGCGATGGAGCGGCGCGCGGCGCGCTACCGCGCGCAGCTCCTGCTCGAGTCGGCGAGCCGCGGGCCGCTGCAGCGGCTGCTGTCGCTGTGGCTGCCGCGGGTCGCGGCGCTGCCGGCGGCGCGGCGCGTGCGCTGGGCGATCGACGTCGACCCGCTCGAGGTCAGCTAGCGACGGAGGCCCGCGACGATGCTCGACATCCACCACTTCGCGCTGTTCGCCGCGGCGGCGCTGCTGCTGGTCGTGACGCCGGGGCCGGACACGCTGTACGTCGTCAGCCACGCGACCGCGCGCGGCCGGCGCGGCGGCGTGATCGCCGCGCTCGGCATCGGCGCCGGCTGCCTGCTGCACATCCTGGCCGCGACCGCGGGCCTGTCGGCGCTGCTGCTCGCCTCGGCGACCGCCTTCGCGCTGGTGCGCTACGCGGGCGCGGCCTACCTCGTCTGGGTCGGCATCGGACTGCTGCGCGCCCCGCGGCGCGCGCCCGCCGCGGTGCCGCGCACGGCGCCGGCGGACGACCGGCGCATCTTCCTCGGCGCCGCGCTCACCAACGCGCTCAACCCCAAGGTCGCGCTGTTCTTCCTCGCCTTCCTGCCGCAGTTCGTCGACCTGAACGGCGCGCACCGCGCGGCCTCGCTGCTCGTGCTCGGCGCGCTGTTCGACGCGGGCGGCACGCTCTGGCTGCTGATCATCGCCCTGCTCGCGGCGCGCGCGGTCGCGGCCAGCGAGGCCGCCGCCCGGGCCGCCCGCTGGCTCGGCCGCGCGACCGGCGCCGCCTTCGTCGCGCTCGGCCTCAGGCTCGCGCTGGTGCGCGACTGAGGCCGCGCGCGGGCCCCGCGCCCGGGCGAATCCGGTAGACTTTGCGGCCGCCGTTCGGGCCCATGTCCCGCTGGACGCCTCCGTGAAAGCGACGATCGAGAGACTCGTGAGCGCGGCGCTCGCCGCCCTGCCGCCGGGCACGCTGGCGCCGCCCGCCGCCGCCGCCGCGCCGGAGGTCGAGCGCGCCCGCGACCCCGGCCACGGCGACTACGCGACCAACGTGGCGCTCAGGCACGCCAAGGCGGCGCGCAGGAACCCGCGCCAGCTCGCCGAGCTCATCGTCGCGGCGCTGCCTGCCGATCCCTCGGTCGCGAAGGTCGAGATCGCCGGTCCCGGCTTCATCAACTTCCACCTTGCGCCCACGGCGTACCACGCCGAGCTCGCGCGGGTGCTCGACGCGGGCGCCGCCTACGGCTGGCGCGCGCCCGGCGCGGGCGAGCGGATCCTGCTCGAGTTCGTGTCGGCGAACCCGACCGGGCCGCTGCACGTCGGCCACGGCCGGCACGCGGCCTATGGCGCGGCGCTCGGCAACCTGCTGGTCGCGGCCGGCCACTCGGTCGACCGCGAGTTCTACGTCAACGACGCCGGCCGGCAGGTCGACATCCTCGCCGTCAGCGTCTGGCTCCGGTACCTCGAGCGGCTCGGCGAGACGGTGCCGTTCCCGAGCAACGGCTACAAGGGCGCGTACGTCCTGCCGGTCGCCGCGGCACTCGAGGCCGCGAGCGGCCGCACGCTGGCACGGCCGGGCGCCGCGGTCGGCGCGGACCTGCCGCCCGACGAGCCCGCGGGCGGCGACAAGGACGCGTACGTCGACGCGCTGATCGCGCGCGCGCGCGAGCTGCTCGGCGCGGACGGCTTCGCCCGCGTCGTCGACGCCGCGCTCGCCGGCATGCTCGCCGACATCAGGGACGACCTCGCCGGCATGGGCGTGACCTTCGACCGCTGGTACTCGGAGCGCTCGCTGGCGACCAGCGGCGCGATCGACGAGGCGCTGCGGCGCCTCGCCGCCAACGGCCACACCTACCGCAAGGATGGCGCGCTCTGGTTCCGGGCCAGCGCCTTCGGCGACGACGAGGACCGGGTCGTCGAGCGCGAGAACGGCGTGCGCACCTACTTCGCCTCCGACATCGCCTACCACCTCGACAAGCGGCTGCGCGGCTACGCGCGCCTGATCGACGTGCTCGGCGCCGACCACCACGGCTACGTCGCGCGCGTGCGCGGCGGGCTCGCGGCGATGGGCGAGCCGCCGGACTGCCTCGAGGTGACGCTCCTGCAGCTCGTCAGCCTGTACCGCGGCGGCGAGAAGGTCGCGATGGGCAAGCGCGAGGGCAACTTCGTGACGCTCAGGCAGCTGCGCGCCGAGGTCGGCAACGACGCCTGCCGCTTCTACTTCGTGATGCGCTCGCACGACCAGCAGCTCGACTTCGACCTCGAGCTCGCCAAGAGCCGCACCAACGAGAACCCGGTGTTCTACATCCAGTACGCGCACGCGCGGGTCGCGAGCGTGCTGCGCCAGCTCGCCGACCGCGGCCTCGCCTACGACGCGGCGCGGGGCCGGGGCGCGCTCGGCCGCCTGGTCGAGGCGCACGAGCGGCGCCTGCTGGTCACCGTGACGCGGCTGCCGGAGGTCATCGAGCTCGCCGCCGCCACGCGCGCGCCGCACACGCTGGTCAACTACCTGCGCGAGCTCGCGACCGACTTCCACGGCGCCTACTCGGCCGGCAACGAGAACGCGGCGTTCCGGGTGATCGTCGAGGACGCGGCGCTCAGGGATGCGCGCCTGACGCTGGTGCTGGCCGCGCGCCAGGCGATCGCGAACGGCCTCGCGCTGCTCGGGGTCTCGGCGCCGGAGACGATGTGACGGCACGCGACTACCGCAAGGGCGCGCCGCGCCGGCCGCGCGCCGTCGGCGGCTTCTCCGGCTGGACCGGGCTGGTCGTCGGGCTCGGCCTCGGGCTCGGCGTCGCGGCCGCGGTCTGGCTGTACAAGTCGCGCCCGCCGGCCGAGCCCGCCGCGGCGCGCGCGAAGCGGACCGCGCCGATGTCGGCGCGCGACGAGTCGCCGGACAAGGAGCCGGCGCCGGGCGGCGGCTACACCTTCTACGACCGCCTCAAGAACTTCGAGGTCGTGATCCCGGAGAAGGACAAGGAAGTGCACCGGGACCTCAGGCCCGCGCCCGAGACCCGCCCCGGCACCTACGTGCTGCAGGCGGGCTCGTACAAGAACTTCGCCGACGCCGACCGGGTCCGCGCCCAGCTCGCGCTCGCCGGCGTCGAGTCCAAGGTGCAGAAGGTGACCGTCGACACCGACACCTGGCACCGGGTGCGCATCGGGCCGCTCTCGAACCTCGACGAACTCAACCGCATCCGCACGCGGCTGCGCCAGGCCGACATCGACGCGCTCGTGATCCGGGTCGGCGACTGATCAGTCGCGGCCCGCGGCCGCGACCGGCCGCGCCACCTCGAGCCCGATCGCGAACGCGCCCGCGGTCATCAGCGCCGCGACGTAGAAGGCCGCCCCGGGCAGCGGCCCCCAGCCGGCGGGCGGGGCGATGCCGGTCGCGAACGCCACCGAGAAGATCATCGGCCCGGCCAGGCCCGTGATGCCGATCAGGCTCGAGTTGGCGCCCTGCAGCTCGCCCTGCTCGTGCACGCCGACGCGCTGGGTCAGGAGCGACTGCGCCGCGGCGTAGTAGAGGCCACCGAGCGCGCCGAAGGGGATCGCGCACAGGAACCAGACGCCGCGCGGGGCGAAGGCATAGAGCGCGTAGGCGGCCGTCTCGCAGAGCAGCCCGACGAGCGCGGCGCGGCGCTCGCCGAGGCGGCGCACGAAGGGGCCGACGAGCCCGGCCTGGACGATCGAGGTGCAGACGCCGACGAAGGCGAGCGTCAGGCTGACCTGCAGCACGCTCCAGCCGTAGCGGTAGCTCGTGTACAGCACGAACACGCTCGGCAGCGAGTAGTGCGCGGTCAGGCGCAGCGCCTGCATGCTGAAGAGCCCGGCGAGCCCGCGGCGGCCGCGGATCAGGGCCAGTGCGCCGAGCGGGTTGGCGCGCTGCCAGCTGAACGCCGCGCGGCGCCCGGGCGGCAGCGACTCCGGCAGCACGAAGAAGCCGTAGAGCGCGTTCGCGAGCGTGAGCAGCGCCGCCCCCCAGAACGGCCAGCGCAGGTCGAACTCGCCGAGCAGGCCCGCGAGCGCCGGCCCCACCACGAAGCCGACGCCCCAGGCGGCGCCGATGTAGCCGAAGGAGGCCGCGCGCCGCTCGGGCGGCGTGACGTCGGCGATGTAGGCGGAGGCCGTCGAGTAGGTCGCGGCGGTGATCCCGGACAGCACGCGCCCGACGAACAGCCAGATCAGGTTCGGCGCCAGCGCCATCAGCACGTAGTCGAGGCCGAGGCCGGTCAGCGAGATCAGCAGCACGCGCCGCCGGCCGAAGCGGTCGGAGAGCACGCCAAGCAGCGGCGAGAACGCGAACTGCATCAGCGCCCAGGCGGTCGCGAACACGCCGTAGGTCTCGGCGGCGAGCGCCGTGTCGCCGTGGCGAAACGACTCGATCAGCTTCGGCAGCACCGGCACGACGATGCCGAAGGCCAGCACGTCGAGCACCACGGTCACGAGGATGAACGCGACCGCGGCCGGCCGCGCCCCCGGGGCTGGCGTCGCCACGCTCAGTCGTCGGCGCTCTGGCGGAAGTCGACGCCGAGCGAGCGCAGCTTGCGGTAGAGGTGGGTGCGCTCCATGCCGACGCGCTTGGCGAGCTGGCCGACCTTGCCGTTGCAGAGCAGCAGCTGCTGCTGCAGGTAGGCGCGCTCGAAGGCCTCGCGCGCCTCCCTGAGCGGCAGCGCCAGCAGGTCCTGCTTCACGAGCGGCTCGTCGCGCGGCAGCTGGGTCGCGAGCTCGCGCTCGATCTCCTCGAGCCGGATCTCCTCGTCGCCGCCCAGCAGCAGCAGGCGGTGCACGAGGTTTCTGAGCTCGCCCATGTTGCCGGGCCAGGGGTAGTTGCGCAGCCGGTTCTGGGCCGCGACGCCGAAGCGCCGGAACGGCAGGCGCTCCTCGTCGACCAGGCGGTCGACGTAGTGGCGCAGCAGCTCCGGCACGTCCTCGGCGTAGTCCCGCAGCGGCGGCACCTTCAGCGTCACGAGGTTGAGGTGCGCGAGCAGGTCGCGGCGGAAGGCCTCGCCGTCGGCGCCCTGCTCGAAGCCCGGCTGCGCGCTCGAGACGACGCGCACGGCGAGCGGCAGCGGCTGGCGGCCGTTGACGCGCACGTAGCCGCCGGCGTCGAGGTCGGCGGTCAGTGCGCGCTGTACCGCCGGCGTGAAGTCCTCGAGCCCGGCGAGGTACAGCGTGCCGCCCGCGGCCTGCTCGTAGAGGCCGGGCTCGACCGCGCCGCCCTGCTCGACGCCGCGCAGCCGCGCGGCGACGTTGGCCTCCTCGAGGCTGCCGCCGGCGACCACGACGAAGGCCTTGTCGGCGCGCGGGCTCAAGCTATGCAGGTAGCGGGCGAAGGCCTCGCGGCCGGTGCCCGGCTCGCCGAGCAGCAGCACCGGCGCGTCGCGCGGCGCGATCTGCTGGATCTGCTCCCTGAGCTGCTGCATCAGGCGGCTCTTGCCGACCGGCGCCACCAGCGGCGGCACCAGCGCGCGGGTCGCGAGCCGCTTGCGGCGCCCGGACTCGAGCGCGCGCTCGACCACCCGCAGCAGCTTGGCGAGCGACAGCGGCTTCTCGACGAAGTCGAAGGCGCCGAGCCGCGTCGCCTCGACCGCGGTCTCGACGGTGCCGTGGCCGCTCATCATGACCACCGGGCAGCGCAGCGCGCCCTGCGCCGACCACTCGCGCAGCAGCGTGATGCCGTCGGTGTCGGGCATCCAGATGTCGAGCAGCACGAGGTCCGGCTCGTGGCGGGTGCGCGCGGCGCGCGCCTGGGCGGCGTCGGCCGCGACGTCGACGTCGTGGCCTTCGTCGGTCAGCACCTCCTTCAAGGTGCTGCGGATGTCGGACTCGTCATCGACGACGAGAATGCGCGTAGCGCTCATGCACGCTCTCTCCTCGGCTCGGGCCTGCGGGCGTCTCGGTTCATCGCGGTCGCCAGCGTCTCGCGCGCGGCGTCGTCGAGCGGCAGCAGGATGCGCACGCGCGCGCCGCCGCCGCGGGCATTCTCGGCCTCGATGCGGCCGCCATGCTCCTCGACGATCTTCTTGACGATCGCGAGCCCGAGGCCGGTGCCTTTGGGCTTGCTGGTCACGTACGGATCGAACATCTGGCCGATGATCTCATGCTGGAAGCCCGGGCCGTTGTCGGACACCACGAGGTCCAGCACCGGGTGGCCGCCGACCGCGGTGCGGCGCGTCTCGATGATCACGCCGGCGTCCGGCTGGTCCTCGAGCGCCTCGAAGGCGTTGGTCAGCAGGTTGTTGAGGATCTGGCGGATCCGGCCGCGGTCGGCCTCGACCTGGGTCAGCGCCGCGTCGAGGAACAGCTGCACCCGGATCGGCACGCCGCCGGCGCCGTGCGCGCCCTGCGCGCGGTACAGGTCGGCGACCTCGGTCACCAGCTGGTTGAGGTCGAAGCTCGACAGCTCCATGGCCGGTGCGCGCGCGTACTCGGAGAAGGAGTTCACCATGCGCTTCATCGCCTCGACCTGCTGCACGATCGTGTGCGTCCCGCGCTCGAGGATCTCGGCGTCGCGCGGGTTCATCTGCCCGAGCAGGCGGCGGCGCATGCGGTCGGCCGACAGCTGGATCGGCGTCAGCGGGTTCTTGATCTCGTGCGCCAGGCGCCGCGCGACCTCGCCCCAGGCGGCGTCGCGCTGCGCCTGCAGCAGCGTCGAGATGTCGTCGAACACGATCACGAGCCCGGAGCTCGCGCCGTCCTCGGACGGCAGCGTGGTGCAGGCGACCATCAACTCGCGCCGGCCGCTGTCGGTCTTGAGCTGCAGCTGCTCGCGCCACTCGGTCTGGCCGCCGCCGAGGTGGCGCTGGCAGGCGGCCAGGAACTGCTCCGGCAGCGGGTGGCCGGCGGCGACCTCGGCGAACGGCCGGCCGACGCCCGCCTCGAGGTCGGCGCCGAGGATGTTGGCGGCGGCCGGGTTCGCGGTCCGCAGCCTCAGGTCCGACTCCAGCGAGATCACGCCGGTGGAGAGCCGCGCCAGGATCACCGCGAGGCTGGCGCGCTCCTGCTCGACCGCGGCGCGGCTCTTCTCGGCGTCGGCGCGCGCGCGCAGCAGGCGCTTGGTCATGTCGTTGAAGGAGTGCACCAGGAAGCCCATCTCGTCGCGCGAGGGCAGCGCGAGCCGTAGGTTGAGGTCGCCCTTGCCGACCGCGCGCGTGCCGGCGATCAGGTCCTGCACCGGCTTCACCAGCCGCGTCGCCCAGAAGAACGCGCCGTAGACGGCGCCGAGCGCCGACAAGAGCAGCACGATCGTCAGCGTCAGCGTGAACGCCGACTTCAGGAACGGCCGCTGGTAGATGCGCTGGCCGTACTGCGAGTAGGCGCCCTGCACGCGGTCGGCGAGCCCGCCGAGCTGCTCCGGCACCTCGTAGCTCGCGACCAGCACGCGCGCGTCGCGGCCGGAGGCCGGCGCCAGCGCGGTCGCGGTCAGCACGCGGTAGCCGCCGGTGGGGCCGGGATCGAGGCTGACGTAGGCGCGCCCCTGGCGCGCCGCGAGCAGCACCTCCTCCGAGGGCAGGCTCGGCAGCGACTCGATCGCGAAGTCGGTGCTGGCGGCGATGATGTGGCCGTGGTCGCCGACCACGAGGAGCTCCGCGGCGCCGGCGAAGCGGCGGTACTTGTCGAGCTGCGCCGCGAGCTCGAAGTCGCGCGCCTCCTTGAGCTCCGCGGTCAGGGTCGCGGTGCGGTTGCCGAACTCGCGCATCCGCAGGCTGAGCGCCGCGCGCGACAGCGCCAGCGCATCGTCGAGCCCGTGGCTCAGGTTCGGCGTGAACCAGCTGTCGATGCCGCGGTTGATGGCGTTCACCGAGAAGAAGTACACGACCAGGATCGGTGCCAGCGCCAGCGCGCTCGACATCAGCACCGCGCGCGCCTTCATGCGCGAGCCGGGCACCTGCGCCCGCCAGTCGTGGCCGAGCTCGTAGAGCTTGCGGCCGATCAGCGCCAGCAGCACGAACACGCCGGCGACGTTGATCAGCAGCAGCCACGGCTGCAGCTCGTCGAAGCGGTGCGAGTCCTGCGCGGTGCTCGCGAGCAGCACCAGCGAAGCGACGCTCGCGAGCGCGCCGAGCACCGCCAGCACGCCGAGCGCGGCGCGGCGCCGGTCGGGGCGCGGCGGCGGCGCGCTCGGCCGCGGCTCGGGGCCCGCAGGCGCCGCGCCCGGCGGCGGCTCGCTCGGCAGTTCCGGCAGCTCGGCGCTCATGGCCGCACCGTCCAGGTGTACCAGTCGGTACTGCGCTTCCAGTCGATCCAGAAGATGATGTACTTGAGCGCGGTCGGCAGCCCGCCCTCGACCGCGATGGTCGCCTTGAGCGAGGCCTCGTAGCGCTGGCCCTTCTCGATCAGCGCCTCGTCGATGACCGGCAGGCCGCGTACCTCGGCGAGCGCGCCGAGCGCGGTCGCGAGCGTGGAATACGAGATCTGCTGGCCGCTGTTGAGGCTGTTGACCAGGTAGCGCTCCGAGAGCGCGTGGTAGTGGATCTGCCAGCGCTGCGCGAGCGAGGCCACCTCGACGTCCGGCAGGTAGCGGCGCTTGCGCACGACGCTGAGGTCGAGCTCGAGCACGACCGGCACGCCCTCGTGGATCGCCTGCGCCGCGTTCTTCGACAGCGCGAGGTCCAGCGTCGCGTTCAGCTGGTAGACGCGCTCGGCCGGCTCGAGGTAGGCGGAGCGCACCTCGAAGCGCCCGCCCTCGTCGAGCGTCGGCGCCTCCTCGGCGAGCGCCGAGCAGGCCGCGAGCGCGAGCGCCGCCGGCACGGCGAGCCGGCGCCACAAGAGGTCGCGCGGACGGTCGAGAGCGGCGACAGTTGCGTTCATGGCGAGCGAGCAGCGAGTCCCGTCACGTCGGACGATCAGCGAGCGCACCGCTCGAGGCACGCGTAGTAGAAGCCGTCGGTGCCCGCGAGCCCGGGCAGCAGCGCTCTGCCGGGACCGGCCGCGGCCGGCCAGGGCGGTGTCCCGGGCAGGGCAAGGCTAGCAGATTCCGTGACCTCGACCGCCTCCGGGGTGTCGGCGAGGAAGCCCGCCACCACCGCCGCGTTCTCGGCCTTGAGCACCGAGCAACTGGCGTACAGCAGCCGCCCGCCGGGCGCGAGCAGCGGCCAGAGGGCGTCGAGCAGGCGCCGCTGCCGGGCGGCGAGCGGCGGGATGTCCCCGGGGCGCCTCAGCCACTTGATGTCCGGGTGGCGGCGGATGACGCCGGTGCCCGAGCACGGTGCGTCGATCAGGATGCGCTCGAAGCGCTCGCCGCCGAGCGTCGCGGGATCGAGCGCATCGCCGACCCGCACGGTGGCGCTCAGGCCGAGCCGCGCGAGGTTGTCGCGGATCCGGGCGGCGCGCCCGGGGTCCTGGTCGAGCGCCACCAGCTCGCCGATCCCGGGCACCTCCTCCAGCAGGTGGCAGGCCTTGCCGCCGGGCGCCGCGCAGGCGTCGAGCACGCGCTCGCCGGGGCGCGCGGCGAGCAGCGGCGCCGCGAGCTGCGCGGCCGCGTCCTGCACCGAGCAGCGCCCGGCCGCGAAGGCCGGCAGCTCGCGCACGTCGAGCGGCCGCTCGAGCACGAGCGCGCGCGGCGCGAACGGCACCGGCCGGCTCGCGTGCCCGGCCGCGGCGAGCTCGGCGGCCAGCGCCGCGGTGGTCGCGCGCCGCGCGTTGGCGCGCAGCACCAGCGGCGGGTGCTCGTTGCCGGCCTCGAGCACCTGCCAGGCCTCGGCCGGCCAGTCGCGCCGGATCGCGCCGACCAGCCACTCGGGATGCGAGCTGCGCCCGGCGAGCGTCCGGTCGGCGGCCGCCAAGAGCGCCGCGCGCTCGCGCTGGAAGCGCCGCAGGCACGCGTTGACCATGCCGGCGGCGCGCGCCTCGCCGACGAGGCGCGCCGCCGCCACGGTCGTCGACAGCGCCGCGTGCGGCGGCGCATCGCCGTACTCGAGCTGGAACAGCCCGACCAGCAGCAGCGCCTGCACCTCGGGCGTCTGCGACTCCCACGGCCGCGCGAGCAGGCCGTCGGCGACGCGCCGCAGGCGATGGCCGAAGCGCAGCGCGCCGAAGGCGAGCGCGTGGCTGAGCGCGCGGCCGGCCGTCGCGGTGCCGGCGCCGGCGAGCGCCGCCTCGAGCGTGCGGCCCGGGTCGAGCACCGCGGCGACCGCGCGCACCGCGGCGGCGCGGCTCGGCGCGCCGTCGCTCACGGCGCGCCGCCGAGGCGCTCGCCGAGCAGCGGCCCGTGGCGCGCCTCGCCGCGGGCGAACTCGGCCGCGGCGACGACCCTGCGGCCGGCGACCTGGACCTGGGTGAGGCGCAGCCGGCCGTCGCCGGTCGCGACCTCGAGGCCCGCGGCATCGGCCGCGACGACCGTGCCGGGCGCGGCGCCGGCGGCGCCCGCGACCGCGAGCGCCGCGTGCACGCGCAGCGGCGCGCCCCGCCAGCGCGTCTCGGCCACCGGCCACGGCACGAAGGCGCGCACCTGCCGCTCGAGCGCCGCCGCCGGCTGCGTCCAGTCGAGCGGCGCCTCGCGCTTGTCGAGCTTGCGCGCGTAGCTGACGCCCTCGGCCGGCTGCGGCACGGCGGCGGGAGCGCCGTGCTCGAGCGCGGCGAGCGTTTCGACCAGCGCGCGCGCGCCGAGCGCGGCGAGCCGCGCGCCGAGCTCGCCGGCCGTGTCGCGCGGCCCGATCGGCAGGCGCTCGGTCGCGTACACCGGGCCCGTGTCCAGGCCGGCCTCCATGCGCATGATCGAGACGCCGGTCTCGGCGTCGCCGGCGAGCAGCGCGCGCTGGATGGGCGCGGCGCCGCGCCAGCGCGGCAGCAGCGAGGCGTGGATGTTGAGGCAGCCGAGGCGCGGCACCGCGAGCGCCGCCGGCGGCAGCAAGAGGCCGTACGCCGCGACCGCGACGACGTCCGGCGCGAGCGCCCGGAGGGCGGCGATCTCGGCGGGGTCGGCGAGCGTCGCGGGCTGCCTGAGCGCGAGGCCGAGCTCGAGCGCGCGGCGCTTGACCGGCGAGGCGGCCAGCGCGCGGCCGCGGCCGGCCGGGCGGTCAGGCTGGGTGTAGACCGCGGCCACCCGGTGGCCCGCGGCGACGATCGCCTCGAGCGCCGGCACCGCGAACTCCGGGGTGCCGGCGTAGACGACCGCGAGCGGCACGTGTCAGATCGCCGGGCCGCGCGAGCGGGCCGGCTCGCTGCCGCGCTGGCGGTGGTCCTTCTCGAGCTTCTTGCGGATCCGCGTGCGCTTCAGTTCCGACAGGTAGTCGACGAACAGCTTGCCCTCGAGGTGATCGATCTCGTGCTGCACGCACACCGCGAGCAGGCCCTCGGCATCCATCTCGAAGCTCTGGCCGTCGCGGCCGAGGGCGCGCACCCGCACCTTGTGGGCGCGGTCGACGTCCTCGAAGAAGCCCGGTACCGACAGGCAGCCTTCCTGCATGGTGCCGACGTCGGCGCGCGTCAGGATCTCGGGGTTCACGAACACGAGCGGCGCGTTCTTCTCCTCGGAGACGTCCGCGACCAGGATGCGCCGGTGGACGTTGACCTGGGTGGCGGCGAGGCCGACCCCCTTGGCCGCGTACATCGTCTCGAGCAGGTCGTCGATCAGCTCCCGGACCGAGTCGTCGACGCGGGCGACCGGCGTCGCGCGGGTCCTGAGGCGAGGGTCGGGATATTCCAGAATCGTGAGGCGCGTCATGTTTATGGGTGGGGGAATTCGTGCAACCGGCGCAATAATGCTGCTAAAGTTTGGTTGGCATTGGACTTAATGTCGCCTGCCTGCGATCGACCTGGAGCGATTATAGGGCGGCAGGCCGCATCGGGTCACAACTGGATCGGCCTCCCTCAGGGTCCGGAAGCGGGCACGTAACTCCATGAAAAACCTTCGCCATCTCGCAGGCTTCCTCGCGCTCGGCGCACTCCTCGGCCTCCCGGCCCTGGCCGCCGGCGACGCGCCCACCCCGGCTCCCGGGCGCAGCACGTCCGTGCCGCTCGCGCCGGATGCGCCGTCGAGCTACACCGTCCAGCGCGGCGACACGCTCTGGGCGATCGCCTCGAAGTTCCTGAGCCAGCCCTGGTATTGGCCCGAGATCTGGTATCTCAACCCGGACATCAAGAACCCGCACCGGATCTACCCGGGCGACACGCTGCACCTCGTCTACGTCGACGGCGGCAACGGCCAGATGCGCCCCGAGATCCGCGTCGAGCGCGGCAACGAGGTGCGCCTCTCGCCGCAGGTGCGCGAGCTGCCGCTCAGCGAGGCGATCACCGCGATCCCCTACGAGATCGTCGCGGCCTTCATGTCGAAGCCGAGCGTGATCGCGAGCGAGGAGCTCGACAAGCTCCCCTACGTGGTCGCGATCGGCAACCGCCAGGTCGCGGCCGGCATGGACGACATGCTCTACGTGCGCGGCCTGCACGGCGGCGAGCCCGGCCTGCGCTACAGCGTGGTGCATGTCGGCGAGCGCCTCGTCGACCCGGACAACAACCGCCTGCTCGGCTATCAGGGCATCTTCACCGGCCGCGCCCGCCTCGAGCAGGGCGCGCAGGGCGACGGCCGGGACGACCTCGCCAAGCTCATCCTGACCGAGTCGGCGCGCGAGACGCTGCCGGGCGACCGCACGATCCGCGAGAACCTCGACGTGCCGGTCGACTTCATCCCGCACTCGCCCTCGCGCCAGGTGCACGGCCGGCTGATCTCGGTGATCGGCGGCGTCAACATCATCGGCCAGTACCAGGTGGTGGTGGTCAACCGCGGCAAGAGCGACGGGCTCGAGCCCGGCGCCGTGCTCGGCATCTGGGAGGTCGGCGACGCGGTCACGGACCACGGCCCGGAGGGGCTGACCAACAACAACCAGTTCAAGGACCCGTTCCGCCGCACCGTGCAGCTGCCGAGCGAGCTCGCCGGCAACTTCATGGTCTTCAAGACCTACGAGCACCTGAGCTACGGCCTCGTGATGAGCGCGACCAGCGAGATCCACGTCGGCGACGTCGTCAAGAATCCCTGAGCGCCGCCCGGGCGGCGCGCTCGCCCGGACCGTCCCCGGGCGCGCCGCGCGGCCGGCGTTTTCCGCGCCCGGCCCGCAATTTCCAGCCTGAATACGTTGAATCGCCGGCCACCGTGCCGGCGCCGGCGTTGGACAAGCCTGCCGAAATACTGTTAGATGCGCTCGGCTTCGAACCGGCGGACGTCGACACGTTGGTCACCACAGCGGGCCTCACCGCCCAGACCGCGTCCTCACTGCTCCCGCGCCTCGCCCCAGAGGAGCGGCGATCGCCCGGCGCCGGCAGCTTGTGCCGCCCGGCCGCGACCGCGTCCGCGAGGCGCCCGACATGAAAGACCCGATGAACGACAACGTGCTCGACATCCTCATCTATCTGTTCGAGAACTACCTCGAATCGGACGTCGTGCCGCAGCCGAGCCGGGACGTGCTGCGCGAGGAGCTCGAGCACGCCGGCTTCGCCGAGAGCGGCATCGAGCGGGCGCTGGAGTGGCTCGAGGGCCTGTCCGGCGAGGCGCCGCAGGTGGGCGATGCGCACACGCGCTCGTTCCGGGTGTTCAGCGGCTACGAGCAGGCGCGGCTCGCACCGGAGGTGCGCGGCTACATCCTGCAGCTCGAGAACATCGGCATCCTCTCGAACCAGCAGCGCGAGCTGGTGATCGACCGGCTGCTGGCGCTCGAGGCCGAGGAGATCGACATCGAGCAGGTCAAGTGGGTGGTGCTGATGGTGCTGTTCAGCCAGCCCGGCCAGGAACAGGCCTACCAACGGATGGAAGATCTGGTATTCGAGGGGCAGTCGGACGCCCTGCATTAGCCGCGGGGCCGCGTCGCCGGCCGCAGTCGAAACGAGCCGCGGCCGCCGGGTCCGCGGTTCAGTTTTTTTGGAGCCATGAGCACGAACCTCGTCATCGTCGAGTCGCCGGCCAAGGCCAAGACCATCAAGAAGTACCTGGGCAAGGACTTCGAGGTGCTGGCCTCCTACGGCCACGTGCGCGACCTGGTGCCGAAGGAAGGCGCGGTCGACACCGACAACGACTTCGAGATGCGCTACGAGCTGATCGAGCGCAACACCAAGCACGTCGACGCGATCGAGCGCGCGATGCGGAAGGCGGGCGCGCTCTACCTCGCCACCGACCCGGACCGCGAGGGCGAGGCCATCTCGTGGCACCTGCACGAGATCCTCAAGGAGCGCGGCGTGCTCAAGGGCAAGGAGGTGCACCGCGCCAAGTTCTTCGAGATCACGAAGAACGAGATCCAGAAGGCGGTCGCCTCGCCCGAGCAGCTGTCGCGGCCGCTGGTCAACGCCCAGCAGGCGCGCCGCGCGCTCGACTACCTGGTCGGCTTCAACCTGTCGCCGCTCCTGTGGAAGAAGATCATGCCGGGCCTGTCGGCCGGCCGCGTGCAGAGCGTGGCGCTGCGCCTCATCTGCGAGCGCGAGGCCGAGATCGTCGCCTTCCGGCGCCAGGAGTACTGGACGCTCGAGGTCGCGGCGGAGAAGGACGGCCAGCCGTTTCGCGCCCGCATCGTCGAGCTCGGCGGCAAGCGCATCGAGGCCGACGTCGCCAAGGGGCGCTTCAGCATCACCACCGAGGCGGCGGCGCGCGAGGCCGAGCGGCGCGTCAACGAGGCCTGCGCCGGCCGGCTGCGGGTCGCGAACGTCGAGTCGAAGCCCCGCTCGCGCAGCCCGCAGGCGCCCTTCAGGACCTCGACCCTGCAGCAGGCGGCCGCCAACCGGCTCGGCTTCAGCGCCAGGCGCACGATGCAGCTCGCGCAGAAGCTCTACGAGGGCGTCGACTTCGGCGAGGGCCCGGTGGGCCTCGTCACCTACATGCGCACCGACTCGACCTCGCTGTCGGTGGAGGCCATCGGCCAGATCCGCGAGACCATCGGCACGCTGTACGGACGCGAGGCGCTGCCGGACGCGCCGCGCAGCTACGCCAACAAGCAGAAGAACGCCCAGGAGGCGCACGAGGCGATCCGGCCGACGCTGGCCGCGAACACGCCCGAGAAGCTCAAGGGCCACATCGACGACGACATGTGGCGGCTCTACGACCTGATCTGGAAGCGCACCATCGCCTCGCAGATGACCAACGCGCTCTTCGAGCAGGTCACCGTGACGCTGCACCCCGGCGGCGCGCCGGCGGGCGCGGCGCCGGCGGGCGTCGCGCGCGCCAGCGGCTCGACGCTGGTCAAGCCCGGCTACCTCGCCGCCTACGAGGTCGACCGCAACGACGACGACGAGGCCGAGGACGGCGGCCGCCTGCCGCCGCTCGCCACCGGCGACGTCGCGCGGCTCGTGACGCTCGAGCCCGAGCAGCACTTCACCGAGCCGCCGCCGCGCTACACCGAGGCCGGGCTCGTCAAGGCGCTCGAGGAGCGCGGCATCGGCCGGCCGTCCACCTACGCCGCGATCATCGAGACGCTGCGCGCGCGCAAGTACGTCGAGGACGAGCGCCGCAACTTCGTGCCGACCGACACCGGCAAGATCGTCTCGGGCTTCCTGGTGCGCTTCTTCCCGCAGTACGTCGACTACGAGTTCACGGCCCGCCTCGAGGACGACCTCGACGACATCTCGCGCGGCGACAAGGAGTGGGTGCCGGTCATGAAGGCGTTCTGGCGCCCGTTCATCGACCGCGTCAAGGACATCGAGAAGAGCGTCAGCCGCGAGGAGGTCGCGCAGGCGCGCCAGCTCGGCACCGACCCGGCCAGCGGCCGCCCGGTCAGCGTGCGCATCGGCCAGTACGGCCCGTTCGTGCAGCTCGGCACCAAGGACGACGTCGAGAAGCCGCGGTTCGCCGGGCTGCGGCCGGGCCAGAAGATGGACTCGATCACGCTGCCCGAGGCGCTCAAGCTCTTCACGCTGCCGCGCACGCTCGGCGCGCTGCCGGGCGGCGAGCCGGTGTCGGTCGGCATCGGCCGCTTCGGGCCCTACGTCAAGTACGGCGCCAAGTACGTCTCGATCAAGACCGACGACCCGTACACGGTCGAGCTGCCGCGCGCGCTGGAGCTGATCGAGGAGAAGCGGCTCGCCGACGCCGCGCGGCTGATCCGCGACTACGGCGTCGACAACATCCAGGTGCTGCACGGCCGCTTCGGGCCCTACCTCACCGACGGCAAGCGCAACGCGCGCATCCCCAAGGACCGGGATCCGGCGAGCCTGACGCTCGAGGAGTGCCAGGCGCTGATCGCCGCGGCGCCGCTGCGGGGCACCAGCCGCTTCGGCCGGCGCAAGGCCGCCGTCAAACCCGCCGCCGCACCGGCCGCGACTGCCGCGCCCGCACCCGCGCGGACCGCGGCGCGCGCGCGGCCGCCCGCCGCGGCGAAGGCGCCCGCGGCGCCGAGGCCGGCCGCGGCCGCGCGGCCGGCGGCACGCAACAAGACCGCGGCCCGCGCTCCGGCCAAGCCCGCCGCGAAGCCCGCCGCGAAGCCGGCGCGCAAGAAGCCGGCGGCGGCCAGGGCCGCGGTCAAGAAGTCCGGCCGCTGACCGCGCCGCGCGGCGACTGGGTCATACTCGGCCCATGCAGACCGGCAAGGCAGAGGTCCGCGACTACCTGACGGCGCTGCAGGCGCGCCTGTCGGCGACGCTCGAGGCCGTCGACGGCGGCGCGCGCTTCACGAGCGACGCCTGGCAGCGGCCCGGCGGCGGCGGCGGCGAGAGCCGCGTGCTCAGGGACGGCGCGCTCCTCGAGCAGGGCGGCGTCGGCTTCTCGCACGTCATGGGTCCGGGCCTGCCGCCGTCCGCGACCCAGGCGAGGCCCGAGCTCGCGGGCGCGGCCTTCGAGGCGATGGGCGTGTCGCTCGTGCTGCACCCGCTCAATCCCTACGTGCCGACGACGCACCTCAACGTGCGCTTCTTCGTCGCCGAGCGCGACGGGGCGCCGGCGGCGTGGTGGTTCGGCGGCGGCTTCGACCTGACGCCCTACTACCCCTTCGCCGAGGACGTGCACCACTGGCACCGGGTCGCGCACGCGGCCTGCGCGCCGTTCGGCGCCGAGGTCTACCCGCGCTACAAGGACTGGTGCGACCGCTACTTCTTCCTCAAGCACCGCGGCGAGACGCGCGGCGTGGGCGGACTCTTCTTCGACGACCTGAACGAATGGGGCTTCGAGCGCTCGTTCGCGTTCCTGCGCGCCGTGGGCGATGCGTTCCTCGAGGCCTACCTGCCGATCGTCGCGCGCCGCCGCGCGCTCGCCTTCGGCGAGCGCGAGCGCCGGTTCCAGCTCTACCGGCGCGGCCGCTACGTCGAGTTCAACCTGGTCTACGACCGCGGCACGACGTTCGGGCTGCAGTCGGGCGGGCGCACCGAGTCGATCCTGATGTCGCTGCCGCCGCTGGTGCGCTTCGAGTACGACTGGCACCCGGCCGAGGGCTCGCCGGAGGCGGTGCTCTACCGCGACTACCTGCGGCCGCGCGACTGGCTCGGCGAACGCGGCGACTGAGCCCGCCGCCGCGCGGCACCGCCGCACGCCGCGGGCCGAGTCCCCGGACCGGAGGCGAGTGTCCGCGGCAGCCGACCCCGCCACACCCGTCGCGCGCGGCTCTGGATTATGTTGAATGAGGGCCGGATCCCGCCCGCCGCCGCCTTGAACCTGACATTCGCGCGGAGTACGGTCCGAGCGCCGGGGCCCGAAAGGCGCCAGACGCGCTTGCGGCCTGCGCAACCAATAACCGCGCGACGGCGCGCGTAGAAGCCAAGGGAAGGGGATCCAACCATGCACTGTGCACGTCGTGCGATGTTTTTCGTGGCCGCAGCGCTCGCGGCTTTCGTCTCCGGTCCGGCGCTCGCCAGTCCCGACGCGGTGTTGTCGGGCGGCCTGAGCGAGCTCGTCGCCGCGTACGAGCGCGGCGACCCGCGCCTCGATTCACACCTGCAGCTGCACATTACGAGTCGGACGGGCGACCCGATGGTGCGCGTGCACCTCGCCCCCGGCGCCGATGCCGCGAGCGCGCTGCAGAAGCTTGCGGCCGCGGGATTCGTGCTGACCACGCGCAGCTCGATCAATCCGTCGCTGCTCGAAGGCTACCTGCCGCTCGGCGCCGCACGCACGGCGGCCGGCATCGCCGGCATCCAGTCGCTGCGCGCGACGCAGCGTCCGATCAAGCACGCCGGCGCAGTGCAGAGCCAGGCGGTGGCCCTCGAGAAGGCCGACCGCCTCCAGGCGCACGGCATCGACGGTCGCGGGATACGCATCGGCGCGCTCTCGGACAGCTTCGACACGTGCACCAGCTGCTCGACGCACGCGGCCGACGACGCCGGCAGCGGCGACCTGCCGAGCGCCGGTGTCACGGTGCTGGAGGATTCCGCTGACGGCACCGACGAGGGCCGCGCGATGCTGCAGCTCGTCCACGATCTCGCGCCGGGCGCACAGCTCGGCTTCGCGACCGCGTTCATCGGCGAGCTCGACTTCGCCGAGAACATTCTGGCGCTGCGCAGCCAGTTCCAGGCCGACATCGTCGTCGACGACGTCATCTACTTCGACGAGCCGATGTATTCCGACGGCATCCTCGCCCAGGCCGTCGACCTCGTGGCGCAGTCGGGCGGCGCGTACTTCTCGTCGGCCGGCAACAACGGCCTCGAGGCCTACGAGTCGATCTACCGGCCGGTGCCGTACGGGCGCGCGGTGGCGCTCTCCGCGAGCGGCCGCTCGAACCTGCACCTCGATCAGATCCCGGCGGCGATCCGGCCCAAGTCGTTCCACAACTTCGGGGCTGGCGACGGCTCGGTCAGCATCACCCAGACCTTCGCGACCGCGGCCGCCAACGAGATCTCGTTCCAGTGGGACGAGCCGTTCTTCCTCGGCCTCGTCAAGACCGACTTCAACATCTACGTGTTCGACGCGGATGGCAACTGGATGGATCCGGCCTCGCCGGACTTCCCGGGCTTCTACACGACCGACGACAACACGGCGACCGACGAGCCGTTCGAGTTCGTGTACCTGCCGCCGTTCCCGTCCGAGATTCACGGCGGCGCCAATACCAGCACCTACCAGATCGTGATCGGCAACATGAACGGCGGTCCGGCCTCGCACATCAAGTACGTCAACGTCAACGGCCTCGGGGTCAGCCAGCGCCAGGGCGCACCGTCGACCTTCGGCCACGCGGCGGCGCGCGGCGGCCAGGCGGTCGCGGCGACCTACTACGCCATCCCGAACTTCCCCGAGGATTTCAGCGCGTCGGGGCAGGTGACGATCTACCTCGACGCGCAGGGCAACCGCCTGCGCCGGCCGGACGTACGGTCGGTGCCGCAGCTGACGGCCGCCGACGGCGTCGACACGACGTTCTTCGGGTTCGACTCGGACGGCAACGGCCTGCCGAACTTCTTCGGCACCAGCGCCGCCGCGCCGGATGCCGCCGGCGCCGCGGCGCTCGTGCTGCAGGCCGCCGGCGGCCCGGGCTCGCTCTCGCCCGCGCGGCTCTATCACCGGCTACAGGAGACCGCGTCCCCGATTCCGGTGCCGGAGAACCGCAGCTTCGCGGCCGCGGCCGCGGGCCCGGTGCTGCTGCTGATGAACGGCGGCGACTGGACGCGCCAGAGCCACTACTTCAGCCTGTCGGTGGCACCCGATGCGCGTCACTCGGTCGCTTCGATCGCCTTCGACGCGGCGCCGGCCAACCTCACCTGGAGCGCGAACCCGAATCGCTTCAACATCGGCGACTCGAACGGGGTCGCGGACGGCGACATCACCCGCACGCCGAACGGCTCGACCTGGACGCTCACGTTCGCGCCGGGCAGGTTCGGTCCGGGCGGCGCGTTCACCTTCGGGATGTCGGTCTTCAACCCCCTGCAAGGCTCCACCCAGGAGGATCCGGACCGCTTCCGCGGCATGACGATGACCGTGACAATGGACAACGGCCGGACCTACACCGGCACCGTCTATGCCGGTGAACCCGAGAGCC
The DNA here is from genome assembly GCA_035524595.1 of Steroidobacteraceae bacterium. Taxonomy (GTDB): domain Bacteria; phylum Pseudomonadota; class Gammaproteobacteria; order Steroidobacterales; family Steroidobacteraceae; genus CAIKZZ01. The sequence goes on along the minus strand of DATKOP010000094.1, from coordinate 11,837 downwards.
CGAACCGCTTCACCGGCGCCGGGCTCGTGAATGCCGCGCGCGCGGCGCGCCGCGACTGACCGGCCAGCCGGCCGGATGACGGGGCGCCCGCGGATCCGCGGGCGCCCCGCACCAGATACCCCCGGGTGGACGAGCGGCCGCGCGAGCGGCGGCACGGGCATCCGCGCCGATTCGAACCGACGGGTGGGCACCACGGGGTAAGCTTCGCCCATGAACTACCGCCACGCCTACCACGCCGGCAACTTCGCCGACGTCCTCAAGCACGTGACGCTGGTGGCCCTGCTCGAGCACCTCGGTCGCAAGGAAGCGCCCTACTTCTACCTCGACACGCACGCCGGCCGCGGCGACTACCCGCTCGCGGCGGCGGAGACGCAGCGCGCCGGCGAGTACCGCGACGGGATCCTGCGCCTCGTGGACGCCGCCGGCCCGCCGCCGGCGGTGGCCCGCTACCTCGACCTGGTGCGCGAGCTCGGCTACGAGCAGGGTCACCTCGCCTCCTACCCGGGCTCGCCGCGGGTCGCGGTCGCGCTGCTCAGGGTCGCGGACCGCGCGGCGCTGTGCGAGCTCGAGCCGCGCGAGGCCGACGCGCTGCGGTCGCTGCTGCGCGGCGACCCACGCGCGCAGGTGCACGAGCGCGACGGCTACGAGGCGCTGCTCGCGCTCCTGCCGCCGCGCGAGAAGCGCGGCCTGGTGCTGATCGACCCGCCCTTCGAGCAGCCCGACGAGTTCGAGCGCGTCGAGCGCGCGCTCTACCTCGCGCACGACCGCTGGCCGGGCGGCGTGTACGCCGTCTGGTACCCGATCAAGGCCGGCGGCGCCGACGGCCGCTTCCTCGCGCGCCTCGCGGCGAGCGGCATCCGCCGCCAGCTGGTCGCCGAGCTCACGGTTGCGCGCGACGACTCGCCGGGCGGGCTGAACGGCGCCGGCATGCTGATCATCAACCCGCCGTGGCAGCTCGACGAGCGCCTCGGCGCCGCGCTGCCGTGGCTGCAGCAGCGGCTCGCCGCCGCCGGCCGCGGCCGCTGGCGCGTCAGCTGGCTGGTGCCGGAATGAGCCTCGGGAGGCTGCGTATGGCAGCGCGGCGACGGGTGTGCTGAGATCCGAGACCGTGGCCGCGCCGCCAGCGCGCCACAGCGGAGGTTGACGATGCGTCCGATCCCCGGTGCCTACCCGCGCGTGCGCATGCGCCGCATGCGCCGCGACCCGTTCTCGCGGCGCATGATGCGCGAGACGCGGCTCACGACCGACGACCTGATCTACCCGATGTTCGTCATCGAGGGCCGCGGCCAGCGCGTGCCGGTGCCGTCGATGCCCGGGGTCGAGCGCGTCAGCGTCGACGAGCTCGTGCGCGAGGCGCAGGAGCTGGTCGCGCTCGGCATCCCGGCGCTCGCGCTGTTCCCGGTGCCGGACGCGGCCACCAAGTCGCTCGACGGCCGCGAGGCCTGGAACCCCGAGGGCCTGGTGCAGCGCGCGGTGCGCGCCGTCAAGGCCGCCGCCCCGGCGCTCGGCGTCGTCACCGACGTCGCGCTCGATCCGTACACGACCCACGGCCAGGACGGCATCATCGACGCGCACGGCTACGTCGTGAACGACGAGACGGTGGCGGTGCTGGTCAAGCAGTCGCTGTCGCACGCCGCCGCCGGCGCCGACGTGGTCGCGCCGTCCGACATGATGGACGGCCGCATCGGCCGCATCCGCGATGCGCTCGAGGCCGCCGGCCACATCCACACCCGCATCCTCGCCTACTCGGCCAAGTACGCCTCGAGCTTCTACGGGCCGTTCCGCGACGCGGTCGGCTCGAGCGGCACGCTCGGCAAGGCCGACAAGTACCAGTACCAGATGGACCCGGCCAACAGCGACGAGGCGCTCTACGAGGTCGCGCTCGACCTCGAGGAGGGCGCCGACATGGTGATGGTCAAGCCCGGCATGCCGTACCTCGACATCGTGCGCCGGGTCAAGGACGAGTTCGGCGCGCCGACCTTCGTCTACCAGGTCAGCGGCGAGTACGCGATGCTGAAGGCGGCGGCACAGAACGGCTGGCTCGACGAGCGCGCGGTCGTGCTCGAGTCGCTCGCCGGCATCAAGCGCGCCGGCGCCGACGGCATCCTCACCTACTTCGCCAAGTCCGCGGCGCGCTGGCTGGCCGAGGGTAGCGGCGGGTGAACGCGGGCGCCGCCCCCGACCGCTACGCGCTGGTCGGGCACCCGGTCAGTCACAGCTGGTCGCCGTTCATCCACGGCCTGTTCGCGCGCGCGACGCAGCAGAACATGCAGTACCGGCTGATCGACGTGCCGCGCGAGCGGTTCCGGGCCGAGGCGCTGCAGTTCTTCGTCGACGGCGGCAAGGGGCTCAACGTCACGGTGCCGCACAAGCAGGCCGCCGCCGAGCTCGTCAACGAGCTGACGCCGCGCGCCCGCGAGGCGGGCGCCGTCAACACGCTCTACCAGCGCTCGAGCGGCGAGCTGGTCGGCGACAACACCGACGGCATCGGCCTCGTGACCGACCTCGTGATCAACCTCGGCCTCGCGATCGCCGGCCGGCGCATCCTGATCCTCGGCGCCGGCGGCGCGACGCGCGGCGTGCTCGGGCCGCTGCTGGCGCGCCAGCCGGCGCTGCTCGCGATCGCCAACCGCACGGTCGCGCGCGCCCAGGACCTCGCCCGGGCGTTCGCGCCGCTCGGCACGCTGGCCGCGAGCAGCTTCGAGGCGGTCGAGGCCGCGCCCTTCGACCTCGTCATCAACGCGACCTCGGCGAGCCTCGAGGGCAGCGCGCCGGAGGTGACCGCCGCGGCGATCGGGCCCGACACGGTCTGCTACGACATGGCCTACGCCAAGGGCGAGACGCCGTTCACGCGCTACGCGCGCGAGCACGGCGCGCGGGCCGCCCACAAGGGCTGGGGCATGCTGGTCGAGCAGGCGGCGGAATCGTTCCTGATCTGGCGCGGCATCCGGCCGCAGACGCGGCCGGTGCTGGAGCTGCTGACCTCGAACGTCACGCACCCGGCGGGCTAGCCGCGCCCAGGTAGCCGTCCTTGAGCCGCACGTAGTGCCGCGCGAGGTACGCGAACTGCTCGATCTCGCGCGCGGAGAGCGCCCGCGCCCGCCGCGCCGGGTTGCCGAGCCAGAGCGTGCGCGCCGGCAGGCGCTTCCCCGGCGGCACCACGGCGCCGGCGCCGATGATGACCTCGTCCTCGACCACCGCGCCGTCGAGCACGATCGCCCCCATGCCGACCAGCACGCGGTCGCCGAGCGTGCAGGCGTGCAGCACCACGTGGTGGCCGACCGTGACGTCGGCGCCGATCACGAGCGGCAGCCCGCCCGGCGAGTACGGCCCGTCGTGGGTCACGTGCAGCACGCTGCCGTCCTGGACGTTGCTGCGGTCGCCGAGCCGGATCGTGTGCACGTCGCCGCGCAGCACCGCCATCGGCCAGATCGAGACGTCGTCGCCGAGCGTGACCTTGCCGATCACCGCCGCCCGCGGGTCGACGTAGACGCGCGCGCCGAGCGTCGGCCGGATGCCCAGGTAGCCGCGCACCGCGCCCGGGTCCATCTCAGCGCAGCGTGACGAGCTCTTCGGCGACCGTCGGGTGGATCGCCACCGTGTCGTCGAAGTCGCGCTTGGTCGCGCCCATCCGCACCGCGACCGCGAAGCCCTGCAGGAGCTCGTCGGCGCCGTGGCCGATGACGTGCAGGCCGACGATGCGCTCCTCCGGGCCCGCGCACACGAGCTTGAGCTCGACGCGGCGCTTGGCCTCGGTCAGCGCGTGGTGCATCGGCACGAAGCCGGCGCCGTAGGTGCGGATCGCCTCGCCGTGCAGCTCGCGCGCCGCCGCCTCGGTCAGGCCGACGCTGCCGATCGGCGGGTGCGAGAACACCACGGTCGGGATCAGCCGGTAGTCGAGGTGGCGCTCCGGCTGGCCGCCGAACAGCCGGTCGGCGAGCCGCCGGCCGGCGGCGATCGCCACCGGCGTCAGGCCCTCGCGGCCGGTGACGTCGCCGATCGCGTAGACGCCGGCGACGTTGGTGTTCTGGAACTTGTCGGCGATGATCACGCCGTCGTCGTAGAGCGCGACGCCGGCGCGCTCGAGGCCGAGCCGGTCGCTGGCCGGCGCGCGGCCGACGGCCCAGATCAGGCAGTCGTACTCGCCGAAGGTGCGCCCGTCCGCGAGCGCGAGCTCGAGCCCCGCGGTGGTGCGCGCGAGCGCCGCCGGCACCGCGTGCGGCACGAGCTCGATGCCCTGCGCCGCCATCTCGCGGCCGAGCGCCGCCGACAGCATCACGTCGAAGCTCCTCAGCATCCGGTCGTGGCGCACGAAGGTGCTGACGCGGCTGCCGAGCGCGGCGAGCACGCCCGCGAGCTCCGCGGCGATGTAGCCGGAGCCGACCACGGCCACGCTCGCGGGCCGGGCCTCGAGCTCGAAGAAGCCGTCCGAGCTGATGCCGAGCTCGGCGCCAGGCAGCGGCGGCACGATCGGCCGGCCGCCGGTCGCGATCACGATGTGCGGCGCGGTCAGCACCTCGTCGCCGACGCTGAGCGTGTGCGCGTCGAGGAAGCGCGCCGCGCCCTTCAGCCAGTCGACCTTGCGCTTCTCGAGGTAGGCGGCGTAGATGCCGTTCAGGCGCTGCACGTAGCCGTCACGCGCCGCCTTGAGCCGCGCCCAGTCGTGCGCGTGGGCGCCGAGCTCGAAGCCGTAGCCGCGGGCGTCCTCGAGCGCGTGGCCGAGCGCGGCCGCGGTCCACATCAGCTTCTTCGGCACGCAGCCGACGTTGACGCAGGTGCCGCCGAGCCGGCCGGGCTCGACGACCGCGGCGCGGGCGCCGTACTCGGCGGCCCGCTGCGCGCTCGCGAGCCCGCCGCTGCCGCCTCCGATCGCGATGTAGTCGTAGTGCACGGGCATCGGCAGGGTCCGCCCTTGAGAGGGGTCTGCGGGCCACCATGATATACGGTCGCAAAACCCGCTCTGCTAGGATCCTCGCTCCGTCCCGGGACCCCCCGATGCCGAACCCGCTGCTCGCCACCGACCGCCTGCCCGACTACGCCGCGATCCGGCCGGAGCACGCCGAGCCCGCGCTCCGGGCCCAGCTCGCCGCCAACCGCGAGCGCCTCGCCGAGCTGCTGGCCCGGCCGGAGCCGACCTTCGCGACGCTGGTCGAGCCCTTCGAGGAGATGCAGCACCGCCTCAACGGCGTGTTCGCGCCGGTCAGCCACCTGAACGCGGTGGTGAACTCCGAGGCGCTGCGTGCCGCCTACAACGCCTGCCTGCCGCTCCTGGCCGAGTACCAGACCGAGGTCGGCCAGAACGCCGCGCTGGCGGCGGCCTTCGAGCGGATCCGCGCGCGCGAGGGCGCGCGCCTCGCCCCGGCACAGCGCCAGGTGCTCGAGCTCGCGCTCAGGGAGTTCCGGCTCGCAGGCGTCGAGCTCGCCGAGGCGCCGAAGGCGCGCTTCAAGGCGCTGATGCAGGAGCTGTCGCGGCTGCACTCGCGGTTCGAGGAGCAGGTGCTCGACGCGACCCAGGCGTGGTCGCGCGAGGTGGGCGAGGCGGCGGCGCTCGCGGGGCTGCCCGAGCACGTGCTCGAGCGCGCCGCGCTCGCGGCGCGCGCGCGCGGCCGGCCCGGCTGGCACTTCGCGCTCGACCAGCCGACCTACCTCGCGGTGCTGACGCACGCCGACGACGCCGGGCTGCGGCGCGAGTTCTACGAGGCCTGGGTCACGCGCGCCTCGGACCAGGGGCCGCTCGCCGGGCGCCACGACAACGGCCCGGTGATCACCGAGATCCTGAGGCTCAGGCACGAGGCGGCCGGCATCCTCGGCTTTCGCGACTTCGCCGAGCTCTCGCTCGCCACCAAGATGGCCTCGCGGGCGGACGAGGTGATCCGCTTCCTCGAGGAGCTCGCCGCGCACTACGTGCCGGCGGCGCGGCGCGAGCTTGCCGCGCTCGAGGCCTTCGCCGGCCGCCCGCTCGCGGCCTGGGACGTGCCCTACTACGCCGAGAAGCTGCGCCAGGAGCGCCACGCGGTCGCCGAGCAGGAGCTCAGGCCCTGGTTCCCGCTGCCGCGCGTGCTCGAGGGGCTGTTCGAGATCGCCGGCCGGCTGTACGGCGTCGAGATCCGCGAGCGGCCGGGAGTCTCGGTGTGGCACCCGGATGCGCGCTACTACGAGGTGCGCGGCCGGGACGGCGCGCCGGTCGGCGGCTTCTACGGCGACTTCTGCGCCCGCGAGCACAAGCGCGGCGGCGCGTGGATGGGCGAGGTCACGGTGCGCAAGCAGCTCGCGAGCGGCAGCGCCCTGCCGGTCGCGAACCTGGTGTGCAACTTCGCCCCGCCCGCGGCCGGGCAGCCGGCGCTGCTGACGCACGCCGACGTCGTGACGCTGTTCCACGAGTTCGGCCACACGCTGCACCACCTGCTGACGCGCGTCGACTACCCGAGCGTCGCCGGCATCAACGGCGTGCCGTGGGACGCGGTCGAGCTGCCGAGCCAGCTGATGGAGCACTGGGCCTGGCGGCCGGAGGTGCTGCCGCTCGTCTCGGCGCACGTCACGACCGGGGCGCCGCTGCCCGAGGAGCTGCTCACGCGCCTGATCGGCACGCGCACCTTCCACGCCGGGCTCGCCGCGGCGCGCCAGCTCGAGTACGCGCTATTTGACTTCCGGCTGCACGCGCGGCCGCTGCCGGCCGACGCCGCGGCGCTGGCCGGAGTCGTCGCGGCGGTGCGCGCCGCGGTCGGCGTCGTGCGCCCGCCGCCGTACAACCGCTTCACGCACAGCTTCACGCACGTGTTCTCGGGCGCCTACGCCGCCGGCTACTACAGCTACAAGTGGGCCGAGGTGCTCGCCGCCGACGCCTTCGCCGCGTTCGCGGAGGCGGGCGTGTTCGACGCCGCGACCGCGGCGCGCTTCCTCGGCGAGGTGCTGTCGCAGGGCGGCAGCCGCGACCTGATGGAGGCGTTCGTCGCCTTCCGCGGCCGCCGGCCCGAGGTGCGGCCGCTGCTCGTGCAGGACGGCATCGCCGCGTGAGCGCGCGCGAGCTCACCGTCGCGACCTGGAACGTCAACTCGCTGCGCGTGCGCCTGCCGCACCTCGAGCAGTGGCTCGCGGCGACGCCGCTCGACGTGCTGGGCCTGCAGGAGACCAAGCTCACCGACGCCGACTTCCCGGGCGAGGATCTCGGCCGCCTCGGGCTCGCCGGCGCCTGGCACGGCCAGAAGACCTACAACGGCGTCGCGCTGCTGGCGCGCGAGCCGCTCGCGGAGGTCGCGCGCGGCATCCCGGGCTACGACGACCCGCAGGCGCGGGTCATCGCCGGCACCGTGCGCGGCGTGCGCCTCGTCGACGTCTACGTGCCGAACGGCCAGGCGGTGGGCTCGGACAAGTACGCCTACAAGCTCGAGTGGCTGGCGCGGCTCGGCCGCTACCTCGAGGCGGAGCTCGCGCGCTTCCCGCTGCTCGCGGTGATGGGCGACTACAACATCGCGCCCGAGGACCGCGACGTGCACGACCCGAAGGCCTGGGAAGGCCAGGTGCACGTCAGCCCCGGCGAGCGCGCGGCGCTCGCCGCGCTCGAGGCGCACGGGCTCATCGACGTGTTCCGGCGCTTCGAGCAGCCGCAAGGGAGCTACAGCTGGTGGGACTACCGCGCCGCGGCATTCCGGCGCAACGCGGGCCTGCGGATCGACCTCGTGCTCGCGAGCCGGGCGCTGGCGGCACGCTGCACGGCCTGCCGCATCGACCCGGGCCCGCGCCGCTGGGAGCGGCCCTCGGACCATGCCCCGGTGCTGGCGACGTTTGACTTATCGGGCTGACATATCTTTGGCACCAGTTCTCAGAAGGCCGGCGGAAACTGGCGGCGCCGCGGCGCTTCAGAATAGACTGCCAAAATGACTACCGCGACGTCGCTGCGGGCCGCACCCTCGCGTCACCGGCGCAACGACTACGACGTCACGAACACCGTGCAGGTGAGCTCGACGGCGGCGGTGACGCGCGCGGTCGAGGAGCTGTTCCGGGCCGAGTGGCCCGGCCAGCCCTTCGGCCCGATCGCCGCGGCGCTCGAGACCTTCGATGCGCTGTTCACCGGCCGCCTGCCCGGCTACAACGGCGTCGACACCGTCTACCACGACCGCCAGCACACCCTCGACGTGGTGCTGGCGATGGCGCGCCTGCTGGTCGGCTACGAGAAGCTCTCGGCGCCCGAGTCGCGGCTCGGCTTCGAGCGTGCGGCGATGGGTCTCGTGACGGCGGTGTTCCACGACGCCGGCTACATCCGCGAGGTCGGCGACACGATCAAGAACGGCGCCGAGTACACGCGCTCGCACGTCACGCGCTCGGCGCGCTTCCTGACGCGCTTCATGCCGACCATCGCCATGGGCGAGTGGGTGCCGGTCGCGACCCGGATCGTGCACTTCACCGGCTACGAGATCCCGTACGCGCAGATCGAGGTCGCCGACGCCCGCGACCGCAAGGTCGGCCACCTGCTCGGCACCGCCGACCTGATCGCGCAGATGTCGGACCGCTGCTACCTCGAGAAGTGCCGCGACCGCCTCTACCCCGAGTTCGTGCTGGCCGGCGTCGCGACCGGGCGCACCGCCGAGGGCGACATCCAGGTGCGCTACGGCTCGGGCCTCGACCTGCTGCGGCAGACGCCGGGCTTCGTCGCCGGCGTGCTGCGCGACCGCCTCGACGGCGCCTTCGGCGGCGTCTACCACTGCGTTGAGCCGCTGTTCGACGGCCAGAACCCGTACATGCTCGCGATCCAGCAGCACCTCGCCTACCTGCAGCAGATCCTGAAGACCGAGAGCTGGCCGCTGCTCAGGCGCAACCCGCCCTGCTTCACCCACGACCCGAACCCGCTGCCGAACGTCCGCCAGCTGATGCTCGGGCACCTGCGCGAGCTCTGGGGCCGTAATTGAGCGCCGCGCGGCTGGCCGCGCGGCTCGGCGGTCGGCGCGCGTTCATCACCGGCGGTGGCAGCGGCATCGGCCTCGCGCTCGCGACGCTGCTGGCGCGCGACGGCTGGAGCGTCGGGCTTCTCGATCGCGAGGCGACGCGGCTCGCGGCCGCGGCCGCGGCGCTCGAGGCCGCGGGCTCCGGCGCAGTCTCCACCTACACCGCCGACGTCACCGACGAGGCCGGCTTCGGCGCGGCGCTCGACGCCTTCGTCGCGCGCGCGGGCGGCCTCGAGCTGATGGTCAACAACGCCGGCGTCGCGATCGCGGGCGCAGTCGAGGCGACCCCGCTCGCCGACTGGCGCTGGGGCCTCGAGATCAACGTGCTCGGCCCGGCGCTCGGCTGCCGGCTCGCGCTGCCGGCGATGCGCCGCGCCGGCCGCGGCCTGATCGTCAACATCGCGAGCGCCGCCGCGTTCGCGTCGGCGCCGCAGATGGCCACCTACAACGCCTCGAAGGCGGCGGTGGTCGCGCTCACCGAGACGCTCGCCGCCGAGCTCGGCGGCAGCGGCGTGGGCGCGATGGTGGTGATGCCGGGCTTCGTGAGGACGCGCCTGCTCGAGACGATGCGCGCGCCGCCGGCCGAGGCCGCGGTCGCCGCGGCCGTGATGGGCCGCAGCCGCTACAGCGCCGAGCGCCTCGCCGCCGGGATCCTGCGCGCGGCGGCGCGCGGCCGGCTGTACGCGGTGCTGCCAGCGGGCTACGCGGCGCTGTGGCGCCTGAAGCGCTTGTGGCCCGCGCTCTTCGTGCGCGCCCTCGCCGGGCCGCGCGCGCGCGCGGCCTTCGCCGCGGCGCGCGGCGGCGGATCGACCGCGCGCACGTAGCGCGCGTAGATTGCGGGCAGCGCTGCGAGCAGCGCGGCCTTGCCCTCCAGCGACCCCGCCTCGATCGCCGCGCGCAGCGTCGCGAGCCTCAGGCGCCGCGAGGCCTCGCGCGCGGTCGGGTAGTGACTCAGGTGCCACGGCTCCGGCTGCACGCCGCCGCGGTCGGTCGCGTACGGGCGATAGAAGCCGAAGCGGCGCATGTGCGCATCGAGCCAGGCCGTGAGCCGCGCGAACGGCCCGCCCGGCGCGTACTCCGCGGGCACGAGCTCGAGCCGCGCACCGCTCGTGAGCGCGGCGCGGTCGTAGACGTCGAGGTCCGTGCCCCAGTGGTGGCGGCTCGCGCCCGGCGGCGCCGACCAGGCGAGGATCGCCGCGACGCGCGCCGCGGGCCTGAGGCGCGCGGCGTCGAGCGCGCGGCCGCGGCGGTCGTGGAGCGGGCGGCGCCCGGTCCACTTCTCGTTCCAGATCCGCGCCTGCGTGTCGAAGTCGCGGAACGAGGAGGCGGCGGCGAGATCGATGCCCTCGCGCAGCGCCGCGGCGCGCAGCCGCCCGAAGGCCCGGGCCGCGGCCGGATGCAGCACGGCGCGCGGCTCGGCGACCAGCACCACGTGGCTCGCGGCGCGACCGGTGAGCTCGAGCGCGTCGAAGGCGGGACGGCGTCTTGGCGCGCGCGGCGGCGCGCCGGGAGGTGATCGCTTCACGGCGCAAGGCTACCTGAGGGGCCCGGCCCGCGCTCCTGCTGCGTTGCAGCATGCGGCCCTCCGGGCCCACTTTTCGTAAAATGCTGACGGTTCTGTCGGCGATCGACGTCGCATTTTTGATGTCGGACCCCCTGACCGGGGGCCTATGATCCGTCCATGTCGAACCGAGGCCGATACCGCGGCGTCCGGGTGGCCGCGTGGCTCGCGGTCGGGGCGCTGCTCGGCGCGGCGGGCGCCGCGCTGTTCGCCGGGGCGCTCGGCATCCTGCGCGACGGCATGACCGGGCAGATCGAGCTCCTGGGCGCGCTCGGCCTGCTGTGCACGGTCGCCGGCACCGCGGCCGCGATCCTGCTCGCGACGCGCTGGAAGCGGCCGATCCGCTCGCTGGTCGGCAGCCTCGACCAGCTCGGCGACGGCGACTACACGCAGCCGGTCGCGGTGCACGCGGCGCAGGAGTTCGCCGAGCTCGCCGCCGCGATCGAGCGCATGCGCGAGAAGCTGCACCAGACCACCATCACCCGCAACTACCTCGACGTCGTGCTCAACAGCATGACCGACGCGGTGCTGGTGACCACCCCCGGCGGCCAGATCACGCGCGCCAACGACGCCGCGGTGCAGCTGTTCGGCTGGCCGGAGGGCGAGCTGGTCGGCCGCGACGTCGCCTCGCTGATGGCGAGCGACGAGCGGCGCAACTTCGTGCTCGAGCGCGCGGTGCAGGAGACGCGCGAGTTCATGATCCGCACGCGCGACGGCGACACGGTGCCGGTGTCGCTGTCGGGCTCGACGATCGTGGGCTCGAAGGCGGCGCTCGCGGCGGAGGCCGAGGAGCACGGCCCGGAGCCGCGCTTCGAGGGCTGCATCTTCGTCGCCCGCGACATCACCGAGCGCAAGCGCGCCGAGCGGCGCATCCGCTACCTGGCGCGCTACGACACGCTGACCAAGATCCCGAACCGGATGCAGTTCCAGCACCTGCTGCAGCAGGCGATCGCGCGCGCGCACCGCGCCGGCACCGTGCTCGCGCTCCTGTACCTGGACCTCGACCGCTTCAAGGACGTCAACGACACCTTCGGCCACGCCGCCGGCGACCGCACGCTCGAGATCCTGAGCGAGCGCCTGACGCGCATCGCGCCCAAGGGCGCCGTCGTCGGTCGCCTCGCCGGCGACGAGTTCGCGCTGTTCATCGAGAACCTCGAGACCGGCGTCGACCACCACGCGACGCTCGCGGCGATCGCGCGCCAGCTGATCGACGACGTCAGCCGCGCGTTCTTCCTCAACGACACCGAGGTGTACCTGACCGTCAGCATCGGCATCGCGCTGTGCCCGGACGACGCCGGCAACACGATCGACCTGATCCGCAACGCCGACGCCGCGAT
>DATKOP010000093.1:0-9482 GCA_035524595.1 Steroidobacteraceae bacterium | reverse complement strand
ACGTGATGAAAGGGCTCACCAAGGTTTTTCCGGGTGGCCGGGAGGTGTTCAAGGGGATCACGCTGTCGTTCTTCCCAGGCGCGAAGATCGGCGTCCTCGGCGTCAACGGCGCCGGCAAGTCGACGCTGCTGCGTCTCATGGCCGGTGTCGACCGCGAGTTCAACGGCGAGGCCTGGGCGGCCGAAGGCGCCACGGTCGGCTACCTGCCGCAGGAGCCGGTGCTCGACCCGGAAAAGGACGTGTTCGGCAATGTCAGCGAGGGCTTGGCGGCGATCAAGGCGCTGGTCGAGCGCTTCGAGGCGGTCAGCGCCCGGTTCGCCGAGGAATTGTCCGACGACGAGATGAACGATCTCATCGCCGAGCAGGGCGAGCTCCAGGAGAAGATCGACGCGGTGAATGGCTGGGAGCTCGACCGCACGGTCGAGATCGCCATGGACGCGCTGCGCTGCCCGCCGGGCGACGCCGACGTCAGCAAGCTCTCGGGCGGCGAGCGCCGCCGCGTCGCGCTGTGCCGGCTGCTGCTGCAGAAGCCCGACATGCTGCTGCTCGACGAGCCGACCAACCACCTGGACGCCGAGTCGGTGGCCTGGCTCGAGCGCTTCCTCGAGGAGTACCCGAGCACGGTGATCGCGGTCACGCACGACCGCTACTTCCTCGACAACGTCGCCGGCTGGATCCTCGAGCTCGACCGCGGCCACGGCATCCCGTGGCAGGGGACCTACTCCTCGTGGCTCGAGCAGAAGGAGCAGCGCCTCGAGATCGAGGAGCGCCAGCAGGAGGGCCTGCGCAAGATGCTCGCGCAGGAGCTCGAATGGGTGCGCCAGAACCCCAAGGCGCGCCAGGCGAAGAGCAAGGCGCGCGTCGCGCGCTTCGAGGAGCTGCAGTCGCAGGAGTTCCAGAAGCGCAACGAGACCAACGAGATCTACATCCCGCCGGGCGAGCGCCTCGGCGAGCTCGTCGTCGAGGCCAAGAACCTGCGCAAGGGCTTCGGCGACCGCATCCTGATCGACGGCCTCTCCTTCAGCCTGCCGCGCGGCGGCATCGTCGGCATCATCGGCCCGAACGGCGCGGGCAAGACGACGCTGTTTCGGATGCTGACCGGCCACGAGCAGGCCGACGCCGGCGAGATCCGCGTGGGCCCGTCGGTCACGCTCGCCTACGTCGACCAGTCGCGCCAGGCGCTCGACGACTCCAAGACCGTCTGGGCCGAGATCTCCGGCGGGCTCGACCTGATCAAGGTCGGCAACTACGAGACGCCGTCGCGCGCCTACGTCGGCCGCTTCAACTTCAAGGGCACGCAGCAGCAGCAGCTGATCGGCGAGCTGTCGGGCGGCGAGAGGAACCGCGTGCACCTCGCCAAGGTGCTGAAGACCGGCGGCAATGTGCTGCTGCTCGATGAGCCCACCAACGACCTCGACGTCGAGACGCTGCGCGCGCTCGAGGAGGCGCTGCTGGCCTTCCCCGGCTGCGCGGTCGTGATCTCCCACGACCGCTGGTTCCTCGACCGGATCGCGACCCACATCCTCGCCTTCGAGGGCGACAGCGAGGTGGTCTGGTTCGAGGGCAACTACCAGGACTACATCGCCGACCTCAAGCGGCGCAAGGGTGAGGACGCGGACCAGCCGCACCGCATCCGCTACCGGAAGCTCACCGCATGAACACCGCCCGCACCGCGCTCACCGGCCTCGACCTCGCGCTCGAGTCGGTCGCATCGCTCGCGCCCGGCGCGCGCTTCACGCTCGATGCTGCGGCGCTCGCGCGCATGGCGGCGAGCCGCGACGCGGTCGAGCGCGCGGTCGCGAAGGGCCAGGCGAGCTACGGCATCACGACCGGCTTCGGCGCCTTCGCCAACCGCCGCATCCCCGAGGCGAAGCTCTTGGAGCTGCAGGCGAACCTCGTGCGCAGCCACTCGGTCGGCGTCGGCGCGCCGCTCGCCGCGCACCACGTGCGCCGCATCCTGCTGCTGAAGGCCAACAACCTCGCCGCCGGCCACTCCGGCATCCGGCCGGCGGTGGTCGAGGCACTGCTCGCGCTGCTGGCGGCGGACGTGCTGCCGCTGATCCCGGGGCGCGGCTCGGTGGGCGCCTCGGGCGACCTCGCGCCGCTCGCGCACCTGTCGCTCGCGCTGATCGGCGAGGGCACGGCGCGCCGCGGCGAGCAGCGCCTCGAGGGCGCCGCGGTGTGCGCCGCGGCGGGCTTTGCGCCCTTCACGCTCGCCGCCAAGGAGGGCCTCGCGCTCCTGAACGGCACCCAGGTCAGCACCGCGCTCGCGCTCGACGGCTGGGCGCGCGGCAGGAACCTGCTCGAGTGCACGATGGCGATCGGCGCGCTGACGGTCGAGGCGCTGGCCGGCAGCCACACGCCCTTCGACCCGCGCATCCACGCCGCCCGCGGCCAGGCGGGCCAGCGCCACGTCGCGGCGGCGATGCGCGGGCTGCTCGGCGAGAGCGAGATCCACTCGAGCCACGCCGACTGCGACCGCGTCCAGGACCCGTACGCGGTGCGCTGCCTGCCGCAGGTGGCCGGCGCCGCCTGGGACACGCTCGAGCACGCCGCGCGCGTGCTCGCCGCCGAGGTCAACGGCGTCTCCGACAACCCGCTGATCTTCGGCGACGACATCCTCTCCGGCGGCAACTTCCACGCCGCGCCGATCGGCCTGGTGGCCGACTTCCTCGCGATCGCGCTCACCGACGTCGCCTCGATGGCCGAGCGGCGCATCGACCTGCTGGACCGGCGCGTCAACCCGGCGCTCAACATGTTCCTGACCACCGAGCCCGGCGTCGAGTCGGGCTTCATGATGGCGCACGTGACCGCGGCGGCGCTCGCCTCCGAGAACAAGACGCTCGCGCACCCCGCCTCGGCCGACAGCATCCCGACCTCGGCCGGCCAGGAGGACCACGTCAGCATGGCGCCGTGGGCCGGCCACAAGCTGCTCGCGGTCTGCGACAACCTCGCGACCATCCTCGGCATCGAGCTCTTGGTCGCGGCGCACGCGCTCGACTGCCAGCGGCCGCTCAGGACGACGCCGGCGCTCGAGGCGCTGCACGCCGAGCTGCGCCGGCGCGTGCCGTTCCAGCCGCGCGACCACCGCCTGGACGGCGACATCGCCGCGGCGACCGCGCTGGTCGAGTCCGGCCTGGTCGCCGCGACGCTGCGCGCCGGGCGCTGAGCGCGCGGCGCAGCATTATGTCCACTGGCGGGCGGGCCGCGCGCGGCGGCGCGGCGCGGGCGCGCCTGCGCTAGAATCAGCCGGCAGGCCCGCGCACGCCAGGGGACTCCGCCACACAGGCGGTCGGCGGCCACACGTCAGGCGCGGCGCGTGCGGAGTCGCATGCCGATCTACATCGATTCCAGCGGCACCCTGCACCACGACCAGGAGCACCACTTCGCGCTGACCTGCCCGCACTGCGAGGTGCTCGCGCACCTGTCGCCGGTGTCGGTGCCGCAGTACGCGCAGCTGGCCACCTTCAGGCCGAGCCACGTCGGCATCGTCTACCGCTGCGACTCCTGCAACGCGCCGCTGTTCCTCAAGTACCCGGTCAAGATCTACGGCGCCAGCCGCATCGAGCTCGGCAGCAACTTCCAGGAGCTGGAGCGGCCGCGCGAGAAGTTCCCGTTCACGCACCTGCCGGAGGAGGCCGAGACGCTGTTCCGCGAGGCGCTGTCGTGCTTCTCGGCCGGCAACTACAACGCCTTCGGCTCGATGTGCCGGCGCGCGGCGCAGGCGGTGTTCGCCGACCTCGGCGAGAACGGCAAGCTGAAGATGTTCGACCAGCTGGTCGAGGTGCGCGACATGGCCGAGCTCGACCAGGAGACCTTCAACGTCGTGCGCAAGGTGCTGTTCGCGACCGACGCCGAGCCGCGGCCGAACATGCCGCTGCTCGACGCGACCACCGCCGGCGTGCTCAACGAGGTCGTCAAGGACCTGCTCTACCAGAGCTACGTGCGCAAGGGCCGGCTGCAGCAGGCGATGACGATGCGCCGCTACTTCGCCGAGGAGAAGCGCGCCACGGTCACGCCGCTCAACAAGGTCAACAGCTGAGGCGGCGCGCCGCCGCCCGGCGCTAGACGTCGACCAGCTCGACGTCGCCCGCGGTCAGCGGGTGGCCGAGGAAGATGCTGCCGACGCGCGCGAAGCGCTCCGGACCGTCGGTGGCGAGCAGGCGCGTCGCACCGGGTCCCGCCGTCGCCGGCCGCCCGAGCTGCGCCGCGGCGAGCCGCGTCGCCACCGCCTCCGCGGTCGTGCGCGCCGAGTCGACCAGCGTCACCGCCGGCGGGATCGCCGCGCGCAGCGCGCCGGCGAGCACCGGGAAGTGCGTGCAGCCGAGCAGCAGCGTGTCGGGCGCCGCCGGCCCCGCGAACGCGCCGTCGAGGTAGCGGTGCGCCACCGCGGCGACGATCGGGCCCGTGGTCCAGCCCTCCTCCGCGAGCGCAACGAACACCGAGCAGCCGATGCCGGTGACGCGCGCCGCCGGATTGAGGCGCTCGATCGCGGCGACGTAGGCGCCGGCGCGGATCGTGCCTTCGGTCGCGATCACCGCGATGCGCCCGCTCGGCGAGGCGGCGACCGCGGCGCGCGCGCCCGGCTCGATGACGCCGACCACCGGCAGGCCCGCGTAGCGCGCCGCGAGCGCCGGCAGCGCCGCGCTGGCCGCCGTGTTGCAGGCCACCACCAGCGCCTTGATGCCGCGCGCGACCAGCAGCGCCGCGCACTGCGAGGCGTAGCGCACGACGCTCGCCGGGCTCTTGGTGCCGTACGGCAGCCGCGCGGTGTCGCCGAGGTACAGGAAGGCCTCGCCGGGCAGCGCGGCCTTGAGCGCGCTCAGCACCGTGAGCCCGCCGACGCCCGAGTCGAACACGCCGATCGGCAGGTCGAGCGGCGCCGATCGCAGGGTCGGATCGATGGGCATGCGGGCCGCGGCCGCTCAGCCGAGCGCGACGCGCGCGTTGCGAAACAGGCGCATCCAGCCGCTGTCCTCGTGCCAGGCGCGCGGCCGCCAGGAGTTCTGCGCGGCGCGGAACACGCGCTCGGGGTGCGGCATGGTGAGCGTCACGCGACCGTCCTCGCTCGTGATGCCGGCGATCCCGGCCGGCGAGCCGTTCGGGTTCGCCGGATAGCGCTCGGCCGGCCGGCCGTGGTGGTCGACGAAGCGCAGCGCGACCGCATCTGCACGCTCGAGCGCCGCGAGGTCGGCCTGGTGCGCGAAGCTCGCGCGGCCCTCGCCGTGCGCGACCGCGATCGGCAACAGCGAGCCCGCCATGCCGGCCAGGAACGGCGAGCGCGTCGCGAGCACCTCGACCAGCGACAGGCGGCCCTCGAACTGCTCGGAGCGGTTGCGCTTGAAGCGCGGCCAGCGGCCGGCGCCCGGGATCAGCTCGGCGAGCGCCGCGACCATCTGGCAGCCGTTGCAGACGCCGAGCGTCAGCGTGTCGGCGCGCGCGAAGAAGCGCTCGAACTCCTCGCGCGCGCGGGCGTTGAACAGGATCGACTTCGCCCAGCCCTCGCCGGCGCCGAGCACGTCGCCGTAGGAGAAGCCGCCGCAGGCCACCAGCACCGGGTAGTCGGCGAGCGTGACCCGCCCGCCGATCACGTCGGTCATGTGCACGTCGTCCGGCGCGAAGCCGGCGCGCGTGAACGCCGCCGCCATCTCCAGCTGGCTGTTGACGCCCTGCTCGCGCAGGATCGCGACCCGCGGGCGCGCGCCGCGCGCGACGAAGGGCGCGGCGACGTCCTCGTCCGGGTCGAAGCTCGGCCGCGCCGTGAGGCCCGGGTCGTCCTCGTCGGCCAGCGCCTCGAACTCCTCGCGCGCGCAGGCCGGCTCGTCGCGCAGTGCCCGCATCCGAAAGCTCGTCTCCGACCAGGCGCGGCGCAGCTCGAGGAGCGGCTCGTCCAGGAGCGCCGCACCGCCCGCGGCGATGCGCACGCGCGCGCCCGGCGCCGGCCGGCCGACCACGCGGCTCGCGGCGCCGAGGCCGTGCCGGGCGAGCAGCGCGAGCAGCGCGGGCAGGTCCGGCTCGCGCACCTGCAGCACCGCGCCTGGCTCCTCGGCGCAGAGCGCGGCGACGGGATCGGCGCTTGCGCCCAGGTCGACGGCGAGGCCGCTGCGGCCCGCGAAGGCCATCTCGAGGAGCGTCACGACGAGGCCGCCGTCGGAGCGGTCGTGGTAGGCGAGCACGAGCCCGGCCGCGGCCGCCTCGCGCACCGCGGCGAACAGCCCGCTGAGGAGCGCCGGATCGTCGAGATCGGCCGGCGCGCCGCCGAGCGCGCCGTAGACCTGCGCGAGGCACGAGCCGCCGGTGCGGTCCTGGCCGCGGCCGAGGTCGACGAGCACCAGCGCCGAGGGCCCGGCGTCGGTGCGCAGCTCCGGCGTCAGCGTGCGGCGCACGTCGCCGACCGGCGCGAAGGCCGACACCACCAGCGACACCGGTGCCCACACCGAGCGCGCGCCGGTGCCGTCCTGCCAGCCGGAGCGCATCGACAGCGAGTCCTTGCCGACCGGGATCGCGATGCCGAGCGCCGGGCAGAGCTCCTCGCCGACCGCGCGCACCGTGTCGTACAGCACCGCGTCCTCGTGCGGGTCGCCGGCGGCGGCCATCCAGTTCGCCGACAGCTTGATGTCGGCCAGCCGCGCGACGTCGGCGGCGGCGATGTTGGTGATCGCCTCGGCGACCGCGAGGCGGCCGGAGGCCGGGCCGTCGAGCAGCGCGACCGGCGGGCGCTCGCCCATCGCCATCGCCTCGCCCGCATGGGTCGTGTAGCCGGCGAGCGTCACGGCGCAGTCGCTGACCGCGACCTGCCAGGGGCCGACCAGCGAGTCGCGGCTGATCAGCCCGCCGACGCTGCGGTCGCCGATCGTGATCAGGAAGGTCTTGTCGGCGATGGTCGGCAGCCGCAGCAGCCGGTAGACCGCGTCGCGAAGCTCGATCGCGCCGGTCGCGAGCGGCTCGCGCGGCCGCGGCGCGCGCCGCGCCTCGCGGGTCATCTTCGGCGGCTTGCCGAGCAGCACCTCGACCGGCATCGCGACCGGGGTCGTGCCGGTGAGCCGGTCGCGCACCACCAGCTCGCCGTCGCCGGTCAGCTCGCCGATGACCGCGTACGGGCAGCGCTCGCGCGCGCACAGCGCGCCGAACTGCGCGAGGCGCTCGGGCGCGATGCACAGCACGTAGCGCTCCTGCGCCTCGTTGCACCAGAGCTCGAGCGGCGACAGGCCCGGCTCGTCGGTCGGGATGTCCCTGAGCTCGATGCGCCCGCCGCGGGCGCTGTGCGCGACCGCCTCGGGCACCGCGTTCGAGAGGCCCCCGGCGCCGACGTCGTGCACCAGCAGGATCGGGTTGTCGGCGCCGAGCGCGACGCAGCGCTCGATCACCTCCTGGGCGCGGCGCTGCATCTCGGGGTTGCCGCGCTGCACCGAGGCGAAGTCGAGGTCGGCGGCGCTCGCGCCGCTGCCGACCGAGGAGGCGGCGCCGCCGCCGAGGCCGATCAGCATCGCCGGGCCGCCGAGCACCACGAGGCGCGCGCCCGCCGGCACGTCGGCCTTCTCGACGTCGCCGCGGCGCACGTTGCCGAGGCCGCCGGCGATCATGATCGGCTTGTGGTAGCCGCGGGTCACGCCGGGCGGGTCGCCGGCGACGCGCTGCTCGTAGGTGCGGAAGTAGCCGTTGATGCCCGGGCGCCCGAACTCGTTGTTGAAGGCGCAGGCGCCGAGCGGGCCGTCGATCATGATCTCGAGCGGCGCGGCGATCCGCGGCGACTTGGCCTCGGGCCCCTCCCACGGCTGCACGAAGCCCGGGATGCGCAGGTTCGAGGTCGTGAAGCCCGTCAGCCCCGCCTTGGGCTTGGCGCCGCGGCCGGTCGCGCCCTCGTCGCGGATCTCCCCGCCGGAGCCGGTCGCGGCGCCCGCGAACGGCGAGATCGCGGTCGGGTGGTTGTGGGTCTCGACCTTCATCAGGATGTCGACCGGCTCACGGACGTAGCGGTAGGCGCCGCCCTCGGGCGCGGCATAGAGGCGCTCCGCGACCGGACCGGCGATGACCGCGGCGTTGTCGCGGTAGGCCGACAGCACGCCGCCCGGGCTGCGCGCGTGGGTGTTCTTGATCATCGCGAACAGCGACTTCGGCTGCGGCTCGCCGTCGACGACCCAGCTGGCGTTGAAGATCTTGTGGCGGCAGTGCTCGGAGTTCGCCTGCGCGAACATCATGAGCTCGACATCGGTCGGGTCGCGGCCGAGGCGGCCGTAGGCGGCGAGCAGGTAGTCGACCTCGTCGGCCGAGAGCGCAAGCCCGAGGCGCGCGTCCGCGGCAGTGAGCGCCGCGCGCCCGTCCGGCGCGAGCGCGACGCTTGCGAGCGCGCGCGGCGGCTCGACCTCGAAGAGGCGCGCCGCGTCCGCGGGCGCGTAGCCGACCGCCTCGGTCATGCGGTCGAACAGCGGCGGCGCGAGCCGCGCGAGCCGCTCGCGGGAGGCGGTCCCCTCGAGGCCCAGGCCGTAGCGCGTGCCGCGCTCGATGCGGCGCACCGCCGCGAGGCCGCAGACGTGCGCGATGTCGGTGGCCTTGCTCGACCACGGCGAGATCGTGCCCGGCCGCGGCATGACGATGAGCTCGGCATCGCCCGCCGCGACCGGCGGGGCGAGGTCCGACTCGAGCAGGCGCGCGAGAATGCGCGCCTCCTCCGGGGCGAGCGGCCGGGCGAGGTCGACGAAGTGGCGGAAGTGGGCCGAGAGCGAGCGGACGCCCGGGTCGATCGCGCGCAGGGCGCCCAAGAGCTTGTCGAGGCGGAAGCGGGATAGGGCGGGAGCGCCGGGCAGCAGCAGCATCAGGGACTCGAGGGGGCCGGCGCCGCCGGCAGGGGGCGCATTTTAGCGCATCGGCGAGCGCGCGCCGCCCGGGCGGCGGGCACTACTTGCGGCTGCCCGGGTCCGGGCCGCCGGGCACCATCGGCATCGGGAAGGGGCTGACGTTGGCGCCCTCGTAGGCGGTGATCTTGCTGACCCCGGACTTGCGGACCTCGTCGACCCGCAGCACCGCGTGCATCGGCAGCCAGGTGCGCTTGACCCCGGCGAACTCGGCCTTGACCTTCTCCTCGCCCGGGTCGACGACCACCGAGGACCGCTCCCCGAACACGAAGTCCTCCAGTTCGATGAAACCGAACAGGCCGCCGTGGGTCACTTTCTTGGCATAAACCTCCCAGACCTTGCCCTCGCGGACGAACTGGACCTTGAAAATGTGACTCGTTGCCATGGCCGAAGCTCGCTACCGCGCTAGCCTTTTGCCATATTACCCGGGGAGAGGGTATGGCGCTGAGACTCCGAGTCACTGGGCCGAGGTCCACCGTGCTGGGCGACCGCGCGCACGTGCTGCGCGACGGCGACCGGCTGCGGATGGGCGACTACGACATGCTCGTGACGCTCACCGACGACAACGACTTCCCGCCGGACGACGACTCCGTCGCGGCGCTCGACCTGGCGACCGAGGCCGACTTCGCC
>DATKOP010000092.1:0-51882 GCA_035524595.1 Steroidobacteraceae bacterium | reverse complement strand
CGGCGCGCAGCACCAGCGCCTCGATGTCGCCGTCGAACAGCTCCTTCTTCTTGTCGGCGAGCGCCTTGAACTCCTCGAAGGCGCGATTGAGCTCGGCCTCGCCGAGCTCGTAGCCGAGCTCGCGGACCCGGTCGCGGAACGCGTGCCGGCCGCTGTGCTTGCCGAGCACGAGGTGGGTGCGCGTCAGGCCCACGTCCTGCGGCCGCATGATCTCGTAGGTCGAGTGGTGCTTCAGCATGCCGTGCTGGTGGATGCCCGACTCGTGCGCGAAGGCGTTCTCGCCGACGATCGCCTTGTTGCGCGGCACCGGCATGCCGGTGATCGTCGACACCAGCCGCGAGGTCGGGTAGAGGCGGGTGCTGTGGATGCCGGTGTGCAGCCCGTAGTAGGACTCGCGCGTCTTCAGCGCCATCACCACTTCCTCGAGCGAGCAGTTGCCGGCGCGCTCGCCGATGCCGTTGATCGTGCACTCGATCTGGCGCGCGCCCGCGCCGCAGGCCGACAGGCTGTTGGCGACCGCCATGCCGAGGTCGTTGTGGCAGTGCACCGACAGCACCACCTTGTCGATGCCGGCGACGTGGCGCCTGAGGTAGCCGAACACCTCGGCGAACTCCTGCGGCGTCGTGTAGCCGACCGTGTCCGGCACGTTGATGGTGGTGGCGCCGGCCGCGATCGCGGCGCTGACCACCTCGGCCAGGAACTCGGGCTCGGTGCGCGAGGCGTCCTCCGGCGAGAACTCGACGTCGGCGACCAGGCTGCGCGCCAGGCGCACGCCCTCGACCGCGGCCTTCAGGATCTCGCCCTTCGCCATGTTGAGCTTGTGCTCGCGATGGATCGCGCTGGTGGCGAGGAACACGTGGATGCGGTGCCGGGGGGCGTCCTTGACCGCGCCGTAGGCCTTCTCGATGTCGTCGCGGTTGCAGCGCGCGAGCCCGCAGATCACCGGGCCCGCGACCTCGCGCGCGATCGTCTGCACCGACTCCCAGTCGCCGCGCGAGGCCGCCGGGAAGCCGGCCTCGATGACGTCGACGCCGAGGTCGGCGAGCGCCCTCGCGACCCTGAGCTTCTCGGGCGGGCTCATGCTGCAGCCGGGCGACTGCTCGCCGTCGCGCAGCGTGGTGTCGAAGATGATGACGCGATTGGGATCGTGGCTGCCCATGGCGGGGACTCCGGCGGTGACTAGCGGCCCTGTTCCAGCCAGGGCATGCGGGCGCGCAGCGCGCGGCCAACCTTCTCGATCGGGTGCCTGAGGTCCTTGTTGAGGAGCGCGCGGTACTTCTTCTTGCCGCTCCTGTTCTCGCGGATCCACTGGCGCGCGAACTTGCCCGACTGGATCTCCTTGAGGATCTTGCGCATCTCGGCCTTGGTGGCGCGGGTCACGATGCGCGGGCCGCGCGTCAGGTCGCCGTACTTGGCGGTCTCGGAGATGAACTGGTGCATCTTGGCGAGCCCGCCCTCGTGCAGCAGGTCGACGATCAGCTTGAGCTCGTGCAGGCACTCGTAGTAGGCGGCCTCGGGCTTGTAGCCGGCCTCGGTCAGGGTCTCGAAGCCCCTGACGACGAGCTCGGTGGCGCCGCCGCAGAGCACGACCTGCTCGCCGAACAGGTCGGTGACCGTCTCCTCCTCGAAGGTCGTCTCGAGCACGCCGCCGCGCGTGCCGCCGATGCCGTGCGCGTAGGCGAGCGCCTTCTGCTTGGCGCGGCGGGTCGCGTTCTGCGCGACCGCCACCAGGCACGGCACGCCGCGGCCCTGCTGGTACTGGCGGCGCACGAGGTCGCCCGGGCCCTTCGGCGCGATCAGCACGACGTCGAGGTCCTTGCGCGGCTTGATCTGGCGGAAGTGGATGTTGAAGCCGTGCGCGAACAGCAGCGTCGCGCCCTTCGCGAGGCTGGCCTTGATCTCGGCGTACACCGCCGGCTGGCTGAGATCCGGGGTCAGGAGCGCGACGAGCGCGGCGCCCTTGACCGCCTCGGCGGGCTCGGCGACCCGCAGGCCGTCCTTCCTGGCCTTCTTCCAGCTGGCGCCGCCGCGCCTCAGGCCCACGACCACGTCGTAGCCCGAGTCCTTGAGGTTCAGCGCGTGCGCGCGGCCCTGGCTGCCGTAGCCGAGGATCGCGATGGTCGCGCCCCTGAGCGCCTTCTGGTCCACATCCTTCGCCGAGTAAATCCGCATGAGCTCTCTCCGCAGGCAATGAAACGGGCCAAAAGAAAACCCCGCCTCGGGCGGTGCCGGTGCGGGGTTCCTGGTGTACGTGGCGACTTGCCGTCAGCCGTGGATCCCGCACCTCGGTGTGCGAAGCAGGAGGCCCGCAAGCAGCCGCGGACGCGCGACGGGCGTCAGGGCGAAAGAGCGGGGCGAGCGGTCACGGGCGGTCATGGAAGGTCGCGTGTCAGGTGACTTGCCGATGTCAGCATGGCGCGCCAGCCTTGTCAACGTGGGGACTCCCGGCCGACTATGCCGCTTCTCGCCCCGCAGGTCCCGCGCCCGTGCCAGCAGAGCCACCCGTCCCCGACGCCGCCGATGACGCGATCCGCCCGCTCTGGCTCGTGCGCGAGCAGGAGGCGGACGGCTGGACCGAGCGGCTGCCGCCCGCCGAGCGTGCCCGCGCCGCGGCTTGGGCGCGCGCCAACGGCTTTCGCGGCGAGCGCGGCCGCGCGCTCGCGCTGCCGGACGCAGGCGGCCGCCTCGCGGGCGCGGCGCTCGGGGTCGGCAAGCTCGGCAGCCTCGCCGAGCTCGCCCCGCAGCACCTCGCGGCCGGCCCCGACCGCCTGCCGGCGGGCCGCTGGCGCCTCGCCGAGGTCCTGCCGGCGGCGGCCGCGACGCAGGCCGCGCTCGGCTGGGCGCTCGGGCGCTACCGCTTCGACCGCTACCGCCGCCCGCTCGCGGCGCCACCGCCCGCGCTCGTGCCGCCGCCGAACGCCGACCTCGAGCACGTGCGGCGGGTCGCCGAGGCGGACGCGCTCGCCCGCGACCTGATCAACACCCCGGCCGCGGACCTGGGTCCCGCCGAGCTCGGCCGGGCGGTCGCCGCGGTCGCGGCCCGCTTCGGCGCGGAGTTTCGCGAGGTGGTCGGCGAGGACCTCCTCGCCGCGCGCTTCCCGGCCATCTACGCGGTCGGGCAGGCGGCGGCGCGGGCGCCGCGGCTGCTCGAGCTCAGGCACGGCAGCCAGGGCCCGCGCGTGACGCTGATCGGCAAGGGCGTCTGCTTCGACACCGGCGGCCTCGACCTCAAGCCCTCGAGCGGCATGGCGCTCATGAAGAAGGACATGGGCGGGGCCGCCTGTGCGCTCGCGCTCGCGCAGCTCGTGCTCGATGCGCGCCTGCCGCTGCGCCTGAGGCTCATCGTGCCGGCGGTCGAGAACAGCGTCGCCGGCAACGCCTACCGCCCGGGCGACGTGCTCGCGACGCGGGCCGGCCAGAGCGTCGAGGTCACCAACACCGACGCCGAGGGCCGCCTGCTGCTCGCCGATGCGCTCGCGTACGCGGCCGAGGAGCCGGCGGAGCTGCTCGTCGACCTCGCGACGCTCACCGGCGCCGCGCGCGTGGCGCTGGGACCCGAGCTGCCGGCGCTGTATGCGAGCGACGAGGCGCTCGCCGCCGAGCTCCTCGCCCACGGCCGCGCGGTGGGCGATCCGCTCTGGCCGCTGCCGCTGTGGGCGCCGTACGAGGACGAGCTCGGCTCGAAGGTGGCCGACGTCGCCAACGCCTCCTCGTCCGGCTTCGCGGGCTCGGTGGTCGCGGCGCTGTTCCTGCGGCGCTTCGTCGCCGAGGCGACGCCCTGGCTGCACCTCGACCTCTATGCCTGGAACGGCAAGGAGCGCCCCGGCCGGCCGGTGGGCGGCGAGGCGCAGACGGTGCGGGCGCTGTATGCGCTGCTGGCCGCGCGCTACGGCGCGCCGCGCCCTTGAGCCATCTCGCGCCGCGCGACCTCGGCTTCCTGCTGCTGATCAACCTGATCTGGGGCTTCAACCTGATCGCGAGCAAGGTCGGGGTGCAGCACTTCCCGCCGGTGTTCTTCACGGCGCTGCGCTTCTCGCTGCTCGCGGCCTGCCTCGTGCCCTTCCTGCGCTGGCACGCCGGCCGGATGCTGCCGCTGTTCGTCGCCGCGACGCTCTCGGGCGGGCTGCAGTTTGCGCTGCTGTTCACGGGCGTGCGGCTGACGCCGCACGTCGGCTCGATCGCGATCGCGACGCAGCTCGGCGTGCCGTTCACGACGCTCCTGTCGGTGCTGTTCCTCGGCGAGGTGATCCACTGGCGCCGGCGCCTCGGCATCGTGCTGGCCTTCGCCGGCGTCGCGGTGATCGCGGTGCAGGCGGACGTGTTCACCTACCGGGCCGGGCTCGCGCTCGTCGCGGCCTCGGCCTTCGCGGGCTCCCTCGGCCTGGTCGCCGTCAAGCGCCTCGGCGAGACCTTCCGGCCGCTCGAGCTGCAGGCCTGGTTCGCGGTCGCCGGGTTGCCGCTGCTCTGGTTCCTGACGCTGTGGCTCGAGGCCGGGCAGGGCGCGGCGCTGCGCACCGCTTCCGCACTCGACTGGGGCGCGCTGCTGTTCACGGTGCTGGCCTCGAGTCTCGTGGCCCACACCGGTTTCTACTGGCTCATCAGCCGCTACCCGGTGTCGGCGGTCTCGCCGCTGACGACGCTGTCGCCGGTGTTCTCGGTGGTGCTCGGCGTGCTGTTGCTCGACGACGCGCTCTCGGCCCGGCTGCTGGTCGGCGGCGCGCTGACGCTCGCGGGCGTCACGATCATCGCGCGGCGCGACCCGAGCGCGGTCGACACCGGCACCTGAGCGGCGCGCCCGACTGGCGCCCCCGGCGCGGCTCGCCTCACAATAGCGGCGCGGGCACGCCGACCCGCGCCGCCCCGGCCACCGCCATGCCCCGCAAACCGACCCCGCACGACCCGCGCGCCCACTCCCGACTGGTCACCGAGGGCGTCACGCAGACCGCGAGCCGCGCGATGCTGCGCGCGGTCGGCTATCAGGACGCCGATTTCGGCAAGCCCTCGATCGGCATCGCCAGCACCTGGTCGAACATCACGCCCTGCAACGTGCACCTCGACGGGCTCGCGACCGCGGCCGCGGCGGCCGCCGACGGCGCCGGCGGCAAGAGCCGGATCTTCAACACCATCACGGTCTCCGACGGCATCTCGATGGGCACGCCCGGCATGCGCTACTCGCTGGTGTCGCGCGAGGTGATCGCCGACTCGATCGAGACGGTCGCGGGCGCGCAGGGCTTCGACGGCCTGGTCGCGATCGGCGGCTGCGACAAGAACATGCCCGGCTGCCTGATGGCGATCGCGCGGCTCGACCGCCCGGCGGTGTTCGTCTACGGCGGCACGATCCGCCCGGGCGCCAGGCGCCGCGACATCGTCGCGGTGTTCGAGGCGGTCGGCGGCCACGCCGCCGGCCGGGTCTCGGACGCGGAGCTGCACGAGGTCGAGTGCACCGCGATCCCCGGCGCCGGCAGCTGCGGCGGCATGTACACCGCGAACACGATGGCCTCGGCGATTGAGGCCCTCGGCATGAGCCTGCCGAACAGCTCGGCCCAGGAGGCGGTCTCGGCCACCAAGCTCGAGGACTGCCGGCGCGCCGGCGCGGCCGCGGTGCGGCTCGTCCAGGCCGGCATCCGCCCGTCCGACATCCTGACGCGCAAGGCCTTCGAGAACGCGATCACCACGGTGATCGCGCTCGGCGGCTCGACCAACGCCGTGCTGCACCTGCTCGCGATCGCGCACGCGGCGCGCGTGCGGCTCGGCCTCGACGACTTCACGCGCATCGGCCGGCGCGTGCCGGTGCTCGCCGACGTCAAGCCGAGCGGCCGCTACCTGATGAGCGAGCTGATCGAGATCGGCGGCATCCAGCCGCTGATGAAGATGCTGCTGGCCGAGGGGCTGCTGCACGGCGAGTGCCTGACGGTGAGCGGCGGCACGCTCGCCGAGAGCCTCGCCCAGGCGCCCGACTACCCGCCGGGGCAGGCGATCGTGCGGCGCTTCGATGCGCCGCTCAAGGCCGACAGCCACCTCGTGGTGCTGTACGGCAACCTGGCGCCCGAGGGCGCGGTCGCGAAGATCAGCGGCAAGGAGGGGCTGCGCTTCGAGGGCACGGCGCGGGTGTTCGACTCGGAGGAGGCGAGCCTGCAGGCGATCCTCGACGGCACGGTGCGCGCGGGCGACGTGATCGTGATCCGCTACGAGGGCCCGAAGGGCGGGCCGGGCATGCGCGAGATGCTGAGCCCGACCGCGGCGATCGTCGGCAAGGGGCTCGGCGACAAGGTCGCGCTGATCACCGACGGCCGCTTCTCCGGCGGCAGCCACGGCTTCGTCGTCGGCCACGTCGCGCCGGAAGCCGCGGTCGGCGGGCCGCTGGGGCTCGTCTGTAACGGCGACCGGATCAGCATCGACGCGCGCCGGCGCGAGGTCACGCTCGCGGTCAGCGCCGCGGAACTGAAGCGCCGCGCCGCGGCCTGGCGCGCGCCGAAGCCGTACGCCGACCGCGGCGTGCTCGCCAAGTACGCGCGCGAGGTGACGAGCGCATCGCTCGGCGCGGTCACCGATTGCGCGGCGCCGGCGCGGCCCGCGGCTGCGGCCCGGCGCCGCGCCGCGCGCCGTCGCCGCTGAGCGGCGCGGGCCGGTCGGCGCCGCGCCGAGGCCGGTCAGCAAAGACTTGACAAGCCCGGGATTTCCACTATCGCGCGCGCCGCCCGCGGGCGCGCATACACTCGGCGACGGGAGGCTTGCAGACCTGCGCGTCTGGCGTTATCGTCCGGACGCGTCGGCGGGGTGGGCGCATTCGGGAGCGCTCGCATTACGTTTGTGCACACGATTTGACAGAGTCCGACAAGAGTCGGCGGGTCCTGTCACCACGGGGTCCGGAAGGACTCACCTGACGGGCACTCGGTGAGATTCGGGAGATAGGGGCTCCCTGCTAAATGAGCAGCACGAAACAGCTTTCGCGCCATGCGATCGTCGGCATCTTCGTCATCGGCGTGCACGTCCTGATGATCATCGGCCTGATCATCGGTACCGCGATCAAGTACGCCCCGCAGCTCACCGAGATGATCGAGTCGAAGCTCATCCAGCACGAGCAGGAAGAGAAGCCGAAGGAGCCGCCGCCGCCGCCGCCCGACTTTAAGCCGCCGCCGGTGCAGACCCCGCTCGTCGACCTGCCGATCGTCCAGGGCCCGCCGCCGCCGGCCGCGATCGTGCGCCCCGCCGAGCCCGTCAAGGAGGCGCCGGTCAAGGCCGCGCCGCCGCCGATCACCCCGGTGCGCGTCGCCAAGGGCGTGAACCTCGGCGACCGCTGCGAGCCCTACTACCCGTCCGCGTCGCGCCGCCTGAGCGAGGAAGGCTCGGTGGTGCTGCTCGTGTACGTGTCGCCGGAGGGCCGGGCCACCGAGACCAAGGTCGAGACCTCGAGCGGCATCCAGCGCCTCGACGAGGCCGCCGAGAAGTGCATCAAGGCGCAGGGCAAGATCTTCGAGCCGCAGAAGGTCGGCAGCGACGCGGTCGGCTCGTGGCAGCGCATGAAGTGGACCTGGCGTCTGTCTTCCTGAGCACCGCTAACGTTCGACGTTCCAATCACCCATTATTCAAGACTCACGTAGAGGGAATTGACCATGGCTGACGCATCAGCACTCGACAATCCGTACGGCATTGCAGCGCTCTGGACCACCAGCGGCGGTGTCGGCAAGGGCGTGTTCATCATCCTCGGGGTCATGTCCCTCTACTCGTGGTACGTGATCATCACCAAGGTCCTCGACCAGGCGGCGCTGCGCAAGTACGCGCTCGCGGCCGAGAAGGACTTCTGGGGCGCCTCGAACCTGCAGGACGGCCTCGGCAAGCTGAAGGGCGGCGACGACAACGCCTTCCGCGGCATCGCCTCCGACGGCCTGCAGTCGCTCGAGCACCACGAGCGCAACAAGGGCCGGCTCACGGAGAACATCGACCTGCACGACTGGATCTCGAGCCACCTGCAGCGCCGCGTCGACCTGATCCAGAGCGACCTGTCGAGCGGCATGTCGGTGCTCGCCTCGGTCGGCTCGACCGCGCCGTTCGTCGGCCTGTTCGGCACGGTGTGGGGCATCTACAACGCGCTGATCTCGATCGGCATCTCGGGCCAGGCCTCGATCGACAAGGTCGCGGGTCCGGTCGGCGAGGCGCTGATCATGACGGCGATCGGCCTCGCGGTCGCGGTGCCGGCGGTGCTCGGCTTCAACTGGCTGACGCGCCGCAACAAGTTCATCCTCGAGCGCGTGCATTACTTCGCCCACGACCTGCACCAGGCGCTCTTGTCCGGCGCCCGCGTGACGATGAAGTCGTCGGCCCCGGCGGCCCCGGCCGCCGCGGTCAAGAAGTAAGTCCCGCAGCGACGCAGACGAGGAGCACGAAACATGGCCGGCGGTGGCGCCCCAATTGCTGAAGGCGAATACAACTCCGAGATCAACGTTGTACCGCTAGTCGACGTCATGCTCGTGCTCCTCATCATCTTCATCATCACGGTGCCCGTGGCGACGAAGGCGGTGCGGGTCAACCTGCCGACGAACTTCAACCAGCCGACCGAGACCAAGCCCGAGAACATCAACATCTCGGTCGACTTCGCCGGCACCGTGTACTGGAACGACAACCCGGCGACGCTCGACAAGCTCGCGGAGATGGCGCGCACCGAGGCCGTCAAGGACCCGCAGCCCGAGGTGCACATCCGGGCGGACAAGCGCGTCGCCTACTCGTACGTCGGCGACGTGCTGACGACCCTGCAGCGCAACTACCTGCTGAAGGTCGCCTTCATCGCCGAGCCGCCGCACCAGGACTGACGGACAACTTCGGAGCACCCTCGATGGCAATGGGAAACATCGGCGACGAGAGCGAATACAACACGACCATCAACGTCGTGCCGCTCGTCGACATCATGCTCGTGCTGCTGATCATCTTCATCATCACGCTGCCGGTCATGACGCACGCCGTGAAGATCGACCTGCCGCGCGCGACCAACGAGCCGCCGCCGCCGGTCCCGCCGGAGGCGGTGTCGATCGACGTGCAGTACGACGGCTCGGTGCTGTGGAACGGCAACATCACCTCGCCGACCGACCTGCGCGCCTACATCAAGGACGCCGCCGCCAAGGATCCGCAGCCGGAGGTGCACGTCTCGGTGGATCGCCGCGCCAAGTACGACTACGCCGCCTCGGTGCTGTTTGCGGTACAGCGCGGCGGCCTGAAGAAGATCGGCTTCGTCGCCGACGCGAACGGCTCCCTCTGAACGGGGAGGCCGTCGCGGGCGACAGGGCCGAGAGAAAGCGTAAACCCAATGGGCTGACCTGAGTCGGCCCATTTTTTTTGCAGCGCCGGGGCGGGGAACTTGCGGTCGCCTCCCGGCGTCCATTGAGTGGAATCATTGAGGTACACGATGAGCACGCCTGCCTTCGCCGCCCGCCCGGGCCTGACCCATCTCTGCGCCGCGGTCCTGACCGGGCTCGTGGTCGCGCTCGCCACACCCGCCGCCCGCGCCGACACGCCGCAGGCCTCGGCGGAGTTCTTCGAGAAGTACAACCCCGGCCAGCAGGCGTACCAGAGGAAGGACTACGCCGCGGCGCTCAAGGCCTCCAAGGAGGCCCGCGCGGTCGCCAAGAGCTCCTTCGAGAAGCAGGCCGCGCTCAAGCTGATGATGGGCTCGGCGGTGGCGCTGCGTAACTACCCGGAGGCGATCGAGGCGATCGAGGCGCTCGAGACCACCGACGGCGTGCCGACGGCCGAGAAGCTCTCGTACTACAAGACGCTGGCGCAGCTGCAGGGCGCGACCAACCACTTCGACAAGGCGATCTTCGACTACCAGGAGTACCTGAAGTCGGGCAACGGCACGCCGGCCGACTACGCCGCGCTCGCGCAGTACTACTTCGCCGCCAAGGACTGCCCGAAGAGCCTGCAGGCGCTCGACCGGGCGCTCGCCGGCGGCAAGTCGCCCGACGAAGACCAGCTCAAGGTGCAGATGAACTGCTACCTGCAGGCGCACCAGGACGACAAGATGCAGGCCGCGGCCGAGGACGCGCTGAAGCGCTTCCCGAAGAAGGTCTACTTCACGCAGGTGCTGCGCGCGCAGCAGGAGAAGAAGGCCGACGACCTGTCGATCGCCGAGATCCTGCGCCTCGGCTTCGAGCACGACTGGCTCGAGGCCGAGGGCGACTACGTCAAGCTCGCCGACGTCGCGCTCGACGTCGGCACGACCGCCGAGGCCCAGCGCGTGCTCGACAAGGGCATCCAGAAGAAGCAGGTCAAGAACGCCGACAAGGTCGAGCGGCTGTTGAAGCAGGCCAAGGAGCGCGCCGCCGAGGACGCCAAGAACGTCGGCCAGCTCGACGCCGAGGCGCGCGCCGGCAAGAACGGCGAGGCGGACGTGCGGCTCGGCTACAAGTACTACAGCATGAACCAGTACGACAAGGCGGTCGAAGCGCTGCAGCGCGGGCTGGGCCCCGAGCGCGTGGCGCGCGTCAAGCGCCCGGACGACGCCAGCATGATCCTCGGCATCGCGTTCCTGAAGCTCAAGAAGAAGCCCGATGCCGACAAGGCTTTCAATTTCGCGAAGGCCGATCCGCGCATGGCCGTCGCCGCACGGGTCTGGCTGAACGCGCCCTGAGGGCGCTCGCTTCGCAGCAACGAGGGGTAGGGCATGGGTAAGTGGTTAGCGCGGTTCAGGGCGCCGGCGGTCGCGGCCGGTCTGGGATTCCTGCTGGCGGCGTCGGCGACGCTGCCGCTGCCGGCGGTCGCGGCCGCCGAGAAGAAGCCGACCGTCAGCGAGGAGGTCCGCAAGAAGCTCGGGCCCGCGCAGGAGGCCGGCACCAAGGGCGACTACGACACCTGCATCAAGGGGGCGAACGAGGCGCTCGCGACCGCGACCAAGCCCTACGACAAGGAGACCTCGCTGACGATCATGCGCTGGTGCCTCGGCAAGAAGGGCGACTTCCCGGGGTACGCGGACGCGACCGAGAAGCTGCTCGACGTCGAGACCTTCCAGGGCGAGGAGCGCACCAAGAGCTACAAGCCGCTGGCGCAGATCTTCATGCAGCAGAAGAACTACGAGAAGGCCGAGAAGTACGCGCGGCTGTGGGCCGACAACGGCGGCGGCGTCGAGGCCTACAGCCTGCTGGTCGCGGTCTACTACACGCAGCAGAACTGCCCGAGCACGATCACCGCCCAGGAGAAGGCCGACGAGCTCGACCGGGCGGCCGGCAAGGAGCCCACCGAGCAGGCGCTCAGGATCCTCAACAGCTGCTACTACAAGACCGGCGACAAGGAGCACCGCCAGGCCGTGATGGAGGAGCTGCTGCGGCGCTTCCCGAAGCCGGACTACTTCGCGGACGTGCTGCAGATCTACCAGGAGCAGAACCTCGACAAGCGTGCGCTGCTCAACCTGTACCGCTTCGCCTTCGACAAGGACTGGATCTCGCGCGAGTCGATGTTCGTCGAGTACGCCGACCAGGCGCTCGACGCCGGCGCGCCGGCCGAGGCGCTCAAGGTCATCGACACGGCGACCAGCAAGGGCGCCTTCAAGATCATCGCGCAGACCGACCGCAACGGCCGGCTGATGGCGGCCGCCAAGCAGCAGGCCGCCGACGACAAGAAGCTGCTGCCGCAGCTCGACAAGGAGGCCCGCGGCAAGGCGAGCGGCGAGGCCGACGTCAAGGTCGGGCTCGCCTACATGGGCTTCGGCGAGTACGACAAGGCGGCCGAGGCGATCGAGCGGGGCCTGACGCCCGACCGGGTCGCCAAGGTCAAGCGCCTCGACGACGCGCAGATGATGCTCGGCATCTGCTACAAGAAGCTCGGCAAGACGGACGAGGCCAAGAAGGCCTTCAGCGCCGCGCAGGGCGATCCGCGCATGGCCAAGGCCGCCACGATCTGGCTGCAGTCGCTCTGAGGTCCCGCTGCCGGTGGCGCGGCGCCCCGCGGGGCGCCGCCGCCGGCCTCAGATCACCCGCGCGGCCTTAAGCGCCGCGTAGCGCGCCTCGCTCAGGCCGAGGAGCTCGCGGTACACCTCGTCGTTGTGCTCGCCGAGCGCGGGCGCGGGCGAGCGCACGCTGCCCGGCGTCTCCGACAGCTTCGGCGCGACGTTCTGCATCCTGAGCTCGCCGAACTCGGGGTGCGCCGTGGCGACGATCGCCTGGCGCGCCTTGAAGTGCGCGTCCGCGAGCATCTCCGGGGCGCGGTAGATGAGCCCCGAGGGCACCGCGGTCTCGGGCCGCGCCAGGAGCGCGAGCACCTCGCGGGTGGCGAGCGAGGCGGTCCAGCGGCCGATGTGCGCGTCGAGCTCCGCCTGGTGCGCGCCGCGCGCCTGGTGGGTCGCGTAGCGCGGCTCGCGCGCCAGGCCCGGCTCGCCCATCGCGAGCGCGAGGCGCGCGAACACCGCGTCCTGGTTGGCGGCGATCAGCACCAGGCCGTCGCGGGTCGGGTAGACGTTCGAGGGCGCGAGCCTGGGCAGGATCGCGCCGGTGCGCTCGCGGATGAAGCCGCGCTGGTCGTAGTCCGTGATCAGCGACTCCATCATCGCGAGCACCGCCTCGTAGATCGCGGAGTCCACGACCTGGCCGCGGCCGGTGCGCTCGCGGTAGTGCAGCGCCGACAGCGCGCCCAGGCTCGCGAAGGTCGCGGCCAGCGAGTCGCCGATGCTGATGCCGACGCGCGACGGCGGCGTCGACGGGTCGCCGACGATGTACCTGAGCCCGCCCATCGCCTCGCCGATCGCGCCGAAGCCGGGGTCGCGGGCGCGCGGGCCGGTCTGGCCGAAGCCGGAGACGCGGATCATGATCAGGCGCGGGTTGACCGCCGACAGCGTCTCCCAGCCGAGGCCCCACTTCTCGAGCGTGCCCGGCCGGAAGTTCTCGATCAGGAAGTCGGCGCGCTCCACCAGGCCCTTCAGGAGCGCCTGGCCGTCGGTCTGGCGCAGGTCGAGCGTGATCGCCTTCTTGTTGCGGCCGACCACCGGCCACCACAGCGACGGCTCGCCTTCCGGCTGCAGGCCCCACAGCCGCATCGGGTCGCCCTGGCCCGGCGGCTCGATCTTGATGACCTCCGCGCCGAGGTCGCCGAGCAGCTGGCCGCAGAACGGCCCCGCCAGCAGCGTGCCGAGCTCGAGCACGCGCAGGTCCGACAGCGGGCCGTTCTTGAAGGCGGGATCGGTCATGGCACTTTCCCTGTCGGGCGTGACGCGCTGTATACAGTGCCCCCGGGACGCGGTCAAAACGGGCGGCGCGCGGTCGGGCGGGGTTACAATCGGCGCGCCCGGCCGGTCCCGTGCCGCGAGGACGCCCCCTGAGCGCGCTGCCGAACACCGTCGAGATCGTCGAAGTCGGACCGCGCGACGGCCTGCAGAACGAGCCGGCGGTGCTGCCGGTCGCGACCCGGGTCGAGTTCATCGGCCGGGCGGTGGCGGCGGGGCTCAGGCGCATCGAGGTCGCGAGCTTCGTCAACCCGAAGCGCGTGCCGCAGATGGCGGACGCCGAGGCGGTGCTCGCGGCGCTGCCGCCGCGCGCGGGCGTGCGCTATGTCGGGCTCGTGCTCAACCGCCGCGGCTTCGAGCGCGCGCTGGCGGCCGGCTGCGGCGAGGTCGGCATGGCGGTCGCCGCCAGCAACACCTTCAACGAGCGCAACCAGGGCACGACCACCGAGGCCTCGATCGCGGCCTGGCTCGACATCGCAGCGAGCGCCCGCGCCGCGGGCCTGCGCGCGCAGGTCACCGTGTCGACGGCCTTCGGCTGTCCCTTCGAGGGCGAGATCCCGGTGGCGCGGCTGGTCGAGATCGCGCGGCGCCTGGCCGAGGGCGGGCCGTTCGAGCTCGCGCTCGCCGACACCATCGGCGTCGGCGTGCCGAGCCAGGTGACCGAGCTGGTCGGGCGCGTGCGCGAGGCGCTGCCCGGGCTCGCGCTGCGCTGCCACTTCCACAACACCCGCAACACCGGGCTCGCCAACGCCTACGCGGCCGTCGCCGCCGGCGTCACGGTGCTCGATGCGAGCATCGGCGGCATCGGCGGCTGCCCGTTCGCGCCGGCCGCCACCGGCAACATCCCGACCGAGGACCTCGTCTACATGCTGGCGCGCATGGGCATCCGCACCGGGCTCGACCTCGAGGCGCTGATCGCGACCGGCCGCTGGCTCGAGGGCGAGCTCGGCCGCCCGGTGCCCGGCGCGCTCGTCAAGGCGGGCTCCTTTCCGAAGGCCCGGGCCCCGGCCTGAGGCTGCCGCACGGCCCCGTGCGCCGCGCCGCCACGTTAAATTTGGTTCACGGGGTCGGCGCCGGTCACATTCCGGCGCTCTCGCCCTTGTGACCCGCCCCGCGCGCCGGCGATGCTCGGACCGTCAGCGCCACGCGGCCCGGGGCGGGCGGCGCACTCAGCGAAAGGAGCGATCGTGACCGACTCAAGATTCATCCGACTGCTCGCGGGCGCGACGCTCGCCGCATCCCTGTCCGGCTGCGTGGTCGAATCGGCCGTGCGGGTGCCGGAGCCGGTCGCCGCGGTGCGCATCACCGTCGCCCCGCCGCCGCTGCCGGTCTACGAGCAGCCGCCGTGCCCGGTCGAGGGCTACCTGTGGACGCCCGGCTACTGGCACTACGGCCCGGCCGGCTACTTCTGGGTGCCGGGCACCTGGGTGCAGCCGCCGCGCTTCGGCGTCCTGTGGACGCCGGGCTACTGGGGCTTCGTCGGCGGCGCCTACGTGTTCCACGAGGGCTACTGGGGCCCGACCGTCGGCTACTACGGCGGCATCAACTACGGCGGCGGCTACGTCGGCGTCGGCTACGCGGGCGGGCGCTGGGTGAACAACCAGTTCCACTACAACGCCGCGGTCTCGAACGTGAACGTCACCAGCGTCCACAACGTCTATCGCGAGACGGTCGTCAACAACGTCACGATCGTCAACAACACCACCATCAACAACACGCGCGTCAGCTACGCCGGCGGCCCCGGCGGCACGCGCGCCGTGCCGAGCCAGGCGGAGCTCGCCGCCGAGCGCGCCCCGCACGTGCAGCCGACGCCGATGCAGCAGCAGCACCGCGACGACGCGGCCGCGAACCCGGCGCTCTTTGCCGCGCACAACCAGGGCCATCCGCCGATCGCCGCGACGCCGCGGCCGAGCGCCTTCACCGCGCCGCAGGCGACCGCCGCGCACGGCGCGCCGGCGGCGATGGCGCCGGCCGCCGGCTACGGCGAGGACCGCCCGCACGGCGGGCCGCCGGGCGCGATGGCGCCGGCCGCCGGCCAGCACGGCGACGACCGCCCGCACGGCGGGCCGCCGGGCACGATGCACCCGGCGCCGGCGGAGGAGGCCGCGCGCGCACCCGGCCAGGCGCAGGCGGCGCCGGCGCACGCGCCGGGCGTGACGCACGAGTACCACCGCGAGGCGGCGGCGCCGCAGGGCGGCCAGCCGCCGAAGGGCCAGCCGAAGGCGCAGGAGAAGCCGGAGAAGGAGAAGAAGAAGGAGCAGGACAAGGACAAGGAGTCCGAGCGCCACTGAGCGGCGCGGCGCACGAACCTCGCGCCGCGCAGGCCGCAACCGCTAGAATCCCCCTTCGCTCAAGTCACGCTGCGTGTCAGGCAAGGGGGATCGAGCCATGACGATCAAGGTAGGCGACCGCGTTCCGGCGGCGACGCTCAAGCACATGACCAAGGAAGGGCCGGCCAACGTCACGACCGACGAGCTGTTCCGGGGCAAGACGGTGGTGCTGTTCTCGGTGCCGGGGGCGTTCACGCCGACCTGCCACGCCAAGCACCTGCCGGGCTTCGTGCAGAACATCGACAAGCTCAAGGCCAAGGGCGTCGACACGGTCGCCTGCCTCGCGGTCAACGACGTGTTCGTGATGGACGCCTGGGCCAAGGCCAGCGGCGCCAGCGACAAGGTGCTGATGCTCGCCGACGGCAACGCCGACTTCACCAAGGCGCTCGGCCTCGAGCTCGACGCGAGCGGCTTCGGCATGGGCACGCGCGGCAAGCGCTTCGCGCTGGTGGCGAAGGACGGCGTGGTGACGCAGCTCAACGTCGAGAGCGCCGGCGAGTTCCGCGTCAGCGCCGCGGAGTTCGTGCTCGGCCAGCTCTGAAGGCGCCGCCGCCTCGGGCGCGTCGCCGGCCGCCATGCACGGGCTGATCACCGGAAGCTACGCGGCGCTGATCGCGCTGCTCGTGGTCGCGCTCGCGGCCCGCGTCGTGCGGCTGCGCTGGCGCCTCAAGGTCGGCATCGGCGACGGCGGGCAGCCGGTGCTCGCGCGCGCGATCCGCGCCCACGGCAACCTGATCGAGAACGCGCCGCTGGTGCTCTTGCTGCTGCTGCTCGCCGAGCTCGGCGGGGCGCTGCCGCCGGCCGGCCTGCACGCGGCGGGCGGCGTGATCGTGCTCGGGCGGCTGCTGCACGCGGTCGGGCTCAGCCGCAGCGCCGGCACCTCGCCCGGCCGCTTCCTCGGCACCGCGCTGACCTGGCTCGCGCTGCTCGGTCTCGCGCTCGCGCTCATCGCCCGGGCGCTCGCGGTCCCGTAGCGCGCGCCGCGGCCGGCGGGCGCGGCGCGTGCCGCGACCCGAGTCCGCGCCCGCCGATCG
Organism: Steroidobacteraceae bacterium; assembly: GCA_035524595.1. GTDB lineage: Bacteria > Pseudomonadota > Gammaproteobacteria > Steroidobacterales > Steroidobacteraceae > CAIKZZ01. The sequence goes on along the minus strand of DATKOP010000092.1, from coordinate 35,317 downwards.
CCCGGGCGCCCGCCAGAAGCCGGCAGAGGCGCTTGCACGGGCCCGGACCCCGGGTGGCGAGGAACGAGCCGGCGGCGGGCGGCGCGGCGCGCCCGCAAGCGCGCGTCCCGGCCCGTGCCGGGTTTGCGGCACCGGCGCCTGCGGGCGCGGCGCTCGCGCGCGGGAAATCCGGGAAGCGCGCAACGACCTGACGTCGTGGGCCCCTGACCGGCCTTGCTTTTTCAGGGAGTTACGGCATCTATCGATGCCGTCCCTCAGGAGCGCGGGAGATCGCGCCCGCGCCCGCCCGGCGCCCGCGGGGCGCGCCGCCTACTTCGCGAGGCTCTTCTGCAGCTCCGGCAGCACCTGGAAGAGGTCGGCGACGAGGCCGAAGTCCGCGACCTCGAAGATCGGCGCCTCGCCGTCCTTGTTGATCGCGACGATGGTCTTCGCGTCCTTGATGCCGGTCAGGTGCTGGATCGCGCCCGAGATGCCGACCGCGACGTAGAGCTCCGGCGCGATGATCTTGCCGGTCTGGCCGACCTGCAGCTCGTTCGGCGCGTAGCCCGCGTCGACCGCGGCGCGCGAGGCGCCGACCGCCGCGCCCATGGCCTCGGCGAGCTTGAAGATGAGCTCGAAGTTCTCCTTGCTGCCGAGCGCGCGGCCGCCGGACACCACCTTGGGCGCCGAGGCAAGGTCCGGGCGGTCGGAGGAGGGGGCGCTCACCGACACGAACCGGGTGTGCGTCGGCACCTTCGCGGCGACGCTCGCCGCGGCGATCGTCGCCGAGCCGCCGCCGGGGGCGGCCTCGAACGAGGCCGTGCGCACGGTCGCGACCACGGTCCGGCCGGCGGGCGCCTCGAGGGTCACGATCGCGTTGCCGGCGTAGGTCGGGCGCTTGAAGCGGTAGGCGCCCTCGACCGCCATGGCGTCCGAGATCTGCGGCACGCCCATGAGCGCCGCGACCCGCGGCATCAGGTCCTTGCCGAAGGCGGTGGAGGCGCCGAACACGTGGCTGTAGCCGGCGGCGAGCTCCACCACCTGCGGCGCGAGCACGGCCGCGAGCGGGTGCTCGTTGTGGGGCGCGGCGACGGTCACGACCCTGGCGACGCCGGCGAGCGCCGCGGCCTGCGCCGCGACCGCGGCCGGGTCGAGCGCGAGCACCGCGACCGTGATCTCGGCGTCCGGCACCTGCCGCGCGCAGGTGACGCAGCGCGCGGTGGCCTGGTTCAGCTTCTTGCCGTCGTGTTCGGCAACGACGAGGATCTTGCTCATCAGACCAGCCCCTTCTTCTTGAGCGCCTCGACCAGCTCGGCGACGTCCTTGACCATGATGCCCTTGGAGCGCGGCTTCGGCGGCTCGGTCAGCACCGGCCTCAGGCCCGGCTCGGCGCTGACGCCGAGCGCGGCGAGCTCGAGGACGTCGAGCGGCTTCTTCTTCGCCTTCATGATGTCCGGCAGCTTCACGTAGCGCGGCTCGTTGAGCCTGAGGTCCGCGCTCAGCACCGCCGGCAGGTCGATCTCGATGGTCTCGAGGCCGGCGTCGACCTCGCGCACGATCGTGGCGCTCGCGCCCTTGAGCTCGACCTTGGAGCAGAAGGTGGCCTGCGGCCGGTCCCAGAGCGCGGCCAGCATCGGCGCGGTCTGCGCGGCGTCGTCGTCGATGGCCTGCTTGCCGACGATCACGAGGTCGGCGTTCTCCTTGCGGACGATCGCGAGCAGCGCCTGCGCGGCCGCGAGCGGCTCGAGCAGGGCGTTCGTCCTGACGAGGATCGCGCGGTCCGCGCCCATCGCGAGCGCGGTCCGAAGCTGCTGCTGGGCGTCGTCGGGGCCGATGCTGACCGCGACCACCTCGCCCGCCTCGCCGCGCTCGCGGATCCGCAGCGCCTCCTCGAGGGCGATCTCGTCGAAGGGATTGACGCTCATCTTGACGCCGTCGGTGACGACGCCCGAGCCGTCGGGCTTGACCCGCACCCGGACGTTGTAGTCGACGACCCGTTTCACCCCGACCAGGATCTTGCGCATGCGATGAGGCTCCGCGAACGGCGTTTTTTTGCGTCGCGGCACGCTATGCAAAACGCCCTCGGGTGTCAATCCAGAACTGTCCCCGCGGCACCTCGCCGGCGCACGGCCGCGACGGGCGCCGCGGGGCGGATCCCGGCGCGGCCGGCGGCCGTGGCACTGCCGGGGGCGCAGCTTACTGCGCTGCAGCTTTACGCCCGCCGGGAGCCGATGCTAGGTTCCCGCGCCAGTTGTACTCGCTCCGCCGCTAACAACAACCAGAATGCGGAGCGCGAGGGGAGCGCCGGTCGGTCCTTGCGACCTGATAGGTGCATGACGAAAGCGGTGCCCCGGTGGCCGCTTTCTTTTTTTCCCGGCGCACGCGGGCCGATCCGGCGCGCGCCGTTGCCTTGGCCGCGAGCCGTCTCCTAGACTCGCCGCGACCGCCACCGCCCCCGTCGCCTCATCGCAAGGCCGCCCGTGCGCATCGTGATGCCCCGAGATCCACCCCGGCAGGCCCGGCGGCCCGCGCCGCCGGCACGGCGCGGCGCTTGCTGAGGTACGCCCTCGGCCGGCTGCTCGGCGCGGTGCCGACGCTGTTCGCGGTCGTCACGCTCGCCTTCCTGCTGGTGCGGCTCGCGCCCGGCGGGCCCTTCGACCAGCAGCAGCGGCTCGCGCCCGAGGTCAAGGCGAACCTCGACCGGGCCTACGGCCTCGACCGGCCGCTGCCGGAGCAGTACCTGCGCTACCTCGCCGGCCTCGCGCGCGGCGACCTCGGTCCCTCGATGCGCCTCAGGGACTTCAGCGTCAACGAGCTGATCCGTGCCGGGATGCCGGTGAGCCTCACGCTCGGCGCGCTCGCGCTCGCGCTCGCGGTCGGCGTCGGCGTCCCGCTCGGCGTGTTCGCGGCGCTGCGGCGCGCGCGCGCGGCCGACCACGCGCTGCTCGGCCTCGCGGTCGCCGGCATCGCGATCCCGGCGTACGTGACCGCGCCGGTGCTCGCGCTCGTGTTCGGCATCCACCTGCACTGGCTGCCGGTCGCCGGCTGGGAGCGCGGCCGGCCCTCGGACCTGGTGCTGCCCGCGGTCGCGCTCGCGCTGCCGACGCTCGCCTACCTCGTGCGCCTGACGCGCGCGAGCGTGCTCGAGGTGCTGACGCAGCCGCACGTGCGCACCGCGCTGGCGAAGGGCCTGCCGGCCGGGCGGGTGCTGCTGAGGCACGTGCTGCCGCCGGCGCTGTCGCCGGTGCTCGGCTACCTCGGGCCCGCGGCCGCCGCGATCCTGACCGGCTCGCTGGTGGTCGAGACCGTGTTCGGGCTGCCCGGCATGGGCCGCTTCCTGGTGCAGGGGGCGATCAACCGCGACTACACGCTGGTGATGGGCAAGGTGATCGTCTACGCGCTGATCGTCATCGGCCTCAACCTCGCGGTCGACCTGCTGCAGGGGCTGATCGACCCGCGCCTCAGGCGCGCGAGGCGCGCATGAGGCTCGCCTGGCCCGCGCGGGCGAGCCTCGTGCTGCTGGCGCTCGTGCTGGTGCTGGCGCTCGCCGGGCCCGCCCTGAGCCCCTGGCACGCCGAGCAGCTCGACTGGCAGCGGATGGCGGTGCCGCCCGGGCTCGATGCCGGCCACTGGCTCGGCACCGACCGGCTCGGCCGCGACCTCTTCGTGCGCACGCTCGCCGGGGTGCGGGTCTCGCTCGCGATCGCCGGGCTCGCGACCGTGGTGAGCCTCGTGCTCGGCGTCGGCTACGGCGCGATCGCCGGCTACGCGGGCGGGCGCGTCGATGCGCTGATGATGCGCGCGGTCGACGTGTTCTACTCGCTGCCGTACGTGTTCTTCGTGATCCTGCTGACCGTGGTGCTCGAGCGGCGGCCGGCGACCGTGTTCGTCGCGATCGGCGCGGTCGGCTGGCTGACGATGGCGCGCGTCGTGCGCGGCGAGGCCCGCCGGCTGCGCGAGCGCGAGTTCATCGAGGCCGCGGTCGCCGCCGGCGTGCCGGCGCCGGCGATCCTGTGGCGGCACGTGGTGCCGAACCTGGCGGGGCCGGTGCTCGTGTACGCGACGCTGACGGTGCCCGCGCTGATCCTGCTCGAGAGCTTCCTGTCGTTCCTCGGCCTCGGCGTGCAGGAGCCGGCGGCGAGCCTCGGCAACCTGCTGGCGCAGGGCGCGCAGGAGATGGAGTCCGCGCCGTGGATGCTGCTGGTGCCGTGCAGCTTCCTGGTCGCGACCGTGCTCGCGCTCGGCTTCCTCGGCGAGGGGCTGCGCGATGCGCTCGACCCGCATGAGCACTGAGCCGCCGCTGCTCGCGATCGAGGCGCTCACGATCGCCTTCGCCGGCGCGGGCGGCGAGACGCGCGCGGTCGAGGCGGTGTCGCTCGCGCTCGGCCGCGGCCGCAGCCTCGGCCTGGTCGGCGAGTCCGGCGCCGGCAAGAGCCAGCTGGCGCTCGCGGTGCCGGGGCTGACGCCGCGCGGCGCGCGGGTCGCCGGCAGCATCCGCTTCGACGGCGAGGAGCTGATCGGCGCGCCGGCCGCGACGCTGCGCCGGCTGCGCGGGGCGCGCATCGGCACGGTGTTCCAGGACCCGGCGGCCGCGCTCGCGCCGCACCTGACGATCGGCACGCAGCTCGGCGAGGTGCTGGCGGCGCACGCGCTCGGGCGCGGCCGGGCGGCGCGCCGGGCGGCGCTCGCGATGCTCGAGCGCGTGCGCGTGCCGGACGCCGCGGCGCGGCTCGGGCAGTACCCGCACGAGCTGTCCGGCGGCTTGAAGCAGCGCGTCATGCTCGCGATCGCGCTGATCGGCCGGCCGGCGCTCGTGGTCGCGGACGAGCCGACCACGGCCCTCGACGTGACGGTCGAGGCGGGCATCCTCGAGCTGCTCGCCGAGCTGGTGCGCGCCGAGGGCACGGCGCTCCTGCTCGTCAGCCACGACCTCGCGGTGGTCGCGGGGCTGTGCGACGAGATCGCGGTGCTGTACGCCGGCCGGGTGGTCGAGCAGGGCCCGGCGCGCGCCGTGCTCGCGGCGCCGGCGCATCCGTACACGGCGGGACTGCTCGCGGCGCGCCTCACGCTCGACAGCCCGCTCGATGCGCCGGTGCCGGCGATCCCGGGCGGCGCGCCCGGCGCCGGGCCGCGACCGCCCGGCTGCGGCTTCGCGCCGCGCTGCCGGCGTGCGCAGGCGCGCTGCCGCGCCGCGCCGCCGCCGCTCGCGGCGCAGGGCGCCGCCCGGGTCGCCTGCTACCTGCCGCTCGCGGCCGGCGAGGCGCCGTGACGGCGCTCGCGGCGCTCGAGCGCCTCGTGGTCGAGTTCCGGGGCGCCGGCCGCAGCCTGCGCGCGCTCGACGGCGTCAGCCTCGAGATCGCCGCCGGCGAGTCGCTCGGCGTCGTCGGCGAGTCGGGCTCCGGCAAGTCGACGCTGGCGCGCGCGCTGCTGGGCCTCACGCGCCCGGACGGCGGGCGGGCGCTCTATCGCGGCGCGGACCTCGCGACGCTGGCCGGCGACGCGCGGCGGCGCCTGCGCCGCGAGCTCGCGATCGTGTTCCAGAACCCGGCGGCGAGCTTCGACCCGCGCCGCACCATCGGCGAGTCGGTCGGCGAGCCGCTGACGGTGCACGCGCCCGCGCTCGGGCGCGCGGCGCGCGCGGCCGAGGTCGCGGCGCTGCTCGAGCGCACCGGTCTCGACCCGGCGCTCGCGGCGCGCCGGCCGCACGAGCTCTCGGGCGGCCAGTGCCAGCGGGCCGCGATCGCGCGCGCGATGATCACCCGGCCCGAGCTCGTGGTCTGCGACGAGGCGGTCAGCGCGCTCGACGTCTCGGTGCAGGCGCAGATCGTGAATCTGCTGCTCGAGCTCGGCCGCGAGCGCACCCTCGCGTACCTCTTCATCAGCCACAACCTCGCGGTCGTGCGCCGGATCGCGACCCGGGTGCTGGTGCTGTACCGCGGCCGGGTCGTCGAGGTCGCGCCGCGCGCGGCGCTCTTTGCGACGCCACGGCACCCGTACACGCGGCTGCTGCTCGACTCGGTGCCGGCGTTCGCCGGGCCGTCGCCGGCTGCGCTGCGCGTGCCGCCGGAGACCGCCTCGCCGTTCGAGCGCGCGCGCGGCTGCGTGTTCGCCGGCCGCTGCCCGCACGCCGAGGCGCGCTGCCGGGAGCGCGCGCCCGCGCTCGAGGCGGTGGCGCCGGGGCACGCGGTCGCCTGCCTGCGCTGGCGCGAGGGCGTGGCGGCGCCGGGCGCCTGAGGGGCGCGGCCCGAATTTACTTGCGCGCGCCGCTCGCCTACGCTCGCGGCCAGCATTCCGGGAGCCGCCGATGAAGCCGACCCGCCGCCCGCGCCGCGAGGCGCTCGCCTGGCTGCGTGCCGAGAGCGCGCTGCAGCGGCGCCGCGCGCGCGCGCTCGCCGCCGCCACCGAGGCGCTGGCACCGCGGCGCGAGCGCTGGATCGAGGCCTTCCTCGCCGGGCTCGAGTCGCCGGGCGTCGAGCAGGAGGACGGCACGCGCCGGCGCCTGCCGGCCGAGGAGCTGCCGTCGCGCCCGCGGCGCCGGCCGCGCGTCGTGTACTGAGCGATGGCGCGCCCGCACATCGAGCGCTACGACCTGCGCGCGGCGCCCTGGCGGCGCGTCACGCTGCTCGGCTGCGCGCGCGGCCTCGACGGCCAGGTGCTGAGCGTCGACCCCGCGAGCGGCGCGGCGAGCCTGAGGCTCAGGCTCGCGCGCGGCCTGACGCGCCCCGGCGGCTACGGCGACGCGGAGCTCGAGCTCTACGTGCTCGCGGGCGCGATCGAGCTCGGCGGCGCGCGCCACGGCGCCGGCAGCTACCTGTGCGTGCCGCCGGGCGTCGCGCTGCCGCCGCTCGCGAGCCCGCGCGGCGCCGAGCTGCTGGCGTTCTCGAACGGCGGCCCGCCGGGCTTCACGGCCTCCGACTCCGACCACCCGAGCGCGGCGCGCGACGGCCTGATCGCGCTCGACGCCGCGGGCGGGCTTCGCTGGGAGGCAGGCGGCGGCTACCCGGCGGCGCGCCCCGGGCGGCTGGTGAAGGTGCTGCGCAGCGCGCCCGGCAGCCGCGCGCTCAGCTGCCTGATCGCGCTCGCGCCGCAGTACCGGCACGAGGCGATCGGCTACCACGACTGCGCGACCGAGAGCTACCTGATCGCCGGCGACTACTGGTCGCTGCAGGCGGGAGCCTGCGCGGCCGGGAGCTACGCCTGGCGCCCGCCGTGGGTCAACCAGGGGCCGGCGCGCTCCGAGCGCGGCGCGCTCCTCTTCCTGCGCAGCGACGCCGAGTTCGCCGAGCACCTGCACCTCAACCCGTGGTCGACGCCGGCCGAGAACCGTGCCCGGGCCGCGAGCCGGCTCGCGAGCGCACGGCCGGCGCTCTGTGCGGCGCTCGGCGGGCGCCGCGCGCCGCGGCGCGCGCGCACGCGCGCGCGCCGCTGACCGGCCGCGCCGCCAGACGAGGCCGAACGTGGGACCGCTCGCAGGAATCAAGGTGCTCGACCTCAGCCGCGTGCTCGCGGGGCCGTGGGCGACGCAGGCGCTCGCCGACTTCGGCGCGACCGTCTACAAGGTCGAGAAGCCGGGCAGCGGCGACGACACCCGCGGCTGGGGCCCGCCGTGGCTCAAGGACGGCGCCGGCCGCGACTCGGGCGAGTCGGCCTACTACCTGTCGGCCAACCGCGGCAAGCACTCGCTCGCGATCGACCTCGCGAGCGCCGACGGCCAGGCGCTCGTGCGCGCGCTCGCGGCGCGCGTCGACGTGCTGGTCGAGAACTTCAAGGTCGGCGGGCTCGCGCGCTACGGCCTCGGCTACGCCGACCTCGCGCCCGCGAACCCGCGCCTCGTCTACTGCTCGATCTCGGCCTTCGGCCAGGACGGGCCAGAGGCGCAGGGCGCCGGCTACGACCTGATGATCCAGGGCATGGGCGGGCTGATGAGCATCACCGGCGTCCCGGACGGCGAGCCGGGCGGCGGCCCGGTGCGCGTCGGCGTCGCGGCCGTCGACGTCATGACCGGCATGTACGCGCTCGCCGCGATCACCGCGGCGCTCTACGAGCGCACCCGCTCGGGCCTCGGCCAGTACATCGACCTCGCGCTGCTCGACACCCAGGTCAGCTGGCTCGCCAACCAGAGCCTCAACTACCTGATCTCCGGCAGGTCGCCCGAGCGCCAGGGCACCGCCCACCCGAACATCGTGCCGTACCAGGCGTTTCGCACCGCCGACGGCTACCTGATGCTGGCGGTCGGCAACGACCGCCAGTTCGCGGCCTTCGCGGCGATCGTCGGGCGGCCCGAGCTCGCCGCCGACCCGCGCTACGCGACCAACACCGCGCGCGTCGCGCACCGCGCCGAGCTCGTGCCGCTGGTGGCCGGGATCCTGGCCGCGCGCGGCACGCGCGACTGGATCGCGGTGCTGGCCCCGGCGGCGGTGCCCTGCGGCCCGATCAACGACCTCGCCCAGGTGTTCGCCGAGCCGCAGGTGCGCCACCGGCAGATGCGCTTCGACCTGCCGCACCCGCTCGGCGGGCGGGTGCCGCAGGTCCGCAACCCCACCCGCTACTCGCGCACCGAGCTCGAGTACCGGCGGCCGCCGCCGCTCCTCGGCGAGCACACGGCCGAGGTGCTCGGCGCCGAGCTCGGCCTCGGCGCCGCCGAGCTCGCGGCGCTCAGGGCCCGCGGCGCGATCGGCTGACCGGGCGCGGGGCCTGCGCTATCCTCTGCCCATGACCACCCCGACCGTCCGCGCCAGCGCCGCACTCGCGGGCGTGCGCTACGAGATCCGCGGCCAGCTCGCGCGCCGCGCCCACGAGATGGAGCGGCTCGGCTACGACGTCATCTCGCTCAACATCGGCAACCCCGGTGCGTTCGGCTTTCGAACGCCCGAGACGATGCGCCTCGCGATGATCGAGAACCTGCGCGCCGCCGAGGGCTACGTGCACCAGAAGGGCATCTTCCCGGCGCGCGAGGCGATCGTGATGCAGCAGCAGGAGCGCGGCCTCCGCGACGTCACGGTCGAGGACGTCTTCATCGGCAACGGCGTCTCCGAGCTCATCGACCTCGTGCTGCGCGCGCTGCTCAACGACGGCGACGAGGTGCTGGTGCCGAGCCCGGACTACCCGCTCTGGACCGCGGCCGCGAACCTGAACCGCGGCCGCGCGGTCCACTATCCCTGCCGCGCGGCCAACGGCTGGATGCCGGATCCCGACGAGCTCGAGGCGCTGGTGACCCGGCGCACGCGCGCGATCGTGATCATCAACCCCAACAACCCGACCGGCGCGGTCTACAGCCGCGCGCTGCTCGAGCGGCTCGCGGCGCTCGCCGAGCGGCACCGGCTGGTGGTGCTGGCCGACGAGATCTACGACCAGATGACCTACGAGGACGCGGCGTTCGTGCCGCTCGCGACGCTGGTGCGCGGCACGCTCTGCTGCACGCTGTCGGGGCTGTCGAAGATCTACCGCGCCTGCGGCTACCGCGTCGGCTGGGCGGTGTTCTCCGGCGAGCGCGAGGGCGCGGCCGAGTACCTGCAGGGCCTCGAGCTGCTGAGCTCGCTGAGGCTCTGCAGCAACGTGCCCGGCCAGTGGGCGGTGCAGACCGCGCTCGGCGGCTACCAGTCGATCCGCGACCTGGTGCGGCCGGGCGGGCGGCTGTACGCCTCGCGCCAGGCGATCCTCGAGGCGGTCGCGGCCAGCCGCTACCTCGAGCTGGTGCGGCCGATGGGCTCGATGTACGCCTTCGTCGGCGTGCGCCGCGAGCGGCTGCCGGACTTCGACGACCGGGCGTTCGCGCTCGACCTGCTCGAGCACAAGCACGTCGTGGTCGCGCCGGGCGTCAGCTTCAACGCGCCCTACAACACGCACTTTCGCGTCACGCTGCTGCCGGAGCCCGCGGTGCTCGCCGACGTCTTCGGCCGGATCGAGGCGCAGCTCGACGTCTACGCCGCCGCGGCCGCGGGCCGCGCGGCCGCGGCGCCGCTCAAGGTCGTCTCGCAGAGCTAAGTGCACGGCACCGAGCGCCACCAGGCGTTGCTCGAGGCGGGCGGCGAACTCGTCACCGCGACGCCGCGCCAGGCGCGCGCGCTCGCGGCGGGTGCCGGGCGCGCGGCGCGCCGCCGCGGGCTCGCGGTCTGGCCGACGCCGCGCATCAGCCCCTACGGCGCCTGGCTCGAGCGCGAGTTCAGGACCTTCGACGACCGGCCGCTGCTGCTCGGCGGCTACGCGAGCCTGAGGCTGTGGCGGCAGGTCGTGGCCGCGAGCGCGGCCGGCGAGGGCCTGGTGAGCGTCGAGGCCACCGCCGCGGAGGCGGCCCGCGCCTGGGCGCTGGCGCACGAGTGGCAGCTGCCGCTCGCGGCGCTCGCGCCGACGACCCCCGAGGAGCGGGCCTTTCGCGACTGGGCGCTCGAGTTCGAGCGCCGCACCGCGGCCGAGGGCGCGCTCGACGCGGCGCGCCTGCCCGGCTGGCTCGCCGGGCGGCTCGCGCCCGGCGCGGGCCGCCGCGCGCTCGGCTTCCACGGCTTCGGGGTCGTGACGCCGGCACGGCGCCAGCTCGGCGCGGCGCTCGCCGGCGCCGGCGCCGCGGTCGAGGAGCTCGCGCTCGCCGCCGGCCCGGCCGAGCCCACGGTCCTCGAGGCGGCGACGCCGGAGGCCGAGTGCCAGGCGATCGCGGCCTGGGTCGCGGCGCGCCTCGCCGCCGACCCCGACGCGCGCCTCGTGGTGATCGTGCCGGACCTCGCGCGGCGCGCGCCGGCGCTCAGGCGCATGCTCGACGACCGGCTCGCGCCCGAGCTGCTCGTGCCGGGCGCGCCCGAGGCGCGACCGTACGAGCTCGCGACGCCGACGCCGCTCGCGGACCAGGCGGTGGCCGCGACCGCGGCCGGGCTGCTCGCGCTCGCGCGCGCCGAGGTCCCGGTGCTCGAGCTCGGCCGCCTGCTGCGCTCGCCGTACCTGCCGGCGAGCGAGGCCGAGCGCGCGCAGCGCGCGCGCCTCGACGCCGAGCTGCGCGAGCGCCCGCTGCCGGTGCTCGCGACCGAGGCGCTCGCGGCGCGGCTGCGCGGCGGCCGCCACCCGGAACCGGCCTTCGCGCAGCTCGTCGAGGCGGCGCGCGCGCCGCTCGCGCGGCGCGGCCGGCAGGGTGCCGCCGACTGGGCCGAGGCGATGCAGCGCGCGCTCCGGGCCGGCGGCTGGCCGAAGGGGCGCGCGCTCGCAGCCGGCGAGTACCAGGCCGCGCTCGCCGTCAACGAGGCGCTGGCGGCGCTCGGCAGCCTCGACCGGATCCTGCCGCCGTTGACGCTTGCCGAGGCGCTCGCCGAGTTCGCGGCGCTGCTGGCCGCGACGCCGGTCGCGCCGGCGAGCGCGGACCTGCCGGTGCTGGTGCTCGAGCGGCTCGAGGACGCGGCGCTGCCGTGCGACGGCCTGTGGGTCGCGGGCCTCGCCGCCGAGCGCTTCCCGGCCACCGCCGCGCCGAGCCCGTTCCTGCCGCTCGCGCTGCAGCGCGCCCGCCGCCTGCCGGGCGCATCGCCGGCCGAGGCGCTCGCCGCGGCGCGCGCGGCGCTCGCCGGCTGGCGCCGCTCGACGCGCGAGCTCGTGCTCAGCGTCGCGCTCGCCGACGGCGAGGTCGCGAGCCGGCGCTCGCCGCTGGTGCCGCCCGGGCCGCCGGTCGCCGGCCTCGCGCCCGCGGTCGCGCGCGCGGCCGAGATCCGCGCGGCGCGCGCGCTCGAGCCGTGGCACGACCAGGACCTGCCGCCGTGGCCGGCCGGGGTGCGCGTCGGCGGGGGCGTGCGGGTGCTCGAGCTCATGGCGCAGTGCCCGTTCCGCGCCGCCGCGGAGCTGCGCCTCGGGGCGCGCGCGCTCGCCACGCCCGCGGCCGGGCTGCCGCGCTGGCTCAGGGGCCAGCTCGCGCACGCGGCGCTCGCGCTCCTGTGGGGCGAGCTCGGCTCGCACCAGCGCCTCGCGGCGCTCGACGCCGCCGGCCGCGCCGCGGCCGTGCGCGCCGCCGTCGAGCGCGCCTTCGCCGCCGAGCGCGCGCCGCTGCCGGCCTCGCGCCTCGTCGAGCTCGAGCGCGACTGGCTCGGGCGCGCGATCGCCCGGCTGCTCGAGGCCGAGCTCGCGCGCGAGCCGTTCGTGGTGATCGAGCGCGAGCAGAGCCACGCGCTCGCGCCCGGCGGCCTGTCGCTCGAGGTGCGCGTCGACCGCATGGACCGGCTCGCCGACGGCGCCACGGTGCTGATCGACTACAAGACCGGGCGCGGCGAGCAGCGCCGCTGGACCGGCCCGCGCCCGGAGCCGGTGCAGCTGCCGGTGTACGCGACGCTCGGCGCCACGGCGCCGATCGCGGTCAGCGTCGCGCGCCTGCCGCTCGCGACGGCGCCGTTCGCCGGCATCGCCCAGCGCGAGGGCGTGCTGCCGGGCGTGCGCGCGCTCGGCGCCTCCCGCAACGCCGAGCTGCGCGGCCTCGACTGGGATGCGCTGGTCGCGGGCTGGCGCCGGGCGGTCGAGGGCCTGGCCGCCGGCTACGCCGCGGGTCGGGCCGCGGTCGACCCGGCGGAGGGCGCCTGCGAGCGCTGCCCGCTCGCGACCCTGTGCCGCATCGAGGCGCCGGCGCTCGCCGCCGCCGAGCCCGACGGGGACGAGCATGACTGAGCTGCGCGCGCCGCCGGACGACGAGGCCGCCCGCGCCCGCGCGCTCGACCCGCGCACCTCGTTCATCGTGCAGGCGCCGGCGGGCTCCGGCAAGACGACGCTGCTGACGCAGCGCTACCTCGCGCTGCTCGCGACGGTCGCGCGCCCGGAGGCGGTGCTCGCGATCACCTTCACCAGGAAGGCGGCGGCCGAGATGCGCGAGCGCGTGCAAAGCGCCTTCGCCCGCGCCGCGGCCGGCGCACCGCCCGAGCACGCGGCCGACGCGGTGACGCTCGCGCACGCCCGGGCGCTGCTCGCGCACGGCCGCGCGCTCGGCTGGGCGCTCGAGGAGCAGCCGGCGCGGCTCAGGATCGAGACCATCGACGCGCTCAACCACTGGCTCGCGGCGCGCCTGCCGGTGCTGTCGCGCGCCGGCGTCGGGCTCGAGGTCGAGACCCGGCCGGCGGCGCTCTACGCGCTCGCCGCCGAGCGCACGCTCGCGACGCTCGAGGACGGCGGGCCGCTCGCCGAGGCGGTGGCCGCGGTGCTCGCGCACGCCGACAACGAGGTCGAGCGCGTCCGCGAGCAGCTGATCCGGATGCTCGCGACGCGCGAGCGCTGGCTCGCGATGGTGGTCGCGGCGGGCGGCGCGGGCGGGCCTGCGCTTCGCGCCGCGCTCGAGTCGGCGCTCGCCGAGCAGGTGCAGGCCGCGCTCGCGGCCGCGAGCGCGCGCCTGCCCGCCGCGGCCGCGGCCGAGCTCGCCGGCCTCGCGGCGGGCGCGGCCCGCCGGCTGGCGGCGCCCGGCGAGGACGGGCGCGCGCTCGCCGCGGCGCCGCCGTGGCCGTGGGCGACCGGCGCCGCGGACCTGCCGGCCTGGCGCGCGCTCGCGCGCCTGCTGCTGACCCAGGACGGCGGCTGGCGGCGGACCGTCGACGTGCGGCAGGGCTTTCCGCCGGAGGCGCGCGCCGACAAGCAGGCGTTCGTCGCGCGGCTCCTGGCCCTCGCCGGCGACGAGCCGCTGCGCGCGGCGCTCGCGGCGCTGCCGGCGCTGCCGGCGCCGCGCTACCCCGAGGCCGAGTGGCGCGTGCTCGAGGCGCTGCACGCGCTCCTGCTCGGCGCCGCGGCGCGCCTGCAGCAGGCCTTCGCCGAGCGCGGCCGCGTCGACTTCGTGGCCGTGTCGCGCGCCGCGCTCGAGGCGCTCGGCACGCCCGAGGAGCCCACCGACCTCACGCTCGCGCTCGACGAGCGCCTCGAGCACGTGCTGGTCGACGAGTTCCAGGACACCTCGGCCGCGCAGGTGGCGCTGATCGAGCGCCTCACCGCCGGCTGGCAGCCGGGCGACGGCCGCACGCTGTTCCTGGTCGGCGATCCGATGCAGTCGATCTACGGGTTCCGCGAGGCCAACGTCAGCCTGTTCCTCGAGATCCGCGCCGCGGGCCTCGGTGCGCTCAGGCCCGAGGCGCTGGAACTCAGCGCGAACTTCCGCTCGCGGCCGGCGCTGGTCGGCTGGTGCAACGCCGCCTTCGCCGCGGTGCTGCCGGCGGTCGAGGACCTGGCGCGCGGCGCGGTGCGCCACGTCGCCTCGCGCGCCACCCGGCCGGCGGCCGAGGGGCCCGGGGTGCACCTCGAGATGCTCCCCGACGCGACCCCCGCCGACGAGGCGGCGCGCGTGGTCGCGATCGTCGCGCGCGAGCAGGCGCGGGCGCCCGCGGCGCGGATCGCGGTGCTCGGCCGGGCGCGGGCGCAGCTGACGCCGGTCGCGACCGCGCTGCGCGGCCGCGGCATCGCCTACCAGGGCGTCGACCTCGTGCCGCTCGCCGAGCGGCTCGCGGTCCGCGACCTCGTCGCGCTCGCGCGCGCGCTCACGCACCCGGCGGACCGCATCGCCTGGCTGGCGCTGCTGCGCGCGCCGTGGTGCGGCCTCGGGCTCGAGTCGCTGTGGGTGCTCGCCGGCGAGGCACCCGAACTCACCGTCTGGGAGGCGCTCGCCGACGAGGGCCGGCTCGCGCGGCTCGCCCCGCCGGCGCGCGCGCGCGCCGCTGACCTGCGCGCGGTGCTCGCCGGCGCGCTCGCCGAGCGCGGCCGGCGGCCGCTCGCGGCGCTGGTCGAGTCCGCCTGGCTCGCGCTCGGCGGGCCGGCGACGCTCGAGGACGCGGCCGACCTCGACAACGCGCGCAGCTTCTTCGCGCGGCTCGACCTCGTCGAGCGCGCCGGCGACCTCGAGGATCCCGCGGCGCTCGAGGCGGAGCTCGCCGACCTCTACGCGGCGCCGGACCCCGAGGCCTCGGCGCGCCTGCAGCTCATGACCGTGCACAAGGCGAAGGGGCTCGAGTGGGACGTCGTGATCGCGACCGGCCTCGGTCGCGGCAGCGGCCGCGACGACGGCGCGCTGCTCGAGTGGCTGGAGTTCGCGCGCGCCGCCGGCGGCACCGGGCTGGTGCTGGCACCCGACCGGGCGCGCAGCAAGGAGGAGGAGCCGCTGGTCGAGTGGCTGCGGGCGCTCGGCACCGAGCGCCGGCGCCTCGAGCTCGACCGGCTGCTGTACGTCGCGGCGACGCGGGCGAAGGAGCGGCTCTACCTGGTCGGCCACCTCGGCACCGCCGCGACCGCCTCAGGCTTCGCCCGGCCGCGCATCGACACGCTGCTCGGCCGGCTGTGGCCGGCGGTCGCTCCCGCGGCGACGGCGGCGGCGGCGGCGGCCGGCGGCGGGGCGGGCGGCGCCGCGGCGCGGGCGGCCGCGGTGCCCGCGCCGCTCGTGCGCCACGTCGCCGGCTGGCGCCCGCCGCCGCCGAGACCGGCGGTGGTCGCGCTCGCCGACGCCGCGCGGCCGGAGGGCCCGTCGGCCTTCGAGTTCGACTGGGTCACGACCGCGGCGCGGCACGTCGGCACCGTGGTGCACGAGGAGCTCGAGCGCGCCGCGAGCCGCGGGCTCGCGCTCGCCGCCGCCGGCCGCGACGCCGCCTGGCGGCGGCGGCTCACCGAGCTCGGCGTCGGCGGCGCGCAGCTCGGCGAGGCGGTGGCGCGCGTGCGACGGGCGCTCGAGGCCACCGCCGCGGATCCGCGCGGCGCGTGGCTGTTCGACCCCTCGCACGCGGTCGCGGCCAGCGAGCTCGAGCTCTCGGCCGAGCGCGGCGGGCGGATCGGCGCGGCGCGCATCGACCGCACCTTCGTCGACCGCGAGGGCGTGCGCTGGATCGTCGACTACAAGACGAGCGTGCACGAGGGCACGGACCGCGAGGCCTTCCTCGACCAGGAGCGGCTGCGCTACGCCGCGCAGCTCGAGCGCTACGCCGAGCTGATCGCGGCGCGCGAGCCCGGCCGGCCGATCCGCCTCGGCCTCTACTTCCCGCTGCTCGGCGGCTGGCGCGAGTGGGCGCCCGCCGCGGGACCCCGTTGCTGAGCGCCGCCGGCGCTAGGCGTCGCGCGCCAGGCGACGCGCCATCAGGCCGAGCGCCGCGACCCCGCCGACCAGCACCGCCCACAGCAGCCAGCGCTTCCAGTCGGGCGCCGGGCGCTCGGGCACCAGGCGCCCGGCGCCGCCGTAGCTGATCCGCTCGCCGACCGTCGCCGGCCGCGGCTCGAGCGTCGGCGCCGGCGCCTCCGGCCCCGCCGCCGGCACCGTGAGCGCCTCGACGCCGACCGCGAGCGGCACGGCCGCGGCGTTGCCGTACAGGAGCCGAAACGGCGCCGGCCCGCGCGCGACGAACACGAGCTCGTCGGCGAGCCAGCCGCCGACCAGCGACGGCAGGCCGCCGCCGAGGCCGCCGCCGGCGCTCGCGACGCGCACCTTCCAGTGGCGCGCGCGCGTCGGCGGCAGCGCGAGCGGTGCGTTGCTGAGGTCCGCCTGCGCCGCGACCTTCAGCCGGTACAGCCGGCCGCGCGCGACGCGGGCCCAGTCGCCCGCGTCGCCGGCGCGGGCGAGGAACTCGGCCTCGACCACCGTGTTCTCCTCCGGCAGCGCGAGGCTGACGCGGTCGAGCGGCAGCGCCGCGTCGAGCTCGAACTCGTACTCGCCGGCGACGGCGGTGGCGCGCCCCGGCACCACCCGCTCGGCGCGCGCCGCCTCGGGCTCCGGCAGGCGCCGCGCGCCGGCGACCCCGGTCAGCGTCAGGGCCGGCGCCGGGTCCTCGAACGAGAGCCGCAGGAATGGCGCGCGCACCTCGGCGAGCGGCACCTCGGCGCGCACGAAGTCCTGGCCGGCGAAGTGCAGGTTCACGACCGCGGCGCCGCGGGTCGCGCCCTGCCAGTGCACGAGGTCGTCGCTCGTCTCGACGGTGAGCCGCGCGGCGAACTCGGCCGCGCCCGCGGGCCAGCCGAGCCTGAGCGCCGTCAGCGGCCGGCCGGCGCCGCGCGCGTCGACGAGGTAGGCGCGCACGCTGCCGGCGGGCGCGGCCTCCTGCGGCTGGTCGAGGTCGAGCGAGGTCGAGCCGCTTCTCAGCCTGAGCTTGAGCGCCTCGCTCGGGTTGCGGTCCGGCGCGCGCAGCGGAAAGAGCGCGAGCGGCTCGAACGGCGCCGGCTGCCGGTGCGCCGCCGGCGGGCGCCGCAGCGCGAACGGCACCACCTCGCCGCGGCCGTTGACGACGCAGAGGTCGGTGAGCTCGGCCCGCACCGCGACCCGGTAGACGTCGAGCGGCAGCGGCGCGGCATAGAGCGCCGCGCGGCCGTCGATCGCGAGCGGCGCGCCGTAGGCGTAGTCGTTCGGCCGCACCTCGGCGCCGGCGGCGAGCGCGGGCGAGGCGGCGCAGAGCGCGGTCACGGTCCAAAGGGCGCGCATCGGGCCTCTCTCAGGTGCTGGGCTCGGGGTCGCGGGGCGGCAGCGGCGAGACGTAGCCGATCACCAGCATCAGCACGCCGACGCCGAGGAACGAGACGATCCGCAGCACGGTGCCGGTGCGCGACAGGTCGACCAGGAACAGCTTCGCGATCACCACCGTCAGCAGCGCCGCACCCGCGATCCAGACGGTCCGCCGGCCGCTCCTGCTCGCGACCATCATCAGGGCGAGCGCCAGCAGCGTCCAGAAGATCGTCATCGCGGTCTGCGCGAGCGTCGAGGCGGCGATCGCCTCGAGATCGTAGGGCACCGCGGCGTAGTGGTGCAGCGTGCGCAACAGCATCGCGTTCAGGCACGCGAACGCGGCGAGCGCGACCACGAGCCGCAGCGGCGCGCGCAGCTGGCCGAGCTCGGCCGGCAGCCGCGCCGTGGGCAGCGCAGCGAGCGCCGCCACGAGCGCCAGCACCGCGAACGCCTCGGCGCCGTCCATCGGGTTCAGCAGCGGCAGGTACGGCAGCGGGCGGGCGCCGCCGTCGAAGGCCGCGGCCGAGTAGCCGATCCAGCTGACGAGGTACAGCCCGAGGCCCGCCGCGCCCACGCCGCCGTACGCCACGGGCTGCGCGCCCGCCGGCCAGCGCGCACCGCGGCTGCCGCGCGCGGCGCCGTAGAGCGCCGCAGCCGGCAGCGCGCCGAGCACCGCCGCCGCCCAGGTGCCGCTCTCGCGCACCGCCTGGCCGACCTGCCAGGCGAGCTCGGCGCTCGCGAGCCAGGTCGCGAGCCAGAGGCCGAGCGCGTGCAGCGCGGTCTGCGCCGCCGGCGGCACGAGCGCCTCGTCGCGGCGCAGCGCCGCGTACGCCGCGGCGAGCGCGAGCGGCCAGGCCCACCAGCCGCCGCGGGCGCCGGGATGCGGGGCCCCGGCGAGCGCGAGCGCGCAGGCGGCGAGCGCCGGCAGCAGCACGAGCGCCGCGAGCCGCGGCAGGCGCAGGCCGGCGCGCGCACCGGCGAGGCTGGCGCCGAGGGCGCTCGCGCCGAGGAAGGCGATCGACGCCGCCGCGGCCTCGCCGCCCGTGACGTAGCGGTCGATCTCGGCGAGGCCGTCGCCGAGCCACCAGAGGAGGCCCCAGAGGAGGAGCGCATCCCGCAGCGCCCCCCGCCAGCCCTCGAGCCAGCCGGGACCCGCGCGCCTGAGCGCCCCGGCGCCGATGAAGGCCGCGGCGCTCACGAGCAGCGCCGTCAGGTAGCGGCTGTTGGCGATTGCCGGGCCGGCGGGGCCGGTGAGCAGCGCCGGGAACTCCGAGAGGTAGGCGAGGCCGGCGAGCAGCTCGAGCGCGAGGCCGGCCGCGACCGCGAGCCGCCGCCCCTGCCTGACACCGACCCACAGCACCGCCGCGCCCTCGAGCGCCCAGCTGGCCGCGGTCCAGCGGCCCTCGAGCGCGAACGGGATCGCGAGCGTCGCGAAGGCGACGCCGAGCGCGAGGAAGGCCTCGAGGAGCAGCGCGAGCGTCGCGCGCCCGCGGCGTTTCAGCTGCCAGGCGAGCAGCAGGTAGCAGGCCGAGAGCGCGAGCGCGCTGTAGGCGAGCGCGTAGGGCAGGTGCCGCACGAGCCCGGCCTGCAGGCCGAGCGTCACGACCGGCGTGCCGAACACCAGCGTGCCGTCGACGTAGTGGCCGAGCCGCGGCGCCTCGCGCCGCGCGAACAGCACCGCCGCGGCGACGAACAGCGCGAAGTACAGCGCAACGAAGGGCTCGGTGCTGGCGAGCTGCGACGGTTCGTAGCGCAGCACGCCCCACAGCGTGCCGATGCCGTAGGTGAAGGCGAAGGCGAGCAGGTTGAGCGGGCGCCAGGCGCGGAACCACGCGATGCCGACCACCGCGAGGTCGAGCAGCGCGAAGTAGCTGAAGAGCGCGACGTGGTCGCCGTGCGGGTCGGCGGTCAGCACCGGCGCGAGGTAGCCGCCGGTCGCGCCGAGCATCGCGAAGGCGAGCGACTCCTGCAGGATCGCGAGCACGGCCGACAGCGCCGCGACCGCGGCCAGGAGCGCGAAGGCCGCGCCCGGCGCGAGCAGCGCGTACAGGCGCAGCGCCGCGAACACGGTCAGGTAGAGGAGCCCCACGCCACCGCCCTGCAGCGCGAGCGCGTAGCCGCGGCGGCGCGCACGCCAGCGCCAGCCGAGGCCGAGCAGCACCAGCGCGCCGACCGCGACGCCCGTGAGCCGCGCCTCGATCGGCAGGTGCGAGTGCTCGGCCGCGTAGCGCAGCAGGAACGCGACGCCGAAGAACAGCACCACGACGCCCGCGCGCACGATCAGGTGGCCGCCGGTGAAGAACTCCGTGAGCCAAGCGGGCAGGAGCGCGGGTCGCGGCGGCGGCGGCGCCGGGCGCCAGCGAGGCGCGGCGGCGGGGGCGGGTTCGACCGCATTGCGCCAGTCGGCCGGCGGCGGGGCGGCTGCGGCGGACGCCGGCGGGGCCACCGCTGCCGGGGGCGGCGCGGCGGACTCGGCTCGCGCCGGCGCGGCGCGCTCCGCCCGCGCCGCGGCGGCCGGCGCCGGCGGCGTCGCGCGCGCCGCGGGCCCCGCCTCGAGGTCCGCGAGGCGCCGGCGCACCCGCCCGAGCTCCGCGATTTCGGCCTCGAGCTCGGCGAGGCGGCGCCGGACCCGGCCGCGCTCCGCGAGCCAGAGCAGCGCCAGCACGATCACGAGCGCGAACGCGAGCTCCGCCATCGTCCCCCCTGCCGGCCGCGGCCGCCGCCGAGCGTCGGCGATCCGCCCGCCGCCGTCAATGCGCCGGGCGGCCGTGGCGCCGCAGTCAGCGCGCGTCGCTCGCGACCAGGTCCTGGTACTCGGGATGGCGCTCGAGGTAGCGCGCGATGAACGGGCAGCGGGGCACGACCCGCTCGCCGCGCGCGCGCGCGAGCTCGAGCACCGCGCGCACGAGGCGCGAGCCGACGCCCCGGCCCTCGAGCTCGGCCGGCACCTCGGCGTGGCGCAGCACGAGCGTGCGGCCGCTCCTCTGGTAGTCGACGAAGGCGATCGCCGCGCCGACGGCGAGCTCGAAGCGGCCCGCCTCGACGTCGTCCCTGACCACCTCGCTCATCGGCACCCTCCCGGTCGGCGACGCACGCCAGCGAGTCAGAACGTGCCGGTGATCTCGAAGGTGCGCCGCCCGGCGGCGTCCGGCGCCCCCAGGAAGCGCACCGCGCGGCTGATGTCGGGCGGCGTGTCCGGCCGCGGCGTCACTTCGCCGGCGAGCGTGTAGCTGCGGTCGCGCTTCAGCACCAGCTGCGCGCGCACCACGAGCGGCGCGGCGAGGTCGCGCACGCGCCCGACCAGCTGCGACGGGGTGTCGGCGCGGCCGTCGAACTCGAGCGCGTAGTCGCCGATCGGCAGCTCCGAGGCCGGTGGCGTCAGGCCGGTCATCTGGAAGGCGCCGACCAGCGCGACCGGCCAGCCCTTCTCGAGGCGCACCGACTGCACCTTGCCGTGCAGCTGGCCCTGCCAGTCCTTCTGCGAGCCCGGGTGCAGCGCGGTCAGCGGCAGCTCGAGCTCGAGCTCGCGTCCCGTGAGCGCGCCGCCGATGGTCGCGCCGATGCGGCCGCGCACGTAGCCGTCGGGGCGCGTCACCGCGATCCGGAACGCGAGCTCGCCGGTCAGCAGCGCCGCGGGCTCGGCGCTCCAGCTGAAGCCGCCGAGCGGCGTGCCGCGCAGCCGGATCGAGTCGGCGCCGCCGCTCCAGACGCTGCCGCTGACGCCCTCGACCTTGAGGTCCGGGGGCAGCCGGTCGACCAGCAGCGAGGCCGGCAGCGTCGCGACGCCGACCGCGACGAACACCAGCACGCCGACGCCGGCGATCAGCGCGCCCTGGCGCATGCTCAGCTGCGCACCAGCGTCAGGCTCGCGTTGACCCGCCCGGGGGCGTCGGTCTTCTCGAGCGTCGCCGCCTGGATCGCGAGGCCGTACTCCTGCTGCACGCGCAGGAGCCACGTCACCAGCTGCTCGAACGACGCCGCCTCGAAGCGCACCCGCACGCCGTTGGCGCCGCTCGGCTCGGTGCCCTTGAGGTTGAGCGCGAGGCCGACGTCGCGGGTGGTGCGGTCGACGACCGTCACCAGCGACTGGCCGCCGCCGGCCGGCAGCGGAGCGGCGTGCAGCTCCGGCAGCACGCTCCTGATGTAGGCGGCGTCGGCGCGCTTGCCGGCGAGCCGCTTCTCGGCGTTCTGCACCACCGCGTGCAGCCTGAGCACCAGCCCGAGCACCACGAGCAGCGCGCCCGCGACCGCGCCGGCGCGCACGATCAGCTGCTCGCGCGGGTTCAGTCCCGCGTACCAGGTCTCGAGCCGCTCTCGGAGCGGCGCGCTCACGTGCCGGGGCCCTTCAGCTGCAGGTGGCCCTCGTAGCGCTGGTCGCGCTGGGTCGCGCCCTGCAGCTGGGCGTCGAGGCCGCGGCCCTTGGCGGCCTGCTGCAGGCGGTCGAGCGCGGCGACGTCCGGCGCATCGAGCGTGAGGTCGGTGGTGCCGCCGCGGTAGCTGAGCGACTGCACCTGCGTGCCCGGCACCTCGCGCACCGAGTCGGCGAGCACGCCGAGCGTGCCGAGCAGGCCCTCGCTGACCGCGGCGCGCGTGCGGTGCACGCGGCTCTCGACCGCGGCGTGCAGGCTCGGCAGGCGCGCCAGGTTCTGGACGTTCGGCAGCGCCTCGGCGGCCTCGGCCTTGAGCTCGGCGTCCACCTTGGCCTCCTCGCGCGCGAGGCGCCACCAGTCGACGCCGAGCGTCGCGAGGTGCAGCACGACGAACGCGGCGCAGAGCGTCGCCGCCAGTCGCCAGCGCGACCACTCGCCCGCGAAGCCCTGCCGCGGCAGGAACGCGCCCTGCAGCAGGCTGATCGGCGCGCCGCCGGCGCCGGCGGCGCCGGCGGCGAGCAGCGGCAGCACGCCCTCGGCGAGCATCTGCACCTTGAGCGTCGCGACCCGCTCGCGCAGCGCCTCGATCGCCGCCTCGTGGCGCGGCCAGTCGACCGGGTCGGCGTACACCAGCACGTGCTGGGCGCTGTCGCCGCCCGGCTCCGGCAGCCCCGCGATCGCGAGCGCGGCCTCGAGCGGGTCGGCCTCGAGCGCGAGCGGCAGCGCGCCCGGGCGGCGCACGACGACGCGGTCGCCCTCGAGCACCACGACGACGTGCGCCGGGTTGTCGGGCACCGCCAGCGAGTCCGGGTAGACGGCGGCCGGCACGAGGCCGGCGGCCTCGAGCGCCGCGAGCCAGCCGGCGAAGCGCTCGCGCTCGACGGCCGCCACCGGCACGCGCCCGTCGGCGCCCTGCCGGCCGACCGCGAAGTGCATGGCCTCGATCTCGGTGGCGAGCTGCTCCTCGAGCGCGAACGGCGCGAGCCTGGCGAGCCGCGCGCCGCCGCGCGCCGGCAGCTGCGGCGCCGCGAGCGTGACCTCGGTGCCCGGCACGAGCACCACCAGGCGGTGGCCGCCGAGCGCCGCCGCGGCCTCGGCGAGCGTGCCGCGGCCGACCGCGGCGAGCCGCGCGCCGCGGCCGTCCACGAGCACCCACTCGGCCGCGTCCGGCGAGGCGCCGGGCGCCGGGAAGCGCAGGACGAAGGAGTCAGCCATGCATCACTCGGTGCCGAGGGTGCGCAGAACCACGCGCGAATAGCCGCCGGGATTGCGCTCGAAGAGACTGTACAGCGTGAGTTCGGTAGTGCCAATACTGACGACGATCGTGCCGCGGAACCACTTGGTCGACTCGGCCAGCATCGGCTCGATGACCTTGCGCTCGTCCGGCGTCAGCAACGGATCGATCGCCGCCTTGACGTCGGCGACGTACGGGAAGCAGCCCTTCTGGCGGTTGGTCATCAGCTGCTTCGGATCCTGGCTGAAGGTGTTCAGCGTCGGCGCGAGCGAGTCGAGCACCTCGCCGGGCGCGGTGCAGACGTTGAGCGGCGTGCCGACCGGCAGCGTCGCGACGAAGGGCTGCAGCCGCCGGTAGCGCTCGATGCCGAAGCCCGGCAGCGCCAGCAGCTCGCTGGTGCTGGTGATCGGCCGGTTCGGCGTGCGGTACGGCGGCGTGAGCCCGGTGTAGAAGCCGTCCTCGGCGCCGTCGATGCCGTCGGCGACGGTGTCGGCGTCGATCCAGTCGACCAGCAGCGAGGCCCACTTCGGCTCGAGCTGCAGCCGCGCCAAGAGGCGCTGGAACACCGCGAACATCGCGTCGTTCTTGGTGCCGTTGGTGCGGATCAGGTTGTTGAGGTTGAAGCGCCCCTGCAGGTCCTCGATGCGGCCCTCGACGGTGCCGCCCTCGATCGGGATCGGCGGCAGCGGCGTCGCCCACGCCTCGTCGAGCGAGTCGCGGCGGCTGTTCTCGGCGTCCTCGCGCAGGATCTCGATCGCCCAGGCCTCGGCGCCGAGCGCCACCTGGAAGGCCTGCTCCTGCAGCAGCAGCGAGGCGCCGCGCCGCTGGTCGAGCGCGCCCTGCGAGCCGATGCGCGTCGCGAGGATCGTCGCGAGCGCGACCACCACCAGCGCGATGATCAGCGCGACGCCGCGCGCACGCCTCACGAGGGCACCTCGACGAGGCGCGTCAGGCGGCCGGCGTCCCTGAGCTCGATGACGATCTCGACCGCCATCGGCCGCATCCGCAGCGGCACGGTCGGCCCGCCCGGGCCGCTCGCGAGCGGCGGCCACTGCTCCTGCCAGACGCGGCTCGAGTCCATGTAGCGGATGCCGACCTTGACGACGTCCTTGAGCAGCTCGCGCGTCACCGGCGTGTTCGACAGCGTCGCGTCGAGCACCGTCTGGTACTCGCGGATCAGCGTGCCGTTGTCGAGCCGGTAGTTGACCCGCTGCAGCGTGCCGCGCGGCAGGCCGGCCGGGTTCGGCCAGCCGCCGCGCGTCAGCGTCACGAGGTTGGTGGTGCGCGGGTCGGCGAGGATCGCCGGCAGCGCCGACTGGCCGAGCAGGTCGCGCACCGGCCGCGGCTCGAGCTGCTGGAAGTCGGTGACCAGGTAGTGCATCGCGAGCTCGATGGCGCGGATGCGCTCGAAGGAGGCGTTGGTGGCCTCGCGCGAGCGGCGCACGTAGCTCAGCGTCTCGTAGGCGAAGGCCGACAGCACGCTCAGCAGGAACACCGAGACCAGCACCTCGATCAGCGTGAAGCCGCGCGCGCGGCGGCGGGCGCTCACCTGGTCACCGCCGGCGCCGGCTGCAGCGGCGCGGGCGTCGTCGGCGTCGTCGCCGGCGTGGTCGCGCCCGGCACGGTCGCGGTCGGGTCGAGCTCCCACGACGAGCTCGAGGCGGGCGCCGCGACCTGGGTGCGGCCGACGAAGCCGGTGACGGTGGCGAGCACGGCCTCGGCCGGCGCCTCCGCGAAGCGCACCGCGACGTCGATGCGCCGCATGCCGGGCACCTCGGTCTGCGTCACGGTCTGTTCCCACTTCCACTTCTGGCCGGCGTAGTCGAGGTCGCCGTCGGTCTTGTCGACCGACGGCATGGTGTTGCCGAGCCGCAGCTCCGTGATCTTGTTGGCGGCGATCCAGCTGGCGAAGGTCTTGTCGCGCAGGTAGATCGCGTTGCGGGCGCTGCCGGTGACCACCGACAGCACCGAGGCGAGCCCGATCGCGGCGATCGCGAGCGCGACCAGCACCTCGATCAGCGTGAAGCCGCGCGCGCTCACGGCGCCGCCCCGGCGCCCGCGCCCGGCGCCGCCGGCGCGGTGCCGGGCCGCGTCACCTTGAGGGTGCCGTCGGCGCCGCCGTCGACGCTCCAGACGTCGTCGCTGCCCTCGCGGCCGAAGCTCAGGCGGTAGGGCGAGACGTCGCCGCTCGAGTACATGAGCACCTGCGGCACGCGCTCGACCCCGGCCTGGTCGTCATTGAACTGGATCGGCTTGCCCTCGATCTCGAGCCGCGCCGTGACCCCGGCCGGCAGCTCGTGCACCGAGTACAGCCGGTCGTCGACGACCGACTCCCAGCGCGAGCGGCGCGTCACGTAGGTCAGCACCTCGTAGCGCGTGGCGCTGAAGTGGATGCCGAAGTCGCGGCCCTCGAGCTCGGCCTGCTCCATCGCCGCGGCCGCGACGTCGCTGAAGCGCTCGCCCTCGGCCTCGAGGCCGCGGTCCTTGCCGAGCACGCCCATCGACAGCACCGCGACCGAGGTCAGCACCGCGATGATGACCACGACCACCAGGATCTCGATCAGCGTGAACCCGGCACGTCGGCCGGGGCTGCGGCGCGTTGGCACGGCGCGCGGCTGCGTGCGGCGCCGCTATCTGGCGGTGCCGCCGGCGTCCGCCTCGCGCAGGCTGATGTCGGCGTCGAGGCCGGTGCCGCCCGGCTGGCCGTCGGCGCCGAGCGACAAGAGGTCGTAGGGCGCGCCGTTGGTGCCCGGCGAGACGTAGACGTAGTCGTGACCCCACGGGTCCTTCTGCAGCTGCTTGACGTAGCCTTCGGGCCGGTAGTTCTTGAGGTTGGGGTCGTTGGGCTTGTGCACCAGCGCATCGAGGCCCTGGTCGGTGGTCGGGTACTTGAAGTTGTCCATCCGGTACAGGTCGAGCGCGCTCTCGTAGAGCCTGAGGTCGTTCCTCGCCTTGGTGACGCGCGCCTCGTCGATGCGCCCGAGGATCTGCGGCGCGACCAGGGTGCCGAGGATCGCGAGGATCACGACCACGACCATGATCTCGATCAGCGTGAAGCCGCGCGCGCGCACCATCATGGACTAGACTCCGTCGGGCCGGAACGGCCCGGGAAACAACGGCGAATGATAGCAGAAGGACCCAGGCGCTTTGACTGAGGCGGCGCTCGCGAAGTTCCGCACGCTCGCCCGCGCGCACCGGCTCGCGGCGCTCGCCGCCGTCGCGGTCGCGCTGCTCGCGCCGGCGCTCGCCGGGCCCGGGGCGGTGTCGGCGCTTCGCTACGAGCGCGGCGCGATCCGCGCGGGCGAGTGGTGGCGGCTCCTCAGCTGCCACCTCGTGCACCACGACGCCCGCCACCTCGCGCTCAACCTCGCGGGGCTCGCGCTGCTGTGGTGGCTCTATGCCGCCGATGCGCGCGCGCGCGAGTGGCTCTGCGTCGCGCTCGCCGCGGCGCTCGCGGTCGGCGGCGGGCTGTACCTGCTGGCGCCCGGGGTCGGCTGGTACCTCGGGCTGTCGGGCCTGCTGCACGGCGCCTGGGCGGCGGCGGCGCGGTTCGCCTGGCGGCGCGCGCCGCGCGAGGCGCTCGCCACCGGCGCGCTGCTCGCCGCGAAGCTGCTCGCCGAGCACTGGCACGGCCCGCTCAGCGCCGGGCTCGACGCGGCGCTGCCGGTGATCGTGGTCGCGCACCTCTACGGCGCGGTCGGCGGCGGCCTCGCGGCGCTCGCGCTGCGCGCGCCGCGCGCATCGCTATAATCGCGCCCTCGACTCAAGGGGTGGAGCCGATGTCGCTGGCGGTGGTGTTTCCGGGGCAGGGGTCCCAGTCGGTCGGCATGCTCGGCGCGCTCGCCGCCGCCGAGCCGGTGGTCGGCGCGACCTTCGCCGAGGCCTCGGCCGTGCTCGGCTACGACCTCGGGCGGCTGGTCGCCGAGGGCCCGGAGGAGCTCCTCAACAGCACCGAGCGCACGCAGCCGGCGATGCTGGCGGCGGGGGTCGCGGTCTGGCGGGCGTTCCGCGCCCGCGGCGCGCCGGACCCGGCGCTGCTCGCCGGCCACAGCCTCGGCGAGTTCACGGCGCTCGTCTGCGCCGAGGCGCTCGAGTTTCGCGACGCGGTCGCCGTGGTGCAGTTCCGCGGCCGCGTGATGCAGGAGGCGATGCCGGCCGGGCAGGGCGCGATGGCGGCGATCCTCGGCCTCGAGGACGCCGACGTCGAGGCCGCCTGCGCCGAGGCCGCCCAGGGCGAGGTCGTCGAGCCCGTCAACTACAACTCCCCGGGGCAGCTCGTGATCGCGGGGCACGCGGCGGCGGTCGCGCGCGCGCTCGAGGCGGCGAAGGCGCGCGGCGCCAAGCGCGCGCTGCTCCTGCCGGTCAGCGTGCCGGCGCACAGCTCGCTGCTCAGGGCCGCCGGCGAGCGCCTGCGCGAGCGCCTCGCGACGGTGCCGATCGCGGTGCCGCGCTGGCCGGTGTACGCGCTCGGCCTCGGGCGCCACGACTCGGCGGCGGCGATCCGCGACCAGGTGGTCGCGCAGCTGTCCTGCCCGGTGCGCTGGACCGACACCATCCGCGACATGGTCGCCAGGGGCGCGACGCGGATCGTCGAGTGCGGCCCGGGCAAGGTGCTGACCGCGCTCAACCGCCGCATCGAGCGCAACAAGGACATCGCGATGCAGGCGATCGAGGACCCCGTCAGCCTCGCCGCCGCGCTCGCCTAGGGAGCCAGCATGAGCAACGACACGGCCGTGAGCTTCCGGGTCGACGGTCAGGTGGCGCTCGTCACCGGCGCCACGCGCGGCATCGGCCGGGCGATCCTGCTCGCGCTCGCGCGCCACGGCGCGACGGCGATCGGCACCGCGACCAGCGAGGCGGGCGCGGCCTCGATCGGCGCGGCGCTCGCCGCCGAGGGCCTGCCGGGCCGGGGCCTCGTGCTCGACGTCGCGAGCGCCGCGAGCGTCGAGGCGGCGATCGCCGACATCGAGGGCCGCGAGGGCGCCGTCGGCATCCTGGTCAACAACGCCGGCATCACCCGCGACGGCCTCCTGATGCGGATGAAGCCCGAGGACTGGGAGGCGATCCTGAACACCAACCTGAGCTCGGTCTACCGGCTGTCGAAGGCGGTGCTGCGCGGCATGATGAAGGCGCGCACCGGCCGCATCATCAGCATCGCCTCGGTGGTCGGCCTCACCGGTAACCCCGGCCAGACGAACTACGCGGCCGCCAAGGCCGGCATCATCGGCTTCACGAAGTCGCTGGCCCGCGAGATCGCCTCCCGCCACATCACCTGCAACGTGGTGGCGCCCGGGTTCATCGACACCGACATGACCCGCGCCCTGAGCGAGGAGCAGCGCGCCGGGCTTTCGGCCACGATCCCGCTCGGGCGGCTCGGCAGCCCCGAGGACATCGCCGCGGCGGTCCTGTACCTCGCCTCGGCCGCCGGCGGCTATGTGACCGGCGAAACGCTGTCCGTCAACGGCGGAATGTACATGCCCTGACGGCCGGAAAGAGTCAAGTCATTGAATTGACTTGAGAACGCGTCCGTAGCCGGGGACCCTCGTTTCCCATAAAATGCGCCGTCCACGCGACACCGGGACATTTCGTCCCCGGCGCCCCGTTGGGCCCGACACGCTTTGGCGTCACAGAGGACTACAGAACGATGAGCAGCGTTGAAGAGAGGGTCAAGAAGATCGTCGCCGAGCAGCTGGGCGTCAAGGAAGAGGAAGTGACCAGCGATGCCTCCTTCGTGGACGATCTGGGGGCCGACTCGCTCGATACCGTCGAGCTCGTGATGGCGCTCGAGGAGGAGTTCGAGACCGAGATTCCTGACGAGGACGCGGAGAAGATCACCACCGTCCAGCAGGCAATCGACTACATCACGGAGCATCAGGGCAAGGCCTGAGTTCCACTGCGGGAAGCAGCCCGGCAAGGACTCTGCCGGGTTCGCTTCCCGTCCACACCGTTTTCGTCGCACAGCCGCGGAGGCGCCTTGACCAAGCGTCGCGTCGTCGTCACGGGCCTCGGCATCGTCTCCCCGGCCGGCAGCAGCGTCGCCGAGGCCTGGGACAACGTCGTCCACGGCCGCAGCTTCATCGGCCCGATCAGCCGCTTCGACACCACCAACTACCCGACGCGCTTCGCCGGCGACGTGCGCAACTTCGTCGTCGACGACTACCTGGCGCCGAAGGAAGCGCGGCGCATGGATCCCTTCGTCCAGTACGGCTTCGCCGCCGCGACGCAGGCGATCAGGGATTGCGGCATCGCCGTGACCCCGGCCAACGCCGAGCGCATCGGCGTCGCCATGGGCGCCGGCATCGGCGGGCTCGAGACCATCCAGATCACGCACGAGAAGCTGCTCGAGGCCAAGGGCCCGCGCAAGGTGTCGCCGTTCTTCGTGCCGGCGAGCATCATCAACATGATCTCGGGCCACGTCTCGATCAGCTACGGCCTGAAGGGCCCGAACCTCGCGGTGGTCACGGCCTGCACCACCTCGACCCACAGCATCGGCATCGCCGCGCGCTGCATCCAGTACGGCGACGCCGACGTGATGATCGCCGGCGGCGCCGAGATGGCGATCAACCCGCTCGGGCTCGCGGGCTTCTGCCAGGCCAAGGCGCTGTCCGAGCGCAACGACGACCCGACGCGCGCCAGCCGGCCGTGGGACCGCGACCGCGACGGCTTCGTCGTCGGCGACGGCGCCGGCGCGCTGGTTCTCGAGGAGTACGAGCACGCCAGGGCGCGCGGCGCGCGCATCTACGCCGAGTTCGCCGGCCTCGGCATGAGCGGCGACGCGCACCACATCACGGCGCCGCCCGAGGACGGCGAGGGCGCGCGGCTCGCGATGGTCAACGCGCTCAGGGACGCGGGCGTCGCCCCCGAGTCGCTCGACTACATCAACGCCCACGCGACCTCGACGCCGCTCGGCGACATCGCCGAGACCGCCGCGATCAAGCGCGCGCTCGGCGCCGCCGCCGCGGCGCGGGTCGCGATCAGCTCCACCAAGTCCGTGACCGGCCACCTGCTGGGTGCGGCCGGGGCGGTGGAGGCGCTGTTCACGATCCTGGCGCTGCGCGACCAGGTCGCGCCGCCGACGATCAATCTCGACAACCCGGACCCGCAGTGCGACCTCGACTACGTGCCGAACACGGCCCGGTCGATGAAGATCGACATCGCGCTCTCGAACTCCTTCGGGTTCGGCGGCACCAACGGCAGCCTGGTGTTCCGCCGGCTCAAGTGAGCGCGGTGGCCCCGGGCCGCGCGGGCCGCGCGCCGACGGTGCGCCTCCTCGGCCGCTGGCGGCCGGACCTCCTCGGGGCCCACATCGCGGACCCCGCGCGCTTCCCGTTCCTGCTCGAGAGCGCGAGCAGCGGCACCCGCCAGGGTCGCTACGACCTCTTGCTGGTCGCGGGCGCCGAGGCGCTGTGGCTCGACCCGGGCGGCGCCCTGGTCGGCGCGCGGGCCGGCAGCGGCGGCTTCCTGGCCGCGCTCGACACCTGGTTCGCCGCCGAGCGCGTGGCGCCCGCGCCCGAGGCGCCGCTGCCGTTCGCCGGCGGCTGGTTCGTGTACCTCGGCTACGAGCTGGCGCAGGAGGTCGAGCCGCGCCTCAGGCTGCCGCGCGGCCCGGGGCCGGTCGCGTTCGCGGCGCGGGTGCGCGCCGCCGCGATCTACGACCACGCCGCGGGCGAGCTGTGGCTGGTGGCGGAGCCGGGCGCCGAGTCCGAGCTCGCGCTGCTCGCCGACCGGCTGCGGCCCCTCGCCGCACCGCCGCCGGCGCCGCCGCCGATTCCCGCGCTCGCGCTCGTCGAGGACGATCCCGAGCGCTACCGGCGCGCGGTGCGCCGCGCCCTCGAGTACATCGCCGCCGGCGACATCTACCAGGCGAACCTGGCGCGCGAGTGGCGCGCGCGCCTGCCCGACGGGGTCGCGGCGGCCGCGCTCTACGCGCACCTGCGCCGCGCCAACCCCGGCCCCTTCGCCGGGCTCGCGGCGCTGCCCGGCATGACGGTGCTGTCGACGTCGCCCGAGCGGCTGGTCGCCTGCCGCGGCGCGCGCGTCGAGACCCGGCCGATCGCCGGCACCCGGCCGCGGCGCGGCGACGACGCGCTGGTGACCGCGGAACTGCGCGCCAACGCCAAGGAGCAGGCCGAGCACGTGATGCTGCTCGACCTCGAGCGCAACGACCTCGGCCGGATCTGCCGCGCCGGCACGGTCGAGGTCGACGAGTACATGACGATCGAGAGCTACGCGCACGTGCACCACATCGTCTCGAACGTGCGCGGCACGACGCGCGCGGACGTGACCCCCGGCCAGCTGATCCGCGCGCTGTTCCCGGGCGGCACGATCACCGGCTGCCCGAAGGTGCGCTGCATGGAGATCATCGCCGAGCTCGAGGCGCGGCCGCGCGGCGCCTACACCGGCTCCTTCGGCTACCTCGGCCGCGACGGCAGCCTCGACCTCAACATCCTGATCCGCACCGCGACCGTGCGGGCGCTGCCCGAGCACGGCCGCGAGCTCAGCATCCTCGCCGGCGCCGGCATCGTCGCCGACTCCGATCCCGACCGCGAGCTCGAGGAGACCCGCGCCAAGGCGCGCGGCCTCGTGCGCGCGCTCGGCGCCGAGCGCGCCTGATGCTGTGGCTCGACGGCGTGCCGCTCGCCGACGCGCTGCCGCTCGACCGCGGCCTCGAGTTCGGTGACGGGCTGTTCGAGACGATCGCGGTGGCGGACGGCCGGGCAAGGCTCCTCGCGCGACACCTGGCGCGGCTCGCGGCCGGCTGCGCGCGTCTCGGCATCGCCGCGCCGCCCGCGGCGACGCTCGCCGCGGAGCTCGAAGCGGCGGCCCGCCGGCCGGGGACGGGGCTGCTCAAGCTGATCGTCACGCGCGGCGCCGGCGGCTCGGGCTACGGCGCCGATCCCGCTGCGCCGGCGCGCCGCTGGCTCGCGGCCCTGCCGGCGCGCGCGCGACCGGCGGCCTGGGCCCGCGACGGCGTCGCGGTGCGCCTGCTCGAGACGCGGCTCGCCGAGCAGCCCCTGCTGGCGGGCCTCAAGCACCTGAACCGCCTCGAGCAGGTGCTCGCGCGGCGCGAGCTCGACGGCCATCCGGCGCTGCAGGAGGGCCTCCTGCGGGACGTGCGCGGCCGGCTGGTCTGCGGCACGATGAGCAACGTGTTCGCCGTGATCGACAACCGCCTCGTGACCCCGGCGCTCGAGCGCGCCGGCGTCGCGGGCGTGATGCGCGCGGCGCTGATCGAGGCCTGGCGCGCCGCGGGCGTCGCCGTCACGGAGCGCGACCTCGAGCCCGCCGAGCTCGACGGCGCGAGCGAGCTGTTCCTGACCAATGCGCTGATCGGCGTCTGGCCGGTCCGCGCGCTCGGCGCGCGCGTGCTCGCGCCGGGCCGCTACGCGCGCGAGGGGCAGGCGTGGGCCGGCGGGTTCTGAGCGTGCGCCGCGTGCTCCTCGCCTGCGGCGCGCTCCTGGCGCTCGGGCTCGCCGCGGCCGCAGGCCTCTGGCTCTATGCCGGGCGCTGGCAGCGCGCGCCGCTTGCCGGCCTGACGCACGTCGTCGTGGTCGAGATCGCGCCCGGCGAGCCGCTCGGCCGGGTCGCCGAGGAGCTCGCGGCGCGCGGCCTGATCGACCATCCGCGCCTCTTCACCTGGCTCGCGCGCCGCGAGGGCAAGGCGTCGCGGGTGCAGGCCGGCGAGTACGCGCTCGCGCCCGGCACGAGCCCGCTCGCGCTCCTCGAGCAGCTCGTCGAGGGCCGCGTGCTGCTGCACCCGGTGACGCTGGTGGAGGGCTGGACCGCGGCCGCCGCGCTCGAGTCGCTGCACGCGAACGCGCTCTTGAAGCGCAGCGTCCCCGCCATCGGCGACCCGCAGCTGATGGCGCGGCTCGGCTCGCCCGGGGTGGCCGCCGAGGGCCAGTTCTTCCCGGACACCTACCTCGTGCCGAAGGGCGCGAGCGACTTCGAGGTGCTCAGGCTCGCGCACGGCCGCCTCGAGGACCGGCTCGCGACCGCGTGGCTGAGGCGCCGCGCGGACCTGCCGCTCGCGAGCGCCTACGAGGCGCTGATCCTCGCCTCGATCATCGAGAAGGAGACCGGCGACCCGGAGGAGCGGCCGCACATCGCCGCCGTGTTCGTCAACCGCCTCAGGCGCGGCATGCGGCTGCAGACCGACCCGACCGTGATCTACGGGCTCGGGGCCGCCTACGACGGCAGCATCCACCGCCGGGACCTGACCAGCGACACCCCCTACAACACCTATACCCGCGACGGCCTGCCGCCGACGCCGATCGCGCTCGCGAGCGGCGCGGCGCTCGAGGCGGCGGTGCAGCCGGCCGAGAGCGAGGACCTCTATTTCGTCGCCACCGGCCGCGGCGACGGCCGCCACGAGTTCTCGCGCACCCTCGAGGCGCACAATGCGGCGGTGGCCCGCTACCTGGAGCGGCTGCGGGGCGGGGGAGGCGGTCGGCGATGAAGTCGGGGCGGTTCATCACCTTCGAGGGCATCGAGGGCGTCGGCAAGTCGACGCAGCTCGAGCGGCTCAAGGCGGCGCTCGAGGCCGGCGGCCGCGAGGTGGTCGCGACGCGCGAGCCGGGCGGCACGCCGCTCGCCGAGCGGATCCGGGAGCTCGTGCTGCATGCCGCCGGCGAGCCGGTGCCGGTCGCGGCCGAGCTCTTGCTGATGTTCGCGGCGCGCGCGGTGCACACCGAGAACCGGGTGCGCCCGGCGCTGGCGCGCGGCGCCTGGGTGCTCTGCGACCGCTACACGGACGCGAGCTACGCCTACCAGGGCGGCGGCCGGGGCGTGGCCGACGCCGCGATCGCGCCGCTCGCCGAGCTCGCGCAGCGCGGCCTCACGCCCGACCTGACGATCCTGCTGGACGCGCCGGTCGCGACCGCGCTCGCGCGCGCCCGCGCCCGCCGCGGCGCGGCGGATCGCATCGAGGGCGAGGCGGTCGCGTTCTTCGAGCGGGTGCGGGCCCGCTACCTCGCGCTCGCGGCCGCGGCGCCGCAGCGCATCCGCGTGATCGACGCGAGCCGCGACGCCGACGCGGTGGCGGTGGACGTCGCGCGCGCGGTCGACGCCGTGCGGGTGCGCTGAATGGACCCCGCCGAGCTCGACGGCTACGGCCTCGCGGCGCGCGCCCCCTGGCTCGATGCCGCCCGTGAGCAGGTGGCGCTCGCGATCGGCGCCGGGCGGCTGCCGCACGCGCTGCTGCTGCAGGGTGCGCCGGGGCTCGGCAAGGCCGCGCTCGCGGACTGGATCGCGCGGCTCGCGCTCTGCGAGGCGGGCGGCGCGGAGGCCTGCGGTCGCTGCAGCTCCTGCCGGCTGTACGCGGCCGGCAGCCACCCGGACCTCAGGCGCGTGGGCCTCGCCGACGAGAAGAAGCAGATCGCCGTCGAGGACATCCGCGAGCTGATCGCGGGCCTGACGCTCAAGAGCTATCGCGGCGGGCGCAAGGTGGCGATCGTCCAGCCGGCCGATGCGCTCAACGCGAGCGGCGCGAACGCCCTCCTGAAGACGCTCGAGGAGCCGTCGGCGGGCGCGCTCCTGATCCTGACGGTGGCCCGCCCGGAGCGCCTGCCGGCGACGATCGCGAGCCGCTGCCAGCGGCTCAAGCTCGCGCCGCCGCCGCGCGCGGCGGCGCTCGCGTGGCTCGCCGGGATCGATCCGGCCACCGACTGGGCGGGGCTCTTGTCGCTCGCCGCCGGCGCGCCGGTCGCGGCGCTCAGGCTCGCGGCGGCCGGGGCGGGGGACCTCGAGCGCGAGATGGCGGAGCTGCCGGGGCTGCTGGCGCGGCCGGAGCCCGACCTCGTCGGCCTCGCCGAGCGCTGCGAGCAGCGCCTGCCGGCCGAGCGGCTGCGGTGGATCGAGAACTGGGTCACCGAACGGATCCGGCGCGGGCTGCTCGCGCCCGCACCGGATCACAGTCCGGGCAATACGGGCTTGCCAGCGGCCGCCCGGAGGCGACATATTCAGGGCCTGTACGAGATCCTGGACGATACCCGGGCAGCTCAGGCGGCGCTCAAGGGACCGGCGAACGTGACGTTACTCTTCGAGCGGCTCCTCGTGCGGCTGGCGCGCGAGCTCGGGTCGTTGCGCGCCGGCCGGGCGCGCGGTTGAGGACCATAGGACCCTGATGCGACAGCCGACCAACAAGCCGGGGCTACTGACGCTCACGATCAAGGACAAGAGCGCCCTGTACCTCGCCTACATGCCGTTCGTGAAGAACGGCGGGCTGTTCATCCCGACCAACAGCAACTACCGCCTCGGCGACGAGGTGTTCATGCTCCTCAACCTGATGGGCGAGGAGGAGAAGCTGCCGGTGGCCGGGCGGGTGATCTGGGTGAC
>DATKOP010000091.1:0-11053 GCA_035524595.1 Steroidobacteraceae bacterium | reverse complement strand
GGCGAGAGCGCCACCGCCCGCTTGAGCGTCGCTTCGGCCGCGGTCCGGTCCCCGAGCTCGACCTGCGCGTAGCCCTTCAGCAGGTAGGCATCCGCCCAGTTGGGACCGATCACGATCGCCTCCCCGGCAGGCGCGCCCTTGGCACCCGCGCCGGCGACCGCCAGCAGGTAGATCAGCGACTCGGCGGGCTCGCGCGCGCAGAACACGACCCTGGGCGAGGCGGCGTAGACCTCGGTGTAGCGCGCGATCACCGGATCGAGGTACGCCTCGATCGCCTTCGCCGGCTGATGCGCCTCGATGAGCTCGCGCGCCTTGACGAGGCGCGCGCTGAGCGCCGTCTCCTCGTCCTTGGAAATGCCCGGGCCCGCGCCCTGGTCCGCGGCCGCGAGCGCGGACCCGCACACGATCAGGAGCGCGAGCGCGCACACAACGCGCCCGCTCATCGCTCGATGCCGGTCAAGAGCGCGGGGCCTTCAGCGCTGCGATCTCCCGGCTCAGCGCCTCGACCGCCTCCTCGAGCCGCGACACGCGCGCCGCGAGCCCGGCCTCCACGATCGCCGGGTTGCCGGCGGCGTCCGCGTCGGCGGTCCCGACGGGCTCGCTGAGCGGCGAGAAGAGCTGCGCGTAGCGCGCCTCGCGCGCGCCGGGCTGGCGCGCGAGCCGCACGACGAACGGCCCGTCGGTGCGTGTCGCGAGGAGCTCCAGCGTGGTCTCGACATCGCCGAGGCTCGTGAACGGCGCGAGCCGCTGCGCGTGCGAGCGCAGCTCCCCCGGCGTCTGCGGGCCGCGCAGCAGCAGCTCGCAGACGATCGCCAGCTCCTGCGGCGAGAACTGCAGCGGGTTGTGGTCCCCGTTGCACAGGCGGTGGCGGAACTTGACGACGCGGCTGCCGAAGCCGCTGCGCTCCATGACGAGGTGGCGCCGCGACAGCGCATCGAGCTGGTCCTGCACCGTGCGCTCGTCGAGCTCGAGCACCGGGTCGCGGTTGGTCTTCTGGTTGCAGGCGTTGGTGAGGGCGTTCAGCGACAGCGGATACTGGTCCGGCGTCGTGATCTCCTTCTCGATCAGCGCCCCGATGACGCGGGCTTCGAGCGCGGTGAGCGTGATGTGCATGCGCTCCTCAGGCGGCGGGCGGGAACACGGTGCTCGCGTCGAACACCGGGCCGTCGACGCAGACGCGCTTCATCGCCGGGCCGGCGGGCGTTGCGACCTCGACCGCGCAGCCGGCGCAGCCGCCGACCGCGCAGGCCATGAACTCCTCGAGCGACACCTGGCAGGGCACGCCGAAGCGCTGTGCGACGCGCGCGGCGGCCTTCAGCATCGGGGTCGGTCCGCAGGCGTAGATCGCGACCTTGTCGAGCTCGTCGCGCGGCAGGCTCGCGAGCCATTCGCTCGCGAGCTCGGTGACGTAGCCCGGGTAGCAGCCGGGCAAGCCCGCGAGGCTCGCCAGTCGGCTCGGGACGCCGTGCGCCTCGAGCAGCGGATGGCTCGCGATCGTCCCGTCGGGAATCCCCGCGACGAGGATCGTCGACGGTCGCGCGTGAAACGGAAACGGGATCTCCGAGCCGAAGAGCCCGAGCGGCTTAAAGCCCGGCTGCCCGGCGAGCGCGTCGGCGAGGAACACCATCGGCGGCATGCCGACGCCGCCGCCGATCAGCAGCGCGCGCGGCCGCCCGGGGTCGGGCTCGAAGGGCCGGCCGATGGGACCCAGGCACGACAGGCGGGCGCCGCGGCCGGCGCGGGCGAGCCGCGCGAGCCCGGCGCCGACGACCTTGTAGAGGATCTCGATCGTGCCCGCGACCGCATCGGCGCGCTGGATCGACAGCGGCCGGCGCATCGGCAGGTCCGCGGCGCAGCTCAGGTGCACGAAGCTGCCGGGAAGCGCGCGCCCGGCGCAGCGCGGGGCGCGCAGCGTCAGCACGAACTGCCCGCCCGGCCAGCTCTCCTGGCCGAGCACCTCGGCGTCCTCGAGCAGGATCGAGCCGCGGTATTCGGGGTGGCGCCCGCTCACCGCGCGCTCCGCGCGCGGTTGCGGTTCGCGATCACCGTCGCGAGCACCGCCATGCGGACCGCGACGCCGTTCGTGACCTGCTGGCGGATCACCGAGTGCGAGCCGTCGGCAACCTCGCTCGCGATCTCGATCTCGCGGTTCATCGGGCCGGGGTGCATCACGATCGCCTCGGGCCGCGCGAGCTTCAGGCGTTGCTTGTTGAGTCCCCAGCGCGCGAAGTAGTCGTGCGGGTCCGGGATCATCGCCTCGGCCATGCGCTCCTTCTGGATCCGGAGCATCATCACGACGTCGGCGTGCGCGATGCCGTCCTCGAGCGTGCCGAAGCGGCGCGCGCCCGGCATCTCGCCCGCATCCGGCATCAGCGCATCGGGCGCGACGATCCTGAGTTCCCCGACCTCGAGCGCCGTCAGCACCTGGTAGGCCGAGCGCGCGACGCGGGAGTGGCGCACGTCGCCGACGACGGCGACGACCAGGTCGCGAAAGCCCCCCTTGTACTGCAGGATCGTCAGCGCATCGAGCAGGCCCTGGGTCGGGTGCGACAAATGTGCCTCGCCCGCCGACAGCACGCTGACGTGGTCCTGCACGTGCTCGGCGACGAACTGGCCGACGCCGGGCTCGGCGTCGCGGATCACGAAGACGTCGACCGCCATCGCCTGCAGCGTGTAGACGGTGTCGAGGACGGTCTCGCCCTTCACGCGCGAGGACAGCATGATCTCGAGGTTGAGCACGTCGGCGCCGAGGCGGCGCGCGGCGAGCTCGAACGAGGAGCGCGTGCGGGTGCTCGGCTCCGTGAAGATGTTGGCGACCGTGACACCCTCGAGGGCGCGGCTCATCGCCGGCGCCGCGCCCGGGCGGCGCAGGTAGGTCTGGGCGCGATCGAGCAGGTCGCGCACCTGCTCGCTCGACAGCCCTTCCAGCGTGATCAGGTGCCGCAGCTGGCCGAGCTGGTCGAACTGGCTGAATGGCAGCATGCGCGTCACTCTCGTCCGGGCCCGTGGGCGCGCCCACGCAGCCATTGTTCCACCAGCACGCACGCCGCCGCGGCGTCGACGTCGCCGTGCCGCACGCGTCGCGTGCGGGCGCCGCTCGCGCGCTGCTGCCGCAGGAGGTCCTCGGCCTCGCGCGACGACAGGCGTTCGTCGACCGTGGCAACCTCGAGCCGGAAGCGCCGGCCGAGCTCGGCGGCGAAGCCCTGGGCCGCTTCGGTCAGCGGTCCGGACGTGCCATCCATATTATAAGGGACGCCGACCACGAGGACCTGCGGTCCCCACTCGCGGACGTAGCGCCCGACCGCCTGCCAGTCGGGCGTGCCGGCGGCCGCGGCGATCGTGCCGAGCGGGCGCGCGCCGTTCGTCAGCGTGTCGCCCGCCGCGACGCCGATGCGCTTGAGCCCGTAGTCGAACCCCAGAGCCAGCAACGGAGCGGGGCGGCCGGGCGCGGCGGCGCCGGCCGGTGCGTCAGGCATGACCTGCCTGGTTAGACAGGCGCCCGAAGTCGATGCCGAGCAGGCGCGCGGCCGCGTGCCAGCGCTGCTCGAACGGCGTGTCGAAGATGATCGCGTCGTCGACCGGCACGTTGAGCCAGGCGTTCGAGCGGATCTCCTCCTCGAGCTGCCCGGCGTCCCAGCCGGCGTAGCCGAGCGCGACGACCGCCTGCGCGGGTCCCGCGCCGCGCGCCATCGATCCCAGGATGTCGCGCGAGGTCGTCACGTGCAGCGTCGAGGAAACCTTGAGCGTCGAGTCCCAGGGCTCCTCTCCGCCCGGTGAGGGCGGATGGAGCACGAAGCCGCGGTCGGTCTGCACCGGGCCGCCGCGCAGCACCGGCCGGTCCCGCAGTCCCGGGTCGCTGGGCTTGAGCGCGAGCTGCTCGAAGACCTCGCCGAGCGCCATCGTCAGCGGGCGGTTGATCACGATGCCGAGCGCACCCTTGTCGGTGTGTTCGCAGATGAGCGTGACGGTCTGCGAGAAGTTGGGGTCGGCGAGCGAGGGCATCGCGACCAGTAGCTGATTGGTCAGGTAGGCGCCGCGCATGGAGCTAGTATCGACCCCCCGCCGGCCGGCCACAAGGCGACTTTGACTTAGCGAGTGTCGGCCGGCATCCGGACCGTCGAATCCTTGACCTCGCCGCCGAGGAACTGCCACTCGTAGACCAGCCGCAGCGCGTCATGACGCGCTGCGAGCGACCGCGGGAACGGCTCGTAGGGCGCCGCGAGCTTCAGTATCTCGAGCGAGGCCTGGTCGAGCTCGGGCTCGCCGCTCGAGTGTTTGATCCACGCGCCGCCGAGCGAGCCGTCGGCGAGGATCTGCACTTCGAGCACGGGGCTGCCGGTCAGCCCGGCGCGCTGCACGGCGGCGAGCGGGTAGTGGGCCGTCCCGACGCGCTCGATCTTGCGCCGCCAGCCGTGCAGGTACACCGCGACGCTCGACTCGCGGGTGTTCGCGGTCACGAGCAGCTCGCGCTCGGTCCGGCCGCGCAGGTGCAGCTCCTCGCCGGTGTCGGCGCCCGCGGCCTCCGGCGTCAGCGGCTCGAGCACGAGCGGCGAGCCCTGCGGCGCGCTCGGCGCGCCGTGCGCGAAGAAGCGCTTGTCGGTCGACGCCGCGCGGCTCGCGAGCAGGTCGCTGTCGCCGCTCTCGCCGGCGGTGCTGCCGGACTCGCCGGTCGAGTTCTCGCGGCCCTCGGTCTCCGGCGTCGCCGGCAGGCTGTGCGGCGATTCCGCGCCGCGCACGTCGGGCGCGGTGCCGGAGCCCTGCTGGTTGACCTGCGCGAGATAGTCGGCGCGGGTGTTGACCTGCTCCTCGGCGACCGGGTTGTGCACCAGCAGCACCTCGAGCGACGGCGCGTCGCTCGCGGCGCCGAGGTGCGCCGGACTGAAGGTGACGCCGAGGATGACCACCGCGTGCAGCGCCGCGACCAGGAACAGCGTCGTGGTCAGCCGGTCGCGCACCGGCGGCGCGGCCTCGCGGCGGCGCGCGATTTCGTCGAGCAGCAGCGTCTCGGTCACGGCGGCGAGTATACGCCGGCGTGCGGCGCGCTCACCGGGCGGGCACCAGCCGCAGCGTCCGTTCCGTCGCGCGCTCGACGGCGGCGCGGCTGAACAGCAGCGGGAAATACTCGCCGCGCCGCCACAGCTCCGCGAGGTCGCGGTAGTGCGGGTCGTCCGGGTCGCCCGACTGGCCGGGATGGTTCACCGCGACCGACGCGTCCCAGTTGCCGACGTCGATCACGACCCGCACCGACGGCCCCGACAGGTCGCGGAAGTCCGCCGCCCGGTAGCTCGCCTGGCTCGGCACGTACGGGTCGCCGCCGGTGGGGAAGGGGCCGACGTTGAGGCGGGCGCGCTCGGCGGCGTCCACCACGGCGGCGAAGGGGTGCTCCGAGAGGTTGTAGTGCAGCGCGTCCCAGCGCCAGCGCGAGGGGTCGGCGCCGAGGTGCGTCAGAAGCTCGCGGTAGGCCGCGCCGAGGGTCGCGACCACGAGCGCGTCGCGCCGCTCGCGTGCGTGCTCGGCGAGCCAGGCTTGCGGGTGCTCGATCAGGTCGACGACCACATCCACGTGCGCGCCCTCGACGCCGGCCGCGACGCCCGGGTCGAGCAGCGCGTTCCTGGCGGCGATGCGCAGGTGGCGGGTGAACCAGGTCTCGTAGAGCGCGGCCGCGGCCGAGTCACCGGTCACCGCGCCGTCCCAGTGCGCGAGCAGCGCGAGCGCGGCGCGGGCGTCGGCGTCGTCGGTGCGCAGCTCCCTGAGCGCGAGCGCGATGCGCTGCGCAGGCAGCGACAGCTGGTCGGTCTGCAGGCGCTCGGAGTCCTCCAGCGACACCTTCGGCAGCGCCGCGAGCACGGCGTCGATGCGCAGGTGGCGCCACGGCGCGGTCCACTCGAAGCCGAGCTTGCGGTCGGCGTACGGGTAGCCGTCCGGCAGGTTCATCTCGTTGGAGGTCGACAGGTAGCCCTCCTTCGGGTTGACCCGGCGCGGCAGCTCGCTGCGCCGCCAGAACCCGCGCCACTCGTAGCGGCCGTCGCCCGGCACCGGCAGCAGGCCGTCCCAGTTCGGTCGCCGCGGCGCGAGGCCGGCCGGCAGCCAGGCGATCGTGCCGCGGCTGTCGGCGTAGAGGTGGTTGAGCGACGGTGCGCGCCAGCGGTCGAGGGCGCGCTCGAACTCGCCGAGCGAGCGTGCCTTGAGGTAGGCGAGCGCGCCGAAGTACACGGAGGTGCCGGGCTCGAACCACGCGCTGCGCACCGCGAACGCGCGGTGGCGGGCGGCCTCGACGTAGATCACCGGGCCATGGCGGCTGAACTCGAGGTCCACCGGCACCGGTGCGCCGTCGCGCACCGCGATCGTCTCGTGCACCGTGCGAAACGGCTCGAAGTGGCCGCGGTAGCGGTAGCCGTGACCCGAGGCCGGGTCGAGGTCGTAGACGTACAGGTCCTCCTGGTCGACCGGGAAGATCGTGTAGCCGAACGCCACCGCGTCGTTGTGGCCGAGCGAGATGCCGGGGATCTGCGGCTGGTTGGCGCCGATCGCGTGCAGCGTCGGTGCGTCGAGGCCGACGAGGTAGCGGATGCTGGGCTGCACGAAGGCGCGGTGCGGGTCGTTGGCGAGGATCGCCCGCCCGGTCGCCGACTTCGCCGGCGCGACCGCCCAGTTGTTGCTGCCCTCGAGCGCCTCGCCGGCCGCCGACTCGGTGCCGGCGCTGCGCGCCGGGCCGGGCGTCGCCTCGAGGCGGAAGTCGCGCGTCGCCAGCGTGAACAGGCGCAGCACGTCGCGCGGCAGGCACGGGTCGAGCCCGGCCGGCAGCTCGGGCTGCCACGGCGGCGCGAGCGGCGCACGCACGCGATCGGCGGCGAGCTCGCCGCGGCAGGCCGCCTGCGCGCGCGCGACCTCGCTGTCGAGGTTGCGCGACAGGCCGTGCGCGCGGATCCGCACCAGGTCCGCCGCCGTCCAGTGCGCCGGCCGGTAGTTCTGCAGCCGGAACTCGCGCGGCAGCCGCTCGGGATGCAGCTGCAGCCAGTCCACGTAGGCGTTGATGCCGGCGACGAAGCGCTCGGCCGCGGCGCGCGCATCGCCGCCGTACGCCGCCCACTCGGCGCCGAGGTCGCCGCGGTACAGGAACAGGCGCGCGGCACGGTCGTCCTCGACGTAGCCGCGCCCGAACACCTCGGCGAGCTGACCGAGGCCGCGCCGCCGCCACAGGTCGATCTGGAACAGGCGGTCGCGGGCGGCGTTCCAGCCCTGCGCGAGGTACAGGTCGGTCTCGCTGCGCGCGTAGATGTGCGGCACGCCCCAGCGGTCGATCAGGATGTCGGCGGGCGCGTGCAGGCCCGCCACCGCGATCGTCTCGCCGGGCGGCGCGGCCGGCGCCGCGGCCGCGGCGCCCGCAGCGGCGAGGGCGGCGGCCGCGAGCGCGACCGCTGACGGCGCGGTGCGGCGCACCGCTCAGCCCCGGCGGGCCGCCAGGCGCCGCTCGAGCGCGTCGATCAGGAGCCCCGCGATGTCGATGTGGAACTCCTTCTCGAGCTCGCGGATCCCGGTCGGGCTCGTGACGTTGATCTCGGTGACGAAGCCGCCGATCACGTCGAGGCCGACGAACATCATGCCGCGCTCGCGCAGCGTCGGCCCGATCTGCGCCGCCAGCCAGCGGTCGCGCTCGTTGAGCGGCCGGCCGATGCCGCGCGCGCCGGCGGCGAGGTTGCCGCGGTTGTCGGCCGCGGTCGGGATGCGGGCCAGCGCGTAGGGCACCGGCTCGCCGTCGATGAGGATCACGCGCGAGTCGCCGGTGGTGACGATCTCCGGCAGGTAGCGCTGCACGATCGCGTAGCGGCTGCCGTAGTCGGTCAGCGTCTCGAACACGACGCTGGCGTTCTTGTCGCCGCGGTCGATGACGAAGATCGAGCGGCCGCCCATGCCGTACAGCGGCTTGCAGACGATCTTGCCGTGCTCGCGCAGGAACGCGTGCATGTCGGCCATGTCGCGCGTGATCAGCGTCGGCGCGCAGCACTCGGGGAACCATGCCGTGTAGACCTTCTCGTTCATGTCGCGCAGGCCCT
Source organism: Steroidobacteraceae bacterium (assembly GCA_035524595.1). Lineage (GTDB taxonomy): Bacteria > Pseudomonadota > Gammaproteobacteria > Steroidobacterales > Steroidobacteraceae > CAIKZZ01. The sequence goes on along the minus strand of DATKOP010000091.1, from coordinate 2,999 downwards.
GCGGCCGGTTGACGACCAGCGCGCCGGCGCTCTCGGCGCGCTCGAGGATGTAGGTCGTGTACACGTACTCGGTGTCGAAGGGCGGGTCCTTGCGCATCAGGATCACGTCGAGGTCGGCGAGCGGGCGCTCGGCGGGCTCGCCGACGCTGGCCCAGTCGCCCGGGTCGGCGCGCACCGTGAGCGGCGCGAGCCGGCCCATCGCCCGGCCGTCGCGCAGCCACAGGTGGCGCTGCTCGGCGTAGTGCAGCTCCCAGCCGCGCGCCTGGGCGGCCAGCAGCATGCCGAGCGAGGTGTCCTTCGCGGGCTTGATCTGGCCGATCGGGTCCATGACGACGCCGAGGCGTACCGGAGCGGGCATAACGACGATCTCCGAGGACGCAGCTCAGCCGCCGTGGAGCGGCCGATACGCGTATTTGTGATGCGGATCACCCTCGCGGGGGTGCCGCGCCATAGTACACCTGCACATCGGCCCGCCCGCCCGCGGCGGGCGGGTTCCGCGGTCTTGAGGAGACGGCGAACTGTGAACTGTGTCGGAGCGCCAACATGGCCACCTCCGGCTTGATATGTTAAAACCGCTCGGTTATTCGGAACCAGCCGTTTGGGCGCGGACAGGCCGCGCGCGCAGTCCCGTCGGCCGGCCCGAAGTCAGGTGCAAGTGATGGAAAACGCAGCGCAAGCGGCTCCCAAGTCCCGGCTCTCGGGCCTGAAGGTGCTGGTCATCGACGACAGCAAGACGATCCGGCGCACCGCCGAGACGCTGTTGTCCAAGGAGGGCTGCGAGGTCTACACCGCCGTCGACGGCTTCGATGCGCTGTCGAAGATCGCCGACCACCAGCCGGACATCGTCTTCGTGGACATCATGATGCCGCGACTCGACGGCTACCAGACCTGCTCGCTGATCAAGCACAACAAGGTGTTCCGCTCGATCCCGGTGATCATGCTGTCGTCCAAGGACGGCCTCTTCGACCGCGCCCGCGGCCGCATCGTCGGTTCCGAGCACTACCTGACCAAGCCCTTCACGCGCGACGAACTCCTGTCCGCCATCGAGCAGCACGTCAATCCGGCTGCCGCGGCGGCATCCTGAGCCGAGGCCCAGCCATGGCACTCATCCTGATCGTCGATGACTCGCCGACCGAGGTGCATGTCATCCGCAAGGCGCTGGAGAAGGTCGGCTACCAGACCGCCGCCGCGGCCGACGGCGCCGAGGGCATCAGGCTCGCGAAGTCCATGAAGCCGGACCTGATCTTCATGGACATCGTCATGCCGGGGGTCAACGGCTTCCAGGCGACGCGCACGCTGGCGAACGACCCGGAGACCCGCCGCATCCCGGTGATCATGGTCACCAGCAAGTCGCAGGAGACGGACCGCATCTGGGGCATGCGCCAGGGCGCGGTGGACTACCTCGTCAAGCCGGTCTCCGCCGAGCAGCTGGTCGAGAAGGCGCAGGCGGCGCTGGCCGGGTGAGCGCCTCGATGTCGCAGCCGGCGAGCCTGCGCGAGCTTCGCGACCGCCCCTTCGAACTGCTGCGCGAGCTCGAGCGCCGCGGGCGGACGGCGGCCGGCGGCCGCGACGCGGCGGAAGGGCGCGAGTGGGTCGGGGTGGCGTTCAGGCTCGGCGCGGAGAGCTTTCTGGTGGCGCGCGAGGAGACGCGCGAGGTCATGGCGCTGCCGCCCGGGCTGACGCGGGTGCCCGGCGCGCGCAGCTGGATCCGCGGGCTCGCCAACGTGCGCGGCCAGCTGATGTCGATCATCGACCTGCGCCAGTACCTCGGCAGCGGCGCGACGCAGCCGGGGCGCAACGTGCGCGTGCTGGTGGTCAACCACCGGGACATCCCGGCGGGCCTGATGGTGGACGAGGTGCTGGGGTTCCGGCGCTTCGCGGATTCTGAGTTCGTGGCGACGCCGCCGCCGACCCTGGTGCGCTGCGAGCGCTACCTGGCCGGCGCCTTCCGCCGCGGTGGCGAGGCGTGGCCGGTGCTGAGCCTCAAGCTTCTGGTCGAGAGCCCGAGTTTCCTGCAGGCGGCGTCCTGAGTCCGGCGCCGGTGTACGCGCCGCGCTGACGCGCCAAAGTGGTGAGCGATGAATTCGATGGTCGAAACTGACAAAGCCATCGCACGGCTGCCGAAGATCCTCGGGCTCGCGCTCGGCGCGCTCGGGGTCGCGGCGCTCGTGCTGCTGCTCGGCGCGTTCGGCGTGCTCGGCGCCGGCACCAGCACCTGGCTCGGCCTCGCGCTGCTGCTGCCCGCCGCCGGCGCGCTGCTGCTCGCGCTGTCGGGCAACACCCGGGCCGCGAACCTGCGCCAGGTGGCCGACCAGGCGGCGCGCAAGAACGCGCGCAACGAGGAAGCCATCCTGCGGCTGCTCGACGAGCTCGCGAGCCTCGCCGACGGCGACCTGACCGTGCAGGCGACCGTCACCGAGGACGTCACCGGCGCGATCGCCGACTCGATCAACTACGCGATCGACGCGCTGCGCGAGCTCGTGACCACGATCAACGCCTCGGCGATCTCGCTCGACGCCGCCGCCAAGTCCACTCAGGCCGCGGCCGCGCACCTCGCCAAGGCGAGCGGCGGCCAGTCCAAGCAGGTGGCCGCGGCCACCGAGTCGGTGGCCGAGATGGCGGCCTCGATCGAGGAAGTGTCCGGCAACGCCGAGCGCTGCGCCGACGTCGCGCGCCATTCGGTGGACGTCGCGCACAAGGGCGGCGACGCGGTGCGCCGCACGATCGACGGCATGAACGCGATCCGCGAGACGATCCAGGAGACCTCCAAGCGCATCAAGCGCCTCGGCGAGAGCTCGCAGGAGATCGGCAACATCGTCGAGCTGATCAACGACATCGCCGAGCAGACGAACATCCTGGCGCTGAATGCCTCGATCCAGGCGTCGATGGCCGGCGAGGCCGGCCGCGGCTTCGCCGTGGTCGCCGACGAGGTGCAGCGCCTCGCCGAGCGCGCCGCGAACGCGACCAAGCAGATCGAGGTGCTGGTGCGCACGATCCAG
>DATKOP010000090.1:0-13960 GCA_035524595.1 Steroidobacteraceae bacterium | reverse complement strand
CATCAGCGCCCTCGAGGGGCCGGCGACGTTCCACGACTTCCACGCGGTCATCAGCATCAGCCTCGGGGTGCTCAACCTGCTGCCGATCCCGATCCTCGACGGCGGCCAGGTGGTCTACCAGCTGGCCGAGGGCGTGCGCGGACGGCCGCTGCCGGAGCGGGTGCAGGTGCTCGGCCAGCAGGTGGGTCTCGTACTCCTCATCCTGCTGATGAGTCTCGCGTTCTACAATGACCTCGCCTGGCGTTTCGGCTAGCGCGGGGCCCTTCATCGTTCCAAGGAATCCTCCCCGCATGCGATCCCGGCTGGCCCTCGCCGTCGCCCTAGCGTTGAGCTCGGGTACCCTCCGCGCGCAGACCGCGTCCGAGCCCAATGAATTCACGGTCGGCGACATCCGCCTCGAGGGCCTGCAGCGCATCGCCGAAGGCACGGTCTACAACTACCTGCCGGTGACGCTCGGCGACCGCATGACCCACCAGAAGGTCGAGGAGTCGCTGCGCGCGCTTTACGCGACCGGCTTCTTCCGCGACGTCGAGCTGCGGCGCGACGGCAATACCCTGGTCGTGTCGGTGCGCGAGCGGCCCTCGATCGAGAGCTTCGAGATCAAGGGCAACAAGGACATCAAGACCGAGGACCTGCAGAAGAGCCTCAAGAACGTCGGCCTCGCGACCGGCAAGACCTTCGACCGCAGCGTGCTCGAGGACGTCAAGCAGTACCTGACCGACCAGTACTTCTCGCGCGGCAAGTACGCGGTGCGGGTCGATTCCAAGGTCGAGGACGTCCCCGGCAACAAGGTCAAGATCGCGATCGACATCAAGGAAGGCAAGCGCGCCAAGATCCGCCAGATCAATTTCGTCGGCGACACGAAGTACCCGCCGAAGGAGATCATCGAGACCTTCGAGCTCAAGACGCCGAACTGGCTCAGCTGGTACAAGCAGGACGACCGGTACTCCCGTGAGTCGCTGCAGGGCGACCTCGAGAAGCTGCGCTCCTACTACATGGACCGCGGCTACGCCAACTTCCAGATCGACTCGACGCAGGTCGCGATCGCGCCCGAGAAAGACGACATCTTCATCACGATCAACGTCAACGAGGGCGAGGTCTACAAGGTCTCCGAGGTCAAGCTCGCCGGCACCATGGTCGTGCCGGAGGACGATCTGCGCAAGCTCCTGATCGTGCAGCCGGGCCAGACCTACGCGCGCAAGCTGGTCACCGCCTCGCAGGAGATGATCACCTACCGCCTCGGCGCCGAGGGTTATGCGTTCGCGAAGATCGAGCCGGTGCCGACCCTCGACGCCGAGAAGAAGACCGTGTCGCTGACCTTCTTCGTCGATCCGGGCAACCGCGCCTACGTGCGCCGCATCAACTTCAACAACACGAGCGCCATCAACGACGAGGTGCTGCGCCGCGAGATGCGCCAGCTCGAGGGCGCGTGGCTCTCGAACCGCGCGGTCGAGCGCTCCAAGCAGCGCCTGCAGCGCCTGCCGTACATCGAGAAGGTCGAGTTCGAGAACAAGCCGGTCGCGGGCACGCCGGACCTGGTCGACGTCGACTTCGACATCAAGGAAGGCCTGCCCGGCCAGTTCGGCGGCGGCATCGGCTACTCGCAGTCCTACGGCGTGATGCTGAACGGCAACTTCGTGCACTCGAACTTCATGGGCCGCGGCGAGCGCGTCGCCGCCGAGATCAACGCCGGCAAGTACTCGAGCGTCTACAGCCTGTCGCAGACCGACCCGTACCTGACCATCGACAACGTGTTCCGCACGTTCTCGCTCAGCTACCGCAAGACGACCCAGTTCGTGTCCTCGGCGTCGCAGTTCTCGACCACGATGCTGACCGGCGGGCTCGACATCGGCTACCCGATCTCGGAGTTCCAGGGGCTGCACTTCGGCCTGTCGGCCTCGCACAACGAGCTGCTCGCGAGCGAGACCGGCAGCGCCCTCGAGGCGGTCGACTGGGTCAAGCACAACGGCGACACCTTCATCCGCACCGGCACCGTCATGGACGGCACCGGCGCGACCACCACCTTCGACTTCTACGGCTCGCGCTTCAACGTGTTCGAGGTGATCGGCGGCTGGAGCTACGACACCCGCAACCGCGCGATCTTCGCCGACCGCGGCATGCGCACCTCGATCCAGGGCTCGTACGCGCTGCCGCTGACCTCGGTGCGCTACTACACCGGCAACTTCGACTTCCTGGACCTGATCCCGGTCACGCATGGCTTCGTGGTGGCGCTCAAGGCGCAGGTCGCCTACGGCAACAAGCTCGGCAGCACGACCGCGCTGCCGCCGTACCGCAACTTCTTCGGCGGCGGCCCGGACTCGGTCCGCGGCTACCGCGAGAGCCGGCTCGGACCGAAGGACAGCTTCGGCAACCCCTACGGCGGCAACCTGCTGACGGTCGCGAACGCCGAGCTCCTGTTCCCGACCCCCGACAAGTGGAAGGCGAACGTCCGGGTGAGCGCCTTCTACGACATGGGCAACGTGTTCTCGACCTGCTGCGTGCAGTTCGTCGGCGCCGACCGGGTGACGCCCGTCAATTACAAGTTCAGCTACAATGAGTTGAAGCGCTCGGTGGGCATCGCCGTGCAGTGGCTCGCGCCGCTCGGTATCTTCCGCTTCAGCTACGCGGTGCCGCTGAACGCGAACCCCGGCAACGGCATCACCTACCCGGACGAGCGCGAAGGGTTCCAGTTCTCGATCGGGTCCGCGTTCTGACGGTGTCCTCCACAATTTCGCTGATCACACAGGTTCTCATCTCCATGCGTATCACCCTTAAGTCCTTGTTCGCCCTCGGCCTGACGGCGGCCGCGCTGACGGGCGCCGCTGCGGCGCAGGCGCAGAAGCTCGCCGTGGTCGACAGCCAGCGGCTGCTGGCCGAGGCCCCGCAGGCGCGCGCCGCCACCCAGACGCTCGAGGGCGAGTTCGGGCCGCGCCAGAAGTCGCTCGAGGCGCAGAAGAAGGACTTCGAGGCGCGCGCCGCCAAGTTCGAGCGCGACCAGGCCACGATGTCGGAGGCCGAGCGCACCAAGACCCAGCGCGACCTGCGCGACTCCCAGCTCAACCTCGAGCGCCGCGCCAAGGAGTTCCAGGAGGACGTGCAGATGCGGCAGAACGAGGAGCTGCAGCGCGTCCAGAAGGCGATCTTCGAGGCCGTGCGCGCCTACGCCAAGGCGCAGGGCTTCGACATCGTGCTCGCCGGCGGCGTCGTCTACAGCTCCGAGCAGGTGGACATCACCGCGCAGGTGCTGACCAACCTGCAGGCCAAGGCTGCCGCCGCGCCGGCGGCCCCGGCGGCGCCGGCCGCGGCGCCCGCGCCCAAGAAGTGACCCCTTAGGCGGGGGTCCCGTGCACGGGGTCACGCTCGGGCAAGTCGCCGCCCGCTTCGGCCTCGTCCTGCGCGGTGACCCGGATGCGCGGGTCACGGGCGTCGCGACGCTGAAGGACGCGCGCCCGGGCACGGTCAGCTTCCTGACCAACCCGCGCTACCGCCGCTACCTCGAGGCCACGGCCGCGACCGCGGTGGTGCTCGACGAGGCGGCGAGCGCGGACTGCAGGGTGGCGGCGCTGATCGCCGCCAACCCCTACGCCGCCTATGCCCGGATCGCCGCCTGGCTGCACCCCGAGCCGGCGCCGGCGCCCGGCGTGCACCCGAGCGCCGTGGTCGACCCGGGCGCACGGGTCGCGGCGTCCGCGGCGATCGGCCCGCACGCCGTGGTCGAGGCCGGCGCCGAGATCGGCGAGCGCGCCGTGGTCGGCCCGGGCTCGGTGGTCGGCGCGGACTCGGTGCTCGGCGCCGACACCCGGCTCGCGGCGCGGGTCGTGCTCTACCGCCGGGTGCGCGTCGGGCAGCGCTGCCTGATCCACTCCGGCGCCGTGCTCGGCGCCGACGGCTTCGGCATCGCCCAGGACCGGGACGGCTGGGTCAAGGTGCCGCAGCTCGGCGGCGTGCGCGTCGGCGACGACGTCGAGATCGGCGCCAACACCACGATCGACCGCGGCGCGATCGACGACACGGTGATCGAGGACGACGTCAAGCTCGACAACCAGATCCAGATCGGCCACAACGTCCGCGTCGGCGCCCACACCGCCATCGCCGGCTGCGTCGGCATCTCCGGCAGCACCACCATCGGCCGGCGCTGCATGATCGGCGGCATGGCCGGCATCGCCGGCCACCTCGAGGTCTGCGACGACGTCGCGGTGCTCGGGCTGTCGATGGTCAGCCGCTCGATCACGACGCCCGGCATCTACTCCTCGGGCCTGCCGGTCAGCGAGGCCGGCGCCTGGCGGCGGGTCGTGGCGCGGCTGCGACACCTCGACGAGCTCTTCGACCGCGTCCGGCGCCTCGAGCGCCCCGGCGGCAGATCCGACCCGGAGCCCCAATGACGACCGATGCCGGCCCCTATCCCCTCGACATCGCCGCGGTGCTCAGGCAGCTGCCGCACCGCTACCCGTTCCTGCTGGTCGACCGCGTGCTCGAGCTCGTGCCGGGCAAGAGCATCCGCGCGCTCAAGAACGTGACCATCAACGAGCCGTTCTTCCCGGGTCACTTCCCGCACCGGCCGGTGATGCCGGGCGTGCTGATCCTCGAGGCGCTGGCGCAGGCGGCCGGCATCCTCGCGTTTCGCACCGTCGGCGTGATCCCGGACGAGAACACGCGCTTCTTCTTCGTCGGCATCGACGCCGCGCGCTTCAGGAGGCCGGTCGAGCCCGGCGACCAGCTGATCCTGCGCGCCGAGTTCGTGCGCGCGATGCGCGGCATCTGGAAGTTCACCACCGCCGCCGAGGTCGACGGCCGCGAGGTCTGCTCGGCCGAGATGATGGTGACGCCGGAGGCGAAGAGCTGAGCGATGGCCACGATCCACCCGACCGCGATCGTCGACCCGCAGGCCGAGCTCGCCGCCGACGTCAGCGTCGGCGCCTACGCGGTGATCGGCGCCGGCGTCGTGCTCGGCGCGGGCTGCCGCATCGGGCCGCACGCGGTGCTGCTCGGCCCGACGCGCATGGGCGCCGGCAACGAGGTCTGGCAGTTCGCCTCGATCGGCGACATCCCGCAGGACAAGAAGTACGGCGGCGAGGTCACGCTGCTCGAGATCGGCGACCGCAACCGCTTTCGCGAGTGCGCCACCGTGAACCGCGGCACCGTCACCGGCGCCGGCACCACCCGCATCGGCTCCGACAACCTGTTCATGGCCTACACGCACGTCGCGCACGACTGCGTCGTCGGCAACCACTGCGTGCTCGCCAACTGCGCGACGCTCGCCGGCCACGTCGAGCTCGACGACTGGGTGATCCTCGGCGGCTTCGCCGGCATCCACCAGTTCTGCAAGATCGGCATGCACGCCTTCCTCGCCAACAACGCCGCCGCGACCCGCGACGTGCCGCCGTACGTGATGGTGGCCGGCGCGCCGGCGGAGCCGAAGGGCATCAACGCCGAGGGCCTGAAGCGGCGCGGCTTCGACGCCGCGCAGATCGCCAACATCAAGGCGGGCTACAAGGTGCTGTACCGCTCCGGCCTCAAGCTCAGCGAGGCGAGCGCCGAGCTCGCCAGGCTCGCGGCCGAGCAGCCGGAGCTGCGCGCCTTCGTCGAGTTCCTGCCGCGCGTGACGCGCAGCCTCGTCCGCTGAGCGGGAGGCGGGCGGTGGGGCAGAGCCGGATCGTCATCGTCGCCGGCGAGACCTCCGGCGACAACCTCGGCGCCGGGCTGATCCGCGCGCTGCGCGCCCGCCGCCCGGAGCTCGAGTTCGAGGGCGTCGCGGGACCGGCCATGGTCGCGGCCGGCTGCCGGCCGTGGGAGAGCATCGAGCGGCTCTCGGTGATGGGCCTGTTCGAGGTGCTCTGGCACCTGCCGCGCCTCGTCGCGGTGCGCCGGCGCGTGCTCGGGCTCGCGGCCGCGGCGCGGCCGCTGGCCTTCGTCGGCGTCGACTACCCGGAGTTCAACCTCGGGCTCGCGGCGCGGCTGAGGCCGCTCGGCATCCCGACCGTGCAGTACGTGAGCCCGCAGGTCTGGGCCTGGCGGCAGGGGCGGGTGCGGCGCATGACCGAGATCCTCGACCTCGTGCTGTGCGTGCTGCCCTTCGAGAAGGCGTTCTACGACGGCGCCGGGCTGGCCGCCGAGTTCGTCGGCCACCCGCTCGCCGACCGCGTGCCGCTCGAGCCCGACCGGGCCGCGGCGCGCGCGCGGCTCGGGCTCGCGCCCGGGGACACCGTGGTCGCGCTGCTGCCCGGCAGCCGCCGCGGCGAGGTCGAGCGCCTGGGTGCCGACTTCCTCGGCGCCGCCGCCTGGCTCGCGGCACGCCGCCCGGGGCTGCGCTTCGTCGCGCCGATGGCGAACCCGGGCGCCCGCGAGGTCTTCGAGCGCCACCTCGGCGCCCATCCGGGGCTCGAGGTGCTGCTGACGGACGGGCAGTCGGAGACCGCGCTCACCGCGGCCGACTGCGTGCTGGTCGCCTCCGGCACGGCGACGCTCGAGACGCTGCTCTGCAAGCGGCCGATGGTGGTCGCCTACCGGGTCGGCCGGGCCACCGCCGCGGTGTTTCGCGCCTTCGGCTTCATGAAGGCGCCGTTCTTCGCCCAGCCGAACCTGCTGGCCGGCCGGCGCATCGTGCCGGAGCTGCTGCAGGAGGAGGTGACGCCCGCGCGCCTCGGCGCCGAGCTCGACGCCTGGCTCTCGGACCCGGCGCGCGCGGCGGCGGCGGTCGCGGAGTTCCGGCGCATCCACGAGGCGCTGCGCCTGGGCGCGAGCGAGCGCGCCGCCGAGGCGGTGCTCGCGCTGATCGGGCGCAGCGCGGCCGGCGGTGCGGGGTGAGCGTGCGCTGGCCGCGCCGCGCCGGGCTCGCCGGCATCGACGAGGCCGGCCGCGGCCCGCTCGCCGGGCCGGTGGTCGCCGCGGCGGTGATCCTGCCCGCGGCGCGCCTGATCCGCGGGCTCGACGACTCCAAGCGCCTCGCGCCCGCCGAGCGCGAGCGCCTGGCGCAGAGGATCCGCGCCCGGGCGCTCGCCTGGGGCCTCGGCTGGGCCGACGCCGCCGAGATCGACGCCCTCAACATCCTGGAGGCGACGCTGCTCGCGATGCGCCGGGCGCTCCTGGCGCTGCCGGTCCGGCCGCGGGCGCTGCAGGTGGACGGCGACCAGGCGCCGGCGGTGGCCGACCTCGGCCTGCCGCGGCCGGTCGAGACGGTGGTCGGCGGCGACGGCCGCGAGGCGGCGATCGCCGCCGCCTCGATCCTCGCCAAGACGTGGCGCGACGGCTACATGGTCGCGGCCGAGCAGCGCCATCCCGGCTACGGCTTCGCCGCGCACAAGGGCTACGGCACGCCCGAGCACCTCGCGGCGCTCGCCGGGCTCGGGCCCTGCCCACTGCATCGGCGCAGCTTCGAGCCGGTAAGATCCGCCTGTGCCCGCCCGGGCGACCCCGAGTGACCGCGCCGCCGTGAGCTCCTTCGTCCACCTGCGCCTGCACACCGAGTACTCGCTGGTCGACGGCGTGGTGCGCATCGACGAGCTCGCCGCCGCGACCGCCGCCGCCGGCATGCCGGCGGTCGCGGTCACCGACCAGAGCAACCTGTTCGCGATGGTCAAGTTCTGGCGCGCGGCGCAGGCCGCCGGCGTCAAGCCGATCGTCGGCGTCGACGTCTGGCTGCGCGACGGCGCCGAGCGCGCCGAGCCCTCGCGCCTGACGCTGCTCTGCATGAACCAGGCGGGCTACCGGAACCTGACCCGGCTCGTGTCGCGCTCCTACCTCGAGGGCCAGCGCAAGGGCGTGCCGATGCTGGAGCGCGCCTGGCTCGAGCCCGGCGCGGTCGCCGGGCTGATCGCGCTCTCCGGCGGCGCCGAGGGCGACGTCGGCCGCCACCTCGGCAACGGCCGCATCGCCGAGGCGCACCGCGCGGCGCGCGCCTGGCGCGCGCTGTTCGGCGACCGCTACTACCTCGAGGTGCAGCGCCTCGGGCGCGCCGACGACGAGGCGCTGGTCGAGGGCGCGCTCGCGCTGGTGCGCGAGCTCGGCCTGCCGGCGGTCGCGACCAACGACGTGCGCTTCCTCAGGCCCGCCGACTTCGAGGCGCACGAGGCGCGCGTCTGCATCCACGACGGCACGCTGCTCGCGGCACCGGACCGGCCGCGGCGCTACACCGAGCAGCAGTACCTGAAGAGCCCGGCGGAGATGGCGGCGCTGTTCGCCGACCTGCCGGGCGTCGTCGAGCAGAGCGTCGAGATCGCCAAGCGCTGCTCGCTCGAGCTCAGGCTCGGCAAGTCGTTCCTGCCCGAGTACCCGGTGCCGGCCGGCACCACGACCGCCGCGTACCTGCGCGCCGCGGCGGAGCGCGGGCTCGCGGCGCGCCGCGCGGCGGGCGGCGGCGTCACCGAGCTGCGCCAGGTCGATCCCGCCGACTACCCGGCGCGCCTCGAGCGCGAGCTCGACGTTATCTGCCGCATGGGCTTCGAGGGCTACTTCCTGATCGTCGCCGACTTCATCGGCTGGGCCCGCGCGCACGGCGTGCCGGTCGGGCCCGGCCGCGGCTCCGGCGCCGGCTCGCTGGTCGCCTGGGTGCTCGGCATCACCGACCTCGACCCGCTGCAGCACGACCTGCTGTTCGAGCGCTTCCTGAACCCCGAGCGCGTCTCGATGCCGGACTTCGACGTCGACTTCTGCACCGAGGGCCGCGACCGGGTCATCGAGTACGTGGCGCAGAAGTACGGCCGCGACCGCGTCTCGCAGATCATCACCTACGGCACGATGGCGGCCAAGGCGGTGGTGCGCGACGTCGGCCGCGTGCTCGGCCAGAGCTACGGCTGGTGCGACCGGATCGCGAAGCTGATCCCCTTCGAGCTCGAGATGACGCTCGACAAGGCGCTCGAGCGCGAGGAGGAGCTGAAGCAGCTGTACGCCAGCGACGGCGAGGTCAGGGAGCTGATCGACCTCGCGCGCTCGCTCGAGGGGCTGACGCGCAATGCCGGCATCCACGCCGGCGGCGTCGTGATCGCGCCCTCGGTGCTGACCGACTTCGCGCCGCTGTTCGTCGAGGACGGCTCGAGCTCGGTGGTCACGCAGTTCGACAAGGACGACGTCGAGGCCGCCGGGCTGGTCAAGTTCGACTTCCTCGGCCTGCGGACGCTGACCGTGATCGCGCTCGCCGAGCAGATCGTCAACGCCGAGCGCGCGCGCAGCGGCGAGCCGCCGCTCGACGTGGCGCGCCTGCCGCTCGATGACGCGCGCACCTTCCAGCTGCTGAAGTCGGTGCGCACCACCGGCATCTTCCAGCTCGAGTCGCGCGGCATGAAGGACCTGATCCGGCGGCTGCAGCCGGACTGCTTCGAGGACATCGTCGCGCTGGTGGCGCTGTTCCGGCCGGGGCCGCTGCAGTCGGGCATGGTCGACGACTTCATCGACCGCAAGCACGCGCCGCGCGGCCAGCACATCGACTACCTGCACCCGGCGCTCGAGCCGGTGCTGAAGCCCACCTACGGCGTGATCCTGTACCAGGAGCAGGTGATGCAGATCGCGCAGGTGCTGGCGGGCTACACGCTCGGCGGCGCGGACCTGCTGCGGCGCGCGATGGGCAAGAAGAAGGCCGAGGAGATGGCGGAGCAGCGCTCGGTGTTCGTCAGCGGCGCGACCCAGCGCGGCGTGCCGGAGCGCCAGGCGACGCACATCTTCGACCTGATGGAGAAGTTCGCCGGCTACGGCTTCAACAAGTCGCACTCGGCGGCCTACGCGGTGCTGACCTACCAGACGGCGTGGCTGAAGGCGCACTACCCGGCGGCGTTCCTGGCCGCGGTGCTGTCCTGCGACATGGACAAGACCGACAAGGTGGTGGTCGGCATCGACGACTGCCGCGAGATGCGCATCGCGGTGCTGCCGCCCGACGTCAACGACTCCGGCTACCGCTTCGCGGTCGCCGACGAGCGCAGCATCCGCTACGGGCTCGGCGCCGTGAAGGGCGTCGGCGAGGCCGCGGTCGCGGCGATCGTCGAGGCGCGCGAGGCGCAAGGCCCGTTCGCCGACCTGCATGACCTGTGCGCGCGCATCGACCTCGGGCGCGTCAACAAGCGCTGCCTCGAGGCGCTCGTCAAGGCCGGCGCCTTCGACGCCCTCGGCCCCAACCGCGCGACGCTGATGGCGACGCTGCCCGTTGCGGTGCAGGGCGGCGAGCAGCGCACGCGCGCCGCCAGCCACGGCCAGGGAAGCCTGTTCGACGTCGGGCCGCAGCCGGCGGCGCCGCCGGCCGGCGCCGCGCCGAGGGCCCCGGCCGAGCCGGACTGGCCGGCCGCGGTCAGGCTCGCCTACGAGCGCGAGACGCTCGGCTACTTCCTCTCGGGCCACCCGATCGACGAGTACGGCCACGACCTGCCGTACCTCGCGCCGGGCCGGATCGGCGAGCTGACGGGCGCGCGGCCGGCGGGCGGCGAGGGCAAGTGGACGCCGCCGCGCAACCTCACGGTCGCGGGCCTCGTGCTCGACATCCGGAAGCGCGGCAACCGCACCTCGCTCGTGCTCGACGACGGCAGCGGCCGGCTCGAGGTGTCGCTGTTCGACGAGGTGCTGGCGCAGCACCGCGAGCTGATCAGCAAGGACGCGATCCTGCTGGTCGAGGGCGGGCTGCGCTGGGACGACTTCATCGAGGGCTGGCGCCTGTCGGCCAAGCGCCTCGTGCCCATCGACGCGGCGCGCGAGGAGAAGGCGCGGCGCCTGCTGCTGCGCTGGCCGGCCGGCGCCGAGGAGGGCGCGCTGCTGGCGGCGCTCGAGGCGGCGCTGAAGCCGGTGCGCGGCGGGCGCTGCTCGGTCGCGGTCTACTACCCCGGCCAGGCGGCGCACGCGCTGCTCGAGCTGGGCGCCGACTGGTGCGTGCGCCCGACCCGCGCCGCGCTCGAGGGCCTCGCGCGGCACTTCGGCGCCGAGGGCATGCGGCTCGTGTACCACCCGCGCGACCAGCAGCAGTGCCTGAGCGCCTGGGGCGCGCTCGGCCCGGTCGCCACGCTGCCGCTCAAGATGACCGGCTGACCGGCCCGCCGCCCCTTGACGGCGGCGGTCGCCTCTGGAACCGTGCCGCTCCCATGGACCTCAATTTTCTCGATTTCGAGCAGCCGATCGCCGAGCTCGAGGCGAAGATCGACGAACTGCGCTATCTCGGCGACGACGCCGAGATCAACATCATCGAGGAGATCAACAAGCTGCGCGCCAAGAGCCGCGTGCTCACCAAGAGCATCTTCGCGAGCCTGACGCCGTGGCAGGTCGCGCAGCTCGCGCGCCACCCGCAGCGCCCCTACACGCTCGACTACCTGCCGCTCGTGTTCACCGACTTCGAGGAGCTGCACGGCGACCGCATGTACGCCGACGACCACGCGATCGTCGCCGGCCCCGCACGGCTCGACGGCCGCGCGGTCATCGTCATCGGCCACCAGAAGGGCCGCGACACCAAGGAGCGCGTGCGCCGCAACTACGGCATGCCCAAGCCCGAGGGCTACCGCAAGGCGCTCAGGCTGATGCGGCTCGCGGAGCGCTTCGCGCTTCCGATCGTGACGCTGATCGACACGCCGGGCGCCTACCCGGGCGTCGGCTCCGAGGAGCGCAACCAGAGCGAGGCGATCGCGCGCAACCTGTTCGAGATGGCGCAGCTCAGGGTGCCGATCGTCAGCTGCGTGATCGGCGAGGGCGGCTCGGGCGGCGCGCTCGCGATCGGCGTCTGCGATCGCCTGCTGATGCTGCAGTACTCGGTGTACTCGGTGATCTCGCCGGAGGGCTGCGCCTCGATCCTGTGGAAGAGCGCCGACAAGAAGGAGCTGGCCGCGGAGGCCATGGGCATCACCGCCGAGCGGCTGCTGCGCGAGCGGCTGGTCGACGAGGTGCTGCCCGAGCCGCTCGGCGGCGCGCACCGCGACCCGCAGGTGATGGCGGCCGACCTCAAGGCGGCGCTGTCGCGCGCGCTCGCCGAGCTCGCCGAGCAGCCGGTCGAGCAGCTGCGCGAGCAGCGCGCCCGGCGGCTCGACTCCTTCGGCGCGTTCCGCGCGGGCTGAGCGCGGCCGGGCCGTGAGTCCGGGCCGCCACGCCGCCTTCGGCCCGAGCGCGCTCGCCGAGCGGCTCGCGCCGCTGATCGGCGCGCAGGACGAGGCGGCGCTCGCCGTCGCGCTGTCCGGCGGCGCCGACTCGGCGGCGCTGCTGGGCGCGGCGGCCGCGCTCGGCGCCGCGCCGCTCCAGGCGCTCGGGCCGCGGCTGCGGCTGCGGGCGATCTACGTCGACCACGGTCTGGTCGCGGCGGCGCCGCTCGCGGCCGCGGCGGCCGCGGCCGCGGCCCGGCTCGGGGTGCCGCTCGCCGCGCTCGCGGTCGAGGTGGTCGCCGGCCGCGGCGAGAGCCTCGAGGCCGCCGCCCGCAGCGCACGCTACGCGGCGCTCGCCCAGGCGCTGGCGCCGGGCGAGTGCCTGCTGACCGCGCACCACCGCGAGGACCAGGCGGAGACGCTGCTGCTGCAGCTGCTGCGGGGCGCGGGACTGCCGGGGCTCGCGGCAATGCCGGCGGCGGCGCGGCTCGGGGCCGGCTGGCTGCTGCGGCCGCTGCTCGACGTGCCGCGCGCGGCGCTGCGCGCCTACGCCCTGGCCGAGGGCCTGCCGTGGCACGAGGACCCGATGAACGCCGACGCGCGCTTCGACCGCTCGTACCTGCGGGCGGCGCTCTGGCCGCTGATCGAGGCGCGCTGGCCGGGTGCCGCGACGACGCTCGCCCGCGGCGCCGCGCACCTGGCGGCGGCGCAGCGGCTGCTGGACGAGGCCTCGGCGGACTATGTCAAGTCGCTGGAGCGGGGTCCGGCGCTGTCGGTGGCGGGGCTCAGGCAGCTCGCCCCGGAGCGTGCCGCCGAGGTACTGCGCTACTGGCTGCGCAGCCGCCGCCTGCCGGTGCCGCCGGCGCGGCGGCTCGCGCTGCTGGCCGCGGAGGTGCTCGCCGCACGCGGCGACGGCGCGCCGAAGCTCGCCTGGCCCGGCGTCGAGCTCCGGCGCTTCGACGGCCGGCTGTACGCCTTCGCGCCGCTCGCGCCGCTGCCGCTCGCCGCCGGCACGCCGGTGCCGGCGCCGCCGGGAGCGCTCGAGCTCGGGCCGCTCGGCCGGATCGTCGCGCGCTGGCAGCGCGGCCCGTCGACGCTCGACGTCACCGACACGGCGGCGCTCAGCGTCGACCGCCGCCGCGGCGGCGAGAAGCTGAAGCTCGATCCGCGCGGGCCCTCGCGGGCGCTCAAGGACTGGCTGCGCGAGGCGCGCGTGCCGCCGTGGGCGCGCGCGCGGGCGGTGCTGGTGCGGGAAGGGGCGGCGCTGGTCGCGGTGGTGGTGCCCGGGCTGACGCTGGTCGCGGCGGCGCGCCGCGCGCTGCCGGATGCCGCCGGGCTCGCGCTCGAGTGGCAGGCGGCGCCGCCGGAGCTCGAGCCGTCCAAGTCGTTTGAGACGCGCGCCCCTTTCCTTTAGACTGGCGTCCCGTCGTACGAGGGCCTTGCCGAGGCCCTTTTTCGTTGGTCCTCATCGTGACGGGAGCCCTCATGACACGCTTCGTGTTCGTCACCGGTGGTGTCGTGTCCTCGCTCGGCAAGGGCATCGCCTCCGCCTCGCTCGGTGCCATCCTCGAGGCCCGCGGGCTCAAGGTGAGCCTCGTCAAGCTCGACCCCTACATCAACGTCGACCCGGGCACGATGAGCCCGTTCCAGCACGGCGAGGTGTTCGTCACCACCGACGGCGCCGAGACCGACCTCGACCTCGGCCACTACGAGCGCTACGTGCGCTACACCGCGACCCGCAACTCGAACTTCACGACCGGCCGCATCTACGAGCGCGTCATCGCCCGGGAGCGCCGCGGCGACTACCTCGGCGCCACGGTGCAGGTCATCCCGCACATCACCGACGAGATCAAGCGCTGCATCAAGCTCGGCGCCGGCGAGGCCGACGTCTGCATGGTCGAGATCGGCGGCACGGTCGGCGACATCGA
>DATKOP010000089.1:0-4514 GCA_035524595.1 Steroidobacteraceae bacterium | reverse complement strand
CCCGTACGTGACCTCGTCGAACACGACCGCCGGCAACGCCGCGACGGGCACCGGCATCGGCCCGCGCGCCTTCAGCTACGTGCTCGGCATCGTCAAGGCCTACACGACGCGCGTCGGCTCAGGGCCCTTCCCGACCGAGCTCTTCGACGAGTACGGCGAGCACCTGTCGCGCGTCGGCCACGAGTTCGGGGCGGTGACGGGGCGGCGGCGGCGCACCGGCTGGTTCGACGCGGTCGCGCTGCGGCGCTCGATCCTGCACAACAGCGTCACCGGGCTGTGCGTCACCAAGCTCGACGTGCTCGACGGGCTCGACGTAATCCGCCTGTGCACCGGGTATCGGATGCGCGGCGCCATCAGTGACGAGCCGCCGCTGCTCTCCGACCACTACGCTGACTGCGAGCCGGTCTATGAGGACATGCCCGGTTGGAAGGAATCGACGATCGGCGCGACGCACTACGGCGACCTGCCCGAAGCGGCGCAGCGCTACCTCGAGCGCATCGAAGTGCTCGCCGGGGTCCCGCTCGACATCGTGAGCACCGGCGCCGATCGTGACCACACGATCGTGCGCCGGCACCCGTTCGATTGAATCGCGCTACCTCGCGCTGCAGCCGGGCGAGCCGCACGGCCGCTGGTTCAGCATCTGCTGGGCCTGCTCGACGTTGTAGCTGTCGGCATCGACCTGTGATTCGCGCAAGCACTTCTCGGTCACGAAGCGCGTTCCGAGCGTGGCGTCGGTGCGGCAGAACAGCGCCTCGCCGTCTTTGACCCGCAGCTTGTAGCCGAGCTTTCCGGCTTTCTTCTTCGCCGCGGCCAGCGCCTCTGCCGTCAGCGCCGGGTGCGCCGCCGGCGCGCTGCTCGTCGCCGCTGCGGCGGCGGGTTGCGGCGTGCTCGGCGCCACTGCCGGCGTATCGGCGAGTGCCACGGCCGTCGCCCACAAGAAGACAAGAATCGCCATTCGCATCACAAACTCCCTGACTGCCGTTGACGATCGGACATCGTACCGGGAGGTCCGTGGACGTGAAGACCTCGCGATCGCCGGCCGCTTCCGCGACTGCGCGGCCGCATCGACGCCGCGCCGTCAATTCGTGCCCGCGCACCCCGCGCTGCCGCACAGCGGGCGGCGCAGCAGCGCATCCTGCAGGGACTCCATCTGCAGCACGACTTCCTTGAGGACGTCGGAGCCGTAGCAGTGCTCGGACTCGATGTGCGAGCCCGTGTCGGCGTAGTCCTTGCAATACATCGTCCCGCCGTTGCGCGCGCGCGGCTTGAGGCCGAGCGCGCGCGCGCGCTTGATCGTCTCCGCCGACGGGCCCGATGCGGCCGCCGTCGTGGTCGCCGCCGTCGCCGGTGTCGCGGTGGCCGCCAGCGTCGGCGCCACTGGCACGGCCGGCGCTGCACTCGGGGCCGCCGGCTTCGGCGGCGGGCTCGCGCAGGCGGTGAGGATCAGCGCGAGCAGGACGGGCGTTGTGGGCATGCGAGGACCCCGGTGAATAAAGCTCAGCGTCCGCCGACCCAATGCTGGAGAATAGCAACGCGCCGTCGACGGCACGGGCCCGCCGTCGGCGGCCGAAGAGCTGGTGCCCAGGAGAGGACTCGAACCTCCACGGTGTTACCCGCTAGTACCTGAAACTAGTGCGTCTACCAATTCCGCCACCTGGGCAAGGGTGCGGGTCCGGGGCCGGCCCGGACACGGGGACGCGGAAATTTACGCAGTGCTCTACCCCCTGTCAATCAATCACTTGAGGCCCCACATTGCCTCGGCCGGCACGGCCTGAATCGCCCCGCCGGCCCCCGTTCAAGAGCGTTCACACACCCGATGTCACAACACCCCCACTGGCGACGCGCCGATCCCCACCAGGCCGCCGAGGCCGAGAAGTACGCCCAGCCGATCCCGAGCCGGCCCTACCTCCTTGACGTGCTGCGCCAGACCGGCGCACCGCAGACCGCCGAGGGACTCGCGACCCTCCTCAAGATCAAGGACAAGGGCCAGAAGGCGGCGCTCGAGAAGCGCCTCGCGGCGATGGCGCGCGACGGGGAGCTGCTGCGCAACCGGCGCCACGAATACCTGCTGATCGACCGCGTCGCGGTGCGCACCGGGCAGGTGACCGGTCACCGCGACGGCTTCGGCTACTTCGTGCCGGACGACGGCTCGGACGACGCCTTCCTGCCGCCGTCGCAGATGCGCGCGGTGATGCACGGCGACCGGGTCGCGGTCCGCATCGTCGGCGTCGACGGCCGGGGCCGCAAGGAGGGCGAGGTCGTCGAGGTGCTCGAGCGCCGCACGCGCCAGGTCGCCGGACGCTTCCACCTCGAGCGCGGCGTCGGTTTCGTCGCGCCCGACAACCGTCGCATCAGCCAGCGCGTCGTGATTCCGCCGCGCGAGCGCGCCGCCGCGAAGGAAGGCAGCCTCGTGGTCGCAGCGATCGTCGAGCCACCGAGCCGCCACGGCGAGGCGCTCGGGCGCATCGTGCGCGTGCTGCCGGAGGAGGGCGTCGCCCAGACCGCGGTCGAGCTCGCGATCGCCTCGCACCAGCTGCCGCACGAGTTCCCGGCCGCGGTGATCCGCGAGGCGCGCCGCTACGGCCGTGACGTGGACCCCAAGACCCTCGGACCGCGCATCGACCTGCGCGCCGTGCCGCTCGTGACGATCGACGGCGAGGATGCGCGCGACTTCGACGATGCGGTGTATGCCGAGCCGACCAAGGGCGGCTGGCGGCTGCTGGTCGCGATCGCCGACGTCAGCCACTACGTGCGCCCGGGAACGGCGCTCGACGCCGAGGCGCGCGAGCGCGCCACCAGCGTCTACTTCCCGAACCGCGTGCTGCCGATGCTGCCGGAGCAGCTGTCGAACCACCTGTGCTCGCTGATGCCGGAGGTCGACCGCGCCTGCATGGTCGCCGAGCTCGCGGTGGGGCGTGACGGCAAGGTGACGCGCGCGCGCTTCTACGCGGCCGTGATGCGCTCGGCGGCACGCCTGACCTACGCGCGCGCCGCCGAGGCGCTGATGGAGCGCCGCGCGGCCGTGCGCGCCGCGCTGCCGGCGCCGGTGCTCGACTCGCTCGAGTCGCTGCACGACCTCTACCGGGCGCTGCGGCGTTACCGCGAGGCGCGCGGCGCGCTCGACTTCGAGTCGGCCGAGGTCAAGGTCATCGTCGGCGAGGACGGCCGCGTCGCGGACCTCAGGAGCTACCCGCGCAACGACGCGCACCGGCTGATCGAGGAGTGCATGATCGCCGCGAACGTCGAGGCGGCGCGCTTCCTGAAGAAGCACGGCATGCCCGGCCTCTACCGCGTCCACGCGCGGCCGGACGAGGAGCGGATCCTCGAGCTCAAGCGCTTCCTCGCGACGCGCGGGCTTGCGCTCGAGACCGAGGGCGAGATCGACCCCCACAAGCTCGCGCGGCTGCTGCGCCAGGTGCAGGGCAGGCCGGACGCCGCGATGCTCGAGGGCATGATCATCCGCTCGCTGGCGCAGGCCGTGTACCAGCCCGAGAACATCGGCCACTTCGGGCTCGCGCTCGAGGCCTACGCGCACTTCACCTCGCCCATCCGCCGCTATCCGGACCTGCTCGTGCACCGCGCGATCCGCCACGTGCTCGAGGGCGAGGCGCCCGAGGCCTTCGAGCACCCGGCGCGCGAGATGGAGCAGCTCGGGCAGGAGTGCTCGCTGCGCGAGCGGCGCGCGGACGAGGCCTCGCGCGACGTCGTCGCGTTCCTGAAGTGCGAGTTCATGCGCGACCGGCTCGGCGAGAGTTTCGCGGGCGTCGTCACCGGCGTCACCGACTTCGGGCTCTTCGTGCAGCTCGAGGGACTGCAGGTCGACGGCCTCGTGCACGTCGCGATGCTCGGGCGCGACTACTACCGCTTCGAGGAGGACCGGCGCGCGCTCGTCGGCGAGCGCAGCGGCGAGCGCTACACGCTCGGCGACCGCCTGACCGTCAAGGTCGCGCGCGTCGACCCCTCGGAGCGCAAGATCGACTTCGAGCTCATCGCGCGCGTCGGCGTCGCCTTCCATCCGCGCCGCAAGGGCGGGGACGAGGCGCGCCCGGCGGGCGGCGGCGATCCGAAGCCGGCGGGCAAGCCTCGCGAGCGGCGTGGGGCGCGCAGCGGACGCAAGCGGTGAGCGAGGAGAGCGTCTACGGCTTGCACGCGGTGCGCGCGCTGATCGAGCGGCGCGCGGCGGCGGTGCACCGGATCATCGTCCAGGCCGGGCGCGGCGATCAGCGCGCGCAGGCACTCACCGAGCTCGCACGCGCCCGCGGCGTTCGGATCGAGACGCGGCCTGCCGCCGAGCTCGATGCCCTTGCGGGCGGCGGCGTGCATCAGGGCGTCGTCGCGCGCGTCGCGCCGGCGGCGCCCCTGGCCGAGGAGGACCTGCTGATGCGCCTCGGCTCGGGACCGCGGCCGCCGCTCGTGCTCGTGCTCGACGGCGTGCAGGACCCGCACAACCTCGGCGCCTGCCTGCGCACCGCGGACGCCGCCGGCGCCGACGCGGTCGTCGTGCCGCGCGACCG
>DATKOP010000088.1:0-18125 GCA_035524595.1 Steroidobacteraceae bacterium | reverse complement strand
CGAAAAAAAGGGCCGCCCCTTGCGGGGCGGCCCGGAAGGCACGCGCCTTGCCGCTTTCGCGGCGCCGGGCTCACAGCCCGGACAGCGCGTGTCGACGGGTTCGTCAGTTCCTGCTCAGCCGCATTTCGAGTCCGCGCAGTTCAGGCAGGTCATGCAGCCGTCCATCATCACGACCGCGAGCGTGTTGCACTTCGCGCACAGCTGCGCGCCCTCCGGGAAGTGGCCGCGCGAGAACGCGTCCTGCTGCTTGTTGCGCGCCTCGAACTCCTCGCGCTTCTCCTCGATCAGCTTCTTGACGTGCGGCGCCATCTCCGGCCGCGGCATCAGCCCGATCGTCTGCAGGTGCTTCTCGATCACGTAGCCGAGCTCGGCGATGATCGACGGCATGAAACGCCCGCCCGGCTGCCAGTAGCCGCCGCGCGGGTCGAACACCGCCTTCAGCTCCTCGACCAGGAAGGTCACGTCGCCGCCCTTGCGGAACACCGCCGAGATGATCCGCGTCAGCGCCACGATCCACTGGAAGTGATCGAGGTTCTTCGAGTTGATGAACACCTCGAAGGGCCGGCGCTGCTCGTGCTCGGTGCCCTCGTTGAGGACGATGTCGTTGATGGTCACGTACATCGCGTGATCGGAGACCGGCGTCTTGATCTTGTAGGTTGAGCCGATCAGCACCTCGGGGCGCTCGAGCAGCTTCTCCTTGGTGATCCAGACGACCTTGCCGTCGCGCTTCAGGAGCTCGGCCGACTCGCCCGGCTTGCCGGCCTCGTCCGCCCGCGCCGCGTCGGCGGGCCTGGCGGCCTCGGCCGGCTTGTCGACGCGGAACTTGGTGATGCGCTTGTCGATCTTGATCATGTCAGAACTTCCCGTAATAGCCTTCTTTGAGCGCATCGAACAGGTTCGCGGCGCGGTGCAGCTCGCCGTCATACTCGATCTCCTCGTCGCCGCGGACCTTGACCTCGGTGCCGTCCTCGAGCGTGAACACGTAGGTCGTGTTCTTGAGGTTCTCGGGGTCGACCAGCACGCCCTGGAACGCCTCCGGGTTGAAGCGGAAGGTCGTGCAGCCCTTCAGTCCCTGCTCGTAGGCGTACAGGTAGATGTCCTTGAAGGTGTCGTACTTGAAGTCGGTCGGCACGTTCGCGGTCTTCGAGATGCTCGAGTCGATCCACTTCTGCGCCGCCGCCTGGATGTCGACGTGCTGCGTCGGCGTCACGTGGTCGGTGGTGATGAAGTAGTCGGGCAGCTGCTCCTCGGGCTTGGTGCCGCCAGGCATCGCGCGCGCGTTGATGAAGTGCCGGTAGGCGAGCAGCTCGTACGAGTAGACGTCGACGCGCTCCTTGGTCTTGCGGCCCTGGCGGATCACGTTGCGGAAGTAGTGGTGCGCGAACGACGGCTCGATGCCGTTGGAGGCGTTGTTGGCGAGCGACAGCGAGATCGTGCCGGTCGGCGCGATCGAGCTGTGGTGCGTGAAGCGCGCGCCGGTGGTGGCGAGCTGCTCGACCAGCTGCGGCGCGACCGCGGCGATGCGCTGCATGTAGCGGCTGTAGCGCGCGTGCAGGATCCGGCCCGGCACCTTCTGGCCGAGCTTCCAGCCGTCGCGCACCATCTCCGGGCGCTGCCGCAGCATCCGCGCGGTGACCGGGAACTCCTCGTTCATGATCGGCGCCGGCCCCTTCTCGCGCGCGAGGTCGAGGCCCGCCTCCCAGCCGGCGATCGCCATCTCGCGCGACACGGCCTCGGTGAACTGCACCGACTCCTTCGAGCCGTACTTCATGCCGAGCATCGTGATCGTCGAGCCGAGGCCGAGGAAGCCCATGCCGTGGCGGCGCTTGCGCATGATCTCGTCGCGCTGGCGCTCGAGCGGCAGGCCGTTGACCTCGACGACGTTGTCGAGCATGCGCGTGAAGACCTTGACGACCTCGCGGTACTCGTCCCAGTCGAATGCCGCCTCGGCGGTGAACGGATGCAGCACGAAGCGCGTCAGGTTCACCGAGCCCAGCAGGCACGAGCCGTACGGCGGTAATGGTTGTTCGCCGCAGTTGCCTGTCACCAGGCCGTTGAAGATCAGATTGTTTCTGTCGGGCTGGGTCGTATCGAACACCGCTTCCTTGCCGACGTGCTCGATGCTCGCAATGGGACTGGCGAAATTCTCGCGATTCATCGGCGAGTGCTGCGCGCGCCAGCCGTGGTACTTGGCGTTCTTGGCGGGCGTGATGAAGCCGATCTCGTCCATGAAGCGGTCGCGGGACGCCGAGCCGATGATCAGCTCGTAGTCCGCCTGGCAGTCGTACAGGCGCTTGCCGCCCCTGCCGTCCGGCAGCAGCCGCGCGCCGGCCGCGCGCCGCTTCAGCACGCGGCAGAAGATTCCGAAGTTCGCGAGCAGCCGCTGCACGTCCTTGAGCAGCGGCTCGTGGCTGGAGGCGAGCCGGATCGTGCAGCACGCGTTCTTGTCGTCGCGCTGCACCGTGCCGTCGCTCTGGAACAGGCCGCGCAGGTAGCCGCGCACGCACGGCTCGCTGCCGGTCCAGACGATCTCAGGCACCTGCGTCTTGGCCTTCGCCGAGAAGCCGTAGCGCTCGAGCACGCGCGCCAGGATCACGGAGCGGATCATGACGAGGTTGCGCTCGGGGATCGCGACCGCGCTGACCCGGTAGTCGCGCGGGCGATTCGCGAAGCCCGCGATCAGCGAGTTCACGTAGCCGACCACCTGGTCGGCGTAGTCGCGGTCCTCGCCCCACAGGTTCACGACCGCCGCGTTCTGGCCGTCGCCGCGGTTCGTGAAGTGGCCATCGCCGGCCAGCAGCCCGAGTACCACGCCGAGCTGCTCGCTGCCGCGGCCGCCGAACTGGCCCTTGCCGGACTGCACCAGCAGCTCGTCCCCCGGCTTCAGGTCCTTGAGCTTTATCTTGCCGCGGGTCGTGTAGAAGTCGTGCCATTCGGTGGCCTTGATCTCGTAGCCGTCCTCGGTCACGACGCGGTACACGTCGGCGGACGGCGAGGTCATGAATGCCGGCACCGCCGCGCGCACCGCGGTGCCGGGGCCCGCATCCAGCGCGCGCGTGTCGACGGTCGCCTGGATGTCGAGACCGGAGCGATACAGATCTCCGATGCGCACCATCCCGTAGCTGGTCGAGAGGCGCGTGTCGGCGGTCACGCACGGATTGGTGGCGCGGATGTTCTCGCACCACCAGTTGTTGTTCATCTCGTTGACCCGGTCGATCAGCACGAAGCCGGGCTCGGCGAAGTCGTAGGTGGACGACATGATGACGTCCCACATGCGCCGCGCCGGGACCGTCTTGTAGACCTTGCAGCAGACGAGGCCGTCGTCGCGGGTCACGTAGCGGTCGGTGGTCGGCCACTCGCGCCACAGGTACTTGGCGGCGTCGGTCAGGTCCGGCTGCTCCGCCTGGTACTCGGCGAGCGACAGCGGGAACGCGAGCCGCCACGGCGCGTCGGCCTTGACCGCCTCGATGAACTCGTCGGTGACCAGCAGCGACAGGTTGAACTGCCTGAGCCGCCCGGCCTCGCGCTTGGCGCGGATGAACTCCATCGCGTCCGGATGGCCGATGTCGAAGGTGCCCATCTGCGCGCCGCGGCGTCCGCCGGCCGAGGACACCGTGAAGCACATCTTGTCGTAGATATCCATGAACGACAGCGGCCCCGAGGTGTAGGCGCCGGCGCCCGAGACGTACGCGCCGCGCGGCCGCAGCGTCGAGAACTCGTAGCCGATGCCGCAGCCGGCCTTGAGCGTGAGGCCGGCCTCGTGGACCTTGTTGAGGATGTCGTCCATCGAGTCGGTGATCGTCCCCGACACGGTGCAGTTGATCGTCGAGGTGGCCGGCTTGTGGTCGAGGGCGCCCGCGTTCGAGGTGATGCGGCCGGCGGGTATCGCGCCCTTGCGCAGCGCCCACAGGAAGCGCTCGTGCCATTCGGGGCGCACGGCCGGCGCCTCGACCTCCGCGAGCGCGACGGCGACCCGCTGGTAGGTGTCGTCCATCGACTGATCGATCGGCGTGCCGTCCTTGGCCGTGAGGCGGTACTTCGTGCTCCAGATGTCGATCGACGCTTCCTGGAACGGGACGGCCCCTTCGCGGGGCTCGATCTTGTAGGCCGTGCTCATCTTGACGTGGTGCTCCGTTGAGCCTGATTGGTTGTTGTCGTCGTTATTAATGGAAGCGAAGGCCCCGGCAGCCGCTGACAGCGTCCCGTCGCCCTCCCTCCGAAACGTGTCCGACCGGGTCCCCGACCCAACACAAGATCTTGTGTCGGGGTAGCTAACTTATTTTCAGCATGCCCCTGAGTCAAGACTTTCTTTTGGGATCCGTACGTCGGATTTTTACCCTGTTTATACAGAAACTTAGGAAAATCACTTAAGCGAGTTTCGGGTGGCTCAGCGGGACCCCGCTGTCAAGCGCCGCCGCGACCCAAAACACAAGATCTTGTGTGCACCGGCGACGCACACGGCGTCCACCGGTCATGCACACGTTGTCCACCGCGGCCGCGCGCCCTGCCGCGCCCGGCACTCCCGGCGACCCGCCACGACGCTTGAAATGGCGCCGGGCACCCCGACTCAGGGGTCACCGCATCCTCAACCCGAACGGAGTGCCGCCATGAGTGTCAGTCGCTACGAACCGTGGTTCCTGGTCAACCGCCTGCAGCGCGATCTCGATCGCCTGTTCTCCGTCCCCGCGCTCGGCGACGAGGCGCAGCAGTCGGTGGCCGACTGGGTGCCGCCGGTCGACATCCGCGAGCAGGAGCAGCAGTTCATCATCCACGCCGATCTGCCGGGCGTCGATGCCAAGAACATCGACGTCACGCTCGAGAAGGGCGTGCTGACGATCCGCGGCCGCCGCGAGCTCGAGGCGCGCGACGAGCAGCACGGCTACCGGCGCGTCGAGCGCACCAGCGGCCAGTTCTTCCGCCGCTTCAGCCTGCCGGACACGGCCGACTCGCAGGCCGTGAAGGCGCGCTTCGCGAACGGCGTGCTCGAGGTCGCGATCCCGAAGCAGGCGCAGGTGCTGCCGCGCCGGGTCACGGTCGAGGCCAGCTGAGACGGCGCCGCGCCCGGCGCCGGGCCCGCCGGCGCCGGCGCGCGGAACTTTTCCGCGCGCGCCGCGGTCATCCGCGGCGTACCGTCCCGTTTGGACGGGTTAGCATGGCCGGCCGCCCGCACGGGCGGCCGCGCCGCATGCGACCGCCTCACCCCACCGGATCTCAAGGGCCCGCCATGACCACCGCCTCCCCCGCCCGTCGCGCCCACCGCGCCGGCCTCGCCGCCCTGCTGGTGCTGGCCGCCGCCGCGTTCGCGGCGCCCGCCGCGCTCGCCCAGGCCGGACGCCTGCCGGCCGACGTCAACGGCGCGCCGCTGCCGTCGCTCGCGCCGATCGTCAAGCGCGCCTCGCCCGCGGTCGTCAACATCGCGACCCGCGGCACGGTCACCGAGCGCGGCCAGCGCAACCCGCTGCTCGAGGATCCGTTCTTCCGGCGCTTCTTCGACGCGCCCGAGCAGGGTCCGCGCCAGCGCCAGTTCCAGAGCGCCGGCTCCGGCGTCGTCGTCGACGCCAAGCAGGGCCTGATCATCACCAACGCGCACGTCGTCGAGAACGCGACCGAGATCACCGTGACGACGATCGACGGCCGCGACTACAAGGCGACCGTGGTCGGCGCCGACAGCGCCTCCGACGTCGCCGTGGTCAAGGTCAAGGACGCGAAGCTCGCCGAGATCGCGCTCGGCGACTCGAGCAAGGCCGAGGTCGGCGACTTCGTGCTCGCGATCGGCAACCCCTTCGGCCTGCAGCACACGGTCACCTACGGCATCGTCAGCGCACTCGGCCGCTCCGGCATCAACCCGGACGGCTACGAGGACTTCATCCAGACCGACGCCTCGATCAATCCCGGCAACTCGGGCGGCGCGCTCGTCAACCTGCGCGGCGAGCTGATCGGCATCAACTCGGCGATCCTGTCGCGCTCGGGCGGCAACATCGGCATCGGCTTCGCGATCCCGTCGAACATGGTCCACTCGGTGATGGAGCAGCTGGTCAAGTACGGCGAGGTCAAGCGCGGCATCCTCGGCGTCAACATCCAGACCGTGACCCCGGAGCTCGCCGACAAGCTCGGCGCGACCGACCTCGCCGGCGCCTTCGTGCAGCAGGTCGTCGAGGGCTCGGCGGCCGACAAGGCCGGCGTCAAGGCGGGCGACGTCATCACCGCGGTCAACGGCCAGCCGGTGCGCTCGGCGGCGGAGCTCAGGAACCGCATCGGCCTGATGCGCATCGGCGAGAGCGTCGACCTCGGGCTGGTGCGCGACGGCAAGCCCAAGCACGTCACCGCGGTGGTGCAGTCGCGCGCTGCCGGCGGCGGCGAGGAAGCCGCGGCCGGCGACCTGCCGCGCTCCCTCGAGGGCGCCGAGCTCGGCGACGCGCCCGGCGGCGGCGTCGTGGTGCGCTCGATCGAGCCGGGCAGCCCCGCGAGCCAGCAGCCGCTCAAGCCGAACGACGTCATCACCGCGGTCGACCGCCACAGCGTCGCGACGCTCAAGGAGCTGAAGGCGGCCGCCAAGGACCAGAGCTCGCTGCTCTTGACGGTGCGGCGCGGCGCAACCACGCTCAAGATCCTGGTGCGCTGAGCGCCGCGCGCGGCCGCGCGCCGCTATAATTCCGGCTCTCGCCTGGCGCGAGCCGGAACTGCAATGCGGCCACTCTCGATCTGCGTCCTCGGCGGTACCGGCTTCGTCGGCTCGCACCTCGTCAGCCGGCTGGTGCGCGACGGCCACCGCGTGCGGGTGCTGACCCGCAACCGCGACCGCCACCGCGAGCTGCTGGTGCTGCCGGGGCTCGAGCTGCGCGAGGCCGACGTGCACGACGCCGCGATGCTGCCGGAGGCGCTGCGCGGCCACGACCTCGTCGTCAACCTGGTCGGCATCCTCAACGAGGGCGGCGGCGCGCGCTTTCGGCGCGTCCACGCCGAGCTCGCCCGCGTCGTGGTCGGCGCCTGCAAGTCGGCCGGCGTGCCGCGCCTCGTGCAGCTGAGCTCGCTGCGCGCCGACGAGGCGGCGCCGAGCGAGTACTTGCGCAGCAAGGGCCGCGCCGAGCGCTACCTGCGCGAGGACGCGGGGCCGGTGGCCTGCACGATCCTGCGGCCGTCGGTGATCTTCGGCCCGGGCGACGGCTTCATGAACAAGTTCGCGGCGCTGCTGCGCGCCTTCCCGGTGCTGCCGATCGCGCGCGCCGGGGCGCGCTTCGCGCCGGTGTACGTCGGCGACGTCGTCGAGGCGATCGTGCGCGCGAGCGGCGAGCGCGCCGCGGCCGGCGCGACCTACGAGCTGTGCGGGCCGGAGGTACTGACGCTCGGCGAGCTGGTGCGCTACGTCGCCTCGGTGCTCGGCCTGCGCCGCCTGGTGGTCGGCCTGCCGGACCCGCTCGGCTGGCTGCAGGCCGCGCTGATGGGGCTCGTGCCCGGCAAGCCGCTGTCGCTCGACAACTACCGCTCCCTCAAGCTCGACAGCGTCTGCAGCGACGACGGCCTCGCCCGGCTCGGCATCCGCCCGGCGTCGCTCAGGGCGGTGGTGCCGACCTATCTCGGCGACGCCCGGCGGGCCGCCCAGCTGGACGCCTTCCGGCGCACCGCGGGCGGCCGCGCCCCCGGGGCGTGACCTGGGTCGCGGTTCGCGGGCGCGCGGCGGCGGACACTCCCGCCATGCGCGCCCTGGCCCTCGCCCTGCTGCTCTCGTGGCCGACCGTCGGCGCGCTCGCCGCGCCGCCGCTCGCCGAGGGCGAGGTGCGCACGTTCATGGCGGGGGTCGAGCACGCCGCGCGCGCCCGCGACGTCGGCCGCCTCGCCGCCAGCCTCGCGCCCGACTGCCGCATCGAGCTGCGCACCCGCATCGGCGGCCAGGAGCGCGTCACGCTGATGACGCGCGACGAGTACGTCGGCATGCTGACGAGCGGCTACGCGGCGCTCAAGGACCTCGAGGCCTACGACTACGAGGTCACCGGCCAGCAGGTCACGCTCGAGCGCGACCCGCCGGCCGCGACCGTCGTCAGCCAGGTCACCGAGACGGTCGTGTTCGGCGGCCGCCGCCAGGTGACGCGCAGCGAGGAGACGGCACGCGTCGAGCGCCGCGCCGAC
The DNA here is from genome assembly GCA_035524595.1 of Steroidobacteraceae bacterium. Taxonomy (GTDB): domain Bacteria; phylum Pseudomonadota; class Gammaproteobacteria; order Steroidobacterales; family Steroidobacteraceae; genus CAIKZZ01. The sequence goes on along the minus strand of DATKOP010000088.1, from coordinate 10,001 downwards.
GGCCTCAAGGTGGTCGCGGTCTCGGCGCTGACCAGCGGCGACTAGCGCCCGGCCGGCGCGTCCCGGCACGCGGCCGCGTGCCGCGCCGCGCTCGCGAGCTCGGCGAGCGCGCGCGCCGCGGCGTAGAACCGCGGCAGGTCCCGACCGGCGGCCGCCAGCTGCCGCTCGAGCTCCGGCACGCAATCCTCGTAGGTCGCGACCGCCAGCAGCCGGGCGTTGTTCGGCGGCGCCTCGAACAGCCAGCCGTAGCCGGCGAGCGCCGCGCGCCGCGCCGCGTACTCGGCACGCAGCCGCGCGAACTCCTCGGCCTTGGCCGCGCGCAGCTCCGCCGGCGGCAGGGTGCCGCCGTACAGCGCGCGCAGCCGCGCGCGCCCGGCCGCGACCAGCGCCGCCACCTCCCGGTAGCGCGCCTCGCGCTCGAGGTAGGCCGCGAGCGCCTGCGGCCGTCCGGCCGCGTCCAGCCAGCGGCGCACGCCCTCGCGCTCGACCACCGAGGCGAAGGCCTCGTTGAAGGCGGTGTCGCCCTTGACGTACAGCAGCTGGTGCGCGAGCTCGTGGAACACGAGCGCCGCGAGCTCGGTCTCGTCCCACTGCAGCATGGTGCTGAGCAGCGGGTCGGCGAAGTGGCCGAGCGTCGAGTAGGCCGGCACCCCGGTCACCGCGACGTCGTAGCCGCGCGCCTCGAGGCCGAGCGCGTAATCGCGGGCCCGCTGCTCGCTGAAGTAGCCGCGGTAGGCGACGCAGCCGGCGACCGGGAAGCACCAGATCCGCGGCTCGACGGCAAACTCGGGGGCCGCGAACACGTTCCAGACGACGAACGGGCGGCCGACGTCGGCGTAGGAGCGGTAGCTGCCGTTGTCCGGCAGCGCGAGCTCGCGGCTCGCGAACGTGCGGATCCGGCCGGCGAGCTCCAGCTGCGCGCGCAGCGGCGGCGGCGTGTCGGGGGCGGCCAGCAGCTGCTCGACCGGCACGCGCCGCGCGTTGAGGTCCAGCTGGCCGCGCGCCGCCTGGAGCACGTAGCAGCCGCCGAGCAGGCCGAGGGCGGCGAGGGCGAGGAGCGTTCGCAGCGGCATGGCGCAGTGGTCGCGGGCCGGAGCCCGGGGCGCGGCGAGTCTAACCCGGCGCACCGGTCGCACGCCGCACCGCTAGAATCGGCGCATGCAGACCTACCTCGTCGGCGGCGCGGTGCGCGATGCGCTGCTCGGGCTACCGGTGCGCGAGCGCGACTGGGTCGTGGTCGGCGCAACGCCCGCCGACCTCGAGGGCGCCGGCTACCGGCAGGTCGGGCGCGACTTCCCGGTGTTCCTGCACCCGACGACGCACGAGGAGTACGCGCTCGCGCGCACCGAGCGCAAGACCGGGCCGGGCTACCGCGGCTTCGTGACCGAGCACTCGCCCGAGGTCACGCTCGAGGAGGACCTCAGGCGCCGCGACCTGACGATCAACGCGATGGCGCGCGACGCCGGCGGCGCGCTCGTCGATCCCTACGGCGGCCGGCGCGACCTCGAGGCGCGCCTGCTGCGGCACGTGTCCGAGGCCTTCGCCGAGGACCCGGTGCGCATCCTGCGCGTGGCGCGCTTCGCGGCGCGCTTCGCGCCGCTCGGCTTTCGCGTCGCGCCGGAAACGCTCGCGCTGATGCGCGCGATGGTCGCGGCCGGCGAGACCGCCGCGCTCGTGCCGGAGCGCGTCTGGCAGGAGACCGCCCGGGCGCTGGCCGAGCCCGCGCCGCAGGCCTTCCTCGCGGTGCTGCACGACTGCGGCGCGCTCGCGGTCGTGTACCCGGAGCTCGAGCGGCTGTACGGCGTGCCGCAGCCGCCGCGCTGGCACCCGGAGATCGACACCGGCGTGCACATCGGGCTGGTGCTCGAGGCCGCCGCGCGGCTGACGCCGTCGCCGCGGGTGCGCTTCGCGGCGCTGGTGCACGACCTCGGCAAGGGCACGACGCCGCCGGCCGAATGGCCCAAGCACGTCGGCCACGAGGAGCGCGGCGCGCGCCTGATCGACGCGCTCGCCGACCGGCTGCGGGTGCCGAACGACTACCGCGAGCTCGCGCTCCTCGTGGCCCGCCACCACGGGCTCTGCCACCGGGCGCTCGAGCTTCGGGCCTCGACCGTGCTCGAGCTGCTCGAGCACTGCGACGCGCTCAGGCGACCGGAGCGCTTCACGGAGTTCCTGCTCGCCTGCGAGGCCGACCTGCGCGGCCGCGCCGGCTTCGCCGAGCGCGCCTACCCGCAGGGCGAGTACCTGCGCGCGGCGCACGCCGCGGCGCAGGCGGTCGAGCTCGGGGCGGCGGAACGCGCCGGCCTCGACGGCGCGGCGATCGGCGCGCGCCTGCGCGAGAAGCGCCTGCAGGCGCTCGCGGCGCTGCGCGCGGCCCAGGCACCCTAGAGCGTGGCGGTGAAGTCCCTGAGCGCAAAGCCGGCGAGCGGCGCCGGGCAGGCCCGCGCGAGCGCGATGCACTTGTAGCGCTCGCCCATCTCGGAGGGCAGCACGAGCCTGAGCGCCGCGGGCGCCGCGAGCGGCTCGCGCTGCGCCGGCAGCTCGGCGCGCAGCGCCGCGAGGTGGCGCTCGAAGCCATTCGCCAGCAGGAAGTGCGCCTGGGTCGTGTAGCCCGCGACCTCGAGTCCGGCCTCGAGCGCCGCCTCGGCGACGCGCGTGAAGTCCACCCAGGCCGTCAGGTCCTGCAGCCCGACGTTGACGAAGGGATCGTCGTGGCGGCGCTGGCGGTGGAAGCAGGCGAAGGTGCCCGCGGCGCGCGCCGGCTGGTAGTACTCGGCGCGCGGGTAGCCGTAGTCGATCAGCAGCACGACGCCGGCCGCGAGCGGCGCCGCGACCGCGGCCAGCCACGGCGCGAGCCTGAGGCACAGCTCGCTCTGGTAGCCCGGCGCGAGCGCGATGCCGAGCCCGGCCACCGCCTCGGCGAGCGCCGCGTCGGCGGGCCGCGGCGCGAGCACGAGGCGTCCGCCCTCGAGCGCGACGCCGAGCGCCTCGACGCCCGCGGCGCCGATGCGAAAGCGCTCGACCGGGAGCGCATCGAGCACCTCGTTGGCGAGCACCACGCCGCTGAACGGCTCGGCCGGGATCCGCTCGAGCCAGCTGACGCGCGCCGCGAGCGCCGCCGGCAGGCCCGCGAGCCGCGCGCGCTGGCGCTCGCGCAGGTCCGGGCTCGGCTCGAGGATCCGGTAGCGCGCGGGCACCCGTCCCTGCCGGCCGAGCTCGGCCAGGAGCTCGACGGCGAGCGCGCCGCTGCCGGCGCCGAGCTCGACGACCTCGCCGCCGCCGAGCGCGGCGAGCACGTCGCCGACCTGGCTCGCGACGCAGCGGCCGAACACCGGCGACAGTTCCGGCGCCGTGGCGAAGTCGCCGCCGGCGCCGAGCTTGTGCGCGCCTGCGGCGTAGTAGCCGAGCCCGGGCGCATACAGCGCGAGCTCCATGTAGCGCGCGAACGGCAGCCAGCCGCCGCCGGCGGCGAGCTCAGCGCGCACGCGCGCGAGCACCGCGGACTCGTGGGCGGCCTCCTCGGGCGAGAGCGGCACGAGCGGCAGCGGGATCACGGCTGCGTGCGCCTGCCGGGGGCGGCGGGTATCCTCGCGCCATGACCCCCGAGACGCCCCTGCCGCTCGCCGGCCACGTCGTGCTGGTCACCGGCGGCGCGCGCCGCCTCGGCGCCGCGATCGCGCGGCTGCTGCACGCGCAGGGCGCGCGCCTGCTGATCCACTACCGCAACTCGCAGGCCGACGCCGACGCGCTCGCCGCGGAGCTCAACGCCCTGCGCAGCGCCTCGGCGGTCACGCACGCGGCCGACCTCATGGACGCCGCGGCGCTGCCGGCGGTGGTCGCCGCGGCGCTCGGCGCCTTCGGCCGGCTCGACGTGCTCATCAACAACGCCTCGACCTTCTACCCGACGCCGCTCGGCGAGATCACGGTGCAGGCCTTCGACGACCTGATCGGCACCAACCTGCGCGCGCCGCTGTTCCTCGCCCAGGCGGCGGCCCACGAGCTGCGCCTGAGGCGCGGCCTGGTGCTGAACCTGATCGACATCCACGGGCTCCGGCCGCTCAAGCGGCACGCGGTGTACTCGGCCGCGAAGGCAGGCCTGTGGATGCTGACCCAGTCGCTGGCGCGCGAGCTCGGGCCGCAGGTCAGGGTCAACGGCATCGCCCCGGGTCCGGTGCTGTGGCCGGAGGCCGACATGGACGGCGACCTCAAGGCGCGGATCCTCGACCGGACCGCGTTGAAGCGCATGGGCACGCCGGACGACGTCGCCAAGGCGGCGCTCTTCCTGGTGCGCGACGCCCCCTACGTCACCGGCCAGGTGCTGGCCGTGGACGGTGGCCGGACGGTCGGCGGCCTGTAGCGCGCGAGGCGCCGCGCTCATGGGCGTGGCGCGGGCCAGGGCAGCTCGATGCGCTCGAGCGGGTGGCGCGCCCGGTCGAAGCGCGCCCACAGCTCGCCGATCGTCGCGCCGAGCGTCGGGTGCACGACGCCGGCGGCGATGTCGGCGAGCGGCCCGAGCATGAAGGCACGGCGCGTGAGGTCCGGCCGCGGCAGCTTCGCGCCCGGGAAGTCGCCGACCAGGTCGCCGTACAGGAGCACGTCGAGGTCCATGCGCCTGGGCTCGTACTTGGGCGCGCCGCGGCCGCGCCCGCACAGCGCCTCCACCGCGTGCAGCTCCTCGAGCAGGCCCGCGAGCGGCAGTCGCGTCGTGAAGCCGAGCGCCAGGTTGACGAAGTCCTCGCCCTCGAAGCCGACCGCGGCGTTCCGGTAGGCCGGCGAGACCCGCAGGTCGGGGAAGCGCCCGGCGAGCGCGGTCAGCGCCCGCACCAGGCTCTCCAGCGGCGCGACGTTGGAGCCGGCCGCCACGTACACCGGCAGCGGGGCGTCCGGCGCGCGCCGCTCGGGCCCCGCGCTCACGACAGGTCGAGGTCGGCGCGCGAGCGCTCGATCATGACGCCGACGTCGCGGCTGCCGCGCACCGCGCCCGGCTTGTTGAGGTTCACCTTGACCCACTCGACCGAGAACTCGCGCAGGATCAGCCGCGCGACCTCCTCGGCGAGCGTCTCGACGAGGTGGTACTCGCTGGTCTCGACGAAGGCCAGCACGCGCTTCGCGACCGACTTGTAGTTGAGCGTGTCCTCGATGCGGTCGCTCTTCGCGGCGCGGCGGATGTCCGCCGGGAACTCGAAGTCGAAGCTGACGGTCTGGCGGATCTTCCGCTCCCAGTCGTAGATGCCGATGATCGTCTCGGTCCTGAGGTCCCGCAGGTAGATTCGGTCGCCCATCTCGCCTCGCTCGGCTCCTGCCACCACGTTCCGGCCGCGACGGGGCGCACCCTACCAGCGCCGCCGGTCCCCTGCACGGTCAACCGCCGGGCGGCCCGAGCTCGGCGAGCGGCCAGCGCGCGCGCGCCAGCGCCCCGAGGCCGGCGCGCTCGCCGGCCGCGAGGCGGGCCTCGCCCGCGAGCGCGATCATGGCCGCGTTGTCGGTGCAGAACTCGGCCCGCGGGTAGGCAGCGCGGGCGCCCGCCGCGGCGGCGACCTCGGCGAGGCGCGCGCGCAGGCGCTGGTTGGCGCCGACGCCGCCGGCGACCACCAGGGTCCGGCGCCCGGTGGCGGCGAGCGCGCGCCGGCTCTTGGTGGCGAGCGTCTCGACGATCGCCTCCTCGAAGCCGCGCGCGAGGTCCGCCCGCGTCTGGGGCCCGGGGCCGGCCGACCTGAGCGCCAGGAGCGCCGCCGTCTTCAAGCCGCTGAAACTGAAGTCAAAACCGGGGCGGTCGAGCATCGGCCGCGGGAATGCGTAGACCCCGGGCCGGCCGGACTCGGCGAGCGCCGCGAGCCTGGCGCCGCCCGGGTACGGGAGCCCGAGGAGTTTCGCGGTCTTGTCGAAGGCCTCGCCCGCGGCGTCGTCGAGCGACTCGCCGAGCACCCGGTAGCGGCCGACGCCCGCGACGTCGACCAGCATCGTGTGGCCGCCGGAGACCAGCAGGGCCAGATACGGGAAGTCCGGCGGGTCGGCCTCGAGCCGGGGGGCCAGCAGGTGCCCCTCGAGGTGGTGGACGCCCACCGCCGGCCGCTGCCAGGCGTAGGCGAGGCTGCGGCCGACGGCGGCGCCGACCAGGAGCGCGCCGATCAGGCCGGGGCCGGCCGTGTAGGCGATCCCGTCGACGCCCGACGCCGGCAGGCCCGCCTCGGCGAGCGTCGCGCGGATCATCGGCAGCAGGCGGCGCACGTGGTCGCGCGAGGCGAGTTCCGGCACCACCCCGCCCCAGACCTCGTGCAGGTCCGTCTGGGTGTAGACCCGGTGCGCGAGCAGCCCCGCCGCGCCGTCGTAGACCGCGACCGCGGTCTCGTCGCAGGAGGTCTCGAGGCCGAGGACCCTCACGCCGCCCCCCCGCGGCCGGCGCCAGCGGGACAAGAGCGCGGGTTTTTGATTTTCAGGGGGGACATCCGTAGACTACTCGGCTCTGCGCCCGGCGTTTGGTCGGGCCAGTCACCCGAGGAAGGTCGATCTCAATGCCGAGCGTACGTGTCCGCGAGAACGAGTACTTCGACGCCGCCCTGCGGCGCTTCAAGCGCGCCTGCGAGAAGGCCGGTGTGCTCACGGAGCTGAGGCGCCGGGAATTCTACGAGAAGCCGACCCAGGAGCGTAAGCGCAAGAAGGCGGCCGCCGTGAAGCGGCACCTGAAGCGCCTGTCCCGCGAGGGCATGCGCGCTCCGCGCTGAGTCGCGCCGCAACGCCGCGATGACGCTTCGCGAACGGATCACCGAGGACATGAAGGCGGCGATGCGCTCGGGCGAGAAGGATCGCCTCGGGCTCATCCGCATGCTGCAGGCGGCCATCAAGCAGCGCGAGGTCGACGAGCGCATCACGCTCGACGACGCGCAGACGCTCGCGGTCATCGACAAGATGATCAAGCAGCGCAAGGAGTCGGTCGTGCAGTTCGAGGCCGGCCACCGCGCCGACCTGGTCGCCAAGGAGAACGCCGAGATCGCGGCGCTCACCGCCTACCTGCCCGCCCAGCTCGGCGCCGCCGAGCTCGACGCCCTGATCAAGGAGGCGATCGCCGCCAGCGCCGCCGCGTCCGTCAAGGACATGGGCAAGGTCATGGCGATCGTCAAGGGCAAGGCCGCCGGCCGCGCCGACATGGGCGCCGTCGGCGCGCGCGTCAAGGCGCTGCTCGGCGGCTGACCGAGCCCGCGGGCCCGCCCAGATGGCCGGCCGGATACCGCGCGCCTTCATCGACGAGCTGCTCGCGCGCACCGACATCGTCGAGGTGATCGGCAGTCGCGTGCCGCTCAAGAAGGCCGGCCGCGAGTGGAAGGCCTGCTGCCCGTTCCACGGCGAGAAGACCCCGTCGTTCACGGTCTCGCAGCAGAAGCAGTTCTACCACTGCTTCGGCTGCGGCGCGCACGGCACCGCCCTCACCTTCCTGATGGAGCACGACCGGCTGCCCTTTCCGGAGGCGGTCGAGGACCTCGCCGGCCGCGCCGGCCTCGAGGTGCCGCGCGAGGGCGGCGCCGGCCCCGACCCGCGCGACCGGCTGCTCGATGACCTCTACGCGCTGACCGCGAACGCCGACCAGCACTTTCGCGAGGCGCTGCGCGAGTCGGAGCGCGCCAAGGACTACCTGAAGCGCCGCGGCCTCGTCGGCGAGACCGCGGCGCGCTATCACCTCGGCTACGCGCCGGCCGGCTGGGACCTGGTGCTCAAGAAGTTCGGCGCGACCGACGCCGGCCGGCAGGCGCTCTTGGCCGCGGGGCTGATCATCGAGCGCGCCCCGGACCAGCAGAAGTCGAGCGGGCCCGGCTACTACGACCGCTTTCGCGACCGGATCATGTTCCCGATCCGCGACTCGCGCGGCCGCGTGGTCGGCTTCGGCGGCCGGGTCATCGACCAGGGCGAGCCGAAGTACCTGAACTCGCCCGAGACGCCGCTGTTCCACAAGGGCCGCGAGCTCTATGGCCTCTACGAGGCGCGCCAGGAGCTTCGCAACATCCCGCGCCTCCTGGTCGTCGAGGGCTACATGGACGTCGTGCGCCTGGCGCAGGCCGGGATCCACTACGCGGTCGCGACCCTCGGCACGGCGACGACCCCTGAGCACCTGAACCGCATGTTCCGCGTCACCGGCGACATCGTGTTCTCCTTCGACGGCGACCGCGCCGGGCGCCAGGCGGCCTGGCGCGCGCTCGAGACCTGCCTGCCGCTCGCCAAGGAGGGCCGGCAGCTCAAGTTCCTGTTCCTGCCGGAGGGCCACGACCCCGATACGCTGGTGGCGGAGGAGGGCCGCGAGGCCTTCGAGGCCCGCCTCGAGGGCGCCCTGCCCCTGTCCGAGTACCTGGTGCGCCACCTCGCCGCCGAGACCGACCTCGCGAGCGTCGACGGGCGGGCCCGGCTCGCGGAACTCGCCCGCCCGCTGATCGCGCGCATCCCGGAGGGCGTGTACCGCGAGCTCCTGCTCGACCGGCTGGCGCGCGAGGTCCGGATGCCCGCACCGCGCCTCGCGGAGCTCCTCGGGCTCGGCGAGGCGGCGGCGCGCGCCCCGGCCGAGCGCCCGGGCACGGGCCCTGAGCCGCGGCGCGCGCGGCCCGCGCGCGGCGCCGGCCGCGGCTCGCTCGTGAGCCAGGCCATCGCCCGGGTCGTCCAGCAGCCGGGCGCGGCGCTCGGCATCCCGGGCCCGGAGGCGCTGCGCCTCGCGGGCGACCGCGGCCTCGACGTGCTGGCCGAGCTCATTGAAATGGCGCAGGCCGAGCCTCATCTCACCCCGGCACAGCTGGTGGAGCGCTGGCGCGAGCGGCCCGAGCACGAGCGCCTCGCCGAGCTCGCGGCGCTGCCGCTGCCGGAGCTCGAGCCCGCGGCCGTGGCCCGCGAGCTCGCCGCCGCCGTCGCCCGCCTCGCCGCCGAGGCGGGCCCGGAGCGGCGCCTCGACGAGCTGATCGACAAGGCGGCGTCGGACGGCCTCTCGGACGAGGAAAAGCGGGAGCTGCGGGAGCTGCAGGCCCGCCCCCGGCGGCCCGTCTGAGCCCCGCCCGGGCCGGGCCCGGCGGCTGCGGCACGATTCTTGACTTCGGCCCGGATTTGCGCTCTGAACCTTGGGTTGCAACACCGGTCTGTGTAAAATGCGCGGCTCTTTGTATGCCCCGCGCGAGGGTACCCATCTTGAGCGAGAAGAAAGCGGTGGCACTGGCTTTGGGCGTGCCCGACGAGCGGCAGTCCCAGCTCAAGCGGCTCATTGCCAAGGGCAAGGAGCAGGGCTTCCTCACGTACGGCGAAGTCAACGATCACCTGCCCAGCGAGATCGTCGATCCGGAGCAGATCGAAGACATCGTCAACATGATCAACGACATGGGCATCCCGGTGTACGAGAAGGCACCGGACGCCGAGTCGCTGATCCTCGCCGACGGCCCGGTCGCGACCGATGACGAGGCGGTCGAGGAAGCGGCCGCCGCGCTCGCGACGGTGGACGCCGAGTTCGGCCGCACGACGGATCCCGTGCGCATGTACATGCGCGAGATGGGCACGGTCGAGCTGCTGACCCGCGAGGGCGAGATCCGCATCGCCAAGCGCATCGAGGAGGGCCTCGACGCGGTGCGCTCGGCGCTCGCCAACTTCCCGGCCACCTACGAGTACCTGCTGAAGGCCTACGAGCCGGTCAAGGCCGGCCAGGGCCGCCTGGTCGACATCATCGTCGGCTTCGTCGACCCGAACGCGCCGGACGAGATCGCCCAGCCGCAGAACCCGAAGCTGATGGCGCTCGAGAAGACCGAGGCCGAGGCCGAGGGCGACGACGACTCGGAGGAGGAGGAGGAGGCGCTCGAGACCGGCCCGGACCCGGAGGAGGCGGCGCGCCGCTTCACCGCGATCGGCAAGCTGCACGCGCAGGTCGTCAAGGCGCTCGACGGCGCCGGGCCGAAGGACACCAAGACGCAGAAGCTGCGCAAGCGGCTCGCCGGCCAGATGATGGAGCTCAAGCTCGCGCCGAAGATGTTCGACGCGCTGATCGT
>DATKOP010000087.1:0-56680 GCA_035524595.1 Steroidobacteraceae bacterium | reverse complement strand
CTTCCGGCTGGTGCAGCAGCCGATCGCGAGCCTGCTCGGCGAGGACAAGGGCATGTTCGACGTGCTGGTGCGCATGCTCGACGAGCAGGGCAAGGAAGTGCTGCCGTCGGAGTTCATCCCGGCCGCCGAGCGCAACGACCTCATGAAGAACATCGACCGCTGGGTCATCGGCGCGTCGATGTCGTTCTGCGCGGCGCGCAAGCCGGCCGGCATCTTCGTGCGGCTCTCGAAGGACACCGTCAACGACAAGTCGCTGCCGATCTGGCTCGGCAACCAGCTGAAGGCCAGCAAGGTCGAGCCCGCCCGGCTCTGCTTCCAGGTGGGCCAGGAGGTCGCCGACCAGTACCTCCTGCAGACCCGCGAGCTGCGCGAGCACTTCCGGCGGCAGGGCTTTCGGTTCGCGATCGAGCACTTCGGCACCGGCGCCGACCCGCAGCAGCTGGTCGAGCGCCTGAAGCCCGACGTCGTCAAGATCGACGGCACGCTGATGCAGGGGCTCGCCGGCAACCTCGCGCTGCAGGCGAAGGTCAAGGGGCTGGTGCAGGTGGCCAAGGGCATCGGCGCGCAGACCATCGCCGAGCGGGTCGAGGACGCGAACACGATGGCCGTGCTCTGGCAGCTCGGCATCGAGTTCATCCAGGGCTACTTCGTCCACAAGCCCGAGGAAGTGGTCCTCGGCTGAGCGCGTAGCGGCCGCCCGCATCGCCCGGGTCCGGCGCCTTCCCGTCCCCCGCTCGCTCCTGCTGGGCCCGCCGCCCGGGCGTCGACGGCGACCGCGGCCGCGCCGCATTTCGATAGTCGCAGGCTATCGTCTAGATCTATTCAATCGATTGGAACTATCCTCCGCCGGGACCTAGATTGGCGCCCGTGTCGTGATCTGCAACCTGCGAGGAAGCGTTCCATGTCCCTGATCAACAGCGAGATCAAGCCCTTCAAGGCCAAGGCCTACCACGGCGGCCAGTTCGTCGACGTCAGCGAGGCGACCGTCAAGGGCCGCTGGTCGGTGTTCTTCTTCTACCCGGCCGACTTCACCTTCGTCTGCCCGACCGAGCTCGGCGACCTCGCCGACCGCTACGCGGAGTTCCAGAAGGCCGGCGTCGAGATCTACGGCGTGTCCACCGACACCCACTTCACCCACAAGGCCTGGCACGACACCTCCGAGACCATCGCGAAGATCCGCTACCCGCTGGTCGGCGACCCGACGCACGTGCTCGCGCGCAACTTCGAGGTGCTGATCGAGGCGGCGGGCCTCGCCGACCGCGGCACCTTCGTCGTCGATCCGAACGGCAGGATCCAGATCGTCGAGATCACCGCCGGCGGCGTCGGCCGCGACGCGGGCGAGCTCCTGCGCAAGGTCAAGGCGGCGCAGTACGTCGCCTCGCACCCCGGCGAGGTGTGCCCGGCCAAGTGGCAGGAGGGCGACAAGACGCTCGCGCCTTCGCTCGACCTGGTCGGCAAGATCTGAACCGCCCCGGCCGCGGCGCCGCAGCGCGGCGCCGCGGCGTCCCCCGCCATCGCCCCCCACCGGAGATCCGCCGTGCTCGACGCCGCGCTCAGGAACCAGCTCAAGACCCACCTCGAGCGCGTGACGCTGCCCATCGAGCTCGTGCCGGCGCTCGATGACAGCGACGCCTCGCGCGAGCTCGAGTCGCTGCTCGCCGAGATCGCGGCGCTCTGCGACCGGATCCGCGTGGTCGCGCCGGAGCCCGACCCGCGCACCCCCTCGTTCGCGATCCGCCGCGCGGGCGCCGCGGCCGCGATCCGCTTCGCGGGCCTGCCGCTCGGCCACGAGCTCGGCTCGCTCGTGCTCGCGCTCCTGCAGGTCGGCGGCCACCCGCCGAAGGCCGCGCCCGAGCTGCTCGCCGCGGTGCGCGCGCTCGAGGGCGAGCTCAACTTCGAGACCTACTTCTCGCTGAGCTGCCAGAACTGCCCGGACGTCGTGCAGGCGCTCAACCTCATGAGCGTCGTCAACCCGCGCATCCGCCACGTCGCGATCGACGGCGCGCTGTTTCCCGCCGAGGTCGCCGCGCGCGAGATCCTGGCGGTGCCGGCGGTGTTCCTGAACGGCGCGCCCTTCGGCGCCGGGCGCATGCAGCTCGGTGAGATCCTCGCGCGGCTCGATGCCAACGCGCCGGCCAAGAGCGCCGCGCGGCTCGCCGCGGCCGCGCCCTTTGACGTGCTGGTGGTCGGCGGCGGACCCGCCGGCGCCGCGGCCGCGATCTACGCCGCGCGCAAGGGGATCCGCACCGGCCTCGCCGCCGAGCGCCCGGGCGGCCAGGTGCAGGACACCCTGGCCATCGAGAATCTTGTCTCGGTGCGCGCGACCGAGGGCCCGAAGCTCGCGCGCGCGCTCGAGGATCACCTCGGCGACTACGAGGTCGAGCGGATGGACGCCGAGCGCGCCGAGGCGCTGGTGCCGGCGCCGGAGCCCGGCGGGCTTATCGAGGTGCGCCTCGCGAGCGGCGCGAGCCTTCGGTCGCGCACCGTCGTGCTCGCGACCGGCGCGCGCTGGCGGAGCATGAACGTGCCGGGCGAGGCCGAGTACCGCAACCGCGGCGTCGCCTACTGCCCGCACTGCGACGGGCCGCTGTTCAAGGGCAAGCGCGTCGCCGTCATCGGCGGCGGCAACTCGGGCGTCGAGGCGGCGATCGACCTCGCCGGCATCGTCCGCCACGTGACGCTGCTCGAGTTCGACAGCCGCTTGCGCGCCGACGAGGTGCTGCAGCGCAAGCTGCGCAGCCTGCCGAACGTGACCGTGCACCTGAACGCCGAGACCACCGAGGTGCTGGGCGACGGCCGCAGGGTGGTCGGCCTCGCCTGGCGCGACCGCGCCGGCGACGCCCGGCACCGCGAGGAGCTCGAGGGCATCTTCGTGCAGATCGGGCTCCTGCCCAACACCGAGTGGCTCAAGGGCACGGTCGCGCTCTCGGCGCGCGGCGAGATCGAGATCGACGCGCACGGCCAGACCTCGCTGCCCGGCGTGTTCGCGGCCGGGGATGCGACCACGGTGCCGTACAAGCAGATCGTGATCGCGATGGGCGCGGGCGCGACCGCAGCGCTCGCCGCCTTCGAGCACCTGATCCGCACGAGCGCGCCCGCGAGCACGCCCGCCGCCGCCGCCGCCTGAGGCGGCGCCGGGATTGCCAAGCGGCGGCGGCCGCCGCCACACTGGCGCGTGCCCTCGACGACTTACCGCGCCTCGCCGCCGCGCCGCTCCGCCGGCCTCGCGGCCGCGCTCGCGCTCGCCACGCTCCCGCTCGGCGACGGCCGGGCGGCGGAGCCGGTGCCGTGCGACGGCGAGGCGACCAGCGCGCTGCTCAAGCCCGCCGCCGAGCTGCCCGAGGCGCGCGCCGTCTGGCTCGACGCGCGACGCGCCAGCTGGCCGGGGGTCGAGGCGGACGGGGAGTTTCGGCTCTACTACTCCCACGACGGCGGGCTGCGCGCGCCGAAGGGCGGCACCGTGAGCGGCGCGGACGGTGCGCTCGCGCTCGAGGTGGTCCGCGGCTCCTGGCCGCCCGACCTCGCCGCGCGCTTTCGCTATCTCGCCCCGGGCGTGCAGCTCGCGGTGCGTACGGCGGACGTCGCGACGCTCAGGGAGCGGCACCGCGACGAGCTGCTGCTGGTCGCGGAGACCGGCGGGCGGGTGCGGGCGGCGACGCGCGTGCAGGCGGCCGCGGCGCTCGACGACCTCTACCCGCGCGCCGCCGGTGCCCCGCTCGGCGCGATCGTCACGCAGACCGCGACGCACTTTCGGCTGTGGGCGCCGACGGCGCGGGCGGTCTGGCTGTGCCGCTACGCGACCGGCGCCTCGGCCGCGATCGGGCGCGAGGCGCTCGTCCGGGACGGCGCGACCGGCGTCTGGTCGGCGTACCAGGCGCGCGACCTCGCCGGCAGCTACTACCTGTACCTCGTCGAGGTGTTCGTGCCGGGCGTCGGCCGGGTCCTGAACCGCGTCACCGATCCCTACTCGGTGAGCCTGTCGGCGGACTCGCGCCGCAGCTACGTCGCGAACCTCGACTCCGCGGAGCTGAAGCCGGCCGGCTGGGACGCGACGCCCGCGCCGCCCCTGGCCGCGCCCACCGACCTCGTCGTCTACGAGCTGCACCTCAGGGACTTCTCGGCCACCGACCCGACCGTGCCCGCGGCGCACCGCGGCAAGTACCTCGCCTTCACCGACGGCCACTCCGCCGGCATGCTCGAGCTCAAGGCGCTCGCCGCCGCCGGGGTCACGGACCTGCACCTCATGCCGGTGTTCGACTTCGCGACCGTCCCCGAGAGCGGCTGCCTCGAGCCGGCGATCGCGGGCGAGGCCGACAGCGAGCAGCCGGCCGCGACGCTGCGCCGCCTCGCCGCGCGCGACTGCTACAACTGGGGCTACGACCCGCTGCACTACGGCGCGCCGGAGGGCAGCTACGCCACCGAGCCCGCCGACGGCGCGCGCCGGATCGTCGAGTTCCGGCAGATGGTGCAGGCGCTGCACGCGGCGGGTCTTCGGGTCGGCATGGACGTCGTCTACAACCACACGATGGCGGCCGGCCAGGATCCGCAGTCGGTGCTCGACCGCATCGTGCCCGGCTACTACCAGCGGCTCGACGCCACGGGCGCCGTCGAGCGCTCGACCTGCTGCGCGAACACGGCCACCGAGCACCGGATGATGGCCAAGCTCATGACCGACACGGTGCTCAGGTTCGCGCGCGACTACCGCATCGACTCGTTCCGCTTCGACCTGATGGGCCACCAGCCGCGCGCCGCGATGGCGGCGCTCAAGGCCGAGCTCGAGGCCGCGCTGCGCCGTCCGGTGCCGCTGATCGGCGAGGGCTGGAACTTCGGCGAGGTGGCGGACGGTGCGCGCTTCGAGCAGGCGGCGCAGGCGACGCTCGGCCACTCGGGCATCGCGACCTTCAGCGACCGCGCCCGCGACGCGCTGCGCGGCGGTGCGCCCGGCGACCACGGCCGCGCGCTGCGCGCGCGGCAGGGCTACCTGAACGGCCTCGGCTACGATCCCAACGAGGTCGCCGAGCCCGCCGCGCGCGCCGAGCTGCTGCACGCCGCGGACCTGGTCCGTGCCGGGCTCGCCGGCACGCTGCGCGACTATCGGCTGCGGGCCGCCGACGGCCGGGAGCTGCCGCTCGCCGCGCTCGACTTTCGCGGCGCGCCGGCCGGCTACGCGGCCGAGCCCGACGAGGTCGTCAACTACGTCGAGAACCACGACAACCACACGCTCTACGACGTCGGCGTGCTGAAGCTGCCGCGCGCGACCGGCACCGCGGACCGGGCGCGGGTGCAGATCCTCGGCGCCGCGACGGTCGCGTTCAGCCAGGGCATCGCCTACTTCGACGAGGGCCTCGAGCTGCTGCGCTCGAAGTCCCTCGACGGCAACAGCTTCGATTCCGGCGACTGGTTCAACCGCGTCGACTGGACGCTCGCCGACAACGGCTTCGGGCGCGGGCTGCCGCCGGGGGCGGACCCCGGGCGCGACTGGCCGGTGTTCCGGCCGCTGCTCGCGGACGCCGCGCTCAAGCCCTCGGCGGCGGACATCGGCTGGACGCGCGCTGCGTTCCTCGATCTCCTCAGGATCCGCGCGAGCTCGACGCTCTTTCGGCTGCGCACCGCGGCCGACGTCTCGGAGCGGCTGCGGTTCTTCAACACGGGCCCCGAGCAGCTCGCGACCGTGATCGTCGGCCAGCTCGACGGGCGGGGCTACCCGGGCGCGGGCTTCGACGAGATCGTCTACCTGTTGAACGTCGACCGCGCGGCGCACGAACTCGTGGTGCCGGAGCTGCGCGGCCGGCACTACGAGCTGCATCCGGTGCACCGGGCGCCGGGCGCCGCCGACCGCCGCGCCCTCGAGGCGCGCTACGAGCCGGCGAGCGGGCTCTTCGCTGTGCCGGCACGCAGCGCCGTGGTGTTCGTCGCGCCGCAGAGCTGAGCGCGGCGGGCGGCGCGGTGCGCGCGGCGAGCCGGTGGATTCTTCATGGAAGTACCCTCCGTGTACCTGGTCCGGAGCAGTCGGTCACCCCTCGCGGAGCCGACGCCACCCGGCCCGAGCAAGGGATTATTCGCGCATCCGTTGACGCCGCGCCAGTCGTCATCGGGATGCTCGCCTGCGGCGCTCGGCGGCGGCAGAATTCGGCCTGAATTATCGGCGATCACCGCCAGATTCGCGCGTCGCCGCGCTCGTCAGTCGCAGGTCAGGCCACGAGCGGCGACCACAAGAGCGTGGCCGCCTCGCTCACGAGCTGTCGGCGTCGGCCGCCGGCGCGGTCTGCGGCGCGACGAGCCGGGCGAGTTCCAGCGCCCAGCCGAAATAGCCGACCGCCAGCCCTGCCGCGACCGCAAACGACCCGGCCTCGAGTGTGTCGAACTCAGATCTGGCCACGAGCCAGTAGAGCCACACGAGGCTGGCGGCGAGCAGCAGCGGCTCGACCACGATCCGCACCGCAGTCGGCACGCGGCGGCACTCTCGAAGCGCGAGGACCAGCGCTGCGAGCGGCCAGAGGAGCGCAGCGAGCGTCACAGCGTCACCGCGCTCGAGATCCGCGTAGCAGAGCCACGACGCGGGTGGCGCGCGCCCGTGCTGGCACTGCACGACACCCCGGTCAGCAACGGACAACGCGTAATGGTAGTTCTTGCCGCTCCCGGCATCGCAGCTGGCGATCGGCAGGACGAGACCGAGCGACACTAGGACGGCGCCGATCGAGCGCCACAGAGTCGGTGCGAGCAGGCGCTGCAGCGACTTCATGACGCCTGACCGCAGTCGCGGGGCCGACGCCGGCACGGCGTCCGATGAGTCCGCTGACGGCGCACGCCCGAGTTGCCGCGCCGGCCGGGCAAGCGCGCTGCTGCCAACGTCACGGCGCCTGCGCCCCGACCGGCGGTTCCGGTCGCCCGACGATCAGCGGGACCACCTGCATCGACCAGCCAATGTAGTAGACCGGCACGCCGACAACCGCAACCCACCATCCTATTGCGGTGTCGCTGAATGAGACGAGCGCGAGAATTCCCGCGGTCAGCAGCAGCAGCAACGGCTCGACCGCCAGACCGACAGCCGCCATGCGGCGGCGCCACTCGCGACGGGCGACCACGAGGGCGGCCACCGGCCAGAGGAACGGAAATGCCAGCAGCGCATCGACTGACGCGACCGCGACTACGCAGCGAGCGGTTGACCACTCCGGGTGCTCCATCCTGCACTCCCGTACCCGCACGGACGAGTCCCCGAGCAGGAAGGCGTCGCCCGGGGGCGCGCCGGCGTCGTGCCGGACGATCGGCAGCACCACACTGAGCGCGATCAGCACGGCCGCACTCGAGCGCCAGAACCGCGGCGAGCGCAACCATCGACCTATGCTCATGGCGACCTCACGCGCCAGCCGACCGCGACACGGCGCGACTGCGCAGAAGCACAGCGTCGTTCACGGCCCCCCATCGGATCGCGGACCTCGCGTCGTCCACTCCTCGGTGTTCGCCGCAATGTGCCACTCCCCCGCAGTGAACACCAACACCGCCGTCCGGCCGGTCGCGAAGCGGAGTCCGGCCCGAGGCGCGCCGTCGGCCGTCGGTTCTGCCGACCGCCGCGACGGCCGTCACCTCGCCGCGAGCACCCTACCCAGGTGTTCGAGCACCTTCGGCCACGCCTCCGCGTGCCGCAGCCGGCTCTCCTGGTCCGGGAAGCCGGCGTGGGTCAGTTCAAGCCGCGTCCCCTCGCCGTGCGGCGCGAACTCCACGCTGACGACCGTCTCGACACCCCGGGTGCCGGCGCTGGTCACCCACGTCATCTCAACCTTGCGTCCGGGCTCAAGCTTGAGGAACCGGCCGTAGTGCGGATGGCGCTGCCCCTCGTGGCGGGTCTCGAAGAAGAAAGGCGCGTTGACGAGCGGCGTCATCGACACGGTGCCCGGCGCCGCGAACCAGCGATCGAACTCTGCCGTCCACGCGCGATAGAGCTCGGCCGGCGACGCCGCGACCAAGGCTTGCGCCGTCACCCTGAGCTGTCGCGACGACAGATCCGGGTAGGCGATTGCCTCGGTCAGCGACATCGAGCTCTCCTCAGCCGACGGCCGTTCGCGCCCGCCGGCCGGCCGCTCGCCCGCGGCACCCACCGACCCCGCCGGGTCTGCGTGCGATGCGCGGTCATGCGTCGCGGTCGCCCGGCTGCCGCCGCAGGCGCGTTCCGGCGGCATGCGCGCGATAGGCCACCCATGCCACTCGAATGGCGGCGATCGCGACCACGAGCACCAGGCCCAGTACCGCTCGACCGCCGGGCGTCTGCATCCGGGCGCCGAACCAGGTGGTCGGCGCGACGCGCCCCTGCGCGAAGCCGACCATCAGCAGCACGACCAGCACGACCATCCACTTGAGCTCGCCGCGCGGGACCGGTGCGCCGTAGCGGCCGGGTGCCGCGGGACGGCCCGCCTTCCTGCGCCAGCGGAACCACAGATGAAACGGCAGGTAGAGCAGCAGCCCGAGAATGCAGCTGCCAGTGAGGATGATCGCGAGCGCCCGAAGCTGCATGGCGAGCTCCTAGCGGCGGCGCCGCGACGGCGCGTGACCGCACCGGTCGCACGCCGCCTGGGCACCTCAAGAGTCGGCGCGCGTGGCACGCGATCGCCGGCGTACCACCGCCCCAGCAACGATCGACAGCGCGTACATTCTGCACCGCCGGTCCTTCCGTGTCTCGTCGCCGCGCGAGCGGCCGCGCGTCGTTCCGGATCAGAGCAGCTTGACCCATGCGGCTGCCGCGTAGCAGAGGCTGTCGGACAGCAATCCGAGACAGAGCGCACCCATGAAGCCGCCCGTCACAGGTCTAGCCGGCGGCAGCAACGATCGCTTCACGACGAGCGTATCGCACCACTTGTCACCCAGGCGCTGGTGGGGCGGCAGCTTCATGGCGTCGTAGGCGGGCAGGCCGAAGAAGAGTCCGTCGACATTGAACGCGAGCGATCGGCCGAGCGCCGCGCGAAACCGCAAGGCCGTCCCGTCGCTGCTGACGGCCACGAGGCCGAGCAAGCGCTTGCCCACCGTGGCTCCGCAGACCCGCTCCATCACCGCGTGATAAAGGGTGAAGCCCAGAAGTGCGCCGAAGAAGTCGGGCCAGGACCAGGAGCTTCCGAACAGCTTTCCAATCAGCGGCTCAACGGGAGTGGCCGTGATCCCGGCATAGATGCCGACGCCAACAGTGAATGCGAACGCCGACACGAACCACCACGCATTGTGAACGACCATGTCGATGATCTGTCCCCAGGCACGGACCCAGAAACGGACGCCGATCAGGCCCGGCGCCGGCGACGGCGGTCCGTCAGGATCAAGAGTCGCGCTCAGCTCAGTGCCCACCTTTCAGCGTCCAGCAAACCCGCTCCATCGCGTGGGATTCGATCGTCCATGCCCGCGCCGGTGACTGCAAGACCCGACGCTGGTGCATCGCCCCCGGAACCGGGCGGACCGTCCGCAACCATCGTATGAGGAGCGGCATCATCGCGAGAATGGCCGGCCGGCGGCGGAGCCCGCAAAAGGAAAAGGCCCCGCCGATCCGAGGGTCGGCGGGGCCGTGACGAGAGGACCCGGGGAAGCGCAGCCGGCGAGCCGGCGGGAGCCGGGCCCCGCCTCGCGCTCGGCCCCGGTGGCGTGAGCCACCGGAGCCGGCGCCGGTCCGCGGCCGGGATCAGTGCTTGTAGTTGAAGCCCAGCAGGAACTGCTTGCCGTAGGTCTGGTAGTCGATGACCCGGGCCTCGGTCTTGTCGTAGGAGACGTACGGCTCGTTCGTCAGGTTGTTGATCTGGAACAGGACCATGAAGCCCTTCATCCGCCCTTCCTGCCACTCGTAGCTGGTCTGGAAGTCGGTGATCTGGTTGCCCTTCACGTACTGGAACGTCCGGTCGTTCGAGAAGTTCGTGATCTCGCCGATGTACTTCGAGCGCGCGTTGGTCGCGATGCGCGCCGCGAAGCCGTTGTTCTCGTAGAACAGCGTCGCGTTCCATACCGTCTTCGAGAGTCCCGGCAGCGGGATGACGCCGAGACCGTTGGTCGAGATCAGCGAGTTGCTGCCGGCCGGCGGGTCGTTGATCTCGATGTTGCTCTGCGTCTGCGCGATGCTGAACAGCGCGCCCCAGTTGCGCAGCACCTCGCCGAGCACCTCGCCCGGTATCGATGCCGACAGCTCGACGCCCTTGAGCTTGCCGCCCTCGCCGTTCAGCGGCACCTGCAGCGAGCCGGTCGTAAAGAACTGTGGGCACGGCTGGCCACCGCTGCCCACGTACTGGCCCTGGGCGTTCGGGCAGCCGGTGCCGAAGTAATTGGGCGGAATGTTCGACAGCAGCTTCGAGAAGTCGTAGTTGGCGTAGGTCGAGTTGTAGATGTACGAGCGCAGGTTCTTGAAGAACACCGCCGCCGAGAAGTAGCCCTTGTTGTGGTCGAAGTACTTCTCGTAGCTGAGGTCGAAGGCATCCGCGCGCCACGGATCCAGCAGCGGGTTGCCGGCGCTGCCGCCCGGCTGACCGCCGGAGGTCGCGATGCCCTGGTCGGTGGCGTTCTTCAGCTGGTCCATGCGCGCCCGCGCCATCTCGCGCGCGATGCCGACGCGGAAGACCTGGTCCTCCGGCAGCAGGAACGCGAAGTTGAATTGCGGCAGCACGTCCGTGTACTTCTTGTCGGCCGATATCGGCGACACGGCGCCGCCGTTGACCCCGTCGATCGCGTAGCCGTCCGAGCGCTGGTCGGTGCCGATGATCTGCACGCCGATGTTGCCCTTCAGGGTCACGCTGCTCGACAACTGGTGATCGAGCGAGCCGCGCAGCGAGGTCGTGGAGACCTTCTCCTCGACGGTCCAGGCCTTGCCGACCAGATACGCGTAACCGGGGTCGGTCGCGACGTGGTAGGTGATCGGCTGGTAGTAGGCCGCGAGCACGGCCGGCACGTTCCAGGCGAGCGCGTTGCCAAGGCCTGCGTAGCTGAGGTTGGTCGGGTTCAGGAGGTACTGCGAGCCGATCGACACGGCGCCCGGCGCCAGCGTGCTGAGGCTGTTCTCCGGCGAGCTCTTGTCCTTGGTGCGGTCGGAGTAGTTGATGCTGCCGGTGAAGTCGTGGAACCAGCCGTAGCCCGTGTGCGTGACGTCGATGCGCGCCGACTTCAGCTCGTCCTCGACGTGCGGCTTCTTGACGTAGCCCGCGCCGTAGATCGTCGGACCGAAGGCAATCTGGGTCGGGTCGGCGTAGTTCTTGACGAAGGTCGCCGACGGCATCCCCGACGCCGACAGCAGGAACTGGCCCGAGTCGAAGCAGCTGAGGTCGGGCGGATCGACCGAGCCGCCGGCGCAGGTGCCGTACTGGGCGTTGGTCTCCGGCTGGAACTGGTCGCGGGTCGCCTTCGACCAGCTGAGGTCGCCGATGAAGGTCCACTCGTTGACGTTGAACTTGTGGTTCCAGCCGATCGCCTCGATCTTGTCGTTGGTGATGAACTGGAAGTTGCGCACCAGCGGCCGGACATTGTCGACGCTCGCGCCGACCAGCGTGTTGTCGCGGATCACCAGGTTCGAGTAGGTGGTCGGGTACGGGTAGTTGCCGAGGTTCCACTCGAGCGAGCGCGCATCGTCGGTCGTGTCCGACTTCGTGTAGTACGCATCCAGCGTCATCGTGTACAGCTGGCTCGGGCGCCACTCGAGGGTCGCCATCGCACCGTCGCGGATCTCCTCGCCCATGTCGGCGCGCACCTTCATGCCGTTCGTCACGTAGACGCCGGTCGGGATGCTCGGGTGGAAGTTGTAGCTGTCGACCGCCGGGTCGTTCGCGTGCCAAGGCGTGTAGGCGCCGACGCCCTGGGTCGCGAGCGGCGTCTTGAGCCGCGCGTAGCCGATCGTCAGGCCGAGCGTGTTGTCGAAGTACTGGTCGATGTAGGAGAAGCTGACGCGGTAGCCGGTGTCGTCGGAGTTCGCGCCGAGGTCGGCGTTCGAGTTGCGCTCGGCGCGGGCGTTGAAGGCGATCGCCTGCTTGCCGTACGCGAGCGGGCGCTGCGTCTGCAGGTCGATCGTGCCGGACAGTCCCTGGCCGATCAGCGAGGCGTCCGGCGTCTTGTGGACGACCGCGCCCGAGAAGAGTTCCGACGGATACTGGTCGAACTCGATGTCGCGGTTGTCGCCGGTGCTGACCTGCTCGCGGCCGTTCAACAGCGCGGTCGTGAACGCGGGGTCCGTGCCGCGCACGCTGATCGCCGACTGCCGGCCGGCGGCGCGCTGGGCGGTGACACCGGGCAGGCGCGACAGCGAGTCGGCGATGCTGATGTCCGGGAGCTTGCCGATGTCCTCGGCGGAGACCGCCTCGACGATGTTGCCGGAGTCGCGCTTGACCTCGACCGACTCCTGCACCGCGTGCCGGATGCCGGTGACGACGATTTCCTCGAGCGTCTCGGCGCCGGCGGTGGTCGCGGCCGGCGCGGTCTGCGCCATCGCCGGGCCTGCCATCGCCAGCAGCATCATCGGCAGGCTCGCGCCCGCGATGCGCCTCGCGCCTGCGGCGCGCAGCGTCTTCGAAACGAGTGATCGGACAGTGAGCGTCGGCATTTTCTAGACCTCCCTCGCGATTCGTTCTAAGAGCCGCCCGGCTCGCCCGGGCAGCCACCAAACCGATCGAGGGAGCTGCGTGCTCGCGCGGCACCTGCAGTCCGCGCACCCCCTCGTCATTGTTCGTCTCGGCGCCGGACTCACGTCCGGTGGCGATGCTCGCCGGCCGCTGTAATCGGGTCGGTCGAGACGCTGCAAAAGTCTGCGAAAAATTGTCTGGTTTTGCAAGCCCCGCAACGCCGCTCGTCGCGAAATGACGGCGGGGTCGGCCGACCATATTTATTAACTAACTGAGTCAGCTACTTACACTGTATTCGTATGTGTCACTGCTGACGGGTTTTTTGCAACGCCGCAATCATTTATGAAAATAAATGCAAACGGACGTCATTTCTGTGCCCCAAAACCAACAGCCGCCGGGGGTCGGCGGCCTCAGCCGCCGCAGCTCTCGCGCACGACGAGATCGGTCGGCAGGCGCTCCGAGCGCAGCTCCCCGCCCACGTCGGCGTTCAGCAGCTTCGACAACAGCAACCGCCCGGCGAGCGCCGTGTCCTGGCGGATCGTCGTCAGCGCCGGGCGCGTGTAACGCGCGAACGAGACGTCGTCGTAACCGACCACCGAGACGTCGCGCGGCACCGCGAGCCCCGCGCGCAAGAGCGCCCGGATCGCGCCGAGCGCGATCAGGTCGCTCGCCGCGACGATGCCATCGAACTTCACGCGCCGCGCGAGCAGCGCATCGACCGAAGCCTCGGCGGCCTCGATCTCGAAGTGCGCCGGTACCAGCAGGCGCGGATCGGCGCTGAGGCCGGCCTGGCCGAGACCCTCGAGGTAACCCTGGTAGCGCTGCATCGATTCCGGCGCCTCGGTGTCGCCGAGGAAGACGATGCGCTTGCGCCCGAGACGCGCGAGGTGCAGCGTCGCGCGCTTGCCGCCGAGCGGGTTGTCGCTGCCGACCGAGCAGTAGGCCTGCGTCGGCAGCTGCGCGCCCCACACCGCGAAGCGGGTCTCGGTCTCGGCGAGCCGGTTGAACGCGGCGTGCAGCGAGCTCTGGCCGAGGAAGATGATGCCGTTGACGCGGTTGGTCGCCATGAGCTCGGTGAGATCGTCGAAGCCGGTCGGCGCGACGTGCGAGACGACGAAGTCGCAGCCGCGCTGGCGCGCCGCCTCGCCGATGCCGGCGACGAGCTCGAGCACGAAAGGATCCGAGAGGCGCGGATCGCGCCCCTGCGGACGCGGCACGACGATCGCGACGGTGGCCGCCGCGGTGGTGGGGCCCGCCGGCATGTAGCCGCGGAACGGGTAGTCGTGCTCGCGCGCCAGCTTCCAGATGCGCTGCTTGGTCTGCTGGTTGACGGCGGCGCTGTCGTTGAGCGCCCGCGACACGGTCGTGATGGACACCCCCGCCAGGCGGGCGAGGTCCTCGAGTCTCGTCACGCGCCGCAGAGCCACTGCCGATCCCCTCTCCCGCTGCGAGGGGCCGATTCTAGAGCCCGAGCGGGGTGGCTGCGCAAGTCCGTTTGCAGAGATTTGCAATCGCCCGTGCGCTCGGCGGCCCGTCCGGGTCGCGCGGACCGCAGCGCAGCACAGCCATATTTGCCTGCTAAACAGCGGCAGTGGCCGAGCCCACCGAGATCGTGGTATTGGTCGCGGGGTGCCGACCGCAAATGTTTGCGGTCGGCTGGCGGACCGGGTGCTCGGCGCCGGGGGGCCGCGATCGGGGTCGAGGGGGGCCGATGCTGGCGATGCAGCGACAGATGTCGCGTCCGTTCCTGGTGCTGCTGGCGCTGCCGTCGACCGCGATGGGCTTCGCGCTGTCGGTGCAGATCTCGGCGCTCAGCTGGCTGCTGACCACGAAATACGGCCTGCACATCCACGAGATCGGCCTCGTCTGGGCGGCCGGGCCGCTCGCCGGGATCGCGGGGCAGCTGGTGATCGGCTTCATCAGCGACCGCGTCTGGCTGTGGAACGGCCGGCGCCGCCCGTTCATCGTCGTCGGCGGCCTCTTGTCGGCGCTGATGCTGCTGGCGCTGCCGAGCCTCGGGCTGATCTCGCGCGCGCTCGGACTCGACGCGATCCTCGGCGTCGCGATCGCGGTCGCGCTCGCGCTCGACCTGTCGATCAACGTCAGCTTCAACCCGACGCGCTCGATCATCGCCGACGTCACGACCGACGGCGCGATGCGCACGCTCGGCTACACCTGGATGCAGACCGTGTCCGGCAGCTTCGGCGTGCTCGCCTACGGCATCGGCGCGCTGTTCGGCAACGTCGCGCTGATCTACCTCGGCGCGGGGCTGGTGCTCGCGTTCTCGGTCGTGCCGGCGCTGCTCGTCGAGGAGCCGCGCACGCTCGGCGGCCACCACGCGGTGGCGGCCGGCGGCGCGGCCGTGGCACCCGGCCTCAGGCGGCTGCTGACGATCCTGCTGCCGCTGTGGGGGCTGCTCGGCTACGACGTCGTCGCGATGCTGCTGCGCGTGCTCAAGATCGAGCGCCACGGACTCGCGCTCGAGGGCGCCTGCGCCGCGACCACCGTGGTCGTGCTCGCAGTCACGCTGACCGCCCGCGACCGGGGCGTCGAGTTCGTGCGCGAGGACCTGGTGGAGTTTCGCAAGGTGCTCGCGGCGCACTCGTTCAGCTGGATCGGCGTGCAGACGATGTTCGTCTACATGATCGCGTTCGTGCAGCACCGCTTCCCGCAACTGAGCGCCGACGGCGCCGGCGCGGTGCTGTCGTGGAGCTTCCTGGTGCTGAGCGCCGTCGGCGCGATCATGCCGGCGTTCGTGCTCGAGCCGCTCACGCGCCGCTTCGGCCAGATCGGCGTGCACTCCGCGTGCCTCGCGGCGATGGCGGCCGGCTTCGCCGCCGTCTACCTGTTCGGCACCGCGCCGTGGATCATCTACGCGCTGATGGGCGTACTGGGCATCGGCTGGGCGGCGATCGTCAGCCTGCCGTTCGCGATCATGTCGCAGCGCGTCGACCAGTCGCAGATGGGCCTGTACATGGGGGTCTTCAACCTCTCGGTCGTGCTGCCGCAGCTGCTCGCGAGCCTCGGCATCGGCACGCTGATCGAGCAGGTGGCCGACAAGGGGCTGATCTTCCTGATCGGCGCAGCCTCGCTCGGCGTGTCGGCCACCGCGTGGCTGTTCGTGCGCCGCAGCGCCGAGTTCGGTGCGGCGCACGCCGCCGCCGCGGCGCCCGGCGCGCACTGAGGCGCCTCAGGGCGCCGGCACCGCCAGCGCGTAGCCGTACGGGTCGAGCGGCAGCGCGTCTGACGCCCGGCCCGCCGCGCCATCGCCCGCGAGCACCTGCCAGCGCGCGCCGTCCGGCGTCGCCGCGCGCCTCGGCTCGGCGCCGAGGTTGAAGACGCAGTAGAGATCGTCGCCGGGCGCCCGCCGCGTGAAGGCGAGCACCGGCTCGGGCGCGTCGTGGAAGGCGATCCCGCCGCGGGTGAGCGCCGCGTGACGCCGCCTGAGCCCGAGCAGCTGGCGCGTCGTCTCGAGCACGGATCCCGCGGTGCCGCGCTGCCGGTCGACCGCCATCGCGAGGTGCCCGGGGTCGAGCGGCAACCACGGCTCCGCCTCCGAGAAGCCGCCGTGCTCGCGGTCGGCGCGCCATGGGATCGGCGTGCGCGCGCCGTCGCGGCCGAGCGTCTGCGGCCAGTTGGCGATCGCCTTCGGATCGCGCAGCCGCTCGAAGGGCACGTGCGCCTGCGGCAGGCCGAGCTCCTCGCCCTGGTAGAGGCACACCGAGCCGCGCAGGCTGAGCAGCAGCGCGTTCAGGAGCTTCGCGTAGCGATCCGGGGGTCCGCTGCCGCCCCAGCGGCTGACCACCCGCGGCGCGTCGTGATTGCTGAACACCCACGTCGGCCAGCCGCCGGCGTGCAGCCGCTCCCACTCCTGCACCGCGCCCTGCACCAGCGCCGGCGTCGGCGCGTCGGCGCGCAGGAACAGGAAGCTGTAGGCGGTGTGCAAGCGGTCGCTGCCGAGGTAGTCGGCGAGGCTGCGCCCGGCCGAGTCCGGGCCGCCGATCTCGCCGAGCGCGAAGCGCTCCGGGTAGTCGTCGAGCACGCGGCGCAGCCGCTCGAGGAACACGAGCGTCTCCGGCCGGTCGGCGTTGTACAGCAGCGTCTGGAAGTCGACCGGCCGCGTGCGCGGGCCGCCGCTGCGCGGCGGGTTGTCCCGGAGCGCCGGGTCGTGCGTGAAGTGCGACACCGCGTCGACGCGAAAGCCGTCGACGCCACGGTCCAGCCAGAAGCGCGCGACGCCGAGCAGCGCGTCCTGCACGGCCGGGTTCAGCAGGTTGAGATCCGGCTGCTCGCGCAGGAAGTTGTGCAGGTAGTACTGGCCGCGGCGCGCGTCCCAGGTCCAGGCCGGGCCGACGAACAGCGACTGCCAGTTGTTGGGCGGCGAGCCGTCCGGCTTCGGGTCCGCCCAGACGTACCAGTCGGCGCGCGGCCCGTCGC
Organism: Steroidobacteraceae bacterium; assembly: GCA_035524595.1. Taxonomy (GTDB): domain Bacteria; phylum Pseudomonadota; class Gammaproteobacteria; order Steroidobacterales; family Steroidobacteraceae; genus CAIKZZ01. Next base: position 39,680 of record DATKOP010000087.1, on the reverse strand, counting down.
GGCCCGAGCGGCTCTCGGCGAACCACGGATGCCGGTCGGAGGTGTGCGAGTAGACCTGGTCGATGACGACCCTGAGGCCGAGCGAATGGGCACGCGCCACCACCGCATCGAAGTCCGCGAGCGTGCCGAACATCGGATCGACGTCGCAGTAGTCGGCAACGTCGTAGCCGTAGTCGTGCATCGGCGAGCGGAAGAACGGCGAGACCCAGATCGCATCGACGCCGAGCCCGGCGATGTAGTCGAGCCGCTCGTGCAGGCCCCGGAGGTCGCCGACGCCGTCGCCGTTCGAGTCGGCGAAGCTGCGTGGGTAGACCTGGTAGATGACCGCGCCGCGCCACCAGTCGCTCATTCGCGGAACCTGCGCCACGACACGGCCGCCGCCACCACGAGCGCCGCGCCCGCGATCAGCATCACGCCGGCCGGGTCGCCCGGCAAGGCGCGCTTGACGATGTCGCCCATGACAGCCGCGACCACGAGCTGCGGCAGCACGATGAAGAAGTTGAAGATGCCCATGTAGACGCCGAGCTTGCGGTACGGCAGCGCGCCGCACAGCAGCGCGTACGGCATCGTCAGCACCGAGGCCCACGCCATGCCGACGCCGACCATCGAGGCGTACAGCGCGGACGGCTCGCGCGTCACCAGGAAGCCGGCGAAGCCCGCGGCCCCGGCCAGCAGGTTGGCGGCGTGGACGCGCTCGCGCCCGAAGCGCGCCGCGAGCGGCGGCAGCAGGAAGGCGTACACCGCCGCGACACCGTTGTAGACCGCGAACAGGTTGCCGACGTGGTTGCCGGCCACGTTGTAGGCCGTCGTGCCGGGCGCCGCGCCGCGGAAGTGGTGGAAGGCGACCACCGGCGTGCCGTAGATCCAGAGCACGAAGAAGCCGCACCACGAGAAGAACTGGATCACGGCCAGCCGGCGCATCACACCGGGCATCGCCAGGAAGTCGGCGACCAGTTCGCGGACCGGGTGCAGCGCGGCCGGCGCCGGCTGCGGCGCCGCGCCGCCCGCGACCGGCGCCGCGAAGCGCGCGAGCTCGGCCGGCGAGTACTCGCGGGTCGAGAGCACGGTCCACAGCACCGCGCCGAGCAGCGCCGCGGCGCCGACGTAGAACGCCACCCGCACGTTGTCGGGCAGCACGCCGGGCGGGGCGTCGCTCGCGATGCCGAGCGCCGCGAACAGCGACGGCGCCGCCGAGGCCGCCAGCGCGCCGAAGCCGATGAAGATCGTCTGCACCGCGTAGCCGGTGGTGCGCTGCTCCTCGGGCAGCATGTCGCCGACGAAGGCGCGAAACGGCTCCATCGACACGTTCAGCGAGATGTCGAGCAGCCAGAACGCGGCCACCGCGAGCCACAGGTACGGCGCGTTCGGCAGCAGCACCAGCGCGGTGGTGCTGAGGAACGCGCCGGCCAGGAAGTACGGCCGCCGCCGCCCGAAGCGCCCCCAGGTGCGGTCGCTGAGATAGCCGATCACCGGCTGCACCAGCAGGCCGGTCATCGGGCCCGCGATCCACAGGATCGGCAGTTTGTCGATCGAGGCGCCGAGCGTCTGGAAGATGCGGCTGACGTTGGCGGTCTGCAGCGCGAACGCGATCTGGATGCCGAAGAAGCCGAACGACAGGTTGCCGATCGCGGCGAGCCCGAGGCGCGGCTTGCTGGCGGCCCCGGCGGGCGCGCCGAGTTCGGCCGCGGTCGCCGCTGTACTGTGCACTGGATCGTCCTCCGCGAGATCGCCTCGCGCCCCTCAGTCGTTCAGTATGACCGCACGAGGGTGTCGGAAGCCATCCTCCCCGGCGCGCGCGCTTGACCGTGAGGGCCGCGATGGCCTTTACTCCCGCCGGCCGCGCGCCGCGGCACCGCGGGGAAAGCAGGTGAACCACATCGCCAAGCGAGGCGCCGCCGCATTCGGCGCAGTGCTGCTGCTCGCCTTCGCCGGCGCCGCGCGCGCCGGTGCCGCGGCGGGCCCGGTCGAGCGCGTCGACCCGCCGTCCTGGTGGGTCGGCTTCGCCTCGCCCGAGCTGCAGCTGATGGTGCACGGCCCGGGCGTCGCCGCGCTCGTGCCCTCGCTCGACTACCGCGGCGTGCGGCTCGCGGCGGTGACGCGCGCCGAGAGCCCGAACTACCTGTTCCTGAAGCTGGTGATCGACCCGGGCGCGGCTCCGGGGAAGGTCCCGATCGTGTTCCGGCGCGACGGCCGCGTGGTCGCGCGCCACGACTATCCGCTCGCGCCGCGCCGCCCCGGCGCGCGCGACCGCAAGGGCTTCGACGCGAGCGACGTGATCTACCTCGCCATGCCGGACCGCTTCGCGAACGGCGATCCGGCCAATGATGCGCCGCCGGGAACGCTCGACCACGTCGACAGGCGCGACGGCAGCGCCCGGCACGGCGGCGACCTCGCCGGGATTCTCGCGCACCTCGACTACCTCGAGCGGCTCGGCATCACGCAGCTGTGGCTGACGCCGGTGCTCGAGAACGCGCAGCCGAAGTTCAGCTACCACGGCTACTCGATCACCGATCACTACCGCGTCGACCCGCGCTACGGCAGCAACGAGGATTACCGCGCGCTCGCCGGCGCCGCCCGCGCCCGCGGCATCGGCCTGATCGCGGACGTCGTCATCAACCACATCGGCTCGCACCACTGGTGGATGGCGGACCTGCCGGCGCGCGACTGGCTGAGCGGCGGCGGCTCGCGCGCGCTCACCAACCACGCGCACACGACCGTGCAGGATCCGTATGCCGCCGAGATCGACCGGCAGCGCTACATCGACGGCTGGTTCTCGCCCGAGATGCCGGACCTGCACCCGATGAACGCGCTGCTCGGCACCTACCTGATCCAGAACGCGATCTGGTGGATCGAGTACGCGGACCTCTCGGGACTGCGCGTCGACACCTACTCCTACACCGACAAGCGCTTCATGGCCGCGTTCACCGAGCGCGTGCTCAGCGAGTACCCGCGCCTCAACATCGTCGGCGAGGAGTGGCGCGGTGATCCCGCGGTCGTCGCGTACTGGCAGGCCGGCAAGGCGAACGCGGACGGCTACGTCTCCCACCTGCCGAGCCTGATGGACTTCCCGCTGCAGGGCGCGCTGCTGCGCGGGCTGACGCTCAAGGACAGCTGGCAGGGCGGCTTCCCGGCACTGTACGAGCGCCTGGCCGACGACTTCCTGTACGCCGACCCGCGCAACCTGGTCGTGTTCGCCGACAACCACGATACCGACCGCCTGTACGCCGAGCTCGGCCGCGACGACGCGCTGTGGCGCATGGCAATGGTGTACGTGGCGACGATGCGTGGCATCCCGCAGATCCTGTACGGCACCGAGGTGCTGATGGCGAACGACCGCCCCGGCGACGACGGCGACAAGCGCCGCGACTTTCCGGGGGGCTGGCCGGGCGATGCGGTGGACGCCTTCAGCGGCCGCGGCCTCGAGCCCGCGGTCGCCGCCGCGCAGCAGTTCCTGCGCACGCTGCTGACCTGGCGCAAGGGCGCGCCGGCCGTGCACCACGGTTCGCTGCGCCACTACGTGCCCGAGGACGGCGTCTACGTCTACTTCCGGGCGCTCGGCGCCGAGACCGTGATGGTGGCGCTCAACAAGGGCACCGCCGCGGCCCGGCTGGACCTCGCCCGCTTTCGCGAGAGCCTGCCGCGCGGCGCCGTCGGCCGCGACGTCCTGAGCGGCGCGCGCGTCGAGCTCAACGACGAGCTCACGGTCGCGCCGCGCTCGGCGCTGCTGCTCGACATCCGCTGACGGGCCGCGCGCGCCGGCCGGGCGGGCCTCAGCCGGACTCGAACACCGCGAGCGAGCGCGGCGCGAGGCGCCGCGGCCCCGCCTCCGCCGTCCCGCCCGCGGCCGGCTCGGCGGTGTCGACGACCCGCCGCCAGGCGCGGCCGGCGGCCGGCGCCGGCAGCAGGAAGTCCACCGGCTCGGCACTGCCGTTGACGAGCACCAGCACCGCGAGCTCGGCCCGCTCGGCGTCCGCGAGCGCGACCGCGAGCGCGGCGGCGCGCGGGTCGTTCCAGTCCGCCTCGCGCATCTCGCGGCCGTCCGGACGCAGCCAGCTGACGTCGTGCGCGCGGCCGCTGCGGCGCCTGCCCTTGAGGAACGTGTCGCGCCGCAGCTCCGGGCGCCGGCGGCGGAACGCCAGCAGGCGCCGCACCAGCTCGGCGAGGCCGGCGTCCGCGCCGGCCAGCGACCAGTCGAGCCAGCTGATCGCGTTGTCCTGGCAGTAGGCGTTGTTGTTGCCGCCCTGCGTGCGGCCGAACTCGTCGCCGGCCTGCAGCATCGGCACGCCCTGCGAGAGCAGCAGCGTCGCCAGCAGGTTGCGGGCCTGGCGACGGCGCAGCTCCGCAACCGCCGGGTCGTCGCTCGGGCCCTCGACGCCGCAGTTCCAGCTGCGGTTGTCGGAGTGGCCGTCCTGGTTCTGCTCCAGGTTCGCCTCGTTGTGGCGCTCGTTGTAGCTGACGAGGTCGGCGAGCGTGAAGCCGTCGTGGGCGGTGATGAAATTGATGCTCGCGGTCGGCTTGCGGCCGCGGTGCCGGAAGATGTCGCTCGAGCCCGCGAAGCGCTCCGCGAAGGCACCGGCGACGTGGCGCTCGCCGCGCCAGAACGAGCGCATCGTGTCGCGGTAGCGGTCGTTCCACTCCGACCAGCCGCTCGGGAATTGGCCGAGCTGGTAGCCGCCGGGGCCGACGTCCCACGGCTCGGCGATCAGCTTGAGGTAGGCGAGCGCGGGGTCGGCGCGCAGTGCCGCGAACAGCGGCGCCTCGCGCCGGAACGCGGCGCCGTCGCGCCCCAGCACCGGCGCGAGGTCGAAGCGAAAGCCGTCGACGTGCATCGCCTCCGCCCACCAGCGCAGCGAGTCGACGATCAGCGCCCGGCTGGCCGGCTGCGAGGCGTCGATGGTGTTGCCGCAGCCGGTCCAGTTCTCGTAGCGGCTCGGGTCGGCCGCGTCGAGGCGATAGTAGGCGGCGTTGTCGAAGCCCTTCAGGCTCAGCGTCGGCCCGCCGCCGTCGCCCTCCGCGGTGTGGTTGTAGACGACGTCGAGGATCACCTCGATGCCGGCCGCGTGCAGCGCGCGCACCATCCGCCGGAACTCATCGACCGGGTCCGCGAGCGCGTACTGCGTCGCCGGCGCCGACCAGGCGATCGGGTTGTAGCCCCAGTAGTTCACCAGCCCGCGCCCGCGCAGGAAGGCCTCGCTGGTGAAGGCCTGGCACGGCAGCAGCTCGACCGCCGTGACGCCAAGGCCGGTCAGCCAGTCGATGACGGCGGGCTCGGCGAGGCCGAGGTAGGTGCCGCGCAGCGGCTCCGGCACGAGCGGATGGCGCGCGGTGAAGCCCTTGACGTGCAGCTCGTAGACCACCGTGTCGCTCCACGGCGTCGCGGGCGGCCGGTCGCCGCCCCAGTCGTAGGCGGCCTCGACGATCCGGCAGCGCGGCATCGCCGGGCCGCTGTCCTGCGCCTCGCCGCCGGCCGCGTCGACGAGCGACGGACCGGGCCGCGGCTCACCGGTGACCGCGCGCGCTGCGGGGTCGATGAGCAGCTTCCTCGGGTTGCAGCGCAGGCCACGCTCGGGCGCGTACGGGCCGTGCACGCGATAGCCGTAGAGGTCGCCCGCGGCCACCAGCGGCGCCGGCAAGTAGCCGTGCCAGACGTCGCCGGTGCGGCCCGGCAGCCGCACGGAGCCGCGCGCCGCACCGCTCGCGCGGTCGAAAAGGCACAGCTCCACCGCCTCGGCGACCGCGGAGTGCACCGCGAAGTTGACGCCGCCGCCGGTCGGCACCGCGCCGAGCGGCGACGGCCGGCCGCGCTCGATGGCGGCCTCGAGCGGCGGCGGCGCGTCGGGGGCGCTCATGCCGGCTGCGGCCGCGGCGCTCAGCCGCGCCTCAGGATCAGCGCGCCCAGCGGCGGCAGCGCGAGCCGGAGCGCGTGCGGCCGGCCGTGCGCCCCGCCGGCGCCGGCCTCGAACTCGGTCGCGCGGTTGTAGCCGGAGCCGCCGTAGCGCGGCGCGTCGGAGTCCAGCAGCTTCAGGTAGCGGCCCGGCGCATCCACCCCGATCCAGTAGCCGTCGCGCGGCACGGGCGTCGCGTTGAACACGCAGACGAGCGGCGCGCCGGCGTCGCCCGCGGTGGCGCGGCGCTCGAAGGCGAACACGCTCTGCGCAGCGTTGTGCAGGTCGATCCAGGCGAAGCCGTCCGGATCGCAGTCGCTGCCGTGGAGCTGCGGCGACTCGGCATACAGCCGGTTGAGGTCGCGGTTGAAGTCGCTGAGCGCCCGGTGGCGGGCATCGGCGAGCAGCCCCCAGTCGAGCTCGGCGCCGTCGCGCCACTCGTGCCACTGGCCGAACTCCGAGCCCATGAACAGCAGCTTCTTGCCAGGGTGCGCCGCCATGTAGGCGAGCAGCAGGCGGTAGTTGGCGCGCTTCTGCCACTCGTCGCCCGGCATCTTGTCGAGCAGCGCGCGCTTGCCGTGCACGACCTCGTCGTGCGAGATCGGCAGCACGAAGCGCTCCGACCAGGCGTACATGAACGAGAAGGTCACGAGCCGGTGCTCGTGGCTGCGGTACACGGGATCGAGCGCCAGGTAGCGCAGCGTGTCGTTCATCCAGCCCATGTTCCACTTGAACGTGAAGCCGAGGCCGCCGAGGTGCGTCGGCTGCGTGACGCCCGGGAACGCGGTCGACTCCTCGGCGATCATCAGCGCTCCCGGCGCGTACTCCTGCACCGCCCAGTTGAGGTGGCGCAGGAAGTCGATGGCCTCGAGGTTCTCGCGGCCGCCGTAGCGGTTCGGCACCCACTCGCCCGGCTGGCGGCTGTAGTCGAGGTACAGCATCGACGCCACCGCATCGACCCGCAGGCCGTCGATGTGGAACTCGCTGAGCCAGTAGAGCGCGTTCGCGACCAGGAAGTTGCGCACCTCGTTGCGGCCGAAGTTGAAGATCTTCGTGCCCCAGTCCATGTGCTCGCCCTGGCGGGGGTCGGCGTGCTCGTAGAGCGCGGTGCCGTCGAACTCCACGAGGCCGTGGTCGTCCTTCGGGAAGTGGCCCGGCACCCAGTCCATCAGCACGCCGAGCCCGGCGGCGTGGCAGCGGTCGACGAAGCGCATGAAGTCGTGCGGCGTGCCGAAGCGCGCCGTCGGCGCGTAGTAGCCGGCCACCTGGTAGCCCCACGAGCCGTCGAAGGGATGCTCGGCCACGCCCATCAGCTCGAGGTGCGTGTAGCCGAGGTCGAGCGCGTACGGGATCAGCTGCTCGGCCGCCTCGTGCCAGTTCATGAACGGCGGCTCGCGGCCCGCGACGCGGCGCCACGAGCCGAGGTGCACCTCGTAGACGTTGAGCGGCCGCCGCCGCGGGTCGGCGCGGCCGCGCGCCGCGAGCCACGCCGCGTCGTGCCACTCGAAGCCGCCGAGCTCCGCGACCAGCGAGCAGTTGCCGGGCCTGAGCTCCATCGCGAAGCCGTACGGGTCGGCCTTGAGGCGGGTCGCGCCGGCGGCGGTGCGGATCTCGTACTTGTACGGCGCGCCGGCGTCGAGGCCCGGGATGAACAGCTCCCAGACGCCGCTGCCGCCGCGCGCATGCATCGCGTGCTTGCGCCCGTCCCACAGGTTGAAGGGCCCGACGACGCTGACCCGCGCGGCGTTCGGCGCCCAGACCGCGAAACGGGTGCCGGCGAGGCCCTCGAGCACGGTGCGGTGCGCGCCGAGCTTGGCCCAGATGCGGTGGTGGGCGCCCTCGCCGAACAGGTGCAGGTCGTAGTCCGACAGCTGCGGCGCGAAGTAGTACGGGTCGTGCTTGACGAGCTCGGTGCCGTCGCGGTAGCGGATCCGCAGCCGGTACGGCACCAGCGGCCGCCGGTACGGCACGTGGCCGGCGTACAGGCCGCCGGGGTGCAGCCGCCTGAGCGGCCGCGCCGCCGCCGCCGGCTCGTCCTCCCAGTACACCGCGACCTCGTCGGCGTCGGGCTCCAGCACCCGCACCACGCAGCGCGGCTCGTCGTCGCGGCGCGCGAACTCGTGGTAGCCGAGCACCGAGCGCGGCTCGCGGTGCGTGGCCGCGACGATCGACTCGATCTCGGCGGCCTTGAGCGCCGGGCCCACGCGGCTGCTGCGGCCCGCGGCCATCAGATCACCGGCCGGATGTTCCAGATCCGCTCGGCGTACTGGCGCACGCTGCGGTCGCTGGAGAAGAAGCCCATGCCGAGGCAGTTGATGACCGCGTGCCGGCTCCACTCGTCGGGCGTCGCGTAGAGCGCATCGACGCGCGCCTGCGCCTCGAGGTAGGCCCCGAGGTCGCGCAGCACGAAGAACGGCTCGCCGTCGCCGGTGAGGCGGTCGACGATGGCCTTGGCGTCGTCGGCGTTGCCCGGCGTGAAGAAGCCGCCGTCGATCATCGCGAGCGCCTCGGCGAGCTCGGCGTCGGCGGCGACGAGCTCCGAAGGCACGTAGCCGCGCGCCTGCTCGGCGGCGACCTCTTCGGCGCTCAGGCCGAAGATGAACATGTGCTCGGCGCCGACCTGCTCGCGGATCTCGATGTTGGCGCCGTCGAGCGTGCCGATGGTCAGCGCGCCGTTGAGCGCGAGCTTCATGTTGCCGGTGCCGGAGGCCTCGAAGCCCGCGGTCGAGATCTGCTCCGAGAGGTCCGCGGCCGGCATGATCTTCTGCGCCAGCGACACGTCGTAGTCCGGCAGGAACACCACCCGCAGCCGGCCGGCGACCGCGCGGTCGGCGTTGACGACGCGCGCGACGTTGTTGATCAGCCGGATCACCGCCTTCGCCAGCAGGTAGCCCGGCGCCGCCTTGCCGGCGAAGATCACGGTGCGCGGCACGACCTCGGCGGCCGGGTTGGCGCGGATCCGGTTGTAGCGCACCACGACCTGCAGCAGGTTGAGCAGCTGGCGCTTGTACTCGTGGATGCGCTTGACGTGCACGTCGAACAGCGAGCCGACGTCGACCTCGAGGCCGGCGCGCTCGCGGATCGTGGCCGCGAGCCTGAGCTTGTTGGCGCGCTTCAGGTCGCGGAAGCGGCCGCGGAACTCCGGGTCGCCGGCCGCGTGGCGCAGCCGCTCGAGCTCCTCGAGGTCGTTCTCCCAGGCGTGCCCGAGGTGCTCGCTGAGCAGCGCCGCGAGCCCGGGGTTCGACTCCTTGAGCCAGCGGCGCACCGAGATGCCGTTGGTGACGTTGGTGAAGCGCTCCGGCCAGAGCGCGGCGAAGTCAGCGAAGATCGTCTGGCGCATGAGCCGCGAGTGCAGCTCGGCGACGCCGTTCACGCGCCGGCTGCCGACCGTCGCGAGGTGGGCCATGCGCACGCGGCGGCCGTGCTCCTCGTCGATGATCGACATCCGCCGGCGCCGCTCGTGATCGCCCGGGAAGCGCGCCGACACCTCGTCGAGGAACTCGCGGTTCAGCTGGTAAATGATCGCGAGGTGGCGCGGCAGCAGCCGCTCGAAGAAGCTCACCGGCCAGGTCTCGAGCGCCTCGGGCAGCAGCGTGTGGTTGGTGTAGCCGAACACGCGCCGCGTGATGTCGAGCGCCTGCGGCCAGGGGAGGTCGTGCTCGTCGACCAGCAGGCGCATCAGCTCCGCGACCGCCAGCGCCGGGTGCGTGTCGTTGAGCTGGATCGCGACCGCCTCCGGCAGCTCCGCGACCTTCCAGCCCTCGGCGAGCAGCGTCGCCAGGAGGTCCTGCAGGCTCGCGCTGACGAAGAAGTACTGCTGGCTGAAGCGCAGCTTCTTGCCCTGCAGCGTCGAGTCGTCGGGATAGAGCACGCGCGACAGGTTCTTGGCCGCGATCTGGTCGGCGACCGCGCCCGGGTAGTCGCCGGCGTTGAAGGCGGCGACGTGGAACGGCATCAGCGCGCGGCCGGACCAGAGCCTCAGGTGGTTGACCGTCGGGCTGCGGTTGCCGGGCACGAGGTGGTCGAAGGCGACCGCGAGCACGTGCGCGGTCTCGACCCAGTGGTGGCGGGTGCGGCCGGCGGCGTCGGTCTCGGCCCGGACGCGGCCGCCGAACTGCACCGGGTAGCGCGCCTCCGGCCGCGGCATCTCCCACGGGTCGCGCAGCCGCAGCCAGCTGCTGGCGCGCTCGCGCTGGCCGCCCTCGGCGTCGATGGCCTGGGTGAAGATGCCGTAGTCGTAGCGGATGCCGTAGCCGACCGCCGCGTAGCCGAGCGTCGCCAGCGAGTCGAGGAAGCAGGCCGCGAGGCGCCCGAGGCCGCCGTTGCCGAGGCCGGGGTCCTGCTCCTCGGCGACCACCTGGTCGAGCTCGAAGCCGAGGTCGGCGAGCGCGGCGCGCGCCGCCTCGAGCAGCTCGCCGTCGAGGCTGGCGAGCGCGTTGACGAGCGCGCGGCCCGGCAGGAACTCCACCGACAGGTAGCAGATGCGCTTGACGCGCGCGCGCGCCACGCGCCGCTGCGTCGCGACCCAGCGCGCCGCGAGCTCCTCGCGCACCGCGGTCGCGAGCGCCTCGTAGATGTCACGCGACTTGGCGGTCTCGGGGTCGCGGCCGAGCAGCCGGACCAGCCGGTCGAGCAGCACGTCGCGCACGTTGCCGCCGTGCAGCGCGCGCACCGCCAGTGGATTCGCGTCCCCGCTCACGCCGTCCATCCGCCTCGCCGCCGCGCCGGACCGGCGCGGGGCGCAAGATACCCGGTCGCCCGGGGTTACACCAACTGGCGGCGGCGCGGGCCGGCTGCCGCCGCACCGTTTTGGGGCGCCGTCAGGCCGCCGGCGGCTCGAGCTCGAGGCCGGTGACGCGCCGGTAGGTCTTCGGCAGCATCGCGCCGCGCTGCGCGCGCTCGCCGCGGTAGTCCTTGAGCTCGGCGTAGCCGAGCGTCATCGCGCGGTCGCCGCACACGACGCGCAGCCGCCCGCCCGGTGGCACCACCGCGACGCCGACCACCAGCTCCTCGCGGCTCGCGGCGCGCGCCGCCGGGATGTTGAACAGCTTGTTGCCGCGGCCCTTGGCGAGCTCGGGCAGGTCGCTGACCGGGAACGCGAGCAGCCGCCCGTCCATGCCTTCGCTGGCGGCGGCCACCGCGATCAGCGCGCCGGCCTCCTCGGTCACCAGCGCCGCCGGGATCGCCTTGGCGTGGTCGCCGACCGCGAGCACCGCCTTGCCGGCGCGGTTGCGCGCGTACAGATCCTCGAGCCTGACGACGAAGCCGTAGCCGGCGTCGGTCGCGACCACGTAGCGGTCGGCCGGCTCGCCGAGCATGACGCTCGCGAAGGTCGCGCCCTCCGGCGGGTCGACGCGGCCCGAGAGCGGCTCGCCCTGGCCGCGCGCCGACGGCAGCGTGTGCGCCGGCAGGCTGTAGGTGCGGCCGGTCGAGTCGAGGAACACGGCCTGCTGCGTGCTCTTGCCGCGCGCCGCCGCCTGGAAGCCGTCGCCGGCCTTGTACGAGAGCGCCCGCGGGTCGATCTCGTGGCCCTTCGCCTGGCGCACCCAGCCGGCGGTCGACAGCACCACGGTCACGGGCTCGGCGACCACGAGCTCGGTCTCGTCGATGGCCTTGGCCGCGTCGCGCTCGACGATCTTGGTGCGGCGCTTGTCGCCGTACTTCTCGGCGTCGGCCAGGAGCTCCTCGCGGATCAGCTTCTTCATCCGCGCCGGGCTCTTCAGCGTGCGCTCGATCTCGTCGCGCTCGGTGGCGAGCGCCGTCTGCTCGGCGCGGATCCTCATCTCCTCGAGCTTGGCGAGGTGGCGCAGCTTGGTCTCGAGGATCGCCTCGGCCTGCTCGCCCGACAGCTTGAAGCGCTTCATCAGCACCGGCTTCGGCTCGTCCTCGCGCCGCACGATGCGGATCACCTCGTCGAGGTTCAGGAAGGCGATCAGCAGGCCGTCGAGGATGTGCAGCCGGGCGTTGACCTTGCCGAGCCGGTGCTCGAGGCGGCGCGTCACCGTGCGCTGCCGGTAGGAGAGCCACTCGACCAGCAGCTCCTTGAGGCCCAGCACCCGCGGCCGGCCGTCGAGCGCGATCACGTTGAGGTTGACGCGGTAGGTGCGCTCGAGGTCGGTGGTCGCGAACAGGTGCGCCATCAGCTGCTCGACGTCGACGCGGTTGGAGCGCAGCTCGAGCACGATGCGGGTCGGGTCCTCGTGGTCCGACTCGTCGCGCACGTTCTCGACCATCGGCAGCTTCTTGGCGCGGATCTGCGCCGCGACCTGCTCCTGGATCTTGCTGCCGGAGACCTGGTACGGCAGCGCGGTCACGATCACCTCGGCGTCGCCGGTCTCGTAGATCGCGCGCGCGCGGAAGGTGCCGCCGCCGCTGTCGTAGATCGCGCGCAGCTCCGACTTCGGCGTCACGATCTCGCCGCCCGTCGGGAAGTCCGGGCCCGGCACCAGCTTCAAGAGCTCGCGCAGGGGCACGTCCGGCTCGTCGAGCAGGCGCACGCACGCCGCCGCGACCTCGCGCAGGTTGTGCGGCGGGATGTCGGTGGCCATGCCGACCGCGATGCCGGTCGCGCCGTTCAGCAGCACGTTCGGCAGCCGCGCCGGCAGCAGCGCCGGCTCCTCGAGCGTGCCGTCGAAGTTCGGGGTCCACTCGACCGTGCCCTGGTCGAGCTCGGCGAGCAGCGTCTCGGCGTAGGGCCTCAGGCGCGACTCGGTGTAGCGCATCGCCGCGAACGACTTCGGATCGTCGGTCGAGCCGAAGTTGCCCTGGCCGTCGATGATCGGATAGCGGTACGAGAAGTCCTGCGCCATGTGCACCATGGCCTCGTAGCAGGCCGAGTCGCCGTGCGGGTGGAACTTGCCGATCACGTCGCCGACGGTGCGCGCGCTCTTCTTGTGCTTGGACGCGGCCGAGAGGCCGAGCTCGCTCATCGCGTAGATGATCCGGCGCTGCACGGGCTTCAGGCCGTCGGCCAGCTGCGGCAGCGCGCGGTCGAGGATCACGTACATCGAGTAGTCGAGGTAGGCCTTCTCGGTGAAGGCCTTCAGCGGCTTCCTTTCGATGCCCTCGAAGTTCAGCTCCTGCGACTTCACTCGACCACCTCGGCGAGGTTGCCCTTGGCCTCCAGCCAGTCGCGCCGGTCGCCGGCGCGCTTCTTGGCGAGCAGCATGTCGAGCAGCTGGTCGGTGTCGTCGGCGGCCTCGACCGTGAGCTGCAGCAGCCGCCGCGTCGCGGGCGCCATCGTCGTCTCCCGAAGCTGCAGCGGGTTCATCTCGCCGAGGCCCTTGAAGCGGGTCACGGTGACCTTGCCGCGCTGGCCCTCGGCGGCGATGCGGTCGAGGATGCCGGCGCGCTCGGCGTCGTCGAGCGCGTAGTAGACGTTCTTGCCGACGTCGACCCGGAACAGCGGCGGCATCGCCACGTACACGTGGCCGGCGAGCACCAGCGGCCGGAAGTGGCGCAGGAACAGCGCGCACAGCAGCGTCGCGATGTGCGCGCCGTCGGAGTCGGCGTCGGCGAGGATGCAGATCTTGTGGTAGCGCAGGTCGCCGAGCTGCGGCGAGGCGGGCTCGACCCCGATCGCCACCGAGATGTCGTGCACCTCCTGCGAGGCGAGCACGCCGGCGGCGTCCACCTCCCAGGTGTTGAGGATCTTGCCGCGCAGCGGCATCACCGCCTGGAAGTCGCGCTCGCGCGCCTGCTTGGCGCTGCCGCCGGCCGAGTCGCCCTCGACCAGGAACAGCTCGGTGCGCTCCGGGTCCTGCGAGCTGCAGTCGGCGAGCTTGCCGGGCAGCGCCGGGCCCGAGACCACGCGCTTGCGCACCACCTTCTGCGCGGCCTTGAGGCGCGCGGCCGCCTTCTCGATCGCGAACGCCGCGATCCGCTCGCCGGCCTCCGGGTGCTGCGCGAGCCAGACGCCGAACGAGTCCTTGACCAGCCCCGAGACGAAGGCCGCCGACTCGCGCGAGGCGAGCCGCTCCTTGGTCTGGCCCGCGAACTGCGGCTCGGACATCTTCACCGACAGCACGTAGCAGAACCGGTCCCAGACGTCCTCGGGCGCGAGCTTGATGCCGCGCGGCACCAGGTTCCTGAACTCGCAGAACTCGCGCACCGCGTCGGTGACGCCGGCCCTCAGCCCGTTGACGTGCGTGCCGCCCTCGACCGTCGGAATCAGGTTGACGTAGCTCTCGCCGACCACCTCGGCGCCCTCGTCGGCCAGCCACGCGAAGGCCCACTCGGCCACCTCGTTGCCGCCCTTGAGGCTGGCCGTGAACGGCTCCTCCGGCACGATCGCCGCCTGCTCGAGGCGCTCGATCAGGTAGCCGGCGAGCCCGCCGGTGTAGAACCACTCGTCGCGCTCGCCGCTGGCCTCGGCCAGCAGCGTCACCTTCAGTCCCGGGCAGAGCACGGCCTTGGCGCGCAGCACGTGCCTCAGCTTCGGCAGCGAGATCTTGTCGGAGTCGAAGTACTTGGCGTCCGGCCAGAAGCGCACCGCCGTGCCGGTGTTGCGCGCGCCGACTTTGCCGACGATCTTGAGCTTCTGGTCGAGCCGGCCGTCCTTGAAGCTGATCAGGTACTCGTTGCCGTCGCGCTTGACGCGGCATTCGAGCCGCGCCGACAGCGCGTTCACGACCGAGACGCCGACGCCGTGCAGGCCGCCGGACTGCTGGTAGGTCTTGTCGGAGAACTTGCCGCCGGCGTGCAGCCGCGTGAGGATCAGCTCGACGCCCGGGATCTTCTCCTTCGGGTGCACGTCCACCGGCATGCCGCGGCCGTCGTCGACGACCTCCACCGAGCCGTCCTTGCAGAGCGTGACGTTGATCTCGCGGCAGTGCCCGGCGAGCGCCTCGTCGACGCTGTTGTCGACGACCTCGTGCACCAGGTGGTTCGGCCGGGTGGTGTCGGTGTACATCCCCGGGCGGCGGCGCACCGGGTCGAGACCGGACAGGACTTCGATGTCGGAAGCGGTGTAGGACTGGCTCATCGCGGACGCGAGGGTACTCGAAATCGGGACCGGATTCCGCATCCCGCCGCGGCCGCGCGCCGCCGCGGCCGGCGGCCGGGAGCCGGCCTCATGGCCTGAGGTCGGCGCCGAGCGCCGCGTGCGCCTCGGCCGGCAGCCGCACCGCATGGCGGTAGGCCGGGTGGTCGACGCCCACGGTCACGGCGTCCGCGCCGTCGGCGAAGCGGCGCCGCGCCGGCGCCGGCAGCTCGAAGCGCAGGAAGTGCACCGCCGAGGTCTTCTCCTCGTTCTCGCGCTCGAGGTCCTCGTCGGCGATCGCGTAGCAGCGCTCGGCGCCGACCGCGACGTAGCAGCGGTCCTCGACCCCGCGCAGCTGCTGCAGGGCCCGCTGCCGCTCGACCGCGTCCGGGTACTCGATCAGCAGCGTCGCCTTGAGGTTGCCGCCGTCCGGGATCAGCGGATTGTAGGCGTCGAGCTCGCCCTGGATGCCGTCGGCCTCGAAGATCCGTTCGGCGCGCAGCATCTCCTGCACCTGGTACTGCACCGTCAGGCGGTCCTCGAAGCACCAGGTCATGTGCGGCCCGACCGCGATCGTGCGCCAGCGCTTGTGCTCGATCACGCGCCGGCGGAACTCCGGCCGCGCGCGCGCGTACTGCTCGAGGCTCAGGAGGTCCGACGGCGCGAGCTTGCCGGGCGCCGCGGTCGCCGGCGGCTCAGCCATCGGCGAGCCCGTAGGCGATGCGCAGCAGCGTCAGCGGATGGGTCGGCGGCCGCGCATCCTCGAGGCCGTGCGCGATCTGCTCGCCGGCCATCGGGCAGTCGCTGGAGTGGTAGTCGGCGCGCGCGCCCGCGACCCGGCTGACCACCGGCTTGCCGATCTTGACGGCGTGCTCGTGGAACTCCTGCTTGACCGCGTAGGTGCCGTCGTGGCCCGAGCAGCGCTCGATCACCTCGAGCGTCGTGCCCGGCACGAGCTTGAGCAGGTCGCGGGTCTTGAGGCCGATGTTCTGCACCCGGAGGTGGCACGGCACGTGGTAGGCCACCTTGCCGAGCGGCCGGCTGAAGTCGGTGCGCAGCAGCCCCGCGCGATGGCGCAGCATCAGGTACTCGAAGGGGTCGAACATGTGCTCGCTGACCTTGCGCACCGCCGCGTCGTCCGGGAACAGAAGCGGCAGCTCCTGCTTGAACATCAGCACGCACGAGGGGATCGCCGCGACGATGTCGTAGCCCTGATCGACCAGCGCCGCGAGCTCGGGCACGTTGACGTTCTTGAGCGCCTCGACCGCGGCCAGGTCGCCGAGCTCCATCTTCGGCATGCCGCAGCACTTCTCGCGCGCGGCGAGCCGCACCGGGATGCCGTTGTGCTCGAACACCGCCGCGAGGTCCTGGTCGATCGAGGGCTCGTTGCGGTTGCAGTAGCAGGTCGCGAACAGCACCACCTGGCCCCGCGTCGCGTCGCTCGGCACGGCGGCCGCGGCCGCCCGTTCCCGGCGCGCCTCGGCGGCGCGAAAGCTCCGCGAGTGGTACTTCGGCAGCGGCGCATCCGGGTGCACGCCGAGCGCCTTCGCCAGCAGCCGGCGGCCGAGCGCCGAGCCGTTGACCGCGTTGACCGCCTCGGCGACCACCGGGATCCCGGCCAGCGCGCCGACCGCGTCGGTGGCCGACAGCAGCCGGTCCCTGAGGCGCGTGCGCCCGGCCGCGAACTTCACCGCCTTGGCGCGCAGCATCAGGTGCGGGAAGTCGACGTTGAAGGCGTGCGGCGGCACGTACGGGCACTTGGTCATGTAGCACATGTCGCACAGGTAGCAGTGGTCGACCACCGCCCAGTAGGCCGCGTGCGGCACGCCGTCGAGCTCGCCGGACGGCGAGGCGTCGACCGCGTCGAACAGCGTCGGAAACGACTGGCAGAGGCTGAAGCAGCGCCGGCAGCCGTGGCAGATGTCGAACACCCGCTCGAGTTCCTTGAACAGCGCCGGCTCGTCGTAGAACTCGGGCGTGCGCCACGCAATGGGATGGCGCGTCGGCGCCTCGAGGCTGCCCTCGCGCGGGCCCGCCTGGGGAGTCTCGTTCATCGTGGACGACCTCGGAGACGGTCGAAGGTGGCGCGGTGCCCGCCGGCCGGCGGGCACCGCGCGGCGTCGCTCACAGGCCGTCGAGGGCCTTCTGGAAGCGGTTGGCGTGCGAGCGCTCGGCCTTGGCGAGCGTCTCGAACCAGTCCGCGATCTCGCCGAAGCCTTCCTCGCGCGCGGCCTTGGCCATGCCCGGGTACATGTCGGTGTACTCGTGCGTCTCGCCCGCGATCGCGGCCTTGAGGTTGTCCGAGGTCGCGCCGATCGGCAGGCCGGTGGCCGGGTCGCCGACGGCCTCGAGGTATTCGAGGTGGCCGTGGGCGTGACCGGTCTCGCCCTCGGCAGTCGAGCGGAACACCGCCGACACGTCGTTGAAGCCCTCGACGTCGGCCTTGGCCGCGAAGTACAGGTAGCGGCGGTTCGCCTGGGATTCGCCTGCAAACGCGTCCTTGAGATTCTTCTCAGTCCTGCTGCCCTTGAGGTTCACGACAGATCTCCTTGAAGCATCGTCGATTGGAGGCGGAACACCGGTGGCGGGCGCGGCGCTTCGTACGCACCCCGACGGGAACTCTAGTCGCGGCCGCTCCGGGCCGTCAATTGGGGACATCCCCGGCCACGGCGCGCGTTGACGCACGCGCGAGCGCGCCGTTACTCTCCCGCGCACTGTCCAGGACCCCTCTCATGCCGCGCGCTCCCGCTCCCAAGGCCACGTCGCCCGCGCCGCCACCGGGCGCTGCCTTCGACTTCGAGCAGGCGATGGCCGACCTCGAGGCCGTGGTCGCGCGCCTCGAGCAGGGTGACGTGCCGCTCGAGGAGGCGCTCAAGGCCTTCGAGCGGGGCGTGGCGCTGACGCGGGCCTGCCAGCAGGCGCTGGCCGCCGCCGAGCAGAAGGTCGAGATCCTCCTCGAGCGGCCCGGCGGCGGCCACGCGGCGGTGCCCTTCGAGGACGGCGCCGAAGCCGAAGACCCGGCGTGACCGGGGCCGACCCGGCGGCGCGGCTCGCCGCCTACCAGGCGCGCGTCGAAGCGGCCCTCGAAGCGCGCCTGCCGCCCGCCGAGGCGACCCCCGCCCGCCTGCACGGCGCGATGCGCTACAGCGCGCTCGGCGGCGGCAAGCGCATCCGCCCGGCGCTCGTCTATGCGACCGGCGAGCTGGTGGGCGCCGGGCGCGCGCCGCTCGATGCGGCCGCGGCCGCGGTCGAGCTGATCCACGTGTACTCGCTGATCCACGACGACCTGCCGGCGATGGACGACGACGACCTGCGCCGCGGCCGGCCGACCTGCCACCGCCAGTTCGACGAGGCCACCGCGATCCTCGCGGGCGATGCACTGCAGGTGCTGGCCTTCGAGGCGCTCGCCGACGCCGCGGCGGGCCCCGCCGAGCGCGTCGCGATGATCCGCCTGCTGGCGCGGGCGAGCGGCACGGCCGGCATGGCGGGCGGCCAGGCGCTCGACCTCGGCGCGGTCGGACGCACGCTGACCGCCGCCGAGGTCGAGGAGATGCACCGGCGCAAGACCGGGGCGCTGATCGAGGCGAGCGTCGGGCTCGCCGCGGCCCTCGCGCCCGCGCTCGCCGCCGAGCGTCGCGAGGCGCTCGGCCGCTTCGCGGCGGCGCTCGGCCTCGCCTTCCAGATCGTCGACGACATCCTGGACGTCGAGGGCGATCCGCGCCTGCTCGGCAAGACCGTCGGCGCCGACCAGGCCCGCGGCAAGCCCACCTACCCG
Source organism: Steroidobacteraceae bacterium (assembly GCA_035524595.1). Lineage (GTDB taxonomy): Bacteria > Pseudomonadota > Gammaproteobacteria > Steroidobacterales > Steroidobacteraceae > CAIKZZ01. The sequence goes on along the minus strand of DATKOP010000087.1, from coordinate 21,040 downwards.
GCCGCGGCCGGGATGGCCGCGGCCCGTGCCCGGGCCGCGGCGCTGCACACGGAGGCCCTGGCCGCGATCGCGCCGTTCGGCCCGCAGGCCTCGATGCTGTCGTGGCTCGCGGGCTACATCGTCGGGCGCTCCTCCTGAGGGGACGGGCCGCGCTCGGCCCGCCGGGCGACGTCGGGTACACTGCCCGGATGGGCGCTTCTGACCGCTACCCCCACCTCGCCCGGATCGGCACGCCCGCGGACCTGCGAACGCTCCCCGAGCAGGAGCTGCCGGCCGTGGCCTCGGAGCTGCGCGCTTTCCTCGTCGACACGGTCAGCCAGATGGGCGGCCACTTCGCCGCCGGGCTCGGCACGGTCGAGCTGACGCTCGCTCTACATTATGTGTACGACACCCCCTACGACCGCCTCGTCTGGGACGTCGGCCACCAGGCCTACCCGCACAAGGTGCTGACCGGACGCGCGGCGCGGCTGCACACGATCAAGCAGAAGGACGGCCTCGCGCCGTTCCCGAGCCGCGCCGAGAGCGAGTACGACACCTTCGGGGTCGGCCACTCGAGCACCTCGATCTCGGCCGCGCTCGGCATGGCGATCGCCGAGCGGCTGTCCAAGGGGCCGCGCGCGCCGGGCGCGCGCCGCCACGTGGCCGTGATCGGCGACGGCGCGATGAGCGCGGGGCTCGCCTTCGAGGCGCTGAACCACGCCGGCAGCCTCGAGGTCGACCTCTTGGTGGTGCTGAACGACAACGACATGTCGATCTCCGAGAACGTCGGCGCGCTGTCCAACTACTTCGCGCGCGTGCTCTCCGGGCGGCTGTACTCGGGCCTCAAGGAAGGCAGCAAGAAGGTGCTGCGGCGCATCCCGGCCGCGTGGGAGCTGGCGCGCCGCTCCGAGGAGCACATGAAGGGCATGGTGCTGCCCGGCACGATGTTCGAGGAGATGGGCTTCAACTATATCGGCCCGGTCGACGGCCACGACGTGCTCGGCCTCGTGCGGGCGCTCAGGAACCTGCGCGCCTTCCACGGGCCGCAGTTCCTGCACATCGTCACCCGCAAGGGCAAGGGCTACGCGCCGGCCGAGGCCGACCCGATCAAGTGGCACGGCCCCGGCCCCTTCGACGCGGCCAAGGGCGAGATCTTCAAGGAGAAGGCCTCCGGGCCCAGCTACTCGCAGGTCTTCGGCAGCTGGCTGTGCGACATGGCCGAGCGCGACCCGCGCGTGGTCGGCATCACGCCGGCGATGCGCGAGGGCTCGGGGCTGGTGGAGTTCTCCAAGCGCTTCCCGGAGCGCTACTTCGACGTCGCGATCGCCGAGCAGCACGCGCTCACGCTCGCCGCCGGGCTCGCCTGCGAGGGCTTCCGGCCCGTGGTCGCGATCTACTCCTCGTTCCTGCAGCGCGCCTACGACCAGCTGATTCACGACATCGCGCTGCAGAACCTGCCGGTGACCCTGGCGCTCGACCGCGCGGGGCTCGTCGGCGGCGACGGCGCGACCCACCAGGGGTCGTTCGACCTCTCGTTCCTGCGCTGCGTGCCGAACCTCACGATCATGGCGCCGGCCGACGAGAACGAGTGCCGGCAGATGCTGTACACGGCCGCGACCCTCGACGGCCCGGCGGCGGTGCGCTACCCGCGCGGCCAGGGCCCGGGCGTCGTGCCGGCGGCCGAGATGCGCGCGCTGCCGGTCGGCCGCGCCGAGATCCGCCGCGAGGGCCGCTCGGGCCTTGCAATCCTCGCATTCGGCACCATGGTGAGCGCGATCGCCGCGACCGCCGAGCGGCTGGACGCGACGCTCGTCAACATGCGCTTCGTGAAGCCGCTCGACGAGGCGCTGCTCGCGCGGATCGCCGACCGCCACGACCACCTGGTCACGGTCGAGGAGAACGCGGTCGCGGGCGGCGCGGGCGCCGCGGTGCTCGAGTTCCTGAACGGCCGCGGCTACTGCCGCCCGCTGCTGCAGCTCGGCATCCCGGACCGCTTCGTCGAGCACGGCTCGCGCGGCGAGAACCTGGCGGCGGCCGGGCTCGACGCCGGCGGCCTCGCGCTCGCGGTCGACCGGTGGTGGCAGCCACGCCAGCGTCGCGCCTGAGACAGAGGCCGGCGTGGCACCGCAACATACTGACAGGACCGCCCCGCGGCGGCAGGAAGGATCCCCGATGGACACCGTCGTCACCGACCCGAAGAAGCCCGCGGCGCTGCCCATCGAGGACGTGCAGGGCCGCGCCGACACGCGCCGCATCCCGATCGACAAGGTCGGCGTCAAGGACATCTTCCACCCGGTGCGGGTCAAGGACCGCTCCGGCGGCGAGCAGCACACGGTCGCCAACTTCAACATGTACGTGTACCTGCCCCACAACTTCAAGGGCACGCACATGTCGCGGTTCGTCGAGATCCTGCACCTGCACGAGCGCGAGCTGTCGGTCGACTCGTTCCGCACCATGCTCAAGGAGATGGTGCTCAGGCTCGACGCCGAGACCGGCCACATCGAGATGACCTTCCCCTACTTCGTCATGAAGAAGGCGCCGGTGTCGGGCGTCAAGAGCCTGCTCGACTACCGCGCCACGCTGATCGGCGAGATCAGCGCCGAGCGCGCCGACACCTGGATCAAGGTGGTCGTGCCGGTCACGAGCCTGTGCCCGTGCTCGAAGAAGATCTCCGACTACGGCGCCCACAACCAGCGCTCGCACGTCACGATCGCGGCGCGCATCCGCGGCCACGTCTGGATCGAGGAGCTGATCGACATCGCCGAGCAGGAGGCCTCGTGCGAGGTCTACGGGATCCTGAAGCGCCCCGACGAGAAGTACGTGACCGAGCGCGCCTATGACAACCCGAAGTTCGTCGAGGACATGGTGCGCGACGTCGCGGTGCGCCTGAACGCCGACGACCGGATCCGCGCCTACACGGTCGAGTCGGAGAACTTCGAGTCGATCCACAACCACTCGGCCTACGCGCTGATCGAGCGCGACAAGGACGCGGCCGGGACCTGAGGCGGCGCGCGCGGCGCCGCAGGCCGCGCTCAGCTCGGCGCGGTCTCGCCGCCCTGCAGGCGGCCGATCAGCGAGCGCAGGAACACCTTGTTGAAGCGCAGCTGGCAGGAGGCGGACACCTGCTCGAGCAGCGTCGAGCTCACCTTCATGACCGTGACGTTGCCGTGCGCGCGGATCGTCGCCAGGCGCTTGGCGCCGTACACGTAGCTGGTCTCGCCGAAGCACTCGCCGAAGTCGAGAGTGCCGAGCGCGCGCCCGAGGCGCTCGACCCGCACCGAGCCCGAGACGATGATGTAGAAGCGGTCGTCGATCTCGCCTTCCTTGACGATCTCCTCGCCCTCGGCGTACGCCTGCCACTGGCTGGCGCGCAGCACCTCCCAGATCTCGCCGTGCGAGAAGTCGTGGAAGAACTTCAGGCGCCGCAGCATCGCGAACTGCTCGTGGCGGTCGATCTTGTTGGCCTCGGCCCGCAGGCGCTGGTGCACGCGCGTCAGGTCGGCGGCGAACTCCTGGCCGGTGCGGTAGCGCTTGTCCGACTCCTTCTGCATCGCCGTCGCGACGACGCTCTCGAGCTCCTCGGGGATGTCCTGGCGCAGCGTGTGGATCGGCGGCGGGGTCGCGTACACGATCTGGTGCAGGAGCTTCGAGAGGTTGCCGGCGCGAAACGGCCGGTAGCCGGTCAGGAGCTCGTACATCACCGCGCCCAGCGAGTAGAGGTCGGAGCGGTTGGTGATCTCGAGCGACTGCACCTGCTCCGGCGACATGTACGAGGGGCTGCCGGCGATGCCCTCGATGCGCGAGATCTCGGAGTCGGCGACGATCGCGATGCCGAAGTCGATGATCCGCACGTCGCTGTCGACGGTCAGCATGACGTTCGACGGCTTGATGTCGCGGTGGATGACGCCGCGGCCGTGCGCGTAGGAGAGCGCCTTGGCGCACTTGAAGACCAGCTCGACGACGTCGTCGATCCTGAGCAGGTTGTCGGGCTTGCAGTAGGCCGACAGCGTGCGCGCGCCGTGCACGAACTCGGTGACCACGTAGTAGTGGCCGCCCTCCTCGCCGGCGTCGTAGATCGGCAGGATGTTCGGGTGCTGCAGCATCCCGACCATGTGCGCCTCGGACAGGAACATCTTGCGCGCGACGCGCGCCTTGTCCGGGTCGTCGTTGGCCTCGATGTTGTAGACCTTGATCGCGACGTCGCGGCCGTAGTACGGGTCGTGCGACAGGTAGACGCAGCCGGTGCTGCCGCGGCCGACTTCCTTGATGATCTCGTACTTGCCGATGCGCTCCGGCACGGGCCGGGCGGGTCGGGCGGCATCGGGGCGCGCGCTAGGCGTTGAACTCAGGTTGCGAATGACGGCACTCCACGCGCGGGCCCCGGACTGGACGTATTCCGGGTTGGGTCGCGGGCCAGCATAGGGCCCCGGCCGCCGCCGGACCGTGAAGCGCATCGCGCTCTACGGTCAGGCGCCAAAGCGTGACGCAGGTCACGTCGCGAAGTGGTCCCAGCCGCGCGGCAGTGCGAGCTCGCCGCGCTCGCCCTGGATGCGCACGCCGCGCCCGGCGGCGATCTCGCCGATGCAGTGGCAGGCCGGGGCGCCGGCGCTCGCGGTCACGGCCGCGAGCGCCGCACGCGCCGCCGGCGGCACCGTGAACAGGAGCTCGTAGTCGTCGCCGCCGCCGAGCGCGAACTCGCGCGCCCGGTCCTCGCCCGCGAGCGCAAACAGCGCCCGCGACAGCGGCAGTTCCGCGGCCCGCACCGTGGCGCCGACGCCGCTCGCCGCCGCGAGCCGGCCGAGGTCCGCGGCGAGTCCGTCGGAGATGTCGATGCAGGCGCTCGCGACGCCGCGCAGCCGGGTGCCGAAGCCGAGGCGCGGCTCGGGGCGGCGGAACTTGCCCTCGAGCGCCGCGCGGTTTGCCCCCTGGCCCGCGAGCCGGCCCTCGATCAGCGCGAGCCCCGCCGCCGCGTCGCCCGGCCAGCCGGTCACGTACAAGAGGTCGCCCGGGCGCGCACCGCCGCGGCGCAGCGCGGTGCCGGCCGGCACGAAGCCGAGCGCCTGCACCGTGATCGTCAGCGGCCCGCGGGTCGTGTCGCCGCCGACCAGCGCGACCTGGTGCTGGGTGGCGAGCGCGGCGAAGCCCGCGACGAAGCCCTCGAGCCAGTCCTCGTCGACCGCCGGCAGCGTCAGCGCCAGCGTCGCCCACGCCGGGGTCGCGCCCATCGCCGCGAGATCCGACAGGTTGACCGCGAGCGCGCGCCAGCCGATGTCGTCGGCGCGCGTGCCGGCCGGGAAGTGCCGCCCGTCGACCAGCGTGTCGGTGCAGGCGGCGAGCTCGTGGCCGGCCGGCACCGTGAGCAGCGCCGCGTCGTCGCCGACGCCGAGCACGACGTCGGCGCGGCCCGGGCCGACCTTCGCGAAATAGCGCTCGATCAGCTCGAACTCGCCCACCGCCGCACGCCTCAGGCGCCGCGCTCGCCCGGGCGCAGCTCGGCCGCGGCCCGGTCGAGCACCCCGTTGACGAACTTGTGGCCGTCGGTGGCGCCGAAGCGCTTGGCGAGCTCGACCGCCTCGCTGATCACGACCCGAAACGGCACGTCCGGCCGGTGCCTGAGCTCGTAGAGCGCCATCCACAGGATGCCGTGCTCGATCGGGTCGAGGCGCGCCGGCTCGATGTCGGAGTAGCGCGCGAGCTCGGCGTCGAGCGCCGCGCGCGAGTCCGCGATCTGCATCAGCAGCTCCTTGAAGAACCCGGCGTCGGCGCCGGCCGACTCCGGGTCCTCGAGGTACTGGTGGTAGATGTCCTGCCAGGGCTGGCCGGCGATCTGCAGCTGGTAGAGCCCCTGCGCCAGCAGCTTGCGCGCCGCGCGCCGGGCGCGCGCGAGGGCGCGGGCCTCGCTCTCGCGCGCCATCGCTCAGGCGTCCAGGCGCTTCAGCAGGTTCGCCATCTCGAGCGCGGCGAGCGCGGCCTCGGCACCCTTGTTGCCGGCCTTGCCGCCGGCGCGGTCGATCGCCTGCTCGAAGCTGTCGCAGGTCAGCACGCCGAAGCCGACCGGGACGCCCGCGTCGAGCGCGGCGCGCGCGACCCCGGCGGCGCACTCGCCGGCGACGTAGTCGAAGTGCGCGGTCTCGCCCTTGACGACCGCGCCGAGCGCGACGATCGCGTCGTAGCGCTTCGACTGCGCGAGCCGGCGCACGACCAGCGGCATGTCGAAGGCGCCGGGCACGCGCACGAGCTCGAGGTTCTTCTCGCTCGCGCCGTGGCGCAAGAGCGCGTCGACCGCGCCGTCGACGAGGCGCGCGACCACGAAGTCGTTGAAACGGGCGGCGACGATCGCGACCCTGAGGTCGCGCGCCAGCAGGTCCGCCTCGAGGGTCCTGAGCGTGGTCATCCGTGAGCCTCCAGCCCGAGCTCGCGCTCGACGCCCGCGTCCACGTACTCGGTGATCGTGAGCCCGAAGGCCGCGAGCCCCTGCAGCTGCTTGCGCGCCGACAGCACCCGCATCCGCGACACGCCGAGGTCCTGCAGGATCTGCGCGCCGATGCCGTAGGTCCTGAGCACGTGGCCCTGCGCCGGGTGCACCGCGCCGCCGAGCGCGCGCACGCTCTCGATCAGCTCGAGCGGCGACTCCTCGCTCCTCAGGAACACGACGATGCCGTTGCCGTCGTCGGCGATGCGCTTGAGCGCGTCCCTGAGCGGCCAGCCGAGCTGCGGCGCGCGCACGCCGACCACGTCGCGCAGCGTCTCGGCGAGGTGCACGCGCACCAGCGGCGGCCGGGCCGGGTTGAGGTCGCCGCGCACCAGCGCGACGTGCACGCTGCGGTTGACGTGATCCTCGTAGCACACCAGGCGGAAGCGCCCGAAGTCGGTGTCGACGCCGCGGTCCTCGATGCGCTCGACCGAGCGCTCGGTGCTGAGCCGGTGGCGGATCAGGTCGGCGATGGTGCCGATCTTGAGGCCGTGCGTGCGGGCGAAGCTCTCGAGGTCGCGCCGCCGCGCCATCGTGCCGTCCTCGTTGAGGATCTCGACGATCACCGCGGCCGGCTCGAAGCCGGCGAGGCGCGCGAGGTCGCAGCCGGCCTCGGTGTGGCCGGCGCGGGTCAGCACGCCGCCCGGCTGGGCCATCAGCGGGAAGATGTGGCCGGGCTGGCGCAGGTCCTCGGCGCGGGCGCCCTTCCTGACCGCGGTGCGCACCGTGTGCGCGCGGTCGTAGGCGGAGATGCCGGTGGTGACGCCCTCGGCCGCCTCGATCGACACCGTGAAGTTGGTGCGGTGCTCCTCGTTGGTGCCGCTGACCATCAGCGGCAGCCTGAGCTCGCGGCAGCGCTCGCGCGTCAGCGTCAGGCAGATGAGCCCGCGGCCGTAGCGCGCCATGAAGTTGACGTCCTCCGGCCGCACGCACTCGGCCGCCATGATGAGGTCGCCCTCGTTCTCGCGGTCCTCGTCGTCCATGACGACGACCATCCGGCCGGCGCGCAGCTCCGCGAGTAGGTCGTCGATCGGGTCGAAGGTGGTCATGGGCGTCGGCCGGTTGCGGGACTCGTAACGGGCTAGTGTAGCAGGGCCGCCCGGCTCAGCCGCCGGCGCGGCGCGCGGCGATGCCGCGGCGCGCGAGCTCGGCGAGCACGCCGTCGCGGTGCTCGCCCTGGATCTCGATGCGCCCGTCGACGACGCGCCCGCCGCTGCCGCAGCGCCGCTTGAGCTCGCGGGCGAGCGCCTCGAGCTCGGCCGCGGGCAGCGCGAGGCCGGTCACCACCGTGACGCCCTTGCCGCCCCTGCCCTGCGTCTCGCGGCCGACCCGGACCGGGCCGGGCGGCGCCGCGGCGGCGGCGCGCCGCGCGCCGCAGCGGCAGGTGCCCTTGGGCTGGCCGCAGTCCGGGCACAGCCGCCCGGCGCCGGTCGAGTAGACCAGCCGGGAACCGGACGGCGGCACGGGCTTCATGAGCGTCGAGTCTAGCGGGATGCGCGCCGGCGCTCGACGGGGGGCCCGCCGCGGCCGAGAATACGCCGATGGAAGCGATCGTGATCACGCCGGCGCGGCGCGGCGACTCGAGCCGGCTCGCCACCATGTCGCGGCGCCTGGTGGAGGCGGGCCTCGAGCCCTGCTGGACCGCCGAGCGCATCGAGCGCCACCGCCGCAACGACGACAGCGTCGTCCTGACCGCGCGCGTCGCGGGCGCGATCGGCGGCTTCGCGATCATGCAGTACGGCGACGACGCGGCGCACCTCAACCTGCTGGCGGTCGAGGCCGCCCACCAGCGCCAGGGCATCGGCCGCCAGCTGGTCGGCTGGCTCGAGGACACCGCGCGGGTGGCGGGCACGTTCTCGATACGCCTGGAGCTGCGCGCCTCGAACCGCGCGGCGCGCGCCTTCTACACCGCGCTCGGCTACCGCCAGAGCGGCTGGGTGCGCGGCTACTACCAGGGCGTCGAGGACGCGCTGCGCTTCGAGCGCGACCTCGCGGTGCGCTCGGTCGCCGGCGCCGGCTGAGGGCGCGGGCGGGCTCAGGCCGCCATGACGCGGGCGTGGTCGGCGCCCGAGAACACCATCCGCATCGCGAGCCCGGCGGCGACGTCGGCGAAGCGCAGCCACTCGGGGCTGCGTTCCTCGTCGCGCAGGTAGAAGACGCCGCCGGCCGCGGGCTCGAGCGGCACGACGCCGTCCAGCCACAGCCGCCCGCGCCGCGCCACCACCCGGTGGCTGCCGAGCCACGGGTCCTCGCTGCGGTAGTGGCCGCAGTACGCGCGCCACTCGGCGGGCACGGCGAACTCGCGGGCGCCGGAGTAGGCGGCGCGCGCGTACCAGGCCTCGCCGTGGCCGGCCTCGAGCACCGCGCTCGTCGGGTCCTTCGGGTCGGCGCGCGAGAAGAGCAGCAGGAAGTGCGCGTAGTCGGGGTGCGCGACCAGGAAGGCGTCGGCGGGCTCCGCGGCGGGCTCGAGCGGCACGCGCGCGCCGCCCAGAGCGAGGAACAGGCGCTCGCCCTCGGCGCCGATCTCGAGCGCCCGCCCGCCGGGCCCGGCATAGCGCCCGGCGTAGTCGGCGGCGCGCGCGACCCTGAGCGGGTCGGCCGCCGCCGGCAGCTCCGGCAGCGCGCCGCCGCCGCGGCAGGCGCGCATCAGCCTGAGCGCGTACTCGGCCACCGGCCGCGGCCGCACGCCCTGCATCGCGTTCACCGAGGCGAACACGCCGACCCCCTCGTCCTGGTCCAGCTCGAGCGCCGAGGCGAAGGAGACCATGCCGCCGGTGTGCCGCAGGCGCGCGTGGCCGTCGAGGCGGTCGACGACGATGCCGTAGCCGTAGTGCGCACCCGCGCCGAACTCGGCGGCGGCGAGGTGCGGCGTCGAGAACAGCCGGAAGCCGTCCTCCGACACGAGCCGGCCGCGCGCGGTCGCGCCGCGGCGCGCGAGCATCTGCAGGTAGCGGCCCATGTCGCGCGGCGTCGAGGCGATGCAGCCGGCGGCGCTGGTCGTCAGGATCGAGGGCGCGACGACGAGGCGCCCGCGGCGCGGATAGGGACGGTCCGGCAGCATCGGCAGGTAGCTGGTCGCGAAGCGCTCGCGGGCGTCGAAGGTGGTCACCGGTTCCGAGGCGCTCATGCCGAGCGGCGCGAAGATCCGCGCGCGGATCGCATCGCCGAGGCGCCGGCCGTCGAGCGCCGCGAGCAGGTGGCCGAGCGCCTCCCAGCCCATGTTGCAGTAGTGGAAGTCGCGGCCCGGCGGGTTGCTCGGCCGGTGCACGAGGCCCGGGTCCGCCGGAAAGAGCGGCCCGTCGGCGAGCCCGGCGCCGTGCGTCATCAGATCGTGCACCGTGATCGGGCCGAGCGTCGACTCGATGCGCAGCCACGGCAGGTAGCTCGCCACCGGCCGCGACAGCTCGAGCCGCCCCTCGTCGCGCAGCTGCAGCAGGCACAGCGCGACGAACGACTTCGAGATCGAGCCGATCTCGAAGAGCTGCTCGGTGCGCAGCGGCACGCCGCCGTCCGGCTCGTCGAGGCCGTAGCAGACGACCCGGCGCACGCCGCCCGCGTCGGCGAGCGCGAGCGTCAGTCCCGGCGCGCCGAGCTCCGCGAGGTATTGGGCGACGTAGCGGTCGAGCGCCTCGAAGGCCCGGCCGTAGGGACCCGGCTCGACGTCGGCGGCCTCGGCCCGCAGGGCCGGCCCGGCCGCGCCGGCGGCGGCGACTCCGGCACCGAGGGCGAGCAACTGGCGGCGGTTCAGCATCGGCGGCTCCTCAGGTTGGGCGGGCGGCCCGGGGGCGCAATGCCGCTGCGCGCCCGGCCGGCCGCACTATAGGCCAAAGCCGCGCCGCGCGGCCGCCGCCGGCGCGGCGGGATTGCGACGCCGCGCGCGTCGAGTGCATCCTAGGGGCGGAGCGCCGGCCGCGGCGCGGCCGGCGGCGCCCACCTCGAGGAACCCGACGCGTGCGCAGGCGAACGTTCGTGCTGTCGGCGCTCGCGGCGGCGCTCGGCGGCGCCGCGACCGCGGCGCCGAGCGAGCGCTCGCTGCGCCGCGCCGTGCGCGCGGCGTTCGCCCCGGCGCTCGCGCGGCGCGACTTCGCGGGCGTGGTCGCCGTGCAGGCCGACGGCGCGGCGCCGCTGATCGAGAGCTTCGCGCTCGCCGACGACGGTCCGGCCGCGGGCGCGGCGCAGGCGCTGTACGGCATCGAGTCGATCTCCAAGCTGTTCACGCTCGAGGGGCTGCGCGCCCTGCAGGAGGCCGGCCGGCTGTCCTACGACGACGCGCTCGAGCGCTGGCTGCCGGGATTTGCCAACGGCACGGCGATCACGCTCAGGATGCTCGCGCAGCACAACGCCGGGCTCGCGCGCGAGCTCGCGCCCGCGGCGCTCGACCGCACCCGGCCCCACACCACCGCCGAGCTCGCCGAGGCCTGCCGCGCGATGGCGCCGGCGGCGCCGCCGGGCTCCGGCTTCGGCTACTCGAACAACGGCTACCGGGTGCTGGCGCGGGTCCTCGAGCTCGCGGGCGATGCGCCCTTCGACGAGCTCATCCGCGCGCGCGTGCTCGCCCCGCGCGGCATGCTGTCGACGCTCGAGGCGGACGCCGCCGCGCGCGGGCGCCTCGCGCCGGCGCGCGTGCCGGGCCCGGGCTGGGACACGCTGGCCGCGCCGCCGCCGGTCGACCTCAGCAACTGGCGCGGCGCCGCTTCCTACGCCTCGACCGCCGAGGACCTGCTGCGCTTCGCCGCCTCGCTGGAGCCGGCCGCGGCCAACCCTGCGCCGCGCACCGCGATCGGCCACGACGGCCGCGGCCACGGCTACCTCGCGCTCTGCTTCCGCTACCCGGCCGAGCGCACCTCGATCGTGGTGCTCGGGCGCGTCGAGTCGGGCGTGTTCGACGACCTGAAGCGCACGCTCGAGCAGCTGGTGTTCGACGGCGCCACGCCGCGCCTCGAGCTCGCCGAGTACCGGCGCGGCCCGGGCGCGATCGATCCCGGCATGCTCGGCAGCTACGACCTCTACGGCACGCCGCTGCTCGTCGGCCGCGACGCGGGCGGCGGGTATTTCGTCGACGCCGGCGACGGCCCGCAGCCGCTGATCGCGATCGGCGCCAACACGCTGTTCAGCCGGCTGCACTACGCGACGCTGCGCGGCGCGGCGGGCGCGCCGCTCGACTGGTCGGAGGGCTCGGCCCGCTGGCGGCTGTCGCGGCGCTGAGGCGCCTCGGCCGGGTCAGCGGCCCGGAGCCTCGGCGGCGAGCGGCGCGAGCGTCGCCCGCACCGCATCGCCGGTCGCCTGCTTGAGCGCCGCGCAGTTGTCGATGCGCTCGAGCGTGCGGCGCAGCGCCAGCTCGCCACCGCTCGCGCGCAGCAGCCTCGCGCCGAGCTCGGCCTCGAAGGCGGCGCGCCCGGCCGGGCTGCAGAACGTCGCGCCGAGACCGGCGAGCGCGCCCTGGAACATCGGCGGCACCCGGTCGAAGACGAGGTCGCGGTGCGCCGCGATCCAGCCCCAGGCGGTGGCGCGCGTCGCCGGGTGCGCCATCTGCTGGAACAGGATCGTGAGCGCGATGTTCATGTCGAGGCGCGGGTCGACGACGATCGCGAGCTCGGCGCGTTCGACCTCCTCCGAGCGCGCGAAGCCGAGCGCGATGCCGGCGTCCTGACGCAGCTGCGCGTCGTCGCTGTCGGTCGCGAGGCGGTGCAGGTCGCCGAGCAGCGCCCCGCCCGGCTCCTCGGCGCCGGCGGCCCAGACGCGCCAGCGAAACAGGCCCTCGACCGAGGCCGGATCGGCGGCCGCGCGCGCGGCGGCGCCGGCCAGCGCGCCGTGCACCGCGGGGTCGCGCCCGGAGAGGCCGACCAGGCCGAGCAGCTGGCGCCGCAGCAGCTGCTGCTCGGCGGGCTCGGCGGCGTAGCGTCCGGGACTCAGGTCGTAGCCGAGCGCGCCGAGCCGCTCGCCGTAGAGGCGCACCAGCGCCCGCTCGATGAGCGGCTGCGCCTCGGCGCTCGCGAGGCGGTCGTGCACGTCCTCGAGCCGGTAGCCGAGGTTGAGCGCCGCACTGCGGTCCGGGTGGCGGGCGAGCACGCGCGCGACGTCGTAGAGCTCGGCGAAGGAGAGCTCGCCGGCGTCGAACGCGGCACCGGCGCCGTCGGCCAGCACCAGCGCCTCGCGCGGCGGCAGCGTGGCGCCGATCGCGAGCAGCGACCGGAGCGGCGCGCCGCCGAGCGCGAAGCGATAGTAGCCGGCGCCGTCCGCGTTCGGGTGCACGGTGGCGGCGCGTGCCCCGGGCGGCAGCCTCAGCGTGCCGGTGCGCGTGGCCAGCAGCGTGCAGACCTGCTGCGGCGCGCCGGCGCCGTAGGCGTGCACGCAGAACGGGATCTGCCACAGCTCCGGGCCCGGCGCGCCCGAGCCGAGCGGCCGGAAGCGCAGCTGCTCGAGCGCGAGCGTCCCGTCGCCGGCGGCGCGCACCGTCACGAGCGGCACGCCCGGCTGGTCGATGAAGGAGCGGAACGCGTCGACGATCGCCGGCTCGCCGCTCGCCTCAGCGAGCGCGGCGAAGAAGTCGGCCGCGGTCGCCGTGCCGTCCGCGTGCCGGCCGAGGTGCAGCTGCACGCCGCGGCGGAAGCGCTCGGCGCCGAGGTAGGACTCGACCATGCCGATGACGCCGGCGCCCTTCTGGTAGGTGATGCCGTCGAAGGCGGCGCCGATCTGCAGGTTGTCGGTCAACGGCTGGTGCACGGCGCGGCCGGCCTGCAGGCCGTCGGTCACCATCGCATCGAGCGTCGCCTGCAGCTGCTCCTGGGCGATGCCGAGGTCCGGGCGCCACTGGTCGGCGACCTTGCTGCCCATCCACTCGGCGAAGGACTCGTTGAGCCAGATGTCGTCCCACCAGGCGGGCGTCACGAGGTCGCCGAACCACTGGTGCGCGAGCTCGTGGGCCGCGACCACGCCGAAGGTGCTCTGCTGCCGCGGCGTCGCGGCCGAGCCGAGCAGCAGGAGCGCGTCGCCGAAGATGATGGCGCCCGCGTTCTCCATCGCGCCGGCGTGGATGGGCGAGGCGATCAGGTCGATCTTCGGGTAGGGGAACGGGGTGCCGAAGTAGCGCTCGAGGCGCGCGATCAGCTCGGGCGCCTCGCGCAGCGCGAACGCGAAGCGCCCCGCCTGGCCGCGGGTCGCGACCAGCCTGAGCGGCAGCGGGTCGTGGCGCACCTCGTTGGCGGGGATCGGCACCATCTCCGAGACGTCGAACGGGCCGACCGCGAACGCGAGCAGGTAGGTCGGCAGCGGCTTGGTGGTCAGGAACTCGTGGCGCGTGCGGCCGGCGGCGAGCTGCGTGGCGTGCCGCTCCGGCATGTTGCTGATCGCGAGGTCGCCGCTGACGGTCAGGATCGCGACGTCGAACGGCGTCTTGAAGCGCGGCTCGTCGAAGCCCGGGAACACCCGTCGGGCGTCGATCGCCTCGAGCTGCGAGAACGCGTACCAGGTGCCGCCGGCGCGCGTGCGGTACAGGCCCTGCGGCGACGCCTGGAAGGGGGCGCGCCAGCGCAGGTGCAGCGTCGCGGGGCCCGCCGGCAGCGGCGACGGCAGCGAGAGGCGCGCGACGCCGCTCACGTGGTCGAGCTCCTCGTAGCGCGCCGTCAGTCGCCGCGCGCCGCTCGTGACGGTCGCCTCGCGCACCTCGAGGCCGAGGCCGTGCAGCCAGATCGTGCGGGTCGGTGCCGCGACCAGCACCTCGATCTCGGCCGCGCCGGCGAAGCCGCCGGCGCGCGGATCGATGCCGAGCTCGAGCCGATAGTGCGTCGGCGTCACCCCCTCCGGCAGCCGGCCGTGCGGGTACGAGTCGTCGGCGGCACGCGCGGCGGGCACGGCGAGCAGCAGCAGCGCGAGCGCGACGAAACGGCGCACCGAACGACCCTGCGTGGCGTGGCCCGCGCCCCTCAGGGCGCGCGGCGCCCGCCCGGCTCGCCGGCCGCCAGCAGCCGCTCGAGATAGCGGGCGATGACGTCGATCTCGAGGTTCACCGCGTCGCCCACCGCGAGCGCGCCGAGCGTCGTGACCTCGCGGGTGTGCGGGATCAGGTTGACGCCGAAGCGCCGCCCCTCGACCTCGTTGACAGTCAGGCTGACGCCCTCCAGCGTCACCGATCCCTTCGGCGCCACGTAGCGCGCGAGCGCTGCCGGCACCTCGAACGAGAGCCTGAGCGAGCGGCCGTCGTCGTGGGCCGCGACCAGCCGCGCGAGCCCGTCGACGTGGCCGGTCACGTAGTGGCCGCCGAGCGCGGCGCCGGCCTTGAGCGCCTTCTCGAGGTTGACGCGGCTGCCGGCCGCGAGCCGGCCGAGCGTCGTCACGGCGAGCGTCTCGTTCGAGACGTCGGCCGCGAAGCGCGTGCCCGCGACGCGGGTCGCGGTCAGGCAGGCGCCCGCGACCGCGATGCTGTCGCCGACCGCGACGTCGCCGAGCGCGAGCGGGCCCGCGTCGATCACGAGCTCGACGTCGCCGGCGCGCGCTGTGAGCGTCGCCACGGTGCCGATGGCCTGCACGATCCCGGTGAACATCACGGTGCCCCGGTTGCGAGCGGCACGAGCGTCAGGCGCAGGTCGTCGCCGACCTGGCGCACGTCGGTGTAGCGGAATTCCCAGCGGTCGCCGAGGTCGTCGAGCATCGGCAGCATCGCGAGCGGCGCCGCGTCGTGGCCGAGCATGTGCGGCGCGAGGTAGAGCACGAACTCGTCGATCAGCCCGGCCTCGAGGAACGCGCCGGCGAGGCGCGGCCCGGCCTCGACCAGCACCTCGTTCTGCTCGCGGCGCGCGAGCTCGGCGAGCACGGCGCCGAGGTCGCGCGCCGCGACGCCGGCGGTCTCGACGACCTCGGCGCCCGCGGCCACGAGCGCCGCCCGCGCCGGCGAGTCCGCGGCGCCGGTCAGCACCAGCACCGGCCCCGGCTCGCGGAACAGGCGCGCGGCGGGCGGCGTCGCGAGCTGCGGGTCGATGATCACCCGCAGCGGCAGCCGGCCGCGCAGCTCGAGCGCCGCGTCGCGCACCGTGAGCCGCGGGTCGTCGCGCAGCACCGTGGTCGCGCCGGTCAGGATCGCGCTCGAGCGCGCCCTGAGGCGCTGCACGTCGCGGCGCGACGCCTCGCAGGTCAGCCACTGGCTCTTGCCGTTGGCGAGCCCGGTGCGGCCGTCGAGGCTCGCGCCGAGCTTGACCCTGAGCCACGGCCGGCCGCGGCGGTGGCGCGCGAGGAACCCCGGATTGAGCGCCTCGGCCGCCGCGGCCAGCAGGCCGGCGGCGACGCCGATGCCGGCCGCGGCGAGCCGCGCCGCGCCGCCGCCCGCGGCCGCGACCGCGGGGTTCGGGTCGCCGGTCGCGTACAGCACGCGGCCGACGCCGGCCGCGATCAGCGCCTCGGTGCAGGGCGGCGTGCGGCCCTGGTGCGCGCAGGGCTCGAGGCTGACGTAGACGGTCGCGCCGCGCGCGAGCGCACCGGCCGCCGCGAGCGCGAGCACCTCGGCGTGCGCCTCGCCCGCGCGGGCGTGGAAGCCCTCGCCCACCACGCGGCCGTCGCGCACGATCACGCAGCCGACCCGCGGGTTGGGGTCGGTCGAATAGAGGCCGCGGGCCGCGAGCTCGAGCGCGCGCGCCATGTGGCGGTGGTCGTCGGCGCTGTAGTCAGTCACGGCTCACGCTTCTTGCCCGCCTTGGCCTCGGCTGCCGCCGCCGCCTCGAGGAACGACAGCTGCGAGGCCGGCTCGTCGCGCCGCGGGCGGCGCCTCAGGCGCGCGATCTCGTCGTGGAAGGCCTCGACGTCCTGGAAGCTGCGGTAGACCGAGGCGAAGCGCACGTAGGCCACCTCGTCGAGGTGCCTGAGCTCCTCCATGACGAGCTCGCCGATGAGGCGCGCCGGCACCTCGCGCTCGCCGAGGCTGCGCAGCTTGTGGGTGATGTGCGCGACCGCGGCGTCGATCGCCTCGTTGCCGACCGGGCGCTTCTCGAGCGCCCGCTGCATGCCGCCCCTGAGCTTCGCCTCGGCGAAAGGCTCGCGGGTGCGGTCGCTCTTGACCACCTGCGGCATCACGAGCTCGGCGGTCTCGAAGGTCGTGAAGCGCTCGCCGCAGGCGAGGCACTCGCGCCGGCGGCGGATCTGCTGGCCCTCAGCCGCGAGCCTGGAATCGGTGACCTTGGTCTCGACGTGGCCGCAGAACGGACAGTACACGCCGCGCGTCCGGGCTGGTTCCGCTCACGCCGGCCGGTAGACGGGGAAGCGGCGGCAGACCGCCTCGACCTCGCTCCGGACGCGCGCGATCACGGCGGGCTCGGCGGCGACCCCGCCCTTGCCGTCGGCGCTGCCGAGGTGGGCGCGCGCCGCGAGGTTGTCGAGGAGGTCCGCGATCAGGTTGGCGAGCGCTGCGACCTCCGCCTCGCGAAAGCCGCGCGTCGTGACCGCCGGCGTGCCGATCCTGAGCCCCGAGGTGATCATCGGCGGGCGCGGGTCGTTCGGCACCGCGTTCTTGTTGACGGTGATGTGCGCCGCACCGAGCGCGGCGTCCGCGTCCTTGCCGGTGACCTTCTGCGCGATCAGGTCGAGCAGGAACAGGTGGTTGTCGGTGCCGCCGGAGACGATCCGGTAGCCGCGCGCGATGAACGCGGCCGCCATCGCGCGCGCGTTCGCCACCACCTGGCGCTGGTAGGCCGCGAACTCCGGCGCCAGCGCCTCCTTGAAGGCGACCGCCTTGGCGGCGATCACGTGCATCAGCGGCCCGCCCTGCGTGCCCGGGAACACCATCGACGACAGCTTCTTGGCGATCTCCTCGCCCGCGTTCGAGAGGATGATGCCGCCGCGCGGGCCGCGCAGCGTCTTGTGGGTCGTCGAGGTCACGACGTGCGCGTGCGGCACCGGGTTCGGGTAGACGTTGACGGCGCACAGGCCCGCGACGTGCGCCATGTCGACCATGAAGAGCGCGCCGACCGAGTCGGCGATCTCGCGGAAGCGCGCCCAGTCGATGACCCGCGAGTAGGCCGAGAAGCCCGCCACGATCAGCTTCGGGCGGTGCTCGCGGGCGAGCGCCGCGACCTGCTCGTAGTCGATCGCGCCGGAGTCCGAGCGCAGCCCGTACTGGAAGGCCCTGAAGACCTTGCCGGACAGGTTGACCTTGGCGCCGTGCGTCAGGTGGCCGCCGTGGTCAAGGCTCATGCCGAGCATCGTGTCGCCGGCGTTCATCAGCGCGAAGTACACCGCGGCGTTGGCCTGCGAGCCGGAGTGCGGCTGGACGTTGGCGTAGCCGGCGCCGAACAGCTGCTTGACGCGGTCGATCGCCAGCTGCTCGGCGATGTCGACGAACTCGCAGCCGCCGTAGTAGCGCTTGCCCGGATAGCCCTCGGCGTACTTGTTGGTCAGCACCGAGCCCTGCGCCTCGAGCACCCGCGGACTCGTGTAGTTCTCCGAGGCGATCAGCTCGATGTGGTCCTCCTGGCGCTGGCGCTCGCCGTCGATGGCCGCGGCCAGCTCCGGGTCGAACTCGGCGATCGTCATGGCGGATGAGAACATGCGGGGCGGCTTCCAGGCTGGGCGACGCGGGGACCGGTCGCAGAACGGGGGATTTTAGCGAAAACCCGCGCCGGCGAGCGGGGTTCTCGCGCCGGCCGCTCAGCGCTCGTGCTCGACGAAGCTCTTGACCACGCGCGACCAGGCCCGGGCGAGGTTCCTGCGGTTGTAGCCGCCGCCGCCGAGGCCGAGCACGCGGCCCTCGCAGAAGCGATCGGCGAGGCCGGCGAGGCGGGCCGCGGCGTGCGCGTGGGCCTCCTCCGAGAACCTGAGGTGCGTGATCGGGTCGCCGGCGAGACTGTCGGCGCCGCATTGGAACAGGATGAACTCCGGGCGGCGGGCCTCGAGGTAGGCCTCGACCCGCTCCCAGGCCGGCCAGAAGGCCTCGTCGCCGGCGCCCGGCGGCAGCGGGATGTTGAGCTTGGTGCCGTGCGCCCGGCCGCGGCCGGTCTCCTCGGCGCCGCCGGTGCCCGGGTAGAGGAAGCGCCCGTCCTCGTGGATGTCGGCGAAGATGAGGTCCGGGTCGTCCTCGAAGGCGTAGTAGACCCCGTCGCCGTGGTGGGCGTCGATGTCGACGTAGGCGACCCGCTTCAGGCCCCAGCGGCGCCTCAGTTCCTCGGCGACGATGCCGCAGTCGTTGAACACGCAGAAGCCCGCGGCGTGCGCCCGCGAGGCGTGATGCAGCCCGGCGATCGGCACGAAGCCGCGCTTGGCCCGCCCCTCCATGATCGCCTCGGCGGCCAGCAGCGCCGCGCCCACCACGTTGCTCGCCGCCTCGAACACGCCGCGAAACGCCGGCGTGTCGCCGGCGTCGAGGTAGCCCTGGCCGGTGTGCGAGCGCTCGGCAACCAGCGAGACGTAGGCCGGCTCGTGGAAGATCTCGAGCTCGGCGCGGGTCGCGGCACGCGGCTCGATGAGCTCGACCGCCCCCTCGAGGTCCTCGCCCTTGAGCTCGCGGATGAAGGCGTCGTGGCGGTCCGGTCCGAACGGGTGCCCTTCGCCGAAGCCGTACCGGGCGATCTTCTCCCCGGCCACGAGGACCGTTTCGCGACGCCGACGCATGCCCCGAGGTTAGCAGTTCGGCGTCCGGCGGTCAGGCTCGCGCCGGGAGGGCCGCCCGAAGCCGGGCTTCGCGCGGCGAAACCCCGCCCGGCGCTGGCAGCCGGGCGCCCGCTCACCGATAATCCGGGCCCTTCCGACGCTGCCGGTTCCAAGGCTCCCGCACCATGGCGCAGTTCATTTACACGATGAATCGGGTCTCGAAGGTGGTCCCCCCGAAGCGGACCATCCTCAAGGACATCTCGCTGTCGTTCTTCCCCGGCGCCAAGATCGGCGTGCTGGGCCTCAACGGCTCCGGCAAGAGCACGCTGCTGCGGATCATGGCCGGCCTCGACGCCGAGATCGAGGGCGAGGCGCGGCCGCAGCCGGGCATCAAGATCGGCTTCCTGCAGCAGGAGCCGGACCTCGATCCCGCCAAGACCGTGCGCGAGTGCGTCGAGGAGGGCGTCAAGCCGATCAAGGACGCCCTCGCCCGCCTCGAGGCCGTCTACGCCGCCTACTCCGAGGAGGGCGCCGACTTCGACAAGCTGGCCGCCGAGCAGGCCGAGCTCGAGGCGTACCTCACGACGGTCGACGGCCACACGCTGGACCGCACGCTCGAGGTGGCCGCCGACGCGCTGCGGCTCCCCGACTGGGACGCGGTGGTCGCCAAGCTCTCCGGCGGCGAGAAGCGCCGCGTCGCGCTCTGCCGGCTGCTGCTCTCGAAGCCCGACATGCTGCTGCTCGATGAGCCGACCAACCACCTCGACGCCGAGTCGGTGGCCTGGCTCGAGCGCTTCCTCGACGAGTACCCGAGCACCGTGATCGCCGTGACCCACGACCGCTACTTCCTCGACAACGTCGCCGGCTGGATCCTCGAGCTCGACCGCGGCCACGGCATCCCCTGGCAGGGCAACTACTCCTCCTGGCTCGAGCAGAAGGAGCGGCGGCTCGAGACCGAGGAGCGCCAGCAGGAGGGGCTCAGGAAGATGCTGCAGCAGGAGCTCGAGTGGGTGCGCCAGAACCCCAAGGCGCGCCAGGCCAAGAGCAAGGCGCGGCTCGCGCGCTTCGAGGAGCTGCAGTCGCAGGACTTCCAGAAGCGCAACGAGACCAACGAGATCTACATCCCGCCGGGCGAGCGGCTCGGCGAGCTGGTGGTCGAGGCGAAGGGCCTGAGGAAGGGCTTCGGCGACCGCATGCTGATCGACGGGCTGAGCTTCAACCTGCCGCGCGGCGGCATCGTCGGCATCATCGGCCCGAACGGCGCCGGCAAGACGACGCTGTTTCGGATGCTGACCGGCCAGGAGAAGGCGGACGCGGGCGAGATCCGCGTCGGGCCGTCGGTGCAGCTCGCCTACGTCGACCAGTCGCGCCAGACGCTCGACGACGCCAAGAGCGTCTGGGCCGAGATCTCCGGCGGCCTCGACCTCATCAAGGTCGGCAACTACGAGACGCCGTCGCGCGCCTACGTCGGCCGCTTCAACTTCAAGGGCACGCAGCAGCAGCAGCTGATCGGCGAGCTCTCGGGCGGCGAGCGCAACCGCGTGCACCTCGCCAAGGTGCTGAAGGGCGGCGGCAACGTGCTCTTGCTCGACGAGCCGACCAACGACCTCGACGTCGAGACGCTGCGCGCGCTCGAGGAGGCGCTGCTCGCCTTCCCAGGCTGCGCCGTCGTGATCTCGCACGACCGCTGGTTCCTCGACCGCACCGCGACCCACATCCTCGCCTTCGAGGGCGACAGCGAGGTCGTCTGGTTCGAGGGCAACTACCAGGAGTACGTCGCGGACCTGAAGCGCCGCAAGGGCGAGGACGCCGACCAGCCGCACCGCATCCGCTACAAGAGGCTGAGCGCGTGAGCACCCACGACAGGCCGCTGAGCGGCCGCGACCTGAGCCTCGCCGACGTCGCCGAGCTCGCGGCGCGCAGCCGCTGGCACCTGAACGCCGACGCCCTCGGGCGCATGGGCGCGAGCCGCGGCGCGGTCGAGCAGGCGGTCGCGCGCGGCCAGTCGAGCTACGGGATCAC
>DATKOP010000086.1:0-31655 GCA_035524595.1 Steroidobacteraceae bacterium | reverse complement strand
CAGCGGCAGCGGCCGGCTGACGAGGTCGCCGCGCATCGACGGGATGATGCAGAAGCTGCAGCGGTGGTTGCAGCCCTCGGAGATCTTGAGGTATGCGTAGTGTCTGGGCGTCAGCTTGATGCCCTGCGCCGGCACGAGGTCTGTGAACGGATCGTGCGGCCGCGGCAGGTGCGCGTGGACGTTGGCGACCACGTCCTCGTAGGCCTGCGGGCCGGTGATGCCGAGCACCTGCGGGTGGCGCGCGCGGATTCGCTCCGGCTGCGCGCCGAGGCAGCCGGTGACGATCACCTTGCCGTTCTCGCGCAGCGCCTCGCCGATCGTGTCCAGCGACTCGTGCACCGCGTCGTCGATGAAGCCGCAGGTGTTGACCACGACGAGGTCCGCGCCCTGGTAGGTCGGCGCGATGTCGTAGCCCTCGGCGCGCAGCTGCGTGAGGATGCGCTCGGAGTCGACGAGCGCCTTCGGGCAGCCGAGGCTGACGAAGCCGACGCGGGGGACGGAGCTCATGGGAGGGGCCGGCCAAAAAACGGGGCGCCATGGTACCCGCGCCGGCCGGCGGGGGCCACCGCCGCAGCCGCCGGGCCCCGCCCGGCCGCCCGCGCCCGCCGCCGGCGGGGTCCGGCGGCCGCGGCCGGCGCGCGCAGCCCTCGACGGCGCCGCGCGGCGGATGCTAGATAGGGGACCGCCGGCCGTCCGCTGGCTGGAGGGACCATGGGCGTACTGATCTTCGTCGTCGCGATCGTGGTGCTGATCGGCGGCCCGGTGGTGATCTACAACCGCCTGGTCGCCTCCCGCAACGGCTTTCACAACGCCTTCGCGCAGATCGACGTGCAGCTGACGCGCCGCTACGACCTGATCCCGAACCTGGTCGAGACCGCGAAGGGCTACCTGGCCCACGAGCGCGGCACGCTCGAGGCCGTGATCAGCGCGCGCAACGCCGCGGTCGCCGGGCTCAAGGGCGCGGTCGCGGCGCCCGGCAACCCCGCCGCGGTCGCCGCGCTGGCCGGCGCCGAGGGCGCGCTCGGCGGCGCGCTCGGCCGGCTGTTCGCGGTCGCCGAGGCCTATCCCGACCTCAAGGCGAACCAGACGATGGCGCAGCTGATGGAGGAGCTGACCTCCACCGAGAACCGTGTCGCGTACGCGCGCCAGGCCTACAACGACGCGGTGCTCTCCTACAACAACGCCCGCGAGGTGTTCCCCAACAACCTCATCGCCGGCACCTTCGGCTTCGCGGCCGCCGCGCCGCTCGAGATCGACTCGCCCGCCAAGCGCGCCGCGCCCGAGGTGAAGTTCGGCTGAGATGGATTTCTTCGCGGCACAGGCCGACGCGCACTCGCGCACCCGCGCGCTGCTCGCCGGCTACGCGCTCGCGGTGGCGCTGGTCGTCGGCGCGATCAGCTGGCTGATCGCCTTCGGCTACGCGCTGTTCAACACCAGCGTCTACTCCGCCGAGCCCTACACGGCGCGCATCCTCGGCCACCCGGGCGTGCTCGCGGTCACGGCGCTCGGCGTGCTCGGCATCATCAGCGTCGCGGCGCTGCACCGCATCGCGCAGCTGTCCGCGGGCGGCGGCGCGGTCGCGCTGCAGCTCGGCGCCAGCCGCGTCACGCGCGAGAGCGCCGACCCGAAGCGGCGCCGGCTGCTGAACGTGGTCGAGGAGATGGCGATCGCCTCCGGCGTGCCGGTGCCGGAGGTCTACGTGCTCGACCAGGAGCCCGGCATCAACGCCTTCGCGGCCGGCTTCACGCCGGCGGACGCGGCCATCACCGTGACCCGCGGCGCGCTCGAGCGGCTCGACCGCGCCGAGCTGGCCGGCGTCATCGGCCACGAGTTCAGCCACCTGCTGAACGGCGACATGCGCCTCAACACGCGGCTCGCCGGGCCGCTGTTCGGGCTGCTGGTGATCGCGATCGTCGCGCGCTACGCGCTGCGCGGCCTGCAGGGCGGCCGCCGCGCCGTGCCGTTGCTGCTGGCCGCGCTCCTGATCATGGCGCTCGGCTACCTCGGCGTGCTGCTTGGCCGGCTGCTGCAGGCCGCGATCTGCCGCCAGCGCGAGTTCCTCGCCGACGCCTCGAGCGCACAGTTCACGCGCGACCCGGGGGCGCTGCGCGACGCGCTGGTGCGCATCGCGCGCACGCCGGGCGGCTCGCTGGTGCACGCCGCCGAGGGCGAGGACCTCGCGCACCTGTTCATCGCGCCGTCCCGCGAGCGGCTGTACTCGACGCACCCGCCGCTCGCGACCCGCATCCTGCGGCTCGATCCGCACTACGACGTCGCGACGCTCGACACCCCCGACACCGGGCCGCCGCCCGCGGAGCCCGCGGACGAGCCCGGCCCGGTCGCGGCCCTCGCCGGGGCCGCCGGCGGCGAGCGCCCGCTCAGCAGCCACGTCGGCAACCCGGGCGTGCCGGCGGTCGGCTACGCGGCGGCGCTGCGGGCCGCGCTGCCGGCGCGGATCGAGACGGCGCTCGCGCGCGGATCCACCGCCGCCTGCCTGTGGCTCGCGGTCGGACTGTCGGCGCAGCCCGCGGTGCGCGCGGCGCAGCTGGCGCGCGTGCGGGCGGTGTTCGGCGAGCCGGTGGCGGGCGCCGTGGCCGCGCTCGCCGGCGAACTGGCCGCGGTGCCGGTGGCGCAGTACCTGCCGCTGCTGCAGCGGGCGCTGCCGGCGCTGAAGTCGCTGCCGAAGGAGCGGCGCGCGGCGATCGCGGCGCTGACCGGGGAGCTGGCGCGCGCCGATGCGCGCGCCACGCCGCTCGAGTACCTGCTGGGCGCGCTCGCGACCAGCTACCTGCTCGACCAGCTCGAGCCGCCGCGCGCGCCGGGCGCGCTCGCGCTCGACGACTGCGCCGCCGAGCTCGGCACGCTGTTCGCGGTGGTGGCCAGCGCCGGCCGCGACGACGCGGTGGCGGCGCGGCGCGCCTACGAGCGCGGCCTCGCTGCGCTCTTGCCGCGCGAGCGCCCCGAGTACGCGGCGCCGGACCCGGCGGCCTGGCCGGCGGCGCTCGATCGCGCCCTGGCGCGGCTCGCAGCGCTGCGGCCGGCGGCCAAGGAGCTGCTGGTCGATGCGCTCGGGCGCACGCTCTTGCACGACGGCACGGTGCGGATCGAGGAGGCGGAGCTGGTGCGCGCGGTGTGCGCCCGGCTGCACTGCCCGCTGCCGCCGCTGCTGGCGCTGCCCGAGGTCGCCTGAGGCCGGGGCCCCGCGGCGGCAGCGCGCGGGCAACGCCTCGGGCGGGTCGCGGCGCGCGCTATGATCGGCGCATGCGGCTCGACTTCACCAAGATGCACGGCCTCGGCAACGACTTCATCGTGTTCGACGCGCACGACGGCCGCGTGCCGCCGGCCGCGGCGCTCAGGGCGCTGGCCGACCGGCGCACCGGCATCGGTTTTGACCAGGCGCTCGCGCTCGAGCCGCCGCGCCGCGCCGACACCGCCTGCTATTACCGGATCTTCAACGCCGACGGCGGCGAGGTCGAGCAGTGCGGCAACGGCGCCCGCTGCGTCGCGACGCTGGTCGCCCGGCGGCTCGGCCGCGGCCCGGGCGAGCTGCTGCTCGACAGCCCGGCGGGGCTCGTGCACGCGCGGCTGCGCGATGACGGCCTGGTGTCGGTGGCGATGGGCGTGCCGGACTTCGCGCCGGCCGCGCTGCCGTTCGAGGCCGCGGCGACGGCGCCCGCCTATGCGCTCGAGGTCGACGGCGAGGTGCTCGAGATCGGCGCGGTCTCCATCGGCAACCCGCACGCGGTGCTGCGCGTCGCGTCGGTGGCGACGGCGCCGGTGGACAGGCTCGGTCCCCGGGTGGAAAATCATCCGCGGTTCGCGCGCCGCACGAACGTCGGGTTCGTCGAGGTCGTCGACCGCCGCCACGTGCGGCTGCGGGTCCACGAGCGCGGCGTCGGCGAGACGCGCGCCTGCGGCACCGGCGCCTGCGGCGCGGTCGCGGTCGGACGCCGCCGCGGCTGGCTCGACGCCGAGGTGGCGGTCGACCTGCCGGGCGGCCGGCTCGGCGTCGAGTGGCAGGGCGAGGGGACGACGATCTGGCTGACGGGACCCACGGCAACGGTCTTCGAAGGACACACCGACATATGACGAACCCGCAGGTGAAGGTCGATAGCAAGAAGCTGCCGCGCGGCGAGCCGGACGAGGCGGTGGTGGCCGCGTTCCTGGCTCAGCACCCGGACTTCTTCGACCGCCACCCGACGCTGCTCGCGGGCTTGAGGCTGCCGCACGCGCGCGGCGACAGCTCGACCGTGTCGCTGGTCGAGCGCCAGGTGGACGTGCTGCGCGAGCGGGCGCGCGAGTCGGAGCTGCGGCTCAAGACGCTGGTCGAGAACGGCCACGCCAACGACGCGCTGGCCGCGAAGATCCATCGCCTCGCCTGCCGCCTGGTGCACGCGCGCGACGCGCGGCTGCGCCTCGCGTCGATCGAGGCGAGCCTGCGCGAGGACTTCGGCGCGCGCGAGTTCGTGCTGGTGCTGTCGCGCCGCGACCCGGCGCTGGCCGGCGTCGACGCGCGTTGCCTGCGCTTCGTGACGCCCGACGAGCCGGGGCTGCGCACCTTCGACTCGCTGTTCAGCTCCGGCAAGCCGCGCTGCGGGCGGATGCGCGACTCGCAGCGCGACTTCCTGTTCCCGGCGGCCGACATCGCCATCGGCTCGGTCGCGCTCGTGCCGCTCGGCCCGGGCGGCGCGCAGGGCCTGCTGGCGATCGCCTCGCCGGACGTCGACCACTTCAACCCGACGATGAGCACCGAGTTCCTGGCGCGGATCGGCGAGCTCATCTCGATCGCCCTCGATGGCGCGCCGGACCGCGCCGGCTGAACCCGCGCCGCCCGCCGCCCCTGCCCCCGCGGGCTGGTCGGCCGCGGAGCTCGCGCTGGTCGACGGCTTCCTCGCGAGCCTGCGCAACGAGCGCCGCCTCAGCCGCCACACCGCCGCCGCCTACCGGCGCGACCTCGCGGCGTTCGTCGCCTGGTGCGCGAAGGCACGGCTGACGCGCTGGGCCGAGCTCGACGAAGCGCAGCTGCGCCGCTACGCCGCCGCTGCGCACCGCGGCGGGCTCGCGCCGCGCTCGATCCAGCGGCGGCTGTCGGCGCTTCGGACCTTCTTCGGCTTCCTGATCCGCGAGGGCGTCCTGAAGCGCAGCCCGGCCGCCGACGTGCGCGCGCCGAAGGGCGCGAAGCGCCTGCCGCAGGCGCTCGACGTCGACCGCATGGCGCGCCTGCTGGACGCGCCGGTCGCGGCGAACGCGGCGCCGGCGGCGCTCGACGCCCGCGACCGCGCGATGCTCGAGCTCTTCTACTCGAGCGGCCTGCGGCTCGCCGAGCTCGTAGGCCTCGACCTGCCGGACCTCGACCTCGCCGACCGCACGGTGCGCGTGCTCGGCAAGGGCGGCAAGGCCCGCATCGTGCCGGTCGGCTCGCAGGCCGCGGCCGCGGTCCGCGCCTGGCTGAAGGAGCGCATGGCGCTCGCCGCTCCCGAGGAGCGCGCGCTGTTCGTCGGCCGCAACGGCGCCCGCCTCGGCGTGCGCGCCGTGCAGCTGCGGGTCGACGCCTGGGCGCGCCGCCAGGGCCTCGACGTCAAGGTGCACCCGCACCTGTTCCGGCACTCGTTCGCGACCCACCTGCTCGAGTCGAGCCACGACCTGCGCGGCGTGCAGGAGCTGCTCGGCCACGCCAACATCTCGACCACCCAGGTCTACACGCACCTTGATTTCCAGCACCTGGCGCGCATATACGACGAGGCGCACCCGCGCGCGCGGCGGCGCACGCGCTGAGCGCCCGGCGGCCGCCGCCCGCCCCAGACCGAGGAACCCTATGGACGGCCACTTCGACGCGCACGGCACGACGATCCTGTCGGTGCGCCGCAACGGCGTCGTCGCGATGGGCGGCGACGGCCAGGTGACGCTCGGCACCACGGTGATGAAGGGCAACGCCCGCAAGGTGCGCCGGCTGCACGACGGCCGGGTGCTGGCCGGCTTCGCCGGCGGCACGGCCGACGCCTTCACGCTGTTCGAGCGCTTCGAGGGCAAGCTCGAGAAGTACGGCAACCTCGCGCGCGCGGCGGTCGAGCTCGCCAAGGACTGGCGCAGCGACCGCAGCCTCCGGCGCCTCGAGGCGCTGCTGTGCGTGGCCGACGCCAAGAGCTCGCTGATCATCTCCGGCAACGGCGACGTCATCGAGCCGGACTCGGACCTGATGGCGGTCGGCTCCGGCGGCCCGTACGCCCAGGCGGCGGCGCGCGCGCTGCTGGAGAACACGACCCTCGACGCGCGCGGCATCGTCGAGCGCGCGCTCGGCATCGCCGCCGAGATCTGCATCTACACCAACACCCACCTGACGATCGAAGAGCTGGGCACGCCGTAGGCCACGCATGTCGCAGATGACCCCCCGCGAGATCGTCCAGGAGCTGGACAAGCACATCGTCGGCCAGTCGGCCGCCAAGCGCGCGGTCGCGATCGCGCTCCGCAACCGCTGGCGGCGCATGCAGGTGGAGCCGGCGCTGCGGGCCGAGATCACGCCGAAGAACATCCTGATGATCGGCCCGACCGGCGTCGGCAAGACCGAGATCGCGCGCCGCCTCGCCAAGCTCGCGCGCGCGCCGTTCATCAAGGTCGAGGCCACCAAGTTCACCGAGGTCGGCTACGTAGGCCGCGAGGTCGACTCGATCATCAAGGACCTCGTGGACATCGCCGTCAAGGTGACGCGCGAGGCGGAGATCGCCAGGGTCCGGCACCGCGCCGCGGACGCCGCCGAGGAGCGCCTGCTCGACGTGCTGCTGCCGCGGCCGCGCAGCATCGGCTTCGAGAAGGGCGGCGGCGAGGACTCCGCCCGCGAGCAGGAGTCGCGGCAGAAGTTCCGCAAGCTGCTGCGCGAGGGCGCGCTCGACGAGCGCGAGGTCGAGATCGAGCTGCGGGCGCCGGCGCCGGGCGTGGAGATCATGGCGCCGCCGGGCCTCGAGGAGATGTCGCAGCAGCTGCAGACGCTGTTCCAGAACATCGGCGGCGGGCGCAGCCGCGAGCGCAAGCTCAAGGTGCGCGAGGCGCTGCGGCTGCTGACCGACGAGGAGGCCGCCAAGATGGTCAACGAGGAGGAGCTGAAGCTGCGCGCGGTCGAGAACGCCGAGCAGAACGGCATCGTGTTCATCGACGAGATCGACAAGATCGCGCGCCGCGGCGAGGTCAGCGGCGCGGACGTGTCGCGCGAGGGCGTGCAGCGCGACCTGCTGCCGCTGGTCGAGGGCTCCACCGTCAGCACCAAGTACGGCATGGTCAAGACCGACCACATCCTGTTCATCGCCAGCGGCGCCTTCCACATGTCCAAGCCCTCGGACCTGATCCCGGAGCTGCAGGGCCGCTTCCCGATCCGCGTCGAGCTCGACTCGCTCAAGGTCGGCGACTTCGTCCGCATCCTGACCGAGCCCGACGCCTCGCTGTGCCGCCAGTACCAGGCGCTGCTCGCGACCGAGGGCGTCGAGGTCGAGTTCGCCGCCGACGGCGTGCGGCGGCTCGCCGAGGTCGCCTTCGAGGTCAACGAGAAGACCGAGAACATCGGCGCGCGGCGCCTGCACACGGTGATGGAGCGGCTGCTGGACGGCGTGTCCTTCGACGCCGCCGACCGCGGCGGCAGCCGCGTGCGCATCGATGCCGACTACGTCGAGCGGACGCTCGGCGTGCTGGCGCGCGACGAGGACCTGTCGCGCTACATCCTGTAGCGGCGCCGCCTAGAACCTGGCGCGCAGCGCGAAGCCGACGAAGCCGCCGCTCGAGACGCCGGCGCCGCGCGTCAGGCCGAGCGTGCAGTCGATGCCGGCGTGGTCGCCGAGGTCGGCGGTGCCGGTCGCGGAGTAGGTGTTGGAGCTCGCGCCGACGAAGTAGTCCTTCTGGTGCGCGTAGTCGAGGCTGACGACCAGCTCGCCGTGCTTCCAGCTGGCGCCGGCGTCGAAGCTCGAGGCGAGCAGCGTCTGCTCGCGGCCGATGTAGCGGGTCGCGACCGCCGACATCCGGTCCAGCTGGCCGCCCGAGAGGGCGAGCAGCGTCTCGCGGTCGACGCGCACCTCGGCGCCGCTGCCGGACTCCGGGAAGGAGCACTTGCTGTCCTTGTACTTGTAGCTCATCGCGGT
The DNA here is from genome assembly GCA_035524595.1 of Steroidobacteraceae bacterium. Classification (GTDB taxonomy): domain Bacteria; phylum Pseudomonadota; class Gammaproteobacteria; order Steroidobacterales; family Steroidobacteraceae; genus CAIKZZ01. Next base: position 23,535 of record DATKOP010000086.1, on the reverse strand, counting down.
CGCGTAGCCGCCCCAGACGCTGCCCGCGTAGCGGCCGACGAGCCCGAAGGCGGTGTTGTCGAGCTTGCAGTGCGAGCTGGTGCCGGCCGGGACGGGCGTGCCGTCCGGCAGCGTCACGTCGGCGGTCGAGGTGAAGTCGTCGAAGTCCGAGTGCCGGTAGCCGGCCCTGAGGCCGACCGACCACGGCTCGTAGTGGAAGTCGCCGCCGAGCTTGACCTCCTTCGCGGTGACGATGTCGGTGTCCTGCCAGCGCCCGATGGCGCCCTGGATCGAGAAGCGCTCGAACTTGTGCAGCGCGCCGAGCTCGAAGCCCTGCGACTTGAAACCCGCCTCGTTGATCGAGGTGTAGTCGGTGGAGTCGGCCGCGACGCGCAGCATCGTGCGCGGCGTCAGGTCGCGGCCGAGCTCGCCGCTGAAGCCGCGCGTGCTGGCCTGGTCGACCAGCGTCGCGAGCGACAGCGACCACGGTGCGTCGGGCTTCGGTTCCGGCTCGTCCTCGTCCGGGTCGGAGGCCGTGGCCGCCGTGGCCGGCGCTGTCGCCGCGGCCGGCACCTGCGCGAGCAGCAGCAGCGCCGCGAGGAGGGCGGGGACCGTGGTGCGCATCGTCATGGGCGTCGCCTCGAACCTGAGGGCCGTCGCGGCCGCAAGTGGTACCATTTTGCCGATCCCGCACCCCGCTTGTCGCGCGCCAGCCCACAAAACCATGCAGTCGTCGCATCTGACGCCAACTGGCGACAGCCCGCCCACCGAGATCCGCCTGCGGCGCCGGTCGCGCGTCGTCGAGGTCGCCTTCGCCGACGGCACGCGCTACGCGCTGTCGTTCGAGTACCTGCGTGCCCACTCGCCGTCCGCCGAGGTCCAGGGGCATGGCCCCGGCCAGGACGTGCTGCAGATCGCCAAGGAGAACGTCGCCGTGCTCGCGGTGACGCCGGTCGGCCAGTACGCGGTGCGCCTCGTGTTCGACGACGGCCACGACACCGGCATCTACACCTGGCCGTACCTGCGCGAACTCGGCGCGACCTTCGAGGCGCGCTGGGCGCGCTATCTCGAGCGCCTCGACGGCATCGGCTACGTCCGCAAGCCGGCGGCGGGCGCCTGAGGCGCGCGCCGCCGACCCACTACGGAGCCCGCCGATGAACTACCCGGAACCCAGCCACGAGCCGACCGAGGAGCGCAACCGCGAGCACCCGACCAGCGGCTGGGTGGGCCTGCTGCTCGCGCTCGCCTTCGCCGGCGGCGGCCTCCTGCTGGTCGCGCGCGGCGAGTTCCCGGCGGTGCCCGCGATCGCGCTCGGCGTGCTGCTGTTGAAGGGCCTGTTCACGCTCGAGCCGAACCAGGCGGCGGTGCTGGTGTTCTTCGGCGAGTACGCGGGCACGGTGCGCAGGGACGGCTTCTTCTTCGTCAACCCGCTGTACGCGCGCCGCAAGCTGTCGCTCAGGGTGCGCAACTTCGCGACGCCGACGCTCAAGGTCAACGACCAGCGCGGCAATCCGATCGAGATCGCGGCGGTGATCACCTGGTACGTGCACGACACCGCCCAGGCGGTGTTCGACGTCGACAGCTTCGAGAGCTACACGCAGATCCAGAGCGAGATGGCGCTGCGCGAGGTGGCCGGCAGCCACCCGTACGAGTCGCAGGCGCCCGGCGAGGTCAGCCTGCGCAGCCACTTCGCCGACATCTCGAAGCTGCTGACGGCGATGCTGCGCCAGCACCTGGCCGTGGCCGGGGTCGAGGTCGACGACGCGCGCATCACGCACCTCGCCTACGCCCCAGAGATCGCGCACGTGATGCTGCGGCGCCAGCAGGCCGAGGCGGTCGTGCACGCGCGCGAGCGCATGGTCGAGGGCGCGCTCGGCATGATCTCGGGGGCGCTGGCGCGCATGGAATCCGACCACATCGGCGCGCTCGCGCCGCCCGAGCGCGCGACGCTGGTGATCAACATGATGACCGTGCTCCTGTCGGAGAGCCCGGCGCAGCCGGTGATCCAGCTCAGCGACAGCCGCCCGCACGGCTGAGGCGCGGGGACGCACGGCGCGGCCGCCGTGCGCCCGGCAGGTGCCTACGGCAGCGCGGGCTCGGGGTCGGAGCCCTCCGGCACGCCCTCGAACAGCACCGTCGACAGGTAGCGCTCGCCGGTGTCCGGCAGCACCGCGAGGATCACGCTGCCCTCCGGCGCCTTCTCGGCAACCTTGAGCGCCGCGGCAAAGGTGCCACCGGAGGAGATGCCGACGAACAGGCCCTCCTTCTGCGCCAGCTGCCGCGCACTCGCGATCGCCTCCTCGTCGGTGACCGGGATGTTCTCGTCGTAGACGGTGCGGTCGAGGACCGCCGGCACGAAGTCGGGCGTCCAGCCCTGGATCTTGTGCGGCTTGAACTCGGCGCCGGCCAGCAGCCGCGCGCCCGCGGGCTCCGTGGCGATGACCTTGAGGTCCGGCCGGGCGCGCTTCAGCACCTGGCCGGCGCCGGTCATCGTGCCGCCGGTGCCCCAGCCCGAGACGAAGTAGTCGAGGCGCTTGCCGGCGAAGTCGAGCAGCACCTCCGGGCCGGTGGTCTGGCGATGGTAGGCCGGGTTCGCCTCGTTCTCGAACTGGCTCGCCAGGAACCAGCCGTTCTTGTCGGCGAGTTCCTTGGCCTTCCTGACCATGCCGGTGCCGCGCTCGGCACCCGGCGTCAGGATCACCTTGGCGCCGAAGGCGCGCATGATCTTGCGCCGCTCGACCGAGAAGGTCTCGGCCATCACCGCGACGAACGGGTAGCCCTTCGCGGCCGCGACCAGCGCGAGCGCGATGCCGGTGTTGCCGGAGGTCGCCTCGACGATGGTCTGGCCGGGCTTGAGCAGGCCGCGCCGCTCGGCGTCCTCGATGATGCCGATCGCGAGCCGGTCCTTCACCGAGCCGCCCGGGTTGAAGTACTCAACCTTCACGTACAGGTTCACGTGCTTGGGCGCGAGCCGGTTGATGCGCACGATCGGAGTGCGGCCGATCGTCTCGAGAATGTTGTTGTAGATGGCCATGGCGGGTGTGTCCGTACAGCTGTCCGGGAGGCCGCAGAGTGTAGGCCGGCGCCCGCGGGCGGGGCGCGGCCGGTTGGGTCTTGGGCCATAACGATCGGTTCTTGGCGGAGGGTGGCCGGGCGCTCCCGTTGGGCGGAAGATTCCGGCCATGAGCGCCTTCCCACCCGAGTCGCCGTCGGTCGCGAGGCTGGTGCCGCTGCCGAGTCCGTTCCGGCTGCAGGCGGGCGGTGCGCTGGTCGAGGCGCAGGTCGCGGTCGAGACCTACGGCCGCCTGGCCGCCGGCCGCGACAACGCGGTGCTGCTGTTCACGGGGCTGTCGGCCTCGGCACACGCCCGCTCGCACCCCGCCGACCCCTCGCCGGGCTGGTGGGAGGCGATGATCGGCCCCGGCAGGGCCATCGACACCGACCGCTACTTCGTCATCTCGGTGAACTCCCTCGGCAGCTGCTTCGGCTCCACGGGCCCGGCGTCGCCGAACCCGGTCACCGGCTGCCCCTACGGCGGCGACTTCCCCGAGCTCAGGGTGGAGGACATCGCCCGCGCGAGCCAGGCGGCCGTCGACGCGCTCGGCATCGACCGGCTCGCCGCCGTGATCGGCGCCTCGCTCGGCGGCATGACCGTGCTGGCGCACGCCGTCTGCTTCCCCGGCCGGGCCCGCGCCCTCGTGTCGATCTCCGGGGCGCTCGCGGCCACGGCATCGGCGATCGCGACCCGCAGCCTGCAGCGCGAGATCGTCGGCTCGGCGCTCAGGAGCGGCGCCGAGCGCGCGACGCTCGAGCAGGCGATGCGCTGGGCGCGCAAGATCGGCATCCTCTCGTACGTCGGCACCGAGCTGCTCGAGCGGCGCTTCGCGCGCCACCAGAGCGAGCCGTTCTCCGGCCATCCGTCCGGTACCGAGTTCGAGGTCGAGAGCTGGCTCGAGCACGTCGCGCAGAAGTTCGTGCGGCAGTTCGACCCGTGGGCGTACTGGACGATCTCGCGGGCGATGGACCTGTTCGACTTCGGCTCGCACGGCGCGACGCCGGACGGCGACGCGGTGGTACACGCGCACGCGGACTCCGACGTCGCGCGCGCCGCCTCGTTCCTCAGGCTCGAGCGCGCGCTGGTGGTCGGGGTCGAGCAGGACCTCCTGTTCCCGGTCGCGCAGCAGCGCAATGTCGCCGCGGTGCTGCGCGCGGCCGGCATCGACACCGACTACGTCGAGCTCAGCTCAGCCTACGGCCACGACGCGTTCCTGACCGAGGAGAAGCTGTTCACACCGGTCCTCGCCGGCTTCCTCCGAGACCGAGGAACCGCCACGTCTCGTCGGTCGCGTCGAGCTCCCGACTCACTTTCCCGATGAGCCATTCGCGCGCGTAGCGCAGTCCGCCGGGCCAGGCGTGCCCGCCGCCCTGCACCTCGTACAGCACCACCGCCGTCCCCGGCCGGCAGCCGGCGCCGCGCCGCACCACGAGTGCCGTGCCGTCGTCGGCGATCCGGTCGAGCGGCGGCTCGTCCGCCACCGCGTCGCAGCCGGCGAAGCCACGAAACGCCGCGAAGGTCGCCGCCGCGCCGATGACCCGGCCGCGATGCGCGCCCAGCACGCGGACCTCGCCGCCCGCGAACGGCACCAGCGGATCGTCGGTGCCGTCGATCAGCGCGACCGGCCGCGCGACCGCCGGCCGGCAGCTTGCGGCGGTGTCCTCGCCGAGGCTCGCCGCGACCGCGACGAAGCCGGCGAACACGTCCGGGGCGTCGCACGCGAGCCTGAGCGTCATCATGCCGCCGTTCGACATGCCCGTGACGTAGACGCGCTGGCGGTCGACGCCGTAGCGCCGCCCGAGCTCGGCGACCAGCGCACGCAGGTAACCCACGTCGTCGACCCCGTCGCGCACGGCGCGCGCCTTGAGATCGTGGCGGCCGTCGTTCCAGGCGTGGTCGACGCCGTCGGGGTAGGCGACCAGCACGCCCGCCTCGTCAGCGAGGCGGTTGAAGCCGCGCCCGGTCAGCGCCTCCATGCCGGCGCCGCCGCCGCCACCACCGTGCAGCACCACGAGCAGCGCCGGCGCGGGCGGCAGCCGCGCCGGCGCGTACAGGCGGTAGGTGCGCGCGAGGCCGCCGAACGCGAGCGACTCGCAATGCGCCTCCGGCGCCCGGGCGCCGCGGTCCTCGCAGGCGGGCGCGGCCCCGGCCGACGGTGCGACGGACGCGAGCGCCGCGAGCAGGGCGAGCAGGGCGAGCCGTCCGGCCGGGGCGGGCCCGCGCCGCGGTGCGGCGCCGGGCGGCGAGCGGTACAATTTCCCGGTTTTCACTCGTGCAGCTTCCCGATGACCGGATCCCCCGAAAAGCGCGCCGCGCCCGAAACCGTTGACTTCGGCTACCAGCAGGTGGCCGCCGCCGACAAGGCCGGCCGGGTGCGGGCGGTGTTCGACTCGGTCGCCGGCCGCTACGACCTGATGAACGACCTGATGTCGTTCGGCGTCCACCGGCTGTGGAAGCGCTTTCTGCTGTCGCAGACCGGCCTGCGGCCCGGGCAGCACGCGCTCGACGTGGCCGGCGGCACCGGCGACCTCGCCGCCGGGCTCGCCCGCCAGGTCGGCACGACCGGCCGCGTCGTGCTGTCCGACATCAACGCGGCCATGCTCGCCCACGGGCGCGACCGGCTGCTCGATGCCGGCATCGTCACGCAGGTCGAGCACGTGCAGGCCGACGCCGAGCGGCTGCCGTTTCGCGACGCCTCCTTCGACTGCGTCACGATCGGCTTCGGGCTGCGCAACGTGACCGACAAGGCCGCGGCGCTCGCGTCGATGTACCGGGTGCTGAAGCCCGGCGGCCAGCTGCTGATCCTCGAGTTCTCGAGGCCCGTGGCGCCCGGCCTCGCGCCGCTGTACGACGCCTACTCGTTCCGCGTGCTGCCGGCGCTCGGCCGGCTGGTCGCGCAGGATGCCGGCAGCTATCGCTACCTTGCCGAGTCGATCCGCACCTTTCCGGACCAGGCCACCCTGACGGCGATGCTGCGCGACGCCGGCTTCGACGGCTGCCGCTACCACAACCTGACGGGCGGCATCGTCGCGCTGCACCGCGGCTGGCGCTACTGATGGCCGCGGCGCCGCTGCTCGGGCCGGTCACCGCGCTCGTCAACCGCAACCTGCGCGCCTCGACGCCGGCGCGCGAGCTGCTGACGCAGCTCGCCGGGCGCTCGTTCGCCGTCCAGGTCGAGACGCCGCTGGGCGGCCGGCTGCTGCGGCTGCGGCTCGCGGCCACGGCCGACGGCCTCGCGATCGGCAGCGGCGAGGAGCCGGCCGATGCGGCCGTGACCGGCACGCCGCTCGGCCTCGCGGCGCTGCTCGCCGGCCGCAGCGACGGCCGCTACACCGCCGCCGGCGTCGGCATCGCCGGCGACGCCGAGATCGCCGCAGCCTTCGAGAAGCTGCTGCGCTACGCGCGCCCCGAGCTCGAGGAGGAGCTGGCGCGCCTGGTCGGCGACGTGCCGGCGCACTATGCCGCGCGCGCCGCGAGCGGCGCGCTCGAATGGGGCCGCCGCGCGGCCCGCTCGCTGGCGCGCAACGTCGGCGAGTACCTGACCGAGGAGGGTCGCGATCTCGTGCCGCGCGCCGAGCTCGAGACCTTCCACGCCGGCGTCGACCGGATCCGCGAGGACGTCGACCGCGCCGAGGCGCGGCTCGCGCTCGCCGCCGCCCGCCTCGGCCGCGCGGCGCGCTGAGCCGTGATCAGCCTGCAGGTGGCCGGCCGGCTGCTCGAGATCCAGCGGGTGCTGGTGCGCCACGGGCTCGACGAGTTCGTGACCGCGACCCACCTGTACCGGCCGCTGCGCTTCCTGTACTTCCTGCAGCCCTCCACCTGGTTCGAGCGGCGCCGTGGCGCCTCGCGCGGCGAGCGCCTGCGGCTCGCGCTCGAGGAACTCGGGCCGATCTTCATCAAGTTCGGGCAGGCCGTGTCGACGCGCCGCGACCTGCTGCCGCCGGACATCGCCGACGAGCTCGCGAAGCTGCAGGACCGCGTGCCGCCGTTCCCGGGCGAGGCGGCGCGCGCCGCGATCGAGCGCTCGCTCGGCCGGCCGGTCGGCGAGGTGTTCGGCAGCTTCGAGACGGCGCCGCTCGCGGCCGCGTCGATCGCGCAGGTGCACACCGCGTCTCTGAAGGACGGCCGCGAGGTCATCGTCAAGGTGCTGCGGCCGCAGATGCGCGCCGTGATCCGCCGCGACCTGGAGGTGCTGTACGCGCTGGCGCGCCTCGCGCTGCGCTACGTGCCGGACGCCTCGAGGCTCAGGCCGCTCGATATCGTCGCCGAGTACGACAAGACGATCATGGACGAGCTCGACCTGATGCGCGAGGCGGCCAATGCCGCGCAGCTGAAGCGCAACTTCGCCGGCTCGCCGCTCCTGTACGTGCCCGAGGTGCACTTCGACCTGTGCCGCAGCGACGTGCTGGTGATGGAGCGCATCCGCGGCGTGCAGATCAGCGACATCGCGCGGCTGCGCGAGCTCGGCGTCGACATCAGGAAGCTCGCCGAGAACGGCGTGGCGATCTTCTTCACGCAGATGCTGCGCCACAACTTCTTCCACGCCGACATGCATCCCGGCAACATCTTCGTGCTGGCCGAGGATCCCGCCAACCCGCGCTACGCGGCGGTCGACTTCGGCATCGTCGGCACGCTCGACCCGCGCGACCTCGAGTACCTGGCCGGCAACTTCCTCGCATTCTTCGACCGCGACTACCGGCGCGTGGCGGAGCTGCACGTCGAGAGCGGCTGGGTGCCGGCCGGCACGCGCGTCGACGAGCTCGAGGCGGCGGTGCGCACCGTCTGCGAGCCGATCTTCCAGAAGCCGCTGTCGCAGATCTCCTTCGGCGTCGTGCTGCTGCGGCTGTTCGAGACCGCGCGGCGCTTCCGCATGGAGGTACAGCCGCAGCTGGTGCTGCTGCAGAAGACGCTGCTCAACATCGAGGGCCTCGGCCGCGAGCTGTACCCGGAGCTCGATCTGTGGAAGACGGCGCAGCCGCTGCTGCGGGCCTGGTACCGGGAGCGGATGAGCCCGCGGACGCTGCTGCGGGAGGCCCGCCGCCACCTGCCGGAGTTCGTCGAGACGCTGCGCGCCACGCCGCCGCTGCTGCGCCGGCTGGTGCGCGAAGCCGAGTCGCGCCGCGCGCTGTTCCCGAGCGACAGTTCCGAGTACCGCCGGCTGGTCGCCGAGCTGCGCGCCGGCGCGCGGCGCCGCGATCGCACCCTGGTCGCGGTGACGGTGCTCGCGCTCGGCGTGCTGTGGCTCGCGCTCGGCGCCGAGCCGGTGCCGGGCGTCGCCGCCGCCGCGGGCGCGATCGCCTACCTGCTCGCGCGCCGCTGAGCGCAGCGCGCCGCCTCCACCCGCGCCTCAGCGCGCCGGGCCCGCGCCGCGCGGCTCGATCCAGAGCGCCACCGCACGCGCGACGCAGCGCCCGTCCTCGCCGTAGAGCGCGGTGGCCGCGCGAAAGCTGCGGCCCTTGCCGCCCAGCGACCAGCCGAGCACCACGCAGCGCTCGCCGACCGCGAGCACGTCGTCGACCCGGCAGCTGAAGCTGCCGACCAGCATCGTGCGCGAGTCCGGCACGATCGCGTAGTAGCCCGGGCAGTCGAGCGCCGCCCACAGGTACTCGGGTCGGACGCGGCCGCGCGTGCCGGCCAGCGTCGCGTCCGGGCACCACGGCGTCGCGACCACGTCCCGGCCGTCGTGGCGCAGCGGGCCGGGCCGCAGCCCGAGGCCGTCGCGGCGCGCCGTGCCGCAGACGAAGCACCCCGGCGCGACGTGCTCGCGCGCGCCGCGCCAGCCGGCCGCGGCCTCGCGCGCCAGCGGCTCCGCCAGCGGCGCCGGCACCTCGAGCTCGAGCGCCGCCGGCGTCGCCGCGGCCAGCAGCTGCTCGCCGTTGCGCAGCTCGAGCGCGCCGTCCGCGCCGGCCGCGACCGCGAGCGGCACGCCGAGCGGTATCGGCGCGCGCAGCCGCACCTCGACCGGCTCGGTGGCGAACGCACCGAGCAGCCCGGCCACGTAGCCGCCGTTGCCGGCGTTCGCCGGCCCGCAGTAGCGGGCCGCGACGTTGACGGTGCCGAGGTTCATGAGCGAGGCCTCCCGCTGCGACACCGGCAGCATAGCGTCCGCCAGCTCACAGCAGGTGGTCGACCCAGGGCAGCCAGCGCACGAGACCTGCGAGGAAGCGCTGCGTGCCGCTCGCTCCGGGCTCGCTCGAAAGCGTCACCAGCGCGCCGTTGCGCACGCCGGTCCAGCGCAACAGGCCCGTGCGCGAGTCGGGCGGATCGAGCGTCAGTCGCCAGGCGCGCTCCGGCGCGAGGTCGGCCTCGATCAGGTGCGCGGTGGCCTCGGCGAGCGAGGCGCAGCGCACCACGACGGCGAGCTCCGTGTTGAGCAGCGCCGAGCGCGGATCGATGTTGAAGCTGCCGACCCAGGTCAGCTCGCGGTCGATCACCATGACCTTCGAGTGCAGCGAGCGGCCGTTGCCGGTGCGCCGGAAGTAGCGGCGTTCGCCGGCGGGTCGCGGCGCGTCGGCCTGGAACTCGTAGAGCTCGACGCCCGCGGAGATCAGCTCGCGGCGCCGCTTGGCGTAGCCGCCGTGCGCCGCGACGACGTCGGTCGAGGCGAGCGAGTTGGTCAGCGCCCGCACCCGCACGCCGGCGCGCGCCCGCTCCGCCATCAGTTCGGCGCCGTCCTTGAGCGGCACGAGGTAGGCGGACTCGAGCAGCACCTCGCGCTCGGCACCCTGCCAGAGCGCATAGGCGCGGGCCAACAGCGGCGAGGCGGCGCCGCGGCTCTCGTCGATCTTCTCGGGCGGGTCGGCCAGCAGCTCCGCCTCGCCCCAGTGGCGGAACCCGGCGCCGTACACGAGCGCGCGCACCTGCGCCAGCACCGGCCCGTAGCTGTCGCGGAACTCCTCGACCGCCTGTGCCTGGCGCGCGATCTCGGCCGCGACCGCCTCCGCCTCCGCCTCGGTCGGGGACCGCGCCAGGAAGGCCTCGATCGGCACCGCCCACGGGCTGTTCCAGTAGTCGTCGAAGCTGGTGACCGCGGCGCGCGCGATCGGCCCGGCCGCCAGCAGCTCGACGTCGCTGAAGTTGACGCTGCGGTGCAGGTCGAAGTAGTTGTCGCCGATGTTGCGGCCGCCGATCACGGCCAGCTGCGCGTCGACCGCGAAGATCTTGTTGTGCATGCGCCGCTGCACGCGCCCGAAGCTGGTCAGGAGCTCGAACGGCCGCATCCAGCGGATGCGGTTGCGATACGGGTTGAACACCCGGATTTCGATGTTGGGGTGGCCGGTCAGCGTCGCCAGCCGGTCCTCGCTGCTGACGAGGTTGTTGTCGTCGACCAAGAGGCGCACGCGCACGCCGCGGCGCGCCGCCGCGAGCAGCCGGTCGGCGAGCACGACGCCGGACTCGTCCGCCTCGTAGATGTAGTACTGGACGTCGAGCGAGCGCTCGGCCAGGTCGGCGAGCGCCGCGCGCTCGAGGAACGCGAGCCCGCCGTACTGCAGCAGCGCGAAGCCGGACTCGTCCGGATGCTCGGCGAGCGCCGGCGCGAGCGCGCGGCCGATCGCGGTGTCGGCGCTGGCCGGAACGGCGTAGCTCGAGGGCTTCGGGACGTCGAGGCGGTACGTGGCGCAGCCGCTCAGTGCGAGGAGCGCCACGAGCGGCGCGAGACGTGCGCGGGCGGCGCGCAGGCCCACGGCTCAGCCGCCGTCGCGGCCATGGCCGCTCCCTTCGGCCGCCGGGGGCGGGAACTTCGGGCGTCGGCAGCGACCGCGGTGCATGCGCAAAGTGTCGCGTAGCGACCGCGCAATGTCACGTCACGGCCAGGCGCGCGCCTCCTGCTCGAACCGAGGCGACTGCGCCCGCACGACGCAGAAGCGGTGCCCGGTCGGCGCCTCGAGCACCCACCAGCTGTGCACCTGCCGCAGGCGCCGCGCACCGAGTGCCTCGAGCCGCCGGACCTCGGCCTCGACGTCGTCGGTCTCGATGTCGAGGTGCACGCGGCTCGGGTGGTCGACCTCCTGCACCTCGACGTGCAGCCGCGCGAGCGGGTCGTCGAGCCCGACGTAGTGCTCGTTCTCGGGCCCGGCGAGCGTGCGCGGCGCCATGCCGAGCGCCGCGCCCCAGAATGCGGCCGCCGCGCCGAGGTCGCCGCCCTGGCAGTCGATGATGAAGCCGCAGAGCTTGCTCTTGTGCATCGCGGTCCGCCCTCAGGCCGGGGCACGCAGCCCGTTCAGGAAGCCGACCGGGTCGGCGCCGCGCTCGAGCACCTCGACGAGCGCCGAGCCGACCACCACGCCGTCGACGTGGCCCTTGAGGCGCGCGACCTGCTCGCGGCTCCTGATGCCGAAGCCGGCGCACACCGGGATCGGCGCCACGGCCCGCACGCGCGCCAGGTACGCGAGCACCTCGTCCGGCACCGCCACGCTCTTGCCGGTGGTGCCGGTCATGGTCACCGCGTAGATGAATCCCTGCGCGGCGGCGCACAGCATCGCCAGCCGCTCGGCCGGTGTCACCGGCGTCACCATCTGCACGAGGCCGACGCCCTCGGCGTTGAGCGCGCCCTTGAGCTCGGCGCACTCCTCGAACGGCAGGTCCGGCACGATCACGCCGGCGACGCCGGCGGCGCGCGCCGCGCGCGGCAGCCGGTCGAGGCCGTAGGCGAGCAGCGGGTTCAGGTAGCTCATCACGAGCAGCGGCGCCGCCGGCCGCGGCGCGAGCGCCGCGAGCTCGTCCAGGATCCAGCCGAGCGTCACGCCCTGCGCGAGCGCGGCGTGGCTGGCGCGCTGGATCGTCATGCCGTCCGCCATCGGATCGGTGAACGGCACGCCGATCTCGACGACGTCGGCGGCCGCCGCGACCCGTGCCAGGTCCGCTCGGAAGCGCTCGCGCTCGGGGAAGCCGGCCGTCAGGAAGGCGACCAGCGCCGGCTCGCCGCGCGCGCTCGCCGCCCGGATCGCCGCGCCGATCGCCTCGTGGCCGGGCCGGCGGCCCGCGTCCCGGGCGGCCATCACGGCTGCCCCTTCAGGAGCGTCTTCTGCAGCGTCGGCATGTCCTTGTCGCCGCGGCCGGAGAGGCAGATCAGCAGCCGCGCGCGCGCGTGGGCGGCCGCCCACTTGCGCGCGCTGGCGAAGGCATGCGCGCTCTCGATCGCCGCGATGATGCCCTCCGCCGCGCAGCACTCCGCCAGCGCCTCGAGCGCCTCGTCGTCGGTCGCGTACTCGTAGTGCACGCGCCGCGCCGCCATCAGCAGCGAGTGCTCCGGGCCGACACCGGGGTAGTCGAGCCCGGCCGACACCGAGTGGGTCTCCTGGATCTGGCCGTGCTCGTCCTGCAGCAGCATCGAGTAGCTGCCCTGCAGCACGCCGGGGCGGCCGAGCGTCAGCGTCGCCGAGTTGTCGCCGAGCTTCGGGCCGCGGCCGCCGGCCTCGACGCCGATCAGCGCCACGTCGCGGTCGGCGATGAACGGGTGGAACATGCCGATCGAGTTCGAGCCGCCGCCGACGCAGGCGAACACGCCGTGCGGCAGCCCGCCGGCCTGGCGCACGATCTGGGCGCGCGCCTCGCGGCCGATCACCGACTGCAGCTCGCGCACCAGGTACGGGTAGGGGTGCGGCCCGACCACCGAGCCGATCATGTAGTAGGTGCCGTCGGGGTCCGACACCCAGTCGCGCAGCGCCTCGTCGATGGCCGCGCGCAGCGTCTGGTCGCCGCTGGTCACCGGCACGACGGTGGCGCCGAGCAGCTTCATGCGGCCGACGTTCGGCGCCTGGCGCTCGATGTCGATCGCGCCCATGTACACGGTGCACGGCAGGCCGATGCGCGCGCAGGCCGCGGCGCTGGCGACGCCGTGCTGGCCGGCACCGGTCTCGGCGACGATGCGCCTGGCGCCGAGGCGCTTGGCGAGCAGCGCCTGGCCGATCGCGTTGTTGATCTTGTGGGCGCCGGTGTGCGCCAGGTCCTCGCGCTTCAGGTACACCTCGGCGCCCCAGCGGCGCGACAGCGTCGCGGCGTGGCTCAGCGGCGTCGGCCGCCCGACCCAGGTCGCGAGCTGGTCCTCGAGCTCGGCGACGAAGGCCGGGTCCTTCAGCCAGCGGCGCACGCCGGCGTCCAGGCGGTCGAGCGCCGGCACCAGCGTCTCCGGCACGAAGCGTCCGCCGTAGGGTCCGTAGCGGCCGCGCACGTCCGGAAACTCGCCGGCCAGCTCGCGCCTCAGCAGCGCGCCCGCATCGGCAGACTCAAGTACGGTTGCCATCGTCGTCTCTCCCGGCGGATGCCGCGTTCACGGTGGTGGGGCCGCCCGCGCGGCCGCGATGAAGTCCCGGATCTTGCCCGCGTCCTTGCGCCCCGGCGCGCTCTCGACGCCGCTCGACACGTCGACGCCGAACGGCCGCACCGCGGCGATCGCGGCTGCGACGTTGGCGGCGGTCAGCCCGCCGGCGAGCACGAGCTCGGTGCGGCGTGCGAGCGTGCGCGCCGCCTGCCAGTCGGCCGTCGCGCCGCGGCCGCTGTCGGCCGCCTCGTAGAGGCAGCGCGCCGCCAGCGTCGCCGGCGGCGCGGCGCCGGTGCGCAGCACCGGCAGGCGGCCGAGCGCGGCGGGCAGCTCGAGCGCATCGAAATCGGCGGCATCGGTCTGCAGCACGTCCGGGCCGAAGCCCGCGAGAATCGCCTCGACCTCGGCCTGGGTCGGATGGCGCGTCACCGCGACCTTCAGCACGCCGCGCGGCACCGCGCGCGCGAGCGCCGCGGCCGCGGCCGGCGCGAGGTGGCGCGGCGAGGCGCTGTGGAACACGAAGCCGACCGCGTCGGCGCCGGCCGCGATCGCGGCGGCGACCGCGTCGGCGGAGGTCAGGCCGCAGATCTTGACCCAGATGCTCATGCGCGCACGCCACGGCCGGCGTCGAGCATTTGGCGCACCAGCGCCGCGGGATCGGCGGCCGACATCAGCGCGGTGCCGACCAGTGCCAGCGTGTAGCCGGCGCGCGCGAGGCGCGCGGCATCGGCCGGGGTCGCGAGCCCGCTCTCGGCCACCCGCGGCAGCGCCGCCGGCAGCGCCGGCGCCAGTGCCTCGAGCCGCTCGGGCACGACCGCGAGCGTGCGCAGGTCGCGGCTGTTGACGCCGACGAGGCAGGCGCCCTGCGGGCCGCGCCAGCGGCCGGCCAGCGCCGCGGCCGCGGCGACGTCGTCGGCGTCGAAGGCCTCGAGCAGCACGAACAGGCCGAGCGCCGCGGCACCGTGGGCGAGCTCCTCGAGCCGGTCGGGCGCGAGCATGCGCACGATCAGGAGCACGCCCGCGGCGCCGGCGAGGCGCGCCTCGAGGAGCTGGTACGGATCGACGAGGAAGTCCTTGCGCATCGCCGGCACGCCGAGCGGGCGCAGCGCGGCGCTGGCGCGCGCCAGGTGCTCGAGGCTGCCGTCGAAACGCGCGGGCTCGGTCAGCACCGACACGAGCGCCGCGCCGCCGCGCGCGTAGGCCGCGACCCGCGCCTCGAGGTCGTCGGCCGCACCCGCCAGCACGCCCGCCGCCGGCGAGCGCAGCTTGAGCTCGGCGATCAGGTCGAAGCGGCCGTCGAGCCTGAGCGCCGGCGGCGCGGGCGCGGCCGCCGCGCGCGCGGCGAGCTCGGCGACGGGGACGCGCGCGCGCGCCACCGCGACGCGCGCGGCGCTGGCGCGGGCCATGCCGTCGAGGAAGTCGCCGGCCGCGCTCACGGCCGGCCCCGCGAGAAGGCCGCGAGCGCGTCGAGCACGCCCGCGGCGGCGCCGGAGTCGATGGCCGCGGCGGCGCGGGCCGCGCCGCTTCGGGCGTCGGCCGCGACCCCGGCGACCTCGAGCGCCAGCGCCGCGCCCATCACCAGCGCATCGCGGTGCGGGCCGCGGTCGCGCCCGGCGAACACGGCGCGCAGCGCCGCCGCGTTGTGCGCCGCGTCGCCGCCCTTCAGCTCCTCCGGCCGGCAGCTCGGCAGGCCGTAGTCGGCCGCGCTGCGCGTGCTCTCCCGCCACTCGCCCGGGCGCACGTCGTAGAGCAGGAACGGGCCGGCCGGCGTCGGCTCGTCCCAGCCCGGCTCGCCGTGGACGACGAAGGCGCGCCGCAGCGGCAACCCGGCCAGCGTCTCCGCCATCAGCCGCGCGGCGTCGCGGCTGAAGGCGCCGATCAGGTGGTACGGCGGCTCGGCGGGGTTGGTGAGCGGCCCGAGCATGTTGAACACGGTGCGCACGCCGAGCGCGGCGCGCACCGGGGCGATCGCCTTCATCGCCGGGTGGTAGTGCGGGGCGAACAGGAACGTGAAGCCGGTGGCGCCGAGGCAGGCGCCCGCGGCGCGCTCGTCGAGCGGCATCGCGAGCCCGAGTGCCTCGAGCAGGTCGGCGCTGCCGGAGCGGCTCGAGACCGAGCGGTTGCCGTGCTTGGCGACCTTGGCGCCGGCCGCGACCGCGAGCAGCGCGCTGCCGGTCGAGAGGTTGAAGGTGTGCGAGGCGTCGCCGCCGGTGCCGACCACGTCGAGCGTCGGCCCGACCTCGGGCAGCCGCGGCCGGCGCGCCAGCGCCCGCATGCCGCGCGCGAAGCCGCGCAGCTCGCCGGCGGTCACGCCCTTGGCGCGCAGCGCCGCGAGCAGCGCGCCGGCGAGCGCCGGCGCGAGCGCCTCGTCGGTGAGCGCGACCAGCAGCGCGTAGGCCTCCTCCTCGGGCAGCGCGCGGCCGTCGACCAGCGCCTCGAGCGTCGCGCGCAGCGGATGCGGCCCGCCGCTCACGCGCGCCGCCCGCCCGACATCGCGAGGAAGTTGCCGAGCAGCGCCGGGCCCTCGGGCGTCAGCACGCTCTCCGGATGGAACTGCACGCCCTCGACCATCAGCCGCGCATGGCGCACGCCCATGATCTCGCCCTCGGCGGTGCGCGCCGTGACGGCGAGCTCCGGCGGCAGCGAGCCGGGCTCCGCCACCAGCGAATGGTAGCGGCCGACCTCGAGCGGCCGCGGCAGGCCGGCGAACACGCCGGCGCCGTCGTGCGTGATCGCCGAGGTCTTGCCGTGCATCAGCCGCCAGTTGCGCACCACCCTGCCGCCGAACACCTCGGTGATCGACTGGTGGCCGAGGCAGACGCCGAACACCGGGATGCGGCCGGCGAAGTGCCCGATCATCGCCATCGAGACGCCGGCGTCGTACGGCGTGCCGGGGCCCGGCGAGATGCACAGGTGCGACGGCTCGAGCGCGTCGGCGGCCGCGGCCGTGATCTCGTCGTTGCGGTACACGAGCACCTCGGCGCCGAGCACGAGGAAGGCCTGCACCAGGTTGTAGGTGAAGGAGTCGTAGTTGTCGATCAGCAGCAGCCGGGGGCGCGCGGCGGTGGTCATCAGAGGCCCTCCTGCGCGAGCTCGAGCGCGCGCCTGAGCACCGCGCTCTTCGCCAGGACCTCGTCGTGCTCGCGCTCCGGGACGCTGTCGGCGACGATCCCGGCGCCGGCCTGGAAGCGGTAGCGGCCGTCGTGGAAGGTCAGCGTGCGGATCGTGATCGCGTGGTCCATGTCGCCGCTGTGCCCGAAGTAGCCGTAGGTGCCGCCGTAGAAGCCGCGCCGCACCGGCTCGAGCTCCTCGATGATCTGCATCGCGCGCACCTTCGGCGCGCCGACCAGCGTGCCGGCCGGGAAGGCCGCGGCGAACAGGTCGAACGCGTCACGGCCCGGCGCGAGCTCGCCCTGCACGCCGCTGACGATGTGCATCACGTGGCTGTAGCGCTCGATCACGCGGTAGGGATCGACGTGCACGCTGCCGGCGCAGGCGACCCGGCCGAGGTCGTTGCGCGCCAGGTCCACCAGCATCACGTGCTCGGCGTTCTCCTTGACGTCCGCAAGCAGCTCGCGCTCGAGCGCGCCGTCCTGCTCGGCGCTCGCGCCGCGCGGCCGCGTGCCGGCGATCGGCCGCAGCTGCGCCGAGCGGCCCGAGAGCCGCACCAGCGCCTCGGGCGAGGAGCCGACCAGCGTGCGGTCGCCGAGCTCGCAGTAGATCATGTACGGCGAGGGGTTCAGGATCCTGAGCGCGCGGTAGGCCTCGAAGGGGTCGAGCTCGCAGGCGCCCTCGAACTGGCTCGACAGCACCAGCTGGTAGACGTCGCCGGCGGCGATGTGCTCCTGGACGCGCCGGACGCCCGCGACGTAGGACTCGCGCGACAGGCTCGCGCGCGGCGCCTCGAGCCGCGCCGGCGGCCGGCCGGTCATGAGCCCGCCGCGCAGCGCGCGCACGATCTCGCGCCTGAGCGCCTGGCGCTCGGGCTCCGGCCCCGCGTGCAGCAGCGCGATACCGCGCGTCACGTGGTCGAAGATCAGGAACGAGCAGGGCGCGAGGTAGCAGGCCTCCGGCATGCCGGGCTCGACCGGTACGCGCGCCGGCACGCGCTCGAAGTAGCGCACCAGGTCGTAGGCCGCCGCACCGACCAGGCCGCCGGCGAGCGGCAGCCCGGGGATCTCGGGACTCAGGCGTGGCGCGCGGGCGAGCGCGGCGCGCAGCGCCGCGAGCAGCGCCGCGCGATCCGCGGGCCGCGGCCCGCGCTCGGTCGGCGCGCCGGCCGGGCGCAGCGCGAGCCCGCCGGCGTCGAGGCGGATCTCGAGCGCATCGCCGAAGCCGATGTAGGAGTAGCGCGCGATGCGCTCGCCGCCCTCGACGCTCTCCAGCAGGAAGCGCGGCTTGAACGGGCGCAGCTTGAGGTACGCCGAGACGGGCGTATCGAGGTCGGCGGCGATGTCGAACGGCGGATGCATGGGCTCCTCGTCGTGGGCACCGGGGAGCGGACGATAAAAAACCCATCCCCGGCGCTGGTCGGAGATGGGTTCGCGGTTGAGCTCGAGATCGGTCGGTTAAGCCTGCGCGCCGCGCGCCCACTCCAGGGAGTGGCGCCACCACCACGCGGCGCGCGCGGGCGCGGCCGTCAGGGCGGGCTGGTGCTGTGGGCTCTGCTTCATGGCCGCCAGTATCGCGCGGTCGCCGAAAACCGGTCAAGCCGCGTTGCCGCGGATGCGAATCGTCCGCGGCGGCGGCGCGCCGGGCGGGCCGGCGGCGCGGGGGGCGCGACTCGTGCTAGTTTCGCCGCGAATCCCCGCCTGCCCGAGCCGCACCCGACGATGCCCGCCCGCCTGTTTGCGCCCCGCTACTGGCCGACGTGGCTCGGCCTCGGCCTCTTGCGCCTCGCGCTCCTGCTGCCCTACGGCGGCGCGCTCGCGGTCGGCCGCGGCCTCGGCCGGCTCGCAAGGTTGTTGCCGCTGCCCTTCGTGCGGGTCGCGCGCCGCAACATCGAGCTGTGCCTGCCGGAGCTGTCGGCGAAGGAGCGCGAGGCGCTCATCGACCGCCACTTCGAGAGCCTCGGCATCGGCCTGATCGAGTCGGCGATGACCTGGTGGGCGAAGGACGCCGAGATCAACGCGCTCTCGCAGCTCCACGGGCTCGAGCACCTCGAGGCGGCGCTCAAGCAGGGGCACGGCGCGATCCTGCTGCTCGCCCACTTCACGACGATGCAGATCGGCGCCCGCATCCTCAACAACCGCAGGCCGATCAGCGTGCTGTACCGCCCGACCAAGAACGAGCTCTTGGCGCGCGTCTCGGGCGACAGCTTCGCGCGCCAGGCGCGCAAGGCGATCGAGCGCGACGACGTGCGCGCGATGATCTCGGCGCTGAAGCACAACGAGGTCGTCTGGTACGCCGCCGACCAGAGCTACCGCAACAAGGGCGCGGTGATGCTGCCGTTCTTCGGCCATCCCGCCGCGACCAACGTGTTCACGCCGCGGCTCGCCAGGCTGACCGGCGCGCAGGTGCTCTACTACTCGACCGAGCGCCTGCCCGGCTCGCGCGGCTGGCGCGCCGTGATCCACCCGCCGTTCGCGCACTGGCCGAGCGCGGACCCCGCCGCCGACACGCTCGAGTACCACGCCGCGATCGAGGCACAGGTGCGGCAGATGCCGGAGCAGTACTGGTGGATCCACCGCCGCTTCAAGGGGCTCGCGCCCGACTACCCCGACTACTACGGCCCGCGCTAGCGGATCACGCGCCAGCAGATCGGGTAGCGGTACCAGACGCCCTCGGAGACGCGCACCGTGGCGATGATGGTGACGACGAAGTGGAACAAGAGCACCGCCGGCACGATCACGAAGCCGATCAGCACCAGCATCAGGCAGCCGCCCGCGATCAGCGCCAGCAGCGTCGTGATCTGGAAGTTCAGCGTCTCGCGGCCCTGATCGGCGACGAACGGCATCTCGTCGCGCTTCAAGAGCCAGATCACCAGCGGCGCGATGAAGCCGCCGATCACGGTGCAGTACATCAGCATCGCGCTCAGGTGGGCCAGCATCGCCCACTGGCGCTCGTCACGCGACGGCGCAGCCGCCGCCGCACCAGCTCCCGCTCCCGCTTCGGCCTGCATGTCGGTGCCCTCCCGGTGCCTCGCCCTCAGCCCGCGCGGATGCGCTGGGCCCGCTCCCATCCCATCTCGGCCAGCAGCCGCGCGCCGCGGCCCATCTCGAGCGCATTCGCCGCCGCCGCGGTGCCCTGCTCGGCGCGCTTCCTGATGCCCTGCACGATCGCCGCCATGCGGAAGAAGTTGTAGGCCAGGTAGTAGTCCCAGTGGCCGATGCCGGCGCGGCCGGTGTTGCGGCAGTAGGCGGCGACGTACTCGGCCTCGCTCGGCAGGCCGAGCGCCGCGAGGTCGGCCGTGCCGAGGCCGCGGTGGCGACCGGCCGGGAAGTGGAACACGCAGCAGTGGTAGGAGAAGTCGGCGAGCGGCGAGCCGAGCGTCGACAGCTCCCAGTCGAGCACGCCCACGACCTTCGGCTCGCGCGCGTCGATGACCAGGTTGTCGAGGCGGAAGTCGCCGTGCACCAGCGTGGTCGAGTCGTCCGCCGGCAGCTGGCCCGGCAGCCACTCGATCAGCCGGTCCATCGCCTCGATCGTCTCGGTCTCGCTGGCGCGGTACTGCTTCGACCAGCGCGCGATCTGGCGCGCGAGGTAGTCGCCGGGCTTGCCGTAGTCGCCGAGCCCGAGCGCCCGGTAGTCGAGGCCGTGCAGGTGCGCGAGCACGCGGTTCATGTCGGCGAACAGCGCGCCGCGCTCGGCGTTCGTGAGCTCGGGCAGGCGCGGGTCCTGGAACACCCGGCCGTCGACGTAGTCCATCAGGTAGAACGCGCGGCCGATGACGTCCTCGTCGGTGCACAGCAGGTGCACGCGCGGCACCGGCACGCCGGAGCCCTCGAGCGCCGCGAGCACGCGGAACTCGCGCTCGATCTGGTGCGCGGACGGCAGGAGCTCGGCGACCCGGCCCGGCTTGGTGCGCAGCGCATAGCGCCGGGCGCCGGCGCTCAGCAGGAAGGTCGGGTTCGACTGGCCGCCGCCGAGCGGCTCGATGGCGACCGCGCCGCCGAGGCCCGCCACCCGGCCCTGCAGGTAGGCCGCGAGCCGCGCCGCATCGGGCAGGCTCGCCGCGCTTCGGACCCGTTGCACCGCATCGCTCATCGCCGCTCCAGTCCCCCCCGCGGCACATTGCCTCGTCGCGCCGGGAGCCACAAGACCGCGGCCCCTATAATAAGGGCCGGCGCGTGGTCGCGCCGCCCCGGAGCCGCCGCGTGAACCTCAGGGAACTGCTGCGCCAGGCGTCGCAGCCGCCGCGCGCCGCGCCCGGCCGGCCCGCCTCGAGCGTGTTCCGCTACGGCCGGCACGCGCTCGAGCTCGCCTGGACCACCAACCGCGCGGTCGCGCTGCTGCTCGCGGCGCTGACGGTGGTCGCCGGCACGCTGCCGGCAGGCATCGCCTGGGTCGGCGCGCACATCGTCGACTCGGTGGTGGGCGCGATCCGCGCCTACCCGGTCACCGGCCGGGCGGCGTACGCGCCGGCGCTCGGCTACGTCGCGCTCGAGGCCGCGCTGGTGGCGACGGTGGCGGCGGCGCAGCGCGGGCTGTCGACCTGCCAGTCGCTGCTGCGTGCGCAGCTCGGCCAGCGCGTCAACGTCATGATCCTCGAGAAGGCGCTGACCCTCGAGCTCACCCACTTCGAGGACTCGGAGTTCTACGACAAGCTGACGCGCGCGCGGCGCGAGGCCTCGACGCGCCCGCTGTCGATGGTGATGCGCACCTTCGGCCTGGTGCAGAACGGCATCTCGCTGGTCAGCTACGGCGCGATCCTGGTGCAGTTCTCGCCGCTCGCGGTCGCGATCCTGGCGCTCGCCGGCCTGCCGTCGTTCTTCGCCGAGGCCAAGTTCTCGGGCGACGCCTTCCGGCTGTTCCGCTGGCGCTCGCCCGAGACGCGCATGCAGATGTACCTCGAGACGGTGCTGGCGCGCGAGGACCACGCCAAGGAGGTCAAGCTGTTCGGCCTCGGGCCGCTGCTGCTCAAGCGCTACGAGGACATCTACACGAAGCTGTACCGCGAGGACCGCGAGCTGACGCTGAAGCGCGACCTGTGGGGCTTCGGGCTCGGCCTGATCGCGACGCTGAGCCTCTACGGCGCCTACGCCTGGATCGCGGTCGGCGCCATCCGCGGCGCGATCACGCTCGGCCAGATGACGATGTACCTGGCGCTGTTCCGCCAGGGGCAGTCGGCGCTGTCGGCCGGGCTCGCCGCGGTCGGCGGCCTGTACGAGGACAACCTGTACCTCTCGAACCTGTACGAGTACCTCGACCAGCCGGTGCCGGCGCCGCGCGGCGCGGTGCGCCGCGGTCCCGCGCCCGCGGACGGCATCCGCTTCGAGGGCGTCTCGTTCCGCTACCCGGACGCCGACGCCGACGCGCTCGCGGACATCGAGCTCGCGATCCGGCCCGGCGAGAGCCTGGCGCTGGTCGGCGAGAACGGCTCGGGCAAGACGACGCTGATCAAGCTGCTGACGCGGCTCTACCGCCCGACCGCCGGCCGCATCCTGTTCGAGGGCAAGGACCTCGAGGACTGGGACGAGGCCGCGCTGCGCGAGCGGATCGGCGTGATCTTCCAGGATTTCGCGCGCTACCAGCTCAAGGTCGGCGAGAACGTCGGCGCCGGCGACGTCACCGAGTTCGAGGACCGCGGCCGCTGGGCCGAGGCGGCGGCCAAGGGCCTCGCCGACCCCTTCATCCGCGAGCTGCCGGCCGGCTACGACACGCAGCTCGGCAAGTGGTTCAAGGACGGCCGCGAGCTGTCCGGCGGCCAGTGGCAGAAGATCGCGCTCAGCCGCGCGTTCATGCGCTCGCGCGCCGACGTGCTGGTGCTCGACGAGCCGACCGCAGCGATGGACGCGGCCGCCGAGGCGGAGATCTTCGAGCACTTTCGCACCCTGACGCGCGGGCGGATCACGATCCTGATCTCGCACCGCTTCTCGACGGTGCGCATGGCCGACCAGATCGCGGTGCTCGAGGGCGGCCGGATCGTCGAGCACGGCTCGCACGAGGCGCTGATGCGGCTCGACGGCCGCTACGCGCGGCTGTTCACGCTGCAGGCGCGCGGCTACCGCTGAGGCGGCGCCGCCCTATAATGGCGGCCCCCCAGGCGGTGACCGATGAAGCTCCACCAGCTCCGCTACCTCGCCGCCGTCGTGCAGAACGGCCTCAACATCACGACCGCGGCGCGCAAGCTGCACACCTCGCAGCCCGGCGTCAGCAAGCAGCTGAAGCTGCTCGAGGACGAGCTCGGCTTCCCGCTGTTCGAGCGCGACGGCCGCAACCTCACCGGCGTGACCGCCGCCGGCCAGCAGGTCGTCGACCGCTCGCTCAGGATCCTCGAGGAGGTGCAGAACATCCGCCGGCTGTCGGCCGACCTCAAGGACGACAAGAGCGGCTCGCTGGCGATCGGCACCACCCACACGCAGGCGCGCTACGTGCTGCCGCCGATCGTGCAGCGCTTTCGCGCCGGCTACGCCGACGTCGACCTGCACCTGCACCAGGGCAGCTCCGAGCAGATCGCCGAGCTCGCCAAGCTCGACCGCATCGACGTCGCGATCGCGACCGGCGGCGAGGCGCTGTTCCCGGGGCTCGTGCTGCTGCCGTGCTACCGCTGGCACCGGCGCGTGATCGTGCCGCGCGAGCACCCGCTCGCCGGCGAGGGCGATCTCAGCCTCAAGACCCTCGCGCGCTACCCGATCGTCACCTACACGTTCAGCTTCAGCGGCCGCTCCTCGCTGCCGGCCCTGTTCGAGAGCGCCGGGCTCAAGCTCAAGGTCGCGCTGACCGCGAGCGACGCGGACGTCATCAAGACCTACGTGCGCCTCGGCCTCGGCGTGGGCATCGTCGCGAGCGTCGCGCTGGAGCCGCAGCAGGACGCCGACCTGGTCGTGCTCGACGCCTCGCATCTGTTTCCACTGCACACGACCTGGATCGGCTTCCGGCGCGGATGGCCTGATCGACCAGCCGCCGGTTCAGGTGCGGGGCGAAGGCCTTCAGGAACTCGTACATGTAGCCGCGCAGCAGGCGACCGCGCCGGAAGCCGATCCAGGTGACGTGCGGCGCAAACAGCTGGCCGGCGTCGAGCACCACGAGGTCGGCGTCCTGCTCGCGGTCGATCGCCATGCTGGCGACGATGCCGACG
>DATKOP010000085.1:0-49328 GCA_035524595.1 Steroidobacteraceae bacterium | reverse complement strand
GAGCGGGGGGCTGGGCGGTTCATGGGCGCTCACTCTCGGTAGCGGCGACGTCCCGGGCGGGCTGCGCCACGGCGTCGACGAAGTTGCGGGTGCTGGTCCAGACGCTGAGCCAGCGCGCGAGGGTATCGCGGCCGGCCTCGGTGATGCGGTAGTAGCGGCGCGGCGGGCCGGCGTAGGAGGGCACGACGCGGCTCGCGAGCAGGCCGTGCGCGGAGAGCGTGCGCAGCACCGGGTAGAGCGCGCCCTGCTTCATCGGGCTGCCGCCGTCGCTCATGCCCTGCAGGCGCTTCGCGATCTGGTAGCCGTACAGGTCCTCCTCGGCGCGCTCGAGCACCGAGAGGAGCACGAGCGCGATGAGCCCGGAGTTGAGCTCCTTCTGGAACTTGCGCACCAGCCCCTCGACGTCGAGCGGGCCGGCCGGCGGGGCCGGGGCGTCGTCGGTGGGCAGGTCGTCGGTGTCGCGGGTTTCCATACGTGGATTCGATAATACAGCTTGGTTAGTACTAGTCAACAGTTAGTAATAGTACCTGCCTGACAATTGCGTACCTTGTCGGGGCCGGGAGGGTCTGGGGCCTCGCCCCGGGTGCTAGACTGCCGGCCGCTTTTGGGGCAGGGGGCCTCGCAAGTCCATGAACGGCCAGAAATTCGCGCTTGAGATCAACCCGACCCTGCCGGCACAGCTCAGGCGCCTGCCGGAACTCGCCGCGAACCTCCGTTTCAGCTGGCACCGCCCGACCCGGCGCCTCTTCGAGGCGCTCGACGAGCGGCTGTGGAACTCCGTGGGGGGCAATCCGCGCCTGTTCCTGCGCTGCATCGACCAGGCAGCGCTCGATCGCGCGGCCGCGAACGACAACTTCCTCGACCAGTACCACAAGGTGCTGAGGGGCTTCGACGCCTACCAGCGCGAGCCCAGGCACAACACGCCGGGCACCGACCTCGAGCCCGGCGACCTGGTGGCCTACTTCTGCGCCGAGTTCGGTTTCCACGAGAGCTTCCCCAACTATTCCGGCGGCCTCGGCGTGCTGGCCGGCGATCACTGCAAGACCGCGAGCGACCTGGGTCTCGAGTTCGTCGCGGTGGGACTCCTCTACCGGCAGGGCTATTTCCACCAGACGCTGGACGGCGACGGCAACCAGGTGCCGGAGTACCGCGAATCGGCGAGCGAGGACCTTGCGGTCGCGCTCGCGCTCGGCCCGGACGGCCTGCCGGTCAAGGTCAGCGTCCGGCTCGCCGGCCGCGAGGTCGTCGCGCAGGTCTGGCGCGCCACCGTCGGCCGGGTGGAGGTGTACCTGCTCGACAGCAACGTCGCCGAGAACAGCGAGGCGGACCGCGCGATCACGCACAAGCTGTACGGCGGCGGCCGCGAGATGCGCCTGCAGCAGGAGATGATCCTCGGCATCGGCGGCGTCAAGGCGCTGCGCGCGCTCGGCCTCGCGCCGACGGTCTGGCACATGAACGAGGGCCACGCCGCGTTCCTCGCGATCGAGCTGATCGCCGAGCTCGTCGGGCGCGGCCTCGGCTACCGCGCGGCGCGCGAGGCGGTCGCGGCGGCGGTCGTGTTCACCACCCACACGCCGGTCGCGGCCGGCCACGACGCGTTCGCGGCGGACCTCGTGCTCGGCCACTTCGAGGACTACGTGCGCCGCCTCGGCGTCGACGCCGCGGAGTTCCTGGCGCTCGGGCGCGGCGGCGACACGGGCGACTTCAACATGACGCGCCTCGCGCTCGGGCTGTCGCGGCACCAGAACGGCGTCAGCCGGATCCACGGCCGGGTCTCGGCCGAGATCTGCGCCTATGCCTGGCCGGAGGTGCCGCCCGAGGACAACCCGATCGGCTTCGTCACCAACGGCGTGCACGTGCCGACCTTCATGTTCCAGCGCTGGAAGGACGTGCTCGACGCCGAGTTCGGCATGGAATGGCGGCGCCGGCTGACC
Organism: Steroidobacteraceae bacterium; assembly: GCA_035524595.1. Classification (GTDB taxonomy): domain Bacteria; phylum Pseudomonadota; class Gammaproteobacteria; order Steroidobacterales; family Steroidobacteraceae; genus CAIKZZ01. The sequence continues at coordinate 47,394 of DATKOP010000085.1, read as the reverse complement.
GAACGCGACTACTGGCACAGGATCCACGAGCTGCCGGACGCGCTCTTCTGGGACGTCAAGCAGGCCACCAAGTCGAGCCTCCTCAAGATGCTGCGGGCGCGCGTGCAGCACTCGTGCCGGCGCAACCGGATCAGCGACGCGCACTTCAGCCGCCTCGCGCGCTGGATCAACCCGGACAACCCGCGCGTGCTGACGATCGGCTTCGCGCGCCGCTTCGCGACCTACAAGCGCGCGACGCTGCTGTTTCGCGACCCGAGCTGGCTGGCCTCGATCGTCGCCGACGCCGACCGCCCGGTGGTGTTCGTGTTCGCCGGCAAGGCCCATCCGGCCGACGAGCCGGGCCGGCAGATGATCCGCGACGTGCACGCGATGGCGCAGCGGCCGGAGTTCCTCGGCCGCGTGCTGTTCATCGAGGACTACGACATCGGCCTCGCGCGCTCGCTGGTGGCCGGCGTCGACGTCTGGCTCAACAACCCGGTCTATCCGCTCGAGGCCAGCGGCACCAGCGGCATGAAGGCCGGCATCAACGGCACGCTCAACCTCAGCATCCTCGACGGCTGGTGGGCCGAGGGCTTCGACGGCCAGAACGGCTGGGCGATCCCGTCGTCGACCGCCGAGGACGGCCGCCGCGACGACGAGGACGCGCGCTCGCTGTACGAGGTGCTGCAGGACGAGGTCGTGCCGCTGTACTACGAGCGCGACGCGAACGGCCTGCCGGTGCACTGGATCGCGCGCGCCAAGCGCTCGATGGCGACGCTGATCCCGGCCTTCAACACCCGCCGCATGCTCGACAACTACGTCGCGGGCCTGTATCGCCCGGCCGCCGCGCAGGGGCGCCGGCTGGCGGCGGACGGGGCCAAGGGCGCCGTGCAGCTCGCCGACTGGCGGGCGCGCGTCACGGCGGCCTGGCCGAAGGTCGGCCTGCGCGCCGCCTCGCCCTGGCCCGGGCGCGCCGCCTTCGGCGAGCACGTCGCGATGCAGATCGCGGTGCAGCTGAACGGCCTCGATCCCGCCGACGTGCGTCTCGAGCTCTTGCTGACGCGCGAGCTGCCGGACGGCCCGCACGAGCCGGCGCCGCTGACCTCCTTCGGTGCCGAGGCCTCGCGGCGGCTGGTGCGCGACGGCCACGAGGCGGCGATCGAGTTCTTCCGGCCGACCGGCGCGCGCGCGCCGGACGGGGCGCACCTGTACGCGAGCGAGTGCACGCCGCCGTGGTGCGGGCGGCTCGGCGCCGCGGTGCGCGTCGTGCCCTACCACGAGCTCCTGTCGCATCCCTACGAGCTCGGGCTGATGCGCTGGCTCTGAGCCCGAGAGCGGCTCCGGCGCCGCCGCGAGGCGCGCGCGCGACGCGGCGGGGAACGCGACGAGGCCTGCGGCGGACGCGGTTGCGGCGCGCCGGTCGCACGGTAACATACCCCCGTCGACCGCCCGGAACCGCCATGAGTCCATCTCCCGCCAGCAGCGGCTCGGGTCGCTATGTCAGCCGCCTGACGAGCGGCGCGCTCGCCATCGTCATGGCCGGCGGCCGCGGCGAGCGCCTGAAGCAGCTGACGACCGGCCGCGCCAAGCCCGCGACCCCGTTCGGCGGCAAGTTCCGGATCATCGACTTCGTGCTGTCGAACTGCGTCAACTCCGGCATCCGCCAGATCGCGGTGCTGACCCAGTACAAGGCGCAGTCGCTGATCGAGCACGTGCAGCGCGGCTGGGGCTACCTGCGCGGCGAGTTCGGCGAGTTCGTCGACGTGATCCCGGCGCAGCAGCAGATCGGGCCGCACTGGTACCGCGGCACGGCCGATGCCGTGTACCAGAACCTCGACTACATCCGCGCGCGCCGCCCGAAGCACGTGCTGGTGCTGGCCGGCGATCACATCTACACGATGGACTACGGTCCGATGATCGCCTACCACGTCGAGAAGCACGCCGACATCACCGTCGGCGTCGTCGAGGTGCCGCGCGAGCTCGCCCGCGAGTACGGCGTGCTGTCGGTGACGGAGTACAACCGCGTCGTGCGCTTCACCGAGAAGCCGGCCGAGCCGGAGCCGATCCCGGGGCGTCCCGGCACCGCGCTCGCCTCGATGGGCATCTACATCTTCAACGCCGACCTGCTCGAGGAGCTGCTGGTGGCGGACGCGGCCTGCGCCGACTCGCAGCACGACTTCGGCAGGAACGTCATCCCGGCGTCGATCGAGGAGCTGCAGGTGTTCGCCTACGCGTTCCAGGACGTGCGCACCCGCGCCCAGGCCTACTGGCGCGACGTCGGCACGCTGGACGCGTACTACGAGGCCAACATGGAGCTCGTCTACGTGCGGCCCGAACTCAACATCTACGACGAGGAATGGCCGATCTGGACCTACCAGCTGCAGCGCCCGCCGGCCAAGTTCATCCTCGACGAGGACGGGCGGCGCGGCATGGCCGTCAACTCGATGGTCGCCGGCGGTTGCATCATCTCCGGGGCGCTGGTGCGCGAGTCGCTCTTGTTCTCCGACGTGCGCGTCGAGGAGCGCACGGTGCTGCAGGCGTCGGTGGTGCTGCCGCGCGTCTCGGTCGGCCGCGACTGCGTGGTGCAGCGGGCGATCCTCGACGAGGGCTGCATCGTCGCCGACGGCACGCAGATCGGCGTCGACCGCGCCGCCGACGCGCGCCGCTTCGAGGTCACGGACCGCGGCGTCGTGCTCGTGACCCCGGACATGCTGCGGGAACCGGCTTGAGCGGCCGCGCCGGGCCGGGCGGGACCCCGCCGGGGATGCTGCGCGTGCTCGACCGCCGGCGCGCCGGCGTGCTGCTGCACGCGACCTCGCTGCCCGATGCGAACCACGGCGCGCTCGGCCAGGCGGCGCGCAGCTTCGTCGACTGGCTGGCGGCGGGCGGCTTCTCGGTCTGGCAGTTCCTGCCGCTCGGCCCGGTCGGCCCGGACCGCTCGCCGTACTTCGCGCGCTCCAACCACGCCGGCGACCCGGCGCTCGTCGACCTCGCGACGCTCGCCGCCGCGCGGCTCATCGACGCCCGCGACCTCGGCCGCGCGCCGCGCGCGATGCTGCTGTCGCAGGCGGCACAGGCGGTCGCCGCCGACCGCGGCGCCGAGGGCGGCGCCTTCGCCCGCTTTCGCCGGCACGAGGCCCACTGGCTCGACGACTACGCGCTCTTCATGGCGATCCAGGGCCACGAGGGCGGGCGACCGTGGTGGCAGTGGCCCGAGGCGCTGCGCCGGCGCGAGCCGGCCGCGCTCGGCGCCGCGCGCGCGGCGCTCGCCGGCGCGATCGCCGAGCTCGAGGCCGGCCAGTACTTCTTCCACAGCCAGTGGCACGCGCTGCGCGCCTATGCCGCCGGCCGGGGCGTGCGGCTCTTCGGCGACGTGCCGATCTACGTCGCGCCGGACAGCGTCGAGGTCTGGGCCCACCCGGAGCTGTTCCAGCTCGATGCCGGCGGCGAGCCGACCGCGGTGGCCGGCGTGCCGCCGGACTACTTCTCGGCGGACGGGCAGCGCTGGGGCAACCCGCTGTACCGCTGGGAGGCGCACGAGGCCACCGGCTTCGCCTGGTGGCTCGAGCGGCTGCGCGCGCAGTTCGAGCTCTTCGACCTGGTGCGCATCGACCATTTCCGCGGCCTCGAGGCCTACTGGGCCGTGCCGGCCGGGGCGCCCACCGCCGCCACCGGCGAGTGGCGCCTCGCGCCGGGCGAGGCGCTGCTGAGGCGCGCGCGCGCGACCTTCGGCCGCCTCGAGGTGGTCGCCGAGGACCTCGGTGTGATCACGCCCGAGGTCGAGGCGCTGCGCGACGGCTTCGGCCTGCCGGGCATGCGGATCGCGCAGTTCGGCTTCGACGGCGACCAGCGCAACGTCCACGTGCCGCACAACTGGACGGCGCGCTCGGTCGGCTACACCGGCACGCATGACAACGACACCAGCGCCGGCTGGTACGCGCACCTCGACCCCGGCGCGCAGCAGTTCGTCGCCGACTACCTGGGCGCGAGCGGCGCGGCGGTGGTGCCGGCGCTGGTGCGCAGCGTGCTCGCCTCGGTCGCGCTGCTCGCCGTCGTGCCGATGCAGGACCTGCTCGGGCTCGGCACCGAGGCGCGCATGAACCTGCCGGGCACCACCGAGGGCAACTGGGGCTGGCGCTTCAGCTGGGCCGAGGTGCCGGCCACGCTCGCGGCGCGCTGCGAGCGCTGGAACCGGGTCTATGGCCGCGCCTGAGCGCCGCGCCGCGCAGGTCCCGGCCGCGGCGCTGCTGGCGCTGGCGGCGCTCGCCGGCTGTGCCGCGCTCGCGCCGCACTACGAGCACCCGCAGCTGTCGGTGGTCGGGGTCGAGCTCAAGGACGCCTCGCTCGCCGAGCAGCACTTTCGGGTGCGGATGCGCGTCCAGAACCCCAACGACCGCGCGCTGCCGGTGCGCGGCATCGACTACACGCTGCGCATCGGCGGCGAGGACTTCGGCACCGGCAGCTCGGTGAGCGCCTTCACGGTGCCGGCGCGCGGCGAGGCCGAGTTCGAGCTCGTGATGACCACCAACCTCGCGAGCACGCTGTGGAAGGTGCTGCCGCGGCTCAAGGACTCGGCCCAGCCGCTCGAGTACCAGCTGTCCGGCAAGGTCAGCACCGACCTCGCGTTCCTGCACACGATCCCGTTCGACGAGCGCGGCAGCTTCGCGGTGCGCTAGCGCCGCGGCCGCTCAGGCGGCGCGCACGCGCAGCGTCTCGCCGATCGCGTCGAGCATCAGGCGCAGGTGGTCGTAGTCCGGGTGCCGCACGCGCAGCCAGGCGTTCGCCATGTAGCCGGCCTCGATCGGCTGGGTCGGCGTGCCGGGCGGCGGCAGGTGCGAGGCGACGATCCACTCGCCGAACCGCGCCCAGACGCGGTCGGCGCCCTCGTAGCCGGCGATCCGGCCGTCGCGGTCCGGCCTGAGCGCGATCATGCCGCAGGCGTAGCGGCGCGAGGGGGGCTGCTCCGGCCGGCCGCGGACGATCGCAACGCCCCACTCGCGGTAGATGTCGAACTCGTTGGCCGCGGCATACACGTCCCACTGGCCGACCCCGGGCGGCCGGCAGCCGATCTCCGAGAACTTGAGGCCCTTCGGCCCGAAGAACCACTCCATGTGGGTCGCCGAGGTGCCGATGCCGAGCAGCCCGATCACCCGCCGGGTCAGCTGCCGCACCTCGGCGTAGCCGGGCGCGTCGAGGCGGTTGGTGGCGACGATCTGCGGCGAGATCCAGCGCTCGCGCATCGCCACCAGCACGCCCGGGTAGTAGTGCGAGATGAACTCGTGTGCGACCTCGCCGTGGATGGCGATCGTGTCGATGAAGCCCTCGTGGCCCTCGATGAACTCCTCGACCGCGATCGAGGCGCCGCGCTCGACGCCGGCGGCGGCGATCGCGCGCTCGAGCTCGGCCGGCGTGTCGACGCGGGTCGTGCCGGCGGCGCCGGCGCCGGCGCGCGGCTTCAGGATCAGCGGGAAGCCGACGCGGGCCGCAAACTCGCGCACCGTGCGCGCATCGTCCGCGCTGGTCGACTGCGCGCACGGCACGCCCGCCTCGCGCAGCGCGGCCTTCATCGCCGGCTTGTCGCGGCACAGCCAGGCGGTGCGCACCGAGGTGCCGGGGATGCCGCTCGCCTCGCGGACGCGCGCGACCGGCAGGATGTGCGCCTCGATCGTCGCCTCGAGCCGGTCCACCCAGACCCGGCCCTGCACGCGGCGCACCGCGGCGAGCAGCGCCGCCTGGTCCACCACCGAGCGCACCGGCTCGTAGTCGGCGAGCCAGCGGCGCAGCTCCGGGTCGAGCGCGTCGGCCGGCCGCTCGCCGACGCCGATGACGCGCGCGCCGGCGGCCGCGAGGCCGCGCACGAAGTCGCGCTGGTAGTAGGGGAAGGACGGCTCGACGAAGATCACGTTCATCGCTGCTGTGCCTCCGGCGGCTCAGTCGGGCCCGACGAGGCGCCGGTACTCGTCGATGTACAGCGCACCCTGGCGCTCCCACGAGAAGTCCTGCGCCATCGCATTGGCCACCAGCTGCCGCCAGTGCGCCGGCTGCCGGTACAGGTCGAGCGCCGTCTCGAGCGCCCAGCGCAGCGCCGGCGCGTCGTAGTCCTCGAACACGATGCCGGTGCCCGAGCCGTGCGCCGGCGAGTACAGCGACACCGAGTCCGCGAGCCCGCCGGTGCGGCGCACGATCGGAATGGTCCCGTAGCGCAGGCTGTACATCTGGTTGAGGCCGCAGGGCTCGTACAGCGACGGCATCAGGAAGGCATCGCCGGCCGCCTCGATCCAGTGCGCGAGCTCCTCGCTGTAGCCGCGGTGGTAGACGACGCGGCGCGGGAACGCGTGCGCGAGCCAGCCGAGGAAGTCCTCGTACTGGCGCTCGCCGGTGCCGAGCGCGACCAGCACGCAGTCGCGGCCGCGCAAGAGCTCGGGCAGCACCGGCGGCAGCAGCTCGATGCCCTTCTGCACGACCAGCCGGCTCACGAGGCCGAGCAGCGGCGTCCTGGGCCCCGCCTCGAGGCCGAGCCGGCCGAGGAGCTCGCGCTTCAGCGCCGCCTTGCCGGCGAGGTCGTCGCGCGAGAAGTGCAGCGGCAGGTAGCGGTCGTGCTCGGGGTCCCACTCGTCGTAGTCGACGCCGTTCAGGATCCCGACCAGCGCGTCGCCGCGGGCCCTGAGGAAGGGCTCGAGGCCGAGGCCGTACTCGGGCGTGCAGATCTCGCGGGCGTAGGTCGGGCTCACGGTGGTGACCAGGTCCGCGTACAGCACGCCGTGCAGCATCGAGTTGATGCGCCCGGCGCGCAGGTCCTCCTGGTGCAGGAGGCCGGTCGCCGCGCCGAGCCCGAGCTCGGCGAGGTGCGCGGCGCCGAACACGCCCTGGTAGCCGATGTTGTGGATCGTCAGCACCGAGCGCGTGCCGCCGAACAGCCGGTCCCAGGCGTAGGCCGTCTTCAAGAGCAGCGGCCCGAACGCCGTGTGCCAGTCGTTGCAGTGCAGGATCTGCGGCGCGAAGCCCATGCGCTGCGCGCAGTCCAGCGCCGCGCGCGTCAGCGCCAGGAAGCGCCGGTGCTCGTCGTCGTCCGCGGTGTAGATCGCCGCGCGGTCGTAGAGCGCCGGGCAGTCGACGAAATAGAGCGGCAGGTCCGAGCCCGGCGCCGCGCCGGTCAGGACGCGGTAGCGGTACAGGTGCGGGCCGAGCCTGAGCTCGAGGTCCTGCAGGAACTCCACCGGCGCGAGCGGCAGGCGCTGCTCGGCGATGCGCCGGTAGAACGGCACGAACACGCGCACGTCGTCGCCGCGCCGGTGCAGGAAGCGCGACAGTGCGGTCGAGACGTCGGCGAGACCGCCGGTCTTCGCCAGCGGCGCGTACTCGGCGGTGACGAACAGGACGCGGTACGGCACGGCCGGCAGTATAGCGAAGGGCCATCGGCCCCGACCTTGCGCTACGATCCGGCCGGGGAGGTGGGCGATGAACGTGCTGCTGCTGTCGCCGGGCTATCCGGCCGAGATGCCGGAGTTCGCGCGCGGGCTGGCCGAGGTCGGCGCGAGCGTCATCGGCGTCGGCGACCAGCCGGCCGAGCGGCTGCCCGAGCGGACGCGCCGCGCGCTCGCCGCCTACCTGCGCGTGCACTCGCTGTTCGACGAGCAGCGCTCGGTCGCGGAGCTGCGCGCCGCGCTCGGCGGCCGGCGCATCGACCGCGTCGAGTCGCTGTGGGAGCCGCTGATGCTGCTCGCGGCGCGCCTCCGGGAGGCGCTCGGCGTGCCGGGCCTCGGCGTCGCGGCGACGGTGCCGTTCCGCGACAAGGAGGCGATGAAGCAGACGCTCGACGCCGCCGGCATCCGCACGCCGCGGCACGTCGCGGCCGGGAGCGTCGCCGCGTGCTGGGACGCGGCCGAGCGGATCGGCTTCCCGGTGATCCTGAAGCCGATCGCCGGCGCGGGCTCGGCCGACACCTGGCGCTGCGACGACGCCGACGAGCTGCGCGCGGTGCTGCCGCGCATCGCGCACGTGCCGGTGGTCAGCGTCGAGGAGTTCGTCGACGGCGAGGAGTACACCTTCGACACCGTCACCATCGACGGCGCGGTGCAGTACTACAACGTCGCCTGGTACCGGCCGCGGCCGCTGATCGCCCGCAGCAACGAATGGATCAGCCCGCAGGTGATCGCGCTCCGGGAGCCGGACGCCGCCGAGCTCGCCGGCGGCGTCGCGATGGGCTTCGCCGTGCTGCGCGCGCTCGGCTTCGAGACCGGCTTCACGCACATGGAGTGGTACCGCAAGGCCGACGGCGAGGTCGTGTTCGGCGAGATCGGGGCGCGCCCGCCGGGCGCGCACCAGGTCGACCAGATGAACTACGCCTGCGACTTCGACGTGTTTCGCGAGTGGGGGCGGGCGGTCACGGCGCACCGCTTCGAGGCGCGCATCGAGCGCCGCTACAACGTCGCCACCGTCTACAAGCGGGCGCAGGGGCAGGGCACGATCCGCGCGATCGCGGGCCTCGAGGAGCTCTATCGCCGGCATGGCGCGGCGATCGTCTGGAACAACCTGCTGCCGATCGGCGCGCCGCGGCGCAACTGGAGGCAGACGCTGGTGTCGGACGGCTTCGTGCTGGTGCGCCACCCCGACCTCGCCACCACGCTCGCGATCGCCGACGAGATCGGCACGCGCGTGCAGCTGTACGCCCGCTGAGCGCCGCCGCGCCCGGCCCAACGAAGGATCCCGCCATGCGCCATCGCCCCGTCGTGCCCGTGCTGCTCGCCCTGCTCGCCCTGCTGCCCGCGACCGGGCGCGGCCAGGCGGCGCCGGACACCGCGGAGCCGGGCTCCGCTGAGGAGATCGCGCGCGCGACCACCGAAGCGCGCTTCCTGTCGCCGTGGGTCGCGTACCTGCCGCTGTCGGCGAGCGTGCCCTCGCCGCGCGCCTTCCTGCACCGCATCCCCGGCGCGCCGGGCGAGCTGGTCGAGTCGGCGCAGGCCTACGCCTACTGCCGGGCGCTGGCGGCGGCCTCGCCGCGGGTGCGCCTGTTCACGATCGGCCGCTCCGAGGAGGGCCGCGACATCGTGCTCCTGGCGATCGCCGACGAGGACGGCATCCAGAGCCTCGAGCGGCTCAAGGCCGCGACCGCCGCGCTCGCCGACCCGCGCCGCACCGACCCGGCCGCCGCGGCGCGCCTGGTCGCCGAGGCGCGGCCGGTCTACTACTTCAACGCCGCGCTGCACTCGGACGAGACCGGCTCCACCGAGTCGGTGCTCGAGCTCGCCTACCGCCTGGCGGTGTCCGAGCAGCCGATGATCCGCCGCATCCGCGAGCGCCTCGTGGTGCTGATCAACCCGGTCTCGAACCCGGACGGCCGCGACAAGCAGGTGGAGTGGTTCTACCGCTATCTGAAGGGCAGGACCGACCGCGCGACGCTGCCGCGGCAGGCGCCGCCCTACTGGTCGAAGTACGCCTACGTCGACATCAACCGCGACGCCCACCAGCAGACGCACGAGACCACCAAGGCCGTGCACCGCATGTTCCACGAGTGGCACCCGACCGTGGTGCACGACCTGCACGAGGCGGTCGCGCTGCTGATGACCTGGAACGGCACCGGACCTTACAACCCGAACATCGACGCGCTCACCTTCAGCGAGTTCCTCGAACTCAGCTTCCACGAGGTGCAGGTCATGAACGGCCTCGGCATGCCCGGGGTCTCGACCTGGAACTTCGGCGAGGGCTTCGCGCACCTGTTCCTCGACTCGGTGGCGATGAACCACAACGCGATCGGCCGCGGCTACGAGACCTTCGGCAACGGCACGGCCGAGACGCTGCGCTGGACGCTCGGGCCCGAGGACACCAGCCGCGAGTGGTGGCGGCTCGTCCCGCCGCCGGCCACGGAGTTCGCCTGGTCGGCGCGCGACAACGTCAACTACAACGAGACCGCGGCGCTCGCGGCGCTCGACTTCTCGGCGCTGCACGCGCAGGAGCTCTTGTCGAACTTCTACCAGAAGGGCTACCACTCCTGGCGCAGGGGGCTCGAGGAGGCGCCGTTCGCGTTCCTGATCCCCGCCGGGCAGGGCGACCCGGCGCGGGTCGCGGCGCTCGTCGCGCGGCTGCTCGGGCAGCGCATCGAGGTCGGCCGCGCGAGCGAAGCGCTGACGCTCAAGGAAGGCAGCTTCCCGGCCGGCACCTACGTCGTGCGCCTCGACCAGCCGTACCGCAACTACGCGGTGGACCTGCTGAGCCCGCAGCACTACCCGAAGGACGGCGGCGAGCCCTACGACGACGTGTCGTGGTCGCTGCCGGCGCACTACCACCTCGAGGTGATCCCGACGGCCGACGCAGCGGTGCGCGCGGCGCCGCTGACGCCGCTCGAGGCCGCGCCCGCGGTGCACGGCCGGGCGCCCGCGGCCGGCGCGTTCTACCTGCTGCGCGACACCGGCCAGGAGAGCCTGCTGGAGGCGCGCGTGCGCCTCGCGCGCTTCGAGGTCGAGGTCGCGGAACGGGCATTTCGCGCCGACGGCCGCGACTACCCGGCCGGCAGCTGGGTCGTCGCCGCGCAGTCCGGCCTCGCCGCGGCGCTCGCGGGCGTCGCGGCCGATCTAGGCCTCGACTTCGACGCCGTGGCCGCGGCGCCGGCCGTGCGCCGGCACCGCGCGCCGCCGCCGCGCCTCGGCCTGTACGTGCCGTGGGCCGACACCGACTCGATCGGCTGGATCCGCTACGCGCTCGACCAGCGCCACGTGCCCTACGGCTACCTGCGCGACGAGGACGTCCGCGCCGGGCACCTGCGCAAGCGCTACGACGTGCTGGTCTACGGCCACGTCGATCTCGAGCTCGCCGAGATGCTGCAGGGCATCCCCAGGGCCTGGGGACCGATGCCGTTCAAGAAGACCGCCGCGACGCCGGCCTTCGGCACGCCCGCGTCCTCGGACGACATCACCGGCGGGCTCGGCGGCGCGGGCCTCGCGAACCTCGGCGAGTTCGTCGAGCAGGGCGGCCTGCTGGTGACGCTCGGTAACGGCACGATGCTGCCGATCGAGACCGGCCTCGTGCGCGGCGTGCGCCGCGAGGCCGGCGGCGTGCCGCGCAGCAGCCAGGGCGGCGGGGCCGAGGCGGCCTCGGCGGCGCAGCAGGCGGCGACGCGCACGCCGGGCGCGCACCTGCGCGTGTCGTTCGCGCGGCCGGAGCATCCGCTCGCCTACGGCTACGGGCCGCGCACGCACGTGTTCCGCCAGAACTTCGCGCTCTACTCGATGCCGCGCCGCTGGCTCAGGATGGCGTACTGCACGACCTGCCTCGACGGGCCGTTCGACCCGAGCGGCGTGGTGCTCGAGTGGGGCGACCGCGACGGCGCGCCGCTCGTGGTCAGCGGCCAGGCGTGGGGCGAGAGCAACCTCGTCGGCCGCTGGGCGATCCTCGACGTGCCGGTCGGCCAGGGGCACGTCGTCGCCTTCAACTTCAACCCGCTGCACCGCGACCTGAACCGCGGCGACCAGCGCCTGCTGTGGAACGCGCTGATCAACTGGCAGGCGATCGTCGCGGCGCGCTGAGCCCGCGCGGCGCTCAGCCGCCGCGCTCGAAGATCGCGTAGTGCTTGCGGGCCGCCTCGAGCGTCTCCCAGGTGCCGGTGAACCCCGCCGGCACGACGAAGGCGTCGCCGGGGCCGAACTCGGCCGCGACGCCCTCGCTCGAGACGAGCCGCACCCGGCCCTCGAGCAGGTAGCAGAACTCGTGCTCGGTGTAGCGCACCTGCCAGCGGCCGGGCGTGCTCGCCCAGGTGCCGCAGTGGAACTGCTGCGAGGGATCGGAGTAGCGGTTGTCGACGGTCGCCCGCGGCGCACCGGCGAGCACCTTGCCGGGGTCGAAGGGCGCGTCCGCGGGCGCGCCGGCGCGGCGGAAGTCGACGATCGCGGGACTGCTCATGTGTGCTCCTTGAGGTACTTCGGCAGCATCGCCCGCCACGTGCCCCAGTCGTGGTCCCACTCGCGGCCCCAGAGGTCGACGCGGTTCGGGACGCCCCTGGCGCCGAGCACGTTCGCGAGCCGCCACGACTCGCCGACGTCCTCCCACTGGCCCTGGCCGGTCGGCAGCAGGATCAGCCGCCGGCGCAGCGCGGCGAGCTGCGGGCCGTCCTCGAGCGAGGGCAGGTAGTGCAGCGGCGAGGAGTAGTAGAAGTCGAGGTTCATGCGCCCGTTCAGGTACTTCGACAGGTCGAAGGTGCCGCTCATCGCGATCGCGAGCCGGAACGCGTCCGGGTGGCGGCAGACGGTCGCCGCGGCGTTGAAGGCGCCGATCGAGGCGCCGGCCGCGATGATCTCGATGTCGGGGCTCTGGCAGTCGCTGCGGATCAGCGGCGCGACCTCGTGGTAGACGAAGGCGTCGAACAGGTTCTGCACGCGCGAGCAGTACTCGGGCGGCTCGTCGCCACGCACCCAGTGCTTGCCGGCGATGCTGTCGATCGAGTAGACCTTGACGCGCCCGGCGTCGATCAGCTCGGCGAGCGCGCCGACGAGGTGGAAGCGCTCGACCTCCTCGTAGTCGCCGCCGGCGGTCGGGAACAGCAGCACCGGCGCGCCGAAGTGCCCCCAGCGCACCACCCGCGCCGGCTCCGGCAGCCGCTGCGTGCCCCAGCTCCAGTGCTGCTGCTGCATCGGGGGCCGCGCCTCAGGCGCCGGCGCGCTCCGCGCGCCGCCACTGCTGGATGCGCCGCCAGAACAGCTCGGTGAACTGCTCGACCTCGTGCGGCGGGTAGAGCGCCTCGACCTTGGCGCGCACCGCGGCGCGCGCCGCGTCGCTCGCGAAGAACTCGTCGGCGACCGCGTCCAGGTGCCCGAGGTGGCGCGCGCAGAACTCCGCGAAGCGCTCGCTCTCGAAGTGGCGCCGCGCGAGCGTGGCGTAGGCCGCGAGCCGCTCGGCGTAGGAGCCCGCCTGCGCCGCGGCGTCGAAGTACGGCTGCCAGTCGAGGTTGACGCGCATCGGCCGGCGGGTCGCGGCGCAGTACAGCGACCAGCGCAGGTTCGCCTTGACCAGCCACGGGAAGTGGTAGTGCAGCGAGGTCACCTGCGAGTCGGGACAGGCGTTGGCGAAGTCGATCGGGTGCCAGTCGGCGCCGCGCAGCAGCGCCTCGCAGGAGTTGAAGTCCCAGCCGAAGAACGCGTTGATCGTCAGCGTGATCGCCTCGAGCTCGCGCGCCTCGGCCGCGCCGACGAAGTCGCGGTCCAGCCGGTAGCGGTCGTGCAGCGGCGCAGCCGGGTCGTAGTTCACGAGCCGCGTCTGCGGCCCGAAGCCGATGCAGCGCACGAAGCGGTCGTAGGGCAGCACCGCCTTCTGCAGGTGCATGATCTTGGTGCCGCTCGCCTCGTAGGCGGCCCTGAGCGCCGCCTCGTTGTCGATCTTGGTGACGCCGACCCAGCCGCCGCCGTCGTAGGGCTTCATGAACAGCGGGTAGCCGAGCGACTTGCCGATCGCGCCGACGTCGAACAGGCGCGCGTAGCGCTGCAGCGTGGGCTCGAGGTCCGCCGACTGCTCGTAGGACTTCGGCGGCACCATCCAGGTCTCGGGGATCTTGAGCCCGAGCCGCATCATCGCCGCGTAGGTGGTGTGCTTCTCGTTGGCCTGGATCGACCAGGGGTTGTTGAACACGTACAGGCCGTCGAGCACGATCGCCTTCTTGATCCACTCGCGGCTGGTGTTGTACCAGTGCGTCAGGCGGTCGACGACCAGGTCGTAGCGGCACGGCTGGCGCAGGTCGAAGGGCTCGATCGTGACGCGCTCGACGGCGAACTGCAGCGTGTCGCCCTCCCACGGGATCCGCAGCCTGAGCCGCTCCAGCAGCTGCTCGTAGCAGGCCGGCCAGCAGATGTCGGCCCCGAGCGAGAGGCCGATGCGGCGCGTCACGTCTCCCATGGCGTCCCCCGGTCGCGAGTTGCTATTCGTACACCATCCACAGCGGCCCTGGGAACAGGAACGTGAGCCCGGCGCGCAGCCGGTCGCGCCAGTTCTGCCAGTTGTGGCCGTCGCGCGCCTCCTCGTAGCGCACCTGGATGCGCGCGGCCTGCAGCAGCGGCACCAGCGAGCGGTTCTCGTAGATCAGCGACTCGTAGATGCCGCAGGACAGGTAGATGCGCTCGGCCGGGCGGCCGGGCCGCGCGCGGAACGCGTTCATGAAGCGCACCACCGGCTCGAACACCGGGCCGCGCCGGTTCTCGCCGATGTCGGTGAAGGCGAACGAGCCGGACTGCAGCAGCAGACGCCCGAACAGCCCCGGGTGCCGCCAGGCGGCGTGCAGCGCCGCGACCCCGCCGAGGCTCGCACCCATCGCGCAGCGCGCCGACGGGTCGGCCTCGAGCGGCACGCGCGCGGCGACCGCCGGCAGCAGTTCCTCGGCCAGGAAGTCGGCGTGCGCGTCGAGGCCGACGTACTCGCGCAGCCGGTCCGGCGACTGGGTCAGCGCGACCACGAGCGGCGGGATCTCGAGCCGGTGGATCAGGTTGTCGAGCACGGTCCTGAGCTGCGCGTAGCGCAAGTAGTCGCCGCCGTCGTGCAGCACCAGCAGCGGGTAGCGGCGCGTGCGCCGGAAGCGCGCCGGCAGGTACAGCTCCACCTCGCGCCGGCCGAGGTGGCGCGAGTCGACCGCCAGGCGCTCGCAGCCACCGGTGCGCGCGCCACCGTCGGGCAGCGTCCATTCCGGCGGCACGTAGCCGTAGCCCTGGCAGACGGAGTTGGCGCCGAAGGGGTCCGACGCCTTGAGCGGGTTCAGGGGGTCGAGCAGCCACTCGCTCGCGGCGCCGCGGCGCACCTCGAGCTTGTACTCGAAGCGCGAGCCCGCCGGCAGCGCGAGCGTCAGGAACCAGAGGTCGGTGCCTGCCGCGCGCTCGAGCGGCTGCGCGGCGGGGAGGCCCGAGATGAACATCCTGAGCAGCACCGCGTCGGCCTCGCCGCGGTACAGGAACGTGACGCCCTCGGCGCCGACGAGCGGCACGGCGTGCGCGGCCAGGAACGCATCGAGCGCCTCGCGGTCGGGCGGGCCGGCGGCCAGCAGCTTGCCGAGCGCCGTGCTCACGCGCCGACCTCGGGCAGCCGCCCGGAGCGCGACAGGCGCCTGAGGTCGCGCGTCTCGGCGAGGCGGCCGCGGTGCCAGCGCACGAGGCTGCCGTGCTCGAGCGCGAGGCAGCGCGCCGGCGCGAAGCGCCGCGCGAACACCTGCACGCGCGCCGGCTCGCCGAGCGTGAGTCGCGCGGCGGCGTGCGGCAGCGCGACCACGCCCGCGACCAGGCCGAGCCCGGGCTCCAGCACCTCGGCGTGCGCCGCCCCCTGCGGCGGCCGGTCGTGGAACAGGACCACGCGCTCGCTGAGCGCCATGGCGCCCGCCGACCACGCGATCAGCGGCTTGCGCTCGATGAGGGGGCCGAGGCCGAAGAGCCGCAGCCGGTTCAGCAGCACCGCGACGTGGCCGCCGGCGACCAGCACCGCGGCCGCGGCCTCGATCGCGGCGGCGAGCTGGGCGCGGTGCGGCGCGAGGCTCGGGCGCGGCGCATGCTGCCAGCGGCGCGCGAAGGCGGCGTGCTCGCGCGCGGTGGCGGCGAGGTGCTGGCGGTCGAGGCGCCGCACGTCGCCGAGGGCGGCCCGGCGCGCGGCGCGGCGCGCGGGCGAGTCGTCGGGCGCGGGCAGCAGCTCCTCGACCGCACCCATCAGCGCGTTCAGGCGCAGCCGGTAGTGGTCCTGCAGCTCCTGCAGCCGCTCCTGGCGCTCGCGCGCCGCGGCGGCAAGCGCCGCGTCCTCGGCGTAGACATGCTCGGCGCGCACGTAGAGGCCGAGGTCCGTGACCGGGCAGGCGACGTGCGCGCGCAGCTCCTCGATCTCGCCCTCGCGGTCCTGCCAGCCGGCGGTCACCGCCGCGAGCGGGCCGCCGAGCCGCATGCCCTCGAGGCACTCGCGCAGGTTCGGCGTGCGGTACTGGGGCCCGAGCAGGGCGCGATCGGTCATCGGAGCCATCGTCCGAGGCGTCCCGGAGCTTGTCAAACGGGGCGCCGGCCGGGCGGCCCGCGCCTCAGCCGGAGGTGCCGCTCTTGCCGCCGGACGGCTTCTCGGCGGCCGGCGCCGCCGCGGGCTCGGGCGCCGCCTCGCCGCCCGCCGGGCGCATCATCGGCATGAACGCCGCGGCCACCGACTCCTGCATCCGGGTCCAGTAGTCGAGGTTCTGCTTGGCGAGCTCGCCCATGGTGGTCATCGGCGCGTTCGCCATCAGCTTCGAGATCTGCGTCTGCAGCGTCTCCTGCTGGCGCGAGAAGGTCTCGACGCTCTTCTCGAGGTAACGGCTCATGAAGTCCTGCATGCCGTTGCCGTAGAAGCGGATGATCGACTCGAGCAGCGGCGTCGACAGGATCGGCTTGCCGAACTGCTCCTGCTCGGCAATCACCTGCAGCAGGATCAGCCGGGTGATGTCCTCGCCCGTCTTGTCCTCGACGACCGTGACCTTCTCGCCCTGGATGATGAACTCGCGGATGTCGTCGAGCGTCACGTGCCGCGACTGCGATGCATCGTAGAGACGCCGGTTGGCGTACTTCTTGATCAGACGTTCCTTGGCCATGGGTCGAAGTTTACCCCGAATGCCCGGGGCTTTCCTTGCAGCGCAAAAATGGTTCCCCCGGACAGAAAAAGGGACGGCGAGCCGGAGCTACACCGTCCCGAGGGGGGAGGGTCCGCTGCCTGCCGCGGCGTGCGGCAGGTCAGCCGATTCGTCAGGCGGCCTTGGCAGCCTTCGTCGCGCGGGTCGTGAACTCGGTCGACGCCTGGTCGATGAACGAGGTGACCTCGGCCTGGGCCTCGCCCGCGAGCTTGAGGAAGTCCTGCGAGCGCTGCGTCTGCTTCTCGAAGTAGGCGTTGGCGAGCTCGGCCTGCTTCTTCAGCAGTTCCGGGGCGTCCTTCGCCTGCGTCGCGGCGTGCAGCGTCGCGATGCCGAGGTTCATGTAGTCGCCGGCCACTTCGTAGCCGTAGCGCGCGAAGCGCTCGACGGTGCGGGCCGACAGCGCCTGGAAGCGCGCCACGGGCTCGACGAGCTTGCGCGAGTTCTCGATGAACGCATTGATTTCAGCGGTGGGGTTCGTCATGGTGGGTGCTCCTGCGTAAGACCTTTGTTGCGATGCAGTATAGCCGATTCTTTTTGCAATGCAACAGGTTTTTTCAAGGAGCCGCCTGACGGTTGGGCATATACATTTAGTCGTTACGAAACATTATATTACGACACCGATGCCGGCGGGGCTGATGGCCCAGAGGCCGTACCTTCGTTGCAGTGCAACCGACAATAAGTGAAATCCGCATGGAGACGCCGGAAGCCTGGTTGAACGCATGGCGGAGCCTCGGCCAGGGGCCGTGGCCACGCGGGCCCGAGCCGGGCGCGCCGGGCCCGGCCCGCGTGCCGGGCCTCGCCGACGCGGCGGCGGCCTTCACGACCTTCGCGGAGGAGTTCGGCCGCATCGCGCGCTCGGCGACGGGCGCCGGGCCCGCCGACGCCGAGCGGCTGCGCGGCGAGCTCGAGGCGCTCGCGCAGAACTTCTTCGCCCGCGCGGTGCCGGCATGGCCCACCGGGTCCCTGCCGGGCGCGGAATGGCCCGCGGCGCTGCAGGCCTTCGCGATGGCGCTCGCCGACGTCGCGCGCGCGACCGCGGCCGCGTTCGCGGCGCGCCTCCTCGGGGCCGATCCGCCCGCGACGCTGCGCGCCGCCTTCGACGCCTGGATCGACTGTGCCGAGGCGGCGTTCCAGTCGACGGCGCATTCCGAGGCCTACGCGCAGGCGCAGGCGCGGCTCTTCAACGAGCTGGTGCGCGCCAGGGCGCGCCAGCAGGCGCTCGTCGAGCAGGCGGCGAAGAGCGCCGGGCTGCCGACCCGCAGCGAAGTGGACGCGCTGCACGACGAGCTGCGCGCGCTCAGGTCCGAGCTCGCCGCGGCGCGCGCGAAGGCGCCCGCGGCCGCGCCGCCACCGGCGCGCCGGCGCGCCCGCCCGCGGCCGAAGGCGCCGCGGTGAGCGCGGCGCACCAGGGTCCCGCGGCGCTCGCGGCCGAGGTCGCGGAGTTCCAGCGCCGCCTCGCGACCGGTCTCCTCAACCTGTCGCGCCTGCGGCCGGTCGAGCTCGCGACCGCCGCCCGCGAGGTCGTGACGCAGGACGGCACCTCGACGCTCTACCGCTACCGCTCGACCGCCCAGCCCGCGGGCCTGCCGCCGCTGCTGATCGTGTTTGCGCTCGTCAACCGGCCGACGGTGCTCGACCTGCAGCCGGACCGGTCGCTGATCCGCCGCCTGCTCGCCGCGGGCGTCGACGTCTACCTGCTCGACTGGGGCTGCCCCGGCCGCGGCGATCGCCACCTCGGCCTCGCCGACTACACGCTCGGCTACCTGCACCGCGCGGTGCTGCGCATCAGCGCCGAGCACGGCCAGGTCGACCTGCTCGGCGTCTGCCAGGGCGGCACGCTCGCGCTCGTGTACGCGAGTCTCGAGCCCGCGCGGATCCGCCGGCTGGTGACGATGGTGACGCCGGTCGACTTCGCGACCCCGGAGAACCTGCTCGCCAAGTGGGCGCGCGGCATCGACGTCGACCTCTTGGTCGACACCTACGGCAACGTGCCCGGCGAGGTCCTGAACTTCACCTTCGTCGCGCTGATGCCGTTTCGCCTCACGCTGCAGAAGTACCTCGCGATCGTCGACGGCGCCGACGACCCGCGCCAGCTCGAGAACTTCCTGCGCATGGAGCGCTGGATCTTCGACAGCCCCGACCAGGCGGGCCAGGCGTTTCGCGAGTTCATGCGGCTGTTCTTCCAGGAGAACCGGCTGGTGCGCGGCGGGGCGCTGGTCGGCGGGCGGCCGGTGGACCTCGCGCGCGTGACGATGCCGGTGTTCAACATCTATGCGACCCAGGACCACCTCGTGCCGCCGTCCTCGTCGCGGCCGCTCGCGGGCCTGATCGGCAGCCGCGACTACGAGGAGCTGGCCTTCGCCGGTGGCCACATCGGCATCTACGTCAGCAGCCGGGCGCATGCGGTGCCGGCCGCGATCGCCGCGTGGCTCGCGCGGCCCTGAACGCGGCCGCGGCGGCTTTTCGGTATCATCCAGCGCCCACGAGCGGAACGGACGGCGGGCATGTCGGTTGAGGCCGCGCTAAAGCAGCTGTCGGCGCAGGTCGGACAGGAGGTCCACGTAAGCGACTGGGTCGAGGTCGACCAGGCGCGCATCGACGCCTTCGCGGCCGCCACCGGCGACTTCCAGTGGATCCACGTCGACGCCGAGCGCGCCGCGCGCGAGTCGCCGTGGAAGAAGACGATCGCGCACGGCTTCCTGACGCTGGCGCTCCTGCCGCTCTTGCGCGGCGTCGCCGAGGGCGGCGAGCAGCGCTTCCCCGGCGTGCGCCGCATCGTCAACTACGGCCTCAACCGGGTGCGCTTCATGAACGCGGTGGTGGCCGGCGCCCGGGTCCGGGGCCGCGCGAAGGTGCTCTCGGTCGAGCCCTTCAAGGGGGGGCTGCAGGTGACCGAGGAGATCACCATCGAGGTCGACGGCCACAGCCGGCCGGCGTGCGTTGCCGAGACCATCGCGCGACTTTATTTCTGAGCGCCGATGCGGTGCCGCAGGACCCGCTGTCAACCACCGCCGGAACTATCTTTAGTCTTGTAAATCAACCGGTTGCGGAGTTTCCGTCCGGCCCCGGACGGGCCCCGCTGGTAGAATAGCCACCGTCCGACCTCCCCCTGCGACGACCAGACGGCCCCGCCTGCCGCGGGCGCCGAATTCCAACGTGTCGCAGCGACGGGTCCCGAAGGAACGATGGCCGCTTCGCCCTACCAGCAGCTCGAGGAGGAGTTCCGGCGCCTGCACGCCTTTCGCGGCGCGCTCGCGGTGCTGCGCTGGGACGCCGCCGTCATGATGCCGCGCGGCAGCGCCGAGGTCCGCGGCGAGCAGCTGGCCGCGCTCGAGACGGAGTGCCATGCGCTGCTGACCTCGCCGAAGGTGTCGCGGCTCCTCGAGCGGGCCCAGGCCAACGCCCAGGGCCTCGAGGACTGGCAGCTCGCGAACCTGCGCGAGATGCGCCGCGAGCGCGACCACGCGATCGCGACGCCGAACGCGCTGGTGTCGCGGCTCGCGAAGGCCAGCGCGCGCGCCGAGATCCACTGGCTCGAGGCGCGCCGCACCGGCCGCTACGCCGACTACGCGCCGCACCTCGCCGAGGTCGTGAGCCTGATCCGCGACCGCGCCCAGCTGCTCGGCCAGCACCTCGGACTCGCGCCCTACGACGCGCTGATCGACGAGTTCAGTCCGGGCGTGCGCAGCGAGGAGATCGACGGCCTGTTCAAGGCCGTCGGCCGGCGCCTGCCGGCGCTGGTGCGCGAGGCGATCGAGCTGCAGGCCAAGACGCCCTCGCTGCCGATCACCGGCAAGTTTCCGGCCGCGAAGCAGCGCGCGCTGTGCGTCGAGGTCATGAAGGCGATCGGCTTTCCCTTCGACCGCGGCCGCCTCGACGAGGCCGAGCACCCGTTCACCGAGGGCATGTCCGGGGACCTGCGCGTGACGACGCGCATCGAGCCGAGCGACGCCTTCCAGGGGCTGCTCGGCGCGCTGCACGAGACCGGCCACGCGATGTACGACCAGGGGCTGCCGCAGGAGTGGCGCGACCAGCCGGTCGGCCGCAACCGCGGCATGGCGCTCGAGGAGAGCCAGTCGCTGATCATCGAGATGCTGCTGGTGCGCAGCCGCCCGTTCCTGACGTACCTGAAGCCGCTGCTCGAGAAGCACTTCGGCGTCTCGGGACCCGAGTGGGAGGCCGAGAACCTCTACCGGCACCTGACCCGCGTGCATCGCGGCCTGATCCGCGCCGACGCCGACGAGCTGACCTATCCCGCCCACATCCTGCTGCGCTACGAGCTCGAGAAGGACCTGCTGTCCGGCGACCTCAAGGTCGAGAACCTGCCGGAGGCGTGGAACGAGCAGGCGCAGTCGCGGCTCGGCTTGAAGCCGGCCAGCGACCTCGAGGGCTGCCTGCAGGACATCCACTGGGCGGTGGGCCAGTTCGGCTACTTCCCGGCCTACGCGCTCGGTGCGCTGATCGCGATGCAGCTGTGGGAGAAGCTGCGCGCCGACCGCGAGAGCCTCGACGCCGAGGTCGCCAAGGGCGACTTCAGCGGCCTGTTCGGCTGGCTGCGCGAGCGCGTCCACAGCGTCGGCGCGAAGATGACCGTGCAGGAACTCGTCCAGGAAGCCTCGGGGCGGCCGCTGTCGGCGGCGCCGGCGATGCGCTACCTCGAGGCCAAGTACCTCGAACCGCGCTGAGCGCGCACCGTGGCCAGCGAACCCCACCTCGTTCCGTTCCCGGCGCCGCGCTCGGCGCCTGCGGCGCGCCCGTCGCGCACCTTCAAGCGCCTGCAAGCGGAGCTGCGCGGCCTCGTCGGCAAGGCGATCGACGACTACGCGATGATCCGGGACGGCGACCGGGTCATGGTCTGCCTGTCGGGCGGCAAGGACTCGTACACGATGCTCGACCTGCTGCTGTCGCTGCAGCGCAGCGCGCCGGTGCGCTTCGAGCTGCTCGCCGTCAACCTCGACCAGAAGCAGCCCGGCTTCCCGACCGAGGTGCTGCCGGACTACCTCAGCGCGCTCGGCGTGCCCTTCGCGGTCATCGAGCAGGACACCTACGCGACCGTCAAGCGCGTGATCCCCGAGGGCCGGACGATGTGCGGCCTGTGCTCGCGCCTGCGGCGCGGCGCCCTCTACCGCTACGCCCACGAGCACGGCTGCACCAAGATCGCCCTCGGCCACCACCGCGACGACCTGCTCGAGACGCTGTTCCTCAACCTGTTCTACGGTGGCAAGCTGAAGGCCATGCCGCCGAAGCTGCTGTCCGACGACGGCCGCCACATCGTGATCCGGCCGCTCGCCTACGTGCCCGAGCGGCTGATCGCGCGCTACGCGCGCGCCCGGCGCTTCCCGCTGATCCCGTGCACGCTGTGCGGCTCGCAGCCGAACCTGCAGCGCGTGGCGGTCGGGCGGATGCTGGCGGCATGGGAGCGCGAGCACCCGGGGCGGATCGAGTCGATCTTCGCGGCGCTCAGGGACGTCGCGCCCTCGCAGCTCGCGGACCGGGCGCTCTACGACTTCGAAGGCCTCGAGTCGCGGCGCCAGGCGCCGCTCGAGCCGCCGGCGGGGAAGGGCGGGAGCGGCGCGTGAGCGTGCGGCCGCTCGCCGCGGCGGCGCCGCCGCCCGGAACCTACTGGGTCGAGCCCGAGCGACTGCTCGCCGGCGCCTATCCCGGCCACGTGGATCCGGCCTACGCCGCGGCGCGGGTCGAGGCGCTGCTCGCGCTCGGCATCACCTGGTTCGTGGACCTGACCTGGCCCGGCGAGCTGCCGCCCTACGAGCCGTTCCTGCCGAGCCCGTACGCGCCGGGGCGCGCGCCGGCCGTCACCTACACGCGCCGCCCGATCCGCGATCACGAGCTGCCGCGCGCGGCGCTCGAGATGACCGCGATCCTCGACGAGCTCGACGAGGCGCTCGCCGCCGGGCAGCGCGTCTACGTGCACTGCCGCGCCGGCATCGGCCGCACCGGCACGGTCGTCGGCTGCTACCTCGCGCGCCGCCTCGGCGGCGGCGCGCAGGCGCTCGCGGCGCTCGACCGGCTGTGGGTGGCGGGCGGGCGCGACCGCGACTGGCCGCGCACCCCCGAGACCGAGGCGCAGGTGGCCTACGTGCGCGAGTGGCGCGAGACGCGCGCCGCCACGACCGCCGCGCCGGCCGCGGCCGACGCGCTGCCGGGCGTCGACCTCGCCGACCGGCTGCGCGACCGCTACCGCGGACTGCTGCTCGGGCTCGCGCTCGGCGACGCGCTCGCCGCCCCGGTGCAGCACCGCCGGCCCGGGAGTTTCACGCCGGTCGGCGACCTCCTGGGCGGCGGGCCCTACGACCTGGCGCGCGGCGCCTGGACGGACGACACGGCGATCGCGCTGGCGCTCGCCGACAGCCTCCTCGGGCGCGGCGCGTTCGAGCCGCGCGACTTCCTCGAGCGCCTCACGCGCTGGCAGCGCGACGGCACCGGCTCCGCCACCGGCCAGTGCCTCGGTATCAGCGCCGCCACCGCCCGCGCGCTGGCCCAGGCGCAGTGGAGCGGCAACCCGTTCTCGGGCTCGCACGACCCCGCGCGCGCCGACCGCGAGCCGCTGGTGCGCGCCGGCGTCGCCGCCGCCTGGGCGCTCGACGATCCCGAGCGCGCCATCGAACTCGCCGCCGAGGTGGCCCGGCCGACGCACCAGGCGCCGGTCGCGCTCGATGCCTGCCGCTACTACGCGGCGCTCGTGGTCGGCGCGCTGCAGGGGATCCCGCGGGCGGAGCTGCTCGCGCCCGGCTTCACGCCGGTGAGGGGCCTGTGGGCGCGCCGGCCGCTGAAGCGCGAGGTCGCGCGGGTGGCGGACGGCGACTGGCGACCGCTCGCGCCCGGCGCGGAGGCGGCGGAGCTCGCCGCCGGCGGCGCAGTCGGGGCGCTCAAGCTCGTGCTCGGGGCTCTGGCCGCCGGCCACGGCTACCGCGATACTGTGCTCGCCGCCGTCAACCTCGGCCTCGACGCCGACGCGAACGGGGCGCTCGTCGGGCAGCTGGCCGGGGCGCTCTATGGCGCGGGCGCCCTGCCGCCGCACTGGGTCGCCGCGCTCGCCGACGGGCGGCGCATCGCCGGCATCGCCGATCGGCTGTTGACGGGGGCGCTGGGACGCATCGCCGCGATCTGAAGGGGAGGGGACTTGCCCGCTCGCACCCGGCCACGCCGCACCGCCCGCCGCTACTCGTGGGCGGCGCTCGGCGACGAGGAACTCCTCGACCTGAGGTTCTGCGACCTCGGGCTGACGCTCGCCGGCTCGCCGCTCGAGCGCTGCGTCGAGCGGCTGTACGCCGAGCTCGGGCGCCGCGGCATCGCCTTTCGACCGCACTGCTGGCTCGGCGAGGAGTGGTTCTCGCCGGACGGCGTGCCGGGCTTCGCGCTGCCGTTCTTCCTCGCGCACCCGCGCCTGCGGCGGCTCGAGCGGCGCATGACGCACGAGGTCGAGGGCGGCAACCGCAACTGGCTGATGCGCATCCTCAGGCACGAGGCCGGCCACGCGATCGACAACGCCTACCGGCTGCGCCGCCGCCGGCAGTGGCGCGAGACCTTCGGCCCGGCGTCGCTCAAGTATCCCGTCAGCTACCGGCCGCGGCCCGGCAGCCGGCGCTACGTGCAGCACCTCGGCAGCTGGTACGCGCAGAGCCACCCGACCGAGGACTTCGCCGAGACCTTCGCGGTGTGGCTGAAGCCGGCCTCGCGCTGGCGCCGCGACTACCGCGACTGGCCGGCGCTCGCGAAGCTCGAGTACGTCGACGCGCTGATGGCGGAGGTGGCGCTGCAGCCGCCGCCGGTGCGCAGCCGGGCGCACGTCGACTCGCTGGCGCACGAGACGCGCACGCTCAGGCAGCACTACGCGGCGGTGCTGAAGCGCTACGCGGTGCCGACGCGGCGCGAGGAGGATGACCTGCTGGAGCGCGTGTTCGGCTATGAGCCGGGGCCGCGGCGGCTCAGGGCCGCGACCTTCCTCAGGCGCCTGCGGCCGCGGCTGCACGCCGCGCTCGCGCTGCGCGTCGGCTGCAGCGAGTACCTGGTGCACCAGGTGATGCGCGCCGCGATCCGGCGCTCGACCGAGCTTGGCCTGTACGTCACCGGCGAGCGGCGCCGCGCCGAGCGCCACGCCGAGTGGATGCTGGCGCGCATGGTGCGGGCCTTCGAGCGCAGCGCCGGGAGACGCCTGACGCTATGAGGAAGCTGCGCATCCTGGTCACGGTCCACGAGACGCTGATCCCGCCGGAGACGCTCGAGGGCCACGAGCAGAGCGAGATCGACGAGTGGCGCACCGAGTACGACGTCGTCTCGCACCTCAACAAGGCCGGCCACGACGTGCGCTGCATCGGCCTGCTCGACAGCCTGACGGAGCTGCGCACGACGATCCAGGAGTGGCGCCCGCACCTGGTGTTCAACCTGCTCGAGGAGTTCGACGGCATCGCCAAGCACGACCAGCACGTGGTCGCGTTCCTCGAGCTGCTGCGCCAGCCCTACACCGGCTGCAACCCGCGCGGCCTGATGCTGTCGCGCGACAAGGTGCTGTCGAAGCAGCTGCTCGCCTACCATCGCATCCCGACGCCGCAGTTCGCGGTGTTCCCGCGCGGCAAGCGCGTCCGAGTGCCGCCGAAGATGCGCTACCCGCTGTTCGTGAAGTCGGCCACCGACGACGCCTCGCTCGGCATCGCCCAGGCGTCGGTGTGCTCCGACCCCGGCAGCCTCAAGGCGCGGATCGAGTTCGTGCACGAGCAGACCGAGAGCGACGCGCTGGTCGAGGAGTACATCGAGGGCCGCGAGATCTACGTCGGCGTGCTCGGCAACGACCGGCTGACGACGCTGCCGGTCTGGGAGATGAGCTTCGGCTCGCTGCCGGAGGGCCAGGCGCCGATCGCGACGCGCAAGGTCAAGTGGGACCGGCGCTACCAGGTGCGGCACGGCATCACCACCAACGCCGCCGAGCAGCTGCCGGACGCGGCCGTGCAGCAGCTCGCGCGCCTCACCAAGCGCATCTACCGCGCGCTGCACCTGACCGGCTACGCGCGCATGGACTTCCGGCTGCGGCCGGACGGCGGCGTGTTCGTGCTCGAGGCGAACGCCAACCCGAACCTCGCCGAGGAGGAGGACCTCGCGCGCTCGGCGCGGGCCGCCGGCATCGACTACGATGAGCTCCTGTCGCGCATCCTGTCGCTCGGGCTCGGCTACCAGGCGGCGTGGCGCAGCAACGAGACCTGAGCGTGCTGAAACTCGAGAGCTACATCCGCACGATCCCGGACTTCCCGCAGCCGGGCGTCACGTTCCGCGATCTGACGCCGCTCTTGGGCGACGCCGGCGCGCTCAGGACCGCGATCCACGAGCTGGCGCTGCCGTTTCGCGACGCGCGCGTCGACGTCGTCGCCGGCATGGAGGCGCGCGGCTTCATCTTCGGCGCGCTGGTCGCCTGGCAGCTCGGCAGCGGCTTCGTGCCGCTCAGGAAGCCCGGCAAGCTGCCGGCCGAGGTCGAGGCCGTGACCTACGCGCTCGAGTACGGCACCGCGACGCTCGAGGTGCACCGCGACGCGCTCGGCGAGCGGCGCCGGGTGCTGCTGGTCGACGACGTGCTCGCGACCGGCGGCACGGCCGCGGCCAGCGTCGACCTCGTGTCCCGGCTCGGCGCCGAGCTCGTCGGCTGCGCGTTCCTGATAGAGCTGATCGCGCTCAACGGGCGCGCGCGGCTGCCGGGGCAGCGGATCCACACGGTGCTGCGCCTGTGAGCGGCGCCGCGCCCGGCGCCCGCCGTCACGCCCGCGCCGCGGACGGTGGCCGATGAACGCGACGCTCGCGGCGCTCAGCATCTACCCGGTCAAGGGCTGCCGGCGCACCGAGCTCGCGACGGCGCGGCTCGCGGCCACCGGCCTCGCCGGCGACCGGCAGTGGATGGTCACGCGCCCCGACGGTCGCTTCCTGAGCCAGCGCACGCACCCGGCGCTGGCGCGGCTCGTGCCGCGGCTCGTCGCCGGCGGCCTCGAGATCAGCTGTCCCGGCCTGCCGCCGCTCAGCGTCGGCGCCGTGGCGGGCGGCGAGCGCCGCGAGGTCGAGGTCTGGAACGACCGCATGACCGCGATCGACGCCGGCGGCATCGCCGCGGCCTGGCTGACCCGCGCCCTGGATGCGCCGGCGCGCCTCGTCTGCACGGCACCCGAGACGCGGCGCTTCGCCAGCCGCGACTGGGTCGGCGAGCGCGACGTGCCGGTGAGCTTCAGCGACGGCTACCCGATCCTGGTCTGCTCGAGCGCGTCGCTCGCGGTGCTGAACGCCCGGCTGCCGGCGCCGGTGCCGATGACGCGCTTCCGGCCCAACCTCGTGCTCGACGGCCTCGCGCCGTTCGCCGAGGACGGCATCCGGGCGCTGCGCATCGGCGCGGTGGTACTGCGCTTCGTCAAGCCGTGCACGCGCTGCACGGTGCCCGCGGTCGACCAGGAGACCGGCGAGCGCTCGACCGACCCGGCGCCGGCGCTGAAGGCGTTCCGCTACGACCCGGCGCTGCGCGGCGTGACCTTCGGCGTCAACGCGGTCGCGGACGCACCGCCCGGCGCCACGCTCGAGGTCGGGGCGCCACTCGAGCTGATCGCCTGACTCAGGGCGGGGCGCCGGCCTCGTCGTGGGCGATGACCTCGGTCTCGGCGAGCGCCGCCGCGACCCACGGCGCGATCACCGGATCGCCGAGCGCGGTCGCGAGGTACTCGAGCGCCAGCGGCCCGAGGCCGGCGCTGCCGTAGGTCTGGAAGCGGAACGCGACCGGCAGGTACATCGCATCGGCCGCGCTGTAGGCGCCGAACAGCCACGGGCCGCCGCCGCCGTAGCGCCGCCGGCAGTCGCTCCACAGCGCGTCGATGCGCGCGATCGCCGCGGCCAGCGCTGCGTTCATCGGCACGCGCCGGCCGCGGGCGCGGATGTTCATCGGGTAGTCGTTGCGCAGCGCCGCGAAGCCCGCGTGCATCTCGGCGGCGACCGCGCGGGCCACGGCGCGGGCGTCGGGCGCCGCGGGCCAGCCACGGCCGCCCGCGAGCTCGCTCGCGTACTCGAGGATCGCGAGCGACTCCCACACCGTCAGCGCGCCGTCGTGCAGCACCGGCACGCGCCCGGCCGGCGAGTGGCGCGCGACCTCGGCGGCGAAGCTCGGCGTGTCGAGCACGATGCGCCGGACCGCGAAGTCGAGGCCGAGGTGCGCGAGCAGCGCCCACGGCCGCAGCGACCAGCTGCTGTAGTTGTAGTTGCCGATGACCAGCGTGAGCTTGCTCATGGGGACCCGCCGCTGCGGCGCCCGAGGTAGGCCAGCGTGACGTCGCAGAAGTCGGTGAACAGGCCGTCGACGCCGGCCGTCTCGAACAGCGCGCGGTGCACGGCCTCGGCATCGGGCGCGTGCTCCGGCAACTGATCGATGCGCAGCGTGTACGGATGCACCGCGAGGCCCGCCGCATGCGCGTCGGCGACCAGCGTCGTGAACTCGGGCGCGGCGCCCGCGCGCGGCCAGCGGACGATCTGCGGGATCCACGGCCCGATGCCGTCGGCGTAGGCGCTGACGCCCGCGAGGCCGGCCGGCGTGCGCAGCGCGTCGTAGTCGGTCGCGGCCTCGCGCCACGCGTTCTCGCCGACCAGCTGCACGAGCCTGAGCGCCGAGCCGAGCTCGCGCCGGATGCGGACGAGCTCGGCGGCGTCGAAGCACTGCAGCCAGGCGCCGTCGGCGCGGTTGCGGTAGCCGAACTCGGCCAGCGTCGCGAGCACGATCGGGCTCAGGTCCTTGCCGGCGGCGCGGTGGAAGGCCGGGCTCTTGACCTCGGTGTAGACGCCGGTGCGCCGCCCGGTGGCGGCGTTCAGGCCGCGCACGAACGCGAGCTCCTCGGCGAGCGACTGGATCCGTAGCGGCAGCCGCTCCTGGAAGCGGCCGGGGTAGGCGGCGGCGCCGGTCGCGGGCTCGACGCGCTCGCGCACCTCGAGCTCGCGCAGCTCCGCGTAGTCGAAGTCGATGACGTACCAGTGGCCGTCGCCGCGCCGGCGCCCGGGGTGGCGCTGCGCGACGTCGGTGACCTCCTCGAGCACGAGGTCGTGGAATACGACCGGCACGTCGTCGCGGCTCAGCACCACGTCCTGCTCGAGGAAGTCCGTGCCGAGCGCGTGCGCATAGGCCTTGGCCACCAGCGTGTGCTCGGGCAGGTAGCCGCAGGCGCCGCGGTGGGCGATGACGATCGGCGGGCCGAAGGCCCGTGCCGGGGGCGGTGTCGCGCTCATACAGGGACGGGGATAATGCCCGAATGGAACTGCCGCTGCGCGCCGTTTCGCTCGACCTCGACAACACGCTGTGGGACACGCCGCCGGTGCTGGCGCGCGCCGAGCAGGTGCTGCGCGACTGGCTCGTCGTCCACTGTCCGGGCCTCGCCCGGCGCTTCGACGCCGCGGCGCTCGCCCGGCTGCGGCTCGAGGTGGCGAGCGCGCAGCCAGAGCGCGCCCACGACCTCAGCTTCGTGCGCCGCGAGGCACTGCGGCGCGCGGCGCGCGCGTCCGGCTACGCCGACGCGGCCGCCGCGCAGGCCTTCGCCGTGTTCCTCGGTGCGCGCAACGAGATCGTGCCCTTCGACGAGGTGCCGGTCGCCCTCGAACGGCTCGCCGCGCGCCTGCCCGTCTACGCGCTCTCGAACGGCAACGCCTGCGTCTGGCGGGTCGGTCTCGGACGCCACTTCCGCGCCGCGATCGACGCGGCCGCCGCCGGCGCCGCCAAGCCCGATCCGCGCATGTATGCGCGCCTGCTCGAGGTCGCCGGGGTCCCGGCCGGCGCGGTGCTGCACGTCGGCGACGATGCCGAGGCCGACGTCGAGGGTGCGCGGCAGGCGGGGCTGCGGACGGCGTGGATGAACCGCGGCGGCGCGACCTGGCCGGCGGCGCTGCCGCCGCCGGATCACGAGATCGGCGACCTCGACGAGCTGGTGCGGATCGTGGAGCGGCTGCTCGAGCCGCGCTAGGCGCCGCGCCTTCAGGCGCGGATGTCGAGCAGCGTGCCGAGCATCTGGTCGGCGGCCTGGAACAGACGCGCCGCGACCGACACCTGGTTGCGCGCCTCGAGCGCGTCGACCGCATGGCCGGCCGAGACCTGGCCGCGCGTGCCGTCCTCGGCCACCGCCTGGGCGGTGGCGTCGAAGGACCGCAGGCCGTTGTCGATGCCCTCGCGTGCGCGCGCGAGCGCATCGAGGTAGCTGCCGGCGCCGCCGGCCGAGTTCACGGGAGCCATGGCGCCATGATCGCGCGGCGTGCCGCGGCTGCAACGGGCGCCGGTCGCGATCCGGCGCCGACGTGACGCGGGTCGCGCCGAAAGTGCGACGCCGGTCACGCCGCCGCGCAGGCGGTGTGGGTGGCGGCGCCTGCGCGCCGCGACCGCCTGCATCAGCAGTCGGGCGTGCTGGCTGCCAGCGGGGCAATTGTCGGGACCGTGCGCGCATCCGCTGTTTTCGCGCGCGACAACATGTCAAGTTTGGGCCGACGCGGACGATCCTTCGATTGCAGAGTCGAGGAGGCGCGATGTCGGACGCCACGGTCTTGCAGGTCTCGAGCCTCGAGGAATTCTTTCGCGACGCGCTGCACGGCGCGGCGGCGAAGCAGAAGCTCGCGCTCGACGATCACACCGAGCACTACGTCGTCAACGTGCTGACGAGCTTCTCGCGCGCCGACGCCTTCTTCGAGCCGACGCCGTCCGGGCCGCGCCTGAAGCCGCTCGCGCTGATGCTCGCCGAGGCGGCCGGCGCGCGCACGCTGGCCGAGCGGCAGCACGCGCTGCAGCGGCTCGGCGACGTGTCGCTGTTCGTCGCCGGCTTCTTTGCGCACGGCTTCGCCCGCAAGCTCGTCGACGTCGACTACCACATCGCGATGGGCGGGCGCGCCTACGGCTCGCTCGCCGACAGCACCCGCGCCGCACCGCGCGGCCGCTCGATCGCCGGCGTGTTCACCGAGCTCGCGCTCAAGTTCCGCGAGCTCGTGGACGCGCTCAACGAGATCGCCGACAGCGCCCGGCCGCCGTGCCACGACGACCTGCTGCGGCTCTACGAGCTCTGGATCAAGACCGGCAGCCGGCGCGCCGCCGGCCGGCTGCGCGAGCTCGGCCTCGAGCCCGCGGCGACGGCGCGGGTCCGCTGGAGCCACTAGGCCGTGCTGCTGCGCGAGCTGCAGGCCCTGCTCGCCCGGATCAACGACGCCGCGGTCGCCGAGGACGTCTGCGACTACCTGATCACCGACCGCGCCCAGCTCGGGCGCTTGCACGCGCCGAGCGCGGACTCCGCGACGCCGGAGGCGCTCCTGGTCGCCGAGCGGGACGGCGCGCTCGACCTCGGCCTGTTCCTGGATCCGGCGCTGCTCGCGCGCCTCAGCGCCAGCGCGCCGCTGGCGCGCCTCGACGACGACAATCTCGAGGACTTCTGCACCGCGCTCGAGGGCGTGAGCCACTTCAACTGCGTCGCCTGGAGCGCCGCGCGCGGCTGGTCGGTGTCGCTGCTCGGGCTCGAGATGCAGGCCGAGATCGACAAGTACGCGGCGGCGGTGCTGCTCGCCGGCGAGCAGCGGGGCGGGGCGCTGGCGCGCGGCCTCTACGGGCGGCTGTTCGAGCGCGTGCGCTTTCGCGACGACCTCGACGCCGCGCTCAGGGCGATGTACCAGGAGGCGAACCGTTATGCGGCGCGCTTCTGCCGCAGGCTCGAGGACCGGTTCCTGCGGCGGCGCGAGGCGCGCGTGCGCGACATGCTGGGCGAGCTCAGGCGCTTCTACCGGCTCGGCGACGCGGGCAAGCTGCGGGCGATCGAGGCCGCCTGAGCGCGGCCGCCGCCTTCAGACCTTGGTGTCCTCGCCGCGCTGCTTGCGCTGCTCGATCCAGCGCGACAGCTCGCGCAGGTCGCGCTTCTTCGCGGCGCTGCGCTTCTTCTCGATCAGGCCGCTCTCGTACGGGTTGTAGCCGCTCTTGGCCGCGACCTTGTTGAGCTTGACGGCGGCCAGCGGCAGCGGCCGCTCGTCGTCGACGATCGCGAGCCCGGTGTTCTCGAGCGCGGCGCCCGGGATGTTCCTGGCCCACTCCCAGATCGCGTTGCCGCGATCGTCGTGGTCGACGCGCCCGGTGACGCCCGTGCTCAGGCCGTCGCCCGCGTCGGCGAAGATCGGCCGCTTCATTTTGACCGTGTCTACCAAATGCACCACGCCCGCGGTCGCACTGCGTACGCCGCCGGCTCCTCCGTCTCCACCCCGCACTGCAACGATACGGAGCGCGTGGCCGCCGATCTGTGACCGGCTTCACACGCGGTCCTAGGGATTTCCCTGAAATTGAACGTAATCTGGCCGCGCCCGCTCAGCGCGCGACGCCGAGACGGTCGGCGGCGCGCAGCAGCGCGACCACCGACTTGGCGTCGACGATGTCGCCGCCGAGCGCGCGGCGCACCGCCTCGGCGAGCGGTACCCAGTGCACCTCGAAGACCTCCTCGCGCTCCGGCGCCGCCGGCACCGGCGCGAGCTCGCGCGCGAGGAAGAGGTGCACCACCTCGCGGAACACGCCCGGCGAGCTGATCACGTGGCCGAGCGGCTGCCAGTCCCTTGCGAGCAGCCCGGCCTCCTCGGCGAGCTCGGCGCGCGCGGTCGCGTCCGGCGACTTGCCGTCGAGCTTGCCGGCCGGCAGCTCCCACAGCCAGCCGCCGGCGACGTGGCGGTACTGGCGCAGCAGGCAGACCTCGCCGCCGGCGTTGACGGCGACCACCGCCGCGCCGCCCGGGTGGCCGACGACCTCGAGGGTCGCCTGCTCGCCGTTCGGCAGGCGCACCTCCTCGACGTCGAGCGTCACGACCTTTCCGGTGTAGATGCGGCGCGTGCGGTCGGCCATGCGCCGATCATCCCACGGCGGCGGCGGCGCTCGGTAGACTCGCGCGCATGGCCGTGTGCATCGTCGTCTCGGGTCCGCCGTGCGCCGGCAAGTCGACGCTCGCGGCGCAGCTCGCGGCCCGCGCCGGCTGGCCGCTGCTCGCCAAGGACAACTACAAGGAGCGGGTGTTCGAGCACCTCGGTGCACGCGACCGGGACTGGTCGCGGCGCGTCAGCGCGCTCGCCTGGGAGCTGCTGATCGCGGAGGCCGGCCGGCTGCTGGCCGCGCGCGCGAGCTGCGTGCTGGAGGGCAACCTGCGCGCGCCGCAGCGGCGCGCGCTGGCGGCGCTGGCGCACGCGGTCGCGCCGCGCTTCGTCGAGATCCGCTGCGTCGCGCGCCCGGAGGTACTGGTCGCGCGCTACCGGGCCCGCGCCGCGGCCGGTGGCCGCCATCCCGGCCACGTGGATCTTGCCGCGCTGCCCGAGCTCGAGCAGGAGTTCGCGGCCGGCGCCGACGCGATGCCCGAACTCGGCGGGCCGGCGCTGGTCTGGGACACCTCCGCGGACTTCGCGACCGCGCCGATCGAGGCGGCGGTCGCGGCGGCTCTCGGCGCCGCCGACACGCCGCTGTCCGCTGCTCACAGCCCGGCGTGAGGTCTCAGTGGCTTGGTCCCGCCCGCCCGGGTGGAGCACAGACGGGGCGCCGGAAAGCGCGCGGGGCAGCCGACGAGATTTCAAGGGGTGCCGGGCCTCGTCGGCGCGCGGCCGCAGGAGAGCGGGCGCTCGGCTACCCCGACCGCATCCGGCGCGCGGCCGCGCAAGTCGACTTCGCGTCGCGCGAAAGGAGGCTGGCGCGACGGCCGCATGGCTGACCCTCGCCCCGCTCGCGCCGCCGCCGACTGCTCAGGCGCCGCGCTATGCGCTGCTCATCTGCGAGGCGGAGCGGACGGGGTGAAGACCCCGGAGCGCATCAACGCGCCTGCGCGTGGTACTCGCGATTCGGCATCATGTCGGTCGCCGTCGCGACGCGGTTCGTGAGGTTGAAGAAGCCGGTCACGCTCGCCGCGTCCCAGATGTCGCGCTCCGAGAAGCCCGCGTCGCGCAACGCCGCGCGCTCGGCCTCGCCGACCTCGGCCGGCGTCACCGTCAGCCGGTGGGCGAACTCGAGCAGTGCGCGCTGCCGCGCCGGCAACGGCGCCGTGCGCCAGTTCATCACCAGCATCTCGCCGAGCTCGGGGTCGCCGCTCAGCTGGCGGACCGCGGCGCCGTGCGCCGTCAGGCAGTAGTAGCAGCGGTTCGCGGACGACACCACGACGGCGATCATCTCGCGCTCGAGCTTCGAAAGCCCGGACTCGGCCAGCATCAGGTCGTTGTAGAGGTTGACGAAGGCGCGCAGCTTGGTCTGGTCGAAGCTGTAGGCGGCGAGCACGTTCGGCACGAAGCCGAGCTTCTCCTCGCAGACGCCGAAGTACTTCTGCATGTCGGCGTCGAGCCTGGCGCGTGCCGGCAGGCGGATCTTGAGGCCGAGGATGTGTTTCGGTTGCGGCATCGGAGCTCCTCCCGGCGGTCGGCTACCCTCATCCTCGGGGACGTCGGCCCCGCAGCTCGCGCGGTCCCGTGGGCCGCGACCGCCGGCGGCCGGTCGCGGCCATGCTCGCTGCGGTCCGATCGCCGTCCGCACCCGCCGCCGCAGTTGCCGGGCGGCAGCGCAAGCCGCATCAAGCCCCGGAGCCCGGGCAGCACGCCGTGGGGCGCTCGTCGTCGGGTGCCCGGACCGGCCGCGGCCGCGGAGTGTAGCAGCCGCGTCGCGACGACCGCCCGGCTCTGGATAAACATACAGCTCCCCCGGATAATCGGCGCATGGCCGCCGATCCCCTCGCCGCCCTCAACCCCGAGCAGCACGCCGCCGCGTCCTTCGGCACGACCGATGCCGCCGGGCGCTTCGTCGCCGGTCCCCTGCTCGTGATCGCCGGCGCCGGCACCGGCAAGACCAACACGCTCGCGCACCGCGTCGCCCACCTCCTGACCCGCGGCGTCGATCCGGCGCGGCTGCTGCTGCTGACCTTCACGCGGCGCGCGGCCGAGGAGATGACGCGCCGCGCGGAGCGCATCGTCGCCGCGACCGGCGCCGGCCGCGGGCGCAGCCAGGCGGTGCGCCTGCCGTGGGCCGGCACCTTCCACTCGATCGGCAACCGGCTGCTGCGCCTCAACGCGCAGCAGGTCGGCCTCGACCCGGCATTCAGCGTGCTCGACCGCGGCGACAGCGCGGACCTGCTGGACGTCGTGCGCCACGAGCTCGCGCTGTCGGGGCGCGACAAGCGCTTCCCGCGCAAGGACACCTGCCTCGCGATCTATTCGCACCGCGTCAACACCCTCAAGCCGCTCGCCACCACGCTCGCCGAGCACTGGCCGTGGTGCGCGGACTTCGAGCCGGAGCTGACCCGGCTGTTTCGCGCCTACGTCGAGCGCAAGCAGGCGCAGCAGGTGCTCGACTACGACGACCTGCTGCTCTACTGGCACGGGCTGGTCGGCGAGCCGCGGCTCGCGGCGCGGGTCGGCGCGCTGTTCGACCACGTGCTGGTCGACGAGTACCAGGACACCAACCGGCTGCAGGCGGAGATCCTGCGCGCGCTCAAGCCGGACGGCGCCGGCCTCGCGGTCGTCGGCGACGATGCCCAGGCGATCTACTCGTTCCGCGCCGCGACGGTCGACAACATCCTCGAGTTCCCCGCCCAGTTCGCGCCGCCGGCACGGACCGTGACGCTGACCGAGAATTACCGCTCGACGCAGCCGATCCTCGACGCCGCCAACGCGCTGATCGGCGAGGCCGCGCGCCAGCACCGCAAGGAGCTGCACGCGCGGCGCGGCGCCGGCGCGCGGCCGCGGCTGGTCACGGTGGCCGACGACCGCGGCCAGGCCGACTACGTGGTCGCCGAGGTGCTGAACGCCCGCGAGGCCGGGGTCGCGCTGCGGCGCCAGGCGGTGCTGTTCCGCTCGAGCCACCACAGCGACTTCCTCGAGGTCGAGCTCACGCGCCACAACATCCCGTACGTCAAGTACGGCGGCCTCAAGTTCCTCGAGGCCGCGCACGTCAAGGACCTGCTCGCCGTGCTGCGCTGGGCCGAGAACCCGCGCAACCGGATCGCCGCGTTTCGCGTGCTGCAGCTGCTGCCGGGCATGGGACCGGCGCACAGCGACCGCTGCCTCGCCGAGCTCGCCCGTGCCGGCGGCGCCCTCGGCGCGCTCGGCGGCTTCCAGGCGCCGGCCGCGGCGCGCGCCGACTGGCCGGCGCTGACCGAGCTCCTGGGCGCGCTCGCGAGCCCGGCCGCCGCCTGGCCCGGGCAGGCCGAACGCGTGCGCGACTGGTACCGGCCGCACCTCGAGCGACGTTACGACGCCGCGCCGGTGCGGGCCGGGGATCTCGATGCGCTGGTGCGCATCGCCGGCGGTTATCCGAGCCGCGAGCGCTTCCTGACCGAGCTCGCGCTCGACCCGCCGCAGGCGAGCGGCGACCTTGCGGGGCCGCCGCTGCTCGACGAGGACTACCTGGTGCTGTCGACGGTGCACTCCGCCAAGGGGCAGGAGTGGCAGTCGGTCTACCTGCTCAACGTCAACGACGGCAACTTCCCGTCGGAGTTCGCGACCGGCCAGCCGGAGCTGCTCGAGGAGGAGCGACGACTGCTGTACGTCGCGATGACCCGGGCGCGCGATGCGCTGCACCTCGTCACGCCGCTCAAGTACTACGTCACGCAGCAGGCACGCTACGGCGACGCGCACGTCTACGGGGCGCGCAGCCGCTTCCTGACCGAGCGCGTGCTCGCGACGCTCGAGCCGGTGACGGCGGTCGACCCGCCGGCGGCGGAGCGGGCGGGCGAGGCGCCGCCGCCGGCACGCGTCGACGTCGGCGCGCGCCTCAGGGCCCTCTGGGACTGAGCCGCGCGCGCCGTGCTAGGGTGTGCGCC
Organism: Steroidobacteraceae bacterium; assembly: GCA_035524595.1. Taxonomy (GTDB): domain Bacteria; phylum Pseudomonadota; class Gammaproteobacteria; order Steroidobacterales; family Steroidobacteraceae; genus CAIKZZ01. Next base: position 11,016 of record DATKOP010000085.1, on the reverse strand, counting down.
GGCCAGCGCGGGGACCGGATGATGGCGCGAGACGGTGCGGACCACGGCGAGGACGGGGCGAGGCTGACGCGACGCGACTTCGTGCAGGGCGTCGGCGGCGCCGCACTCGCGCCGCTCGCGCTCGCCGGCTGCGCCGCGCCGCCGGCGGGCGCGGCCGTCGGCGCGCAGGACCTGCCCGGCTACTACCCGCCGGCCCTGACCGGTCTGCGCGGCTCGCACCCGGGCTCCTTCGAGGTCGCGCACGCACTGCGCGACGGCGCGCCCCGGCCCGCGGCGGCGAGCACCGGCGAGGTCTACGACCTGGTCGTGGTCGGCGGCGGCATCAGCGGGCTGAGCGCAGCGTTCCTCTATCGCGAGCGCCGTCCCGAGGCGCGCGTGCTGGTGCTCGACAACCACGACGACTTCGGCGGCCACGCCAAGCGCAACGAGTTCCTGCTCGACGGCGAGCTGCAGCTGATGAACGGCGGCACCTACAGCATCGAGAGCCCGCGCCCCTACAGCGCGAGTGCCGACGGCCTGCTGCGCCGGCTCGGCATCGACGCCGCGGACCTCGCCGCGCGCGCGCAGGACACGGGCTTCTACGCCTCGCAGGGCCTCGTCGACGGCATCTTCCTCGACCGCGAGACCTTCGGTGCCGACCACCTCGTGCGCCGCGACCCGAAGGATCCCTGGTCGCGCACGCTCGCGGCGGCCCCGCTGCCGGCGCGCGCCAAGGCCGACATCGCGCGCCTCGAGGAGTCGCCGCCCGACTACCTCGCCGGCCTGACGGCCGAGGCGAAGCTCAGGCGCCTCGCCGCGATCAGCTACCGCGACTACCTGCGCGATGCGGCCCGGCTGGACCCCGCGGCCGTCGCGTTCTACCAGCAGCGCACCCACGGCCTGTGGGGCATCGGCATCGAGGCCGTGCCGGCGATCGAGGGCTGGCCGACCGGGCTGCCAGGCTTCCAGGGGCTGAACCTGCCGAAGCACGCGGCGCCCGGCATGGGCCCGACCGCGGCCGGCTTCGCCGACACCGGCGGCTCGGTGGACGTGCACCTGCCGGACGGCGGCGCGACCATCGCGCGCGCGCTGGTGCGGGCGCTGGTGCCCGAGGCGCTGCGGGCCACGGGCATCGAGGAGCTGGTGACGGCCCGCGCCGACTACGCGGCGCTCGACCGGCCGGGCGCGCCGGCGCGGATCCGGCTCAACGCGACCGTCGTCCACGTCGCCAACCTCGGCGCCGGCGATGAGGGGGTGCGGGTCGACTACGTGCGCGGCGGCATCGGCCAGCGGGTCCTCGGCCGGCACTGCGTGCTCGCCTGCTGGAACGCGGTGATCCCGCACCTCTGCCCGGAGCTGCCGGCCGCGCAGCAGGCGGCGCTGCACGAGCTCGTCAAGACGCCGCTCGTCTACGCCAACGTCGCGATCCGCGACTGGCGGCCGCTGGCGCGGCTCGGCGTCGCGCAGATCCACGCGCCCGGGGCCTACTTCAGCGACCTGTACCTCAACGAGTGCGTCGCGCTTGGCGGCTACGCGACGCCGCGCACGCCCGACCGGCCGACGCTGCTCAGGCTGACGCGCACGCCGTGCTCGCCGGGACTGCCGGAGCACGACCAGAACCGCATCGGCCGTGCCGAGATGCTGGCGACGTCGCTCGAGCGCTACCAGCACGAGCTGCGCACGCAGCTCGACCGCATGCTCGGCGCCGGCGGCTTCGAGTCCGGACGCGACATCCTGGCGATGACCGTCAACCGCTGGCCGCACGGCTACGCCCCCGAGTTCAACGCGCTCTGGGACCGCGCCCTGCCCGAGGCCGAGCGGCCGCACGTGCGCGGCCGCGCGCGGCGCGGCGCGATCGCGATCGCGAACTCGGATTCCGCCGCGTACGCCTACATGGACGCGGCCATCGAGCAGGCCGAGCGCGCGGTGGGCGAACTGCTCGGCGCCTGAGGCCGGCCGCGCCGGCCCGCATCACAGAGGGGATACCCATGCATCGACCGCTCCGTCTGGCCGGCGTCCTCGCCCTGCTCACCGCGTCCGTCGCGCCCTGCGCGGCCGCGCCCGCCGGCGCCGACCTCGTGCTGCTCAACGGCCACGTGATCACCGTCGATGCGCGCGACAGCATCGCCGAGGCGCTCGCGGTCAAGGACGGGCGCATCGTCGCGGTCGGTACCAACGCCGCGGTGCGCGCGCTCGCCGGGCCCGGCACGACCGTGATCGACCTGAAGGGCAAGACCGCGACGCCGGGGCTCATCGACACCCACGCGCACCTGCTCGAGAGCGGACTCGGCGCGGTCTACGCCCTGCCGCTCGGCGATGCGCGCAGCGTCGCGGAGATCGTGCGCCGCGTCGCCGAGCGCGTGAAGACGCTCAAGCCCGGCGAGTGGCTGCAGGGGGAGGGCTGGGACGAGGGCAAGCTCGCCGAGCGGCGCTACGTGCTGGCCAGGGACCTCGACGCCGTCAGCCCCGCCAACCCCGTGTGGCTCGAGCACACGAGCGGCCACTACGGCGTCGCCAACGGCGTCGCGCTGCGCCTCGCCGGCGTCGGCGCGCAGACGCCGGCGCCGCCGGCCGGCACGATCGACCACGACGCCGACGGTGCGCCGAGCGGCGTGCTCAAGGAGTCCGCGCAGGAGCTCGCCACCCGGCTGATCCCGCCGTGGACGGCGGCGCAGCGGCGGGCCGGCATCCTCGCGAGCCTCGAGCTCATGCACCGCGAGGGCATGACCGCGGTCAAGGACCCGAACATCGAGGCCGACGACTGGGACGCGTACGCGAGCCTCGGCCGCGAGGGCGGGCTGACGGCGCACGTCTGCGTGCTGTGGCACGTCGCGCCGACGCTGGCCGCGGCCGAGGCGGTCGCGGCGCGGCTCGCGACGCTGCCGAAGCCGCCCGCGACCACCGCCGGCGGCAACCTCCTGTCCTGCGGCGTGAAGATCTTCATGGACGGCAGCGGCGGCGCGCCGACCGCGTGGGTCTACGACGAGTGGCACAAGCAGAGCGTCGGCATCGACGCCGGCAACCGCGGCTACCCGGCGCTCGATCCCGAGCTCTACCGCCGCCAGGTGCGGCTGTTCCACGGCGCCGGCATCCACGTCGGCACGCACGCGATCGGCGATCGCGCCATCGACTGGGTCGTCGACACCTACGCCGAGGTGCTCGCCGCGCAGCCGACCCGCGGGCTGAGGCACAGCATCATCCACGCCAACATCCCGACCGACCACGCGATCGAGACGATGGCCCGGCTGCAGCGCGACTACGACGCCGCCTACCCGGAGTCGCAGGCGCCGTTCACGTGGTGGATCGGCGACCTGTACGCCGGCACCTTCGGCCCCGAGCGTGCCGCGCGCCTCAACCCCTTCCACACCTACACCGAGCGCGGCGTGCGCTGGGGCGGCGGCTCCGACTACAGCGTGACGCCGCTCGCCGCGCGCTACGGGCTGTGGGCCTCGATCGCGCGCGAGCCGCTGCTCGGCACCTACGGCCGCCAGCCCTTCGGCACGCGCGAGTCGGTGGACGTGCACACCGCGCTCAGGTCCTACACGGCCTGGGCCGCGCGGCAGCTGTTCATCGAGGCCGAGGCCGGCTCGCTCGAGCCCGGCAAGAGCGCGGACGTCGCGGTCTGGGACCGCGACCCGTACGCGGTGCCCACCGCGGCGATCAAGGACATGCAGTGCGAGCTGACGCTGTTCCGCGGCAAGGTCGTGTACCGCGCCGCGGGCTCAGCGCTCGAGGTGCGCGCCGGCGCGCGCTAGCGCAGCGGCTTGCGGAACTTGAGCGTGAAGCGGTCGCTCTCGCCGATCGCCGCGTAGCGCTCGCGGTCCTTGTCGCCGAGCCGCCAGGTCGGCGGCAGCGTCCAGACGCCCTGCTCGTAGTCGCGGGTGTCCCTGGGGTTGGCGTTGATCTCGGAGGCGGCGACGAACTCGAAGCCGGCCGCCTTGGCGAGGTCGATCGCGAACTGCTGGTTGACGTAGCCGAGCTTGGCGCGCGGATCGGGCGCCGCGCCGGGGTCGGCGCGGTGGTCGACGAGGCCGAGCACGCCGCCCGGCCTCAGCGCCGCATACATCGCCTTCAGCATCGCCGGCGCCGCCTCGTCGCGCGCCAGCCAGTTGTGCAGGTTGCGGAAGGTCACGATCAGGTCGACCGAGTTGGGCGGCACCGGCGCGAGCGCGCCGGGGTACTGCAGCGCCGTCACCTCGACCTTGCCGTACAGGGCGGCGTTGCCGTCGAGCTTGGCCTGCAAGGAGCGGATGCCGTCCTGCGTGTAGCGGTTGTCGACCTTCGGGTCGGAACCGGCGGCGATGTAGCGGCCGTGGTCGCGCAGCAGCGGCGCCAGCACCTCCGTGTACCAGCCGGCGGCGCCCGGCCAGACCTCCATCACGGTCATGTCCTGGCGCAGGCCGAAGAACTCGAGCGTCTCGCGCGGATGGCGGTAGACGTCGCGCGCGCGCGCGGCGTCGGAGCGGTGATTGCCGGCGAGCACCCGGTCGAGCGCCGCGAGCGTCGCGGCGTCGGTGCGCGGCAGGCTCGCCGCCGCCGCGGTCGAGGCCGGCGCCGCGGCGGGCGAGGGCGGGGCGCCTGGCTTGGGCGCCGAGGCGCAGCCGGCCGCCAGGGCCGCGGCGCCGAAGAGCGCGCAGGCGCGCGATGTCGCTCGCATCGTCCGGATCATCGGATGCCCCCCGCAACAAAAACCCCGCCTTGCGGCGGGGTCAGTCTGTAGTCGTGGGAATCGGGCCGGCGCTCAGTAGTTGCGGCCGCCGTAGCCGCCGCCACCACCGCCGTAGCCGCCGCCACCGCCACCGTACCCGCCGCCACCGCCGCCGCCGTAGCCGCCACCGCGCGGACCGCCGTAGCCGCCGCCGCCGCCGCCCGGACGCGGGCCCCGCGGGCGCTCCTGCGCTTCGTTCACGCGCAGCGGACGGCCGCCCATGTTGAAGCCATTCGTCTGCTGGATCGCGTTCTGCGCATCCGAGCTCGCCATCTCGACGAAGCCGAAGCCGCGCGGGCGGCCGGTCTCGCGATCGTTGATGAGCTTTACCGACTCGACCTTGCCGTGCTTCTCGAAGAGCTGGCGGACTTCGTCTTCGGTCGCTGAGAACGGCAGGTTGCCTACGTAAATGGTCGTCATCGAATCATCTCACTCGCTCGGGCGAAGCCGCGGGACCGACCCGCGAACCCCGCGTTCCTCAACCACGGACCACAGGTGCGACGCATGCGTACAAACGCGTACGCCCGCGGCGGCCTGGGCCCGAACCGTAGGTCGTGCGCTGATCAACTCGTGCGGGTGAAGCGGAGGAATGTCGACGCAGGGGAGACACTGTTTATCTAACCAACTCGACAGTTTCTTTAACCGATCTTTCGCCCGTCAAAGCGGATTCGGCGAATACAACCGCAACCGATCCTACGCGGTCCCTCCGGAGCGCGCAATTTTCCGCGTGCAAGATCAATGACTTTGGCAACGCACTGCACAAAAACCACCATGTTGCCCGCCTGCAACAGACGGCTCCTCACCCGGGGCGTGCGGCGCGCTGGCGGATCGCGGGGTCGCGGCAATTGGGTCGCGGCGGCGGACGCGCCGCCCGCGCAGCGCGCCGGATGTCCGCCCTGCGCCCGCTCAGGCCTCGTTGTCCGGCTCGAGGTAGGCGTAGCCCTGCAGCTCCGCCTCGTAGAAGCGCTTCAGGCGCTGGCTCTCGGGCAGCGTGAGGCGGTTCTCGCGCACCGCCCGCTCGCAGTCGCGGGCGAGCCGCGGGTAGAGCTCGTCGGTGTCGTACTCCATGTAGCCGAGCACCTGCAGCGCCGTGTCGCCCTTGACGGTCTCCTCGAGCCACCAGCCGCCCTCGTCGAGCAGGCGGATGTGCACGACGTGCGTGTCGCCGAACAGGTTGTGCAGGTCGCCGAGCGTCTCCTGGTAGGCGCCGACCAGGAAGGCAGCGAGGTAGTAGTCCTCGTTGGCCCGCAGCTCGTGCACCTCGAGCGTGCGCTTGGTCTCGCGCAGGCTGACGAAGCGGTCGATCTTGCCGTCCGAGTCGCAGGTGATGTCGGCCAGCACCGCGTTGCGCGTCGGCCGCTCGCCGAGCCGGTGCACCGGCATGATCGGGAACAGCTGGCCGATCGCCCACGAGTCGGGCAGCGACTGGAACACCGAAAAGTTGCAGAAGTAGATGTCGGACAGGATCGTCTCGAGGCCCTCGAGTTCCTCCGGGATCGACTCGAGCCGCCGGCACAGGTCGCGGATCCGCGCGCAGGTGGCCCAGTACAGGCGCTCGGCGAGCCCGCGCGACTCGAGGCTGAGGTAGCCGAGGTTGAACATCTGCAGCGCCTGCTCGCGCGCCTGCAGCGCGTCGTGCCAGCACTCGACGAGGCGCCGCTCGCTGACCGAGCGGTAGGCGTCGAACAGGTCGCGCACCGGCTGCGGCACCTCGCCGCCGTCGCGGCAGTCCTCCTCGAGGCGGCCGGCGACGCGGAACTGGTCGAGCGCGCTGGTGCCGAGCACGTTGAACACCAGCACCGAGTGGTGCGCGGCGATCGCGCGGCCGGACTCGCTGATGATCTGCGGGTGCGGGATCTGGCGCGCGTTGCAGACGCTCGCGATCCGGTACACGACGTCGCCCGCGTACTCGTTGATCGTGTAGTTCATCGACGATTCGTAGTTGGTGCGGCTGCCGTCGTAGTCGACGCCGAGGCCGCCGCCGATGTCGATGTACTCGAGGCCGGCGCCGAGCAGCTTGAGCTCGGCGTAGACGTGCGCGAGCTCGGTGACCGCGTCCTTGACCCGGCGGATGTCCTGCAGCTGCGAGCCGGTGTGGCAGTGCACGAGCTTGAGGCAGTCGAGCATGTCGTTCTGCCTGAGCACCGCGACGACCTCGAGGATCTCGGTGATGAACAGCCCGAACTTCGACTTCTCGCCGGCCGACTCGCGCCAGCGGCCGGCGCCCTCGGCGGCGAGCTTGACGCGCACGCCGATCTGCGGCCGCACGCCGTACTTCTGCGCGTGCTTCAGGATCAGCCCGAGCTCGGCGAAATTCTCGACCACCGGCACGATCCGCCGCCCGAGCTTGGCGGCCAGCGTCACGGTCTCGATGTAGCTGTCGTCCTTGAAGCCGTTGCAGATGATCAGCCGGTCCGGCGTGTCCTCGGTCATCGCCATGACGACCAGGAGCTCGGGCTTGGAGCCGACCTCGAGGCCGAAGCCGAAGGGCTGGCCGGCGCGGTACACGCCCTCGACCACCAGGCGCTGCTGGTTGACCTTGATCGGGAACACCGCGGCGTAGCGGTTCTTGTAGTCGTTCTCGGCGATCGCCTGGGCGAAGGCGTCGTTCAGGCTCTTCAGGCGGTGCGCGAGGATGTCGGAGAAGCGCACCACCACCGGCGCCGTCAGGTCGCGCGCCTTGAGTCCCTCGACGACCTCCAGCAGGTCGATCTCGCGGCCCGGCTGCTGATCGGGGCGCACCACCACGTTGCCGGCGGCGTTGACGCCGAAGTAGCCGCTGCCCCACGCGTCGACCTGGTAGAGCTGGGCCGAGTCGTCGACCTTCCAGCCGACGGGCGTCGCGAACTTGGGCGCGGTGCTGTTCACGGGTACGGCCTCGCCGCGTTCAGTCGAACGCGCGCACGATAGCAAAACGAGGCGCGATGTAAATGAGCGCCGCTCAGGGGCCGGTGGCCACCGGCCGCGCCGGATCGCGGCACCACTCGCTCCACGAGCCCGGGTAGAGCCGCGCCCCGGGCAGGCCGGCGATCTCGAGCGCCAGCAGCGTGTGGCAGGCCGTGACGCCCGAGCCGCACATGCTGACGATCGCCGCCGGCGGGCGCCCGCCGAGCTGCGGCTCAAACAAAGCGCGCAGCGCCGGCGGCGCCAGGAAGCGGCCGTCGGCGCCGAGGTTGCGCGCGTAGTGGTGGTTGACCGCGCCGGGCACGTGACCCGCCTTGGGATCGAGCGGCTCGACGCGCCCCTGGTAGCGCTCGGCGGAGCGCGCATCGAGCAGCAGGCACGCGCGGCGCGCGAGCAGCGCCGCGAGCTCGTCGGCCGAGACGTGCGCCGCGGCGCGCGGCGCCGCGACGAAGCGCCGCGGCGCCGGCGCGGCGCCGGCGTCGCTGAGCGGCAGGCCGGCCGCGCGCCAGGCCGCGAGGCCGCCGTCGAGCACCGCCGCCGCCTCGTGGCCGAGCCAGCGCAGCAGCCACCAGAGGCGCGCCGCGTAGATGCCGCCGGAGTCGTCGTAGCCGACCACCTGCACGCCGGCGCCGATGCCGAGCCGGCCGAAGGTGGCGGCGAGCGCCTCCGGCTCCGGCAGCGGGTGGCGGCCGGTCCACGGCGCGCGCGGGCCCGACAGGTCGGCGTCGAGGTGCGCGTACACCGCGCCCGGCAGGTGGCCGCCACGATAGAGCGCCGGCCCCGCGTCCGGGTCGCCGAGGTCGAAGCGGCAGTCGACGATCCTGAACGCCGGATCGGCGAGCCCGGCCGCGAGGGTCTGAACGTCGATGAGCGTGTGGTGATTCATCCGTGATGCTCCGCGCCGGCGGCAGTGTAGCGCGGCCGCCCGGCCGCGGCGCACCCGGCGCCGGCGGCGGCCTCGGCCGCGCGCGCTCGCGGCGCGCGCTGCCGCGGCCCGCTGCGCGCGCCGCGCGCGCCCGTTGAGGTAGAGTATCGGCCGCTCGCGCGCTGGATCGCTCGCGTCGAGTCTCTGCCAGGCATGTCGCGCAGGCGTCCGGCGCATCTCGTTGATGGGGCATCATGACCACTGAACACAAAGTCCACGTGACCTTCCCGGGACGGCTGATCTTCATCGGCTTCGGCAGCATCGGCCAGGGCGTGCTGCCGCTGATCCTGCGCCACGTCGGCGGGCTGGCGCGCGATCGCATCACGATCGTGACCGCCGACGACGCCGGCGCCGAGTGCGCGCGCGAGTACGGCATCCGCTTCGTCAAGCAGCCGCTGACGCGCGAGAACTTCCGCCAGGTGCTGGAGCCGATGGTCGGGCGCGGCGACTTCGTGCTCAACGTCTCGGTCGACGTGTCCTCGATCGCGCTGGTGAAGTTCTGCTGGGAGCGCGGCGCGCTGTACCTCGATACCTGCATCGAGCCGTGGCCGGGCGGCTACACCGACCCGTCGCTGTCGCCCTCGAAGCGCTCCAACTACGCGCTGCGCGAGGAGGCGCTGGCGCTCAGGAAGATCAAGGACAAGGACGGCACGCCGAAGCCGACCGCGGTGCTGACGCACGGCGCGAACCCCGGCCTCGTGCAGCACTTCCTCAAGCAGGCGCTGCTCAACATCGCCGCCGACCTCGAGCTCGACGCCGGCAGTCCCCGCGGCCGCGACCAGTGGGCGGGCCTCGCCCGCAAGCTCGGCGTCAAGGTCGTGCACGTCGCCGAGCGCGACACGCAGGTGCCGAGCGTGCCGAAGCGCATCGGCGAGTTCGTCAACACCTGGTCGGTCGACGGCTTCGTCAGCGAGGGCTGCCAGCCGGCCGAGCTCGGCTGGGGCTCGCACGAGCGCAACTTCCCGCGCGACGGCCGCAAGCACGACTTCGGCGGCGGCGCCGCGATCTACCTGATGCAGCCCGGCGCCGCGACGCGCGTGCGCACCTGGACGCCGAAGGCCGGCTACTTCCACGGCTTCCTGATCACCCACGGCGAGGCGATCTCGATCGCCGACTACTACACGGTGCGCGAGGGCGAGCAGGTGGTGTACCGGCCGACCGCGCACTACGCCTACCACCCGTCGGACTCGGCGGTGCTGTCGGTGCACGAGTTCGCGGGCCGCAACTGGCGGCTGCAGGACCACAAGCGCATCCTGATGCACGAGATCGAGCCGGGCGGCATCGACGAGCTCGGCGTGCTGCTCGCCGGCCACAAGAAGAACGCCTACTGGTACGGCTCGCAGCTGTCGGTCGACGAGGCGCGCAGGCTCGCGCCGCACAACAACGCGACCAGCCTGCAGGTCACGGTGGCGGTGCTGTCGGGGCTGATCTGGGCGATCGAGAACCCGAGCGAGGGCGTGGTGGAGCCGGACGAGATGGACTACCGGCGCAACCTCGAGATCTGCCGCCCGTACCTCGGCCCGGTGGTCGGCGAGTACACCGAGTGGAACCCGCTGCACGACCGCGCGCGCCTGTTCCCCGAGGACCTCGACACCTCCGACCCCTGGCAGTTCAAGAACGTCCGCGTCGTCTGAGGCGCGGCCGGGCTCAGGCGCCCGGCTCGCCGTAGCGGATCGCGACGATCGTCAGGCGCTGGCGCCCGGCCGGCAGCTCGAGCGCGATCTCCTCGTCCAGGCGCCGCCCGAGCAGCGCCCGGCCGAGCGGCGCGTCCATGCTGACGAAGCACGGGTCCATGTCGAACTCGTCGGGGCCGACGATGCGGTGCACGCGCACCCGGCCCGACTCGTCCTCGAGCTCGACCCAGGCGCCGAAGAACACCCGCCGCGGATCCGACGGCGGCTGGTCGACGATGACGATGCCGTCGAGGCGCTTGCGCAGGAAGCGCACGCGCCGGTCGATCTCGCGCAGGCGCTTCTTGCCGTAGGTGTACTCGGCGTTCTCGGAGCGGTCGCCCTGCGCGGCGGCCTCGGCGACCGCCTGCGTGACCTGCGGGCGCTCGATGCGCCACAGCCGGTCGAGCTCGGCCCGCAGGCGCTCGGCGCCGGGCCGCGTTATGTATTGTGAGCCCGGCCGCACGGGTGGCCGCCATCGCCCCATTGGCGCTCTCCTTGCCTGTCGGCCCCGGCCGGATTGGGACATAAGTCACGGACGCCCGGGGTGTGCGTACATAAGCTTTGTGCCCATGAGCGTCAAGTTCTACACGCGCTTCGTGGCTGACCTCGGGGCCAAGGGCCCGAGCGAGTACACGGGAATCGTGGAACTGGGCGGGCAGGACACGGTCCCGACCGACCCGCGGCGGGTCGCCACGCTGATCGCGCGCGACCTCGACCTCGAGGCCGAGGAGATCCGCGTGCTGCAGTGGGCGCGCCTGCACTGAATCCCCTAGCGGACTTTCCTTCCCTTCGAAAGAGTCCGCTTTCCAAACCCCGGGTCACCGACC